>NZ_QTMI01000001.1:0-1074100 GCF_003603115.1 Coprococcus sp. AF19-8AC | reverse complement strand
AATAGGTCGAGGACTTATCCTTAGAGGTTTATAAGAGATAAGCTTTAGAAGATACCTCTTTCTGTGTGAAATTCTGAAGGTACAGAATAAAAAAGTACCGGGAAAATTTAACGCTGCAGCAGGTGTTAAATTTTTTCTGTATATAGGGGATTGGTCAAATGGTATGATAGGAGTCTCCAAAACTTTTGGTGGGAGTTCGATTCTCTCATCCCCTGCTTGATAGGCGTCAGAAACCTTGATTTTACAAGGCTTCTGGCGTTTTTTGTTTGTGAAAAAACAAAATCCGTAATAATTACGGAACGAAAATCAAGGAGCAATATACTTCATGTATGAACTTAAGAGACAGTTTTCTACTGTTGAATACAGAGAGAAAACACATGTGTATCAGACAGGAGGTATATGATATGATGTAGACAGGGTCCGCGGCATATGCCGTGGATTTTATTCTTTATGAGCAAATTTTTACGTATTATGTTAATATAGAAAAAGAATAGAGATGACTGAGGTTGAGGAACTATGAGAATAATACACTGTGCGGATATCCATCTTGATTCAGCCATGAGTGCACATCTTGGAAGAGAAAGAGCCAGAGGCAGAAGAAATGAGATACTTAACACATTCAGGAAAATATTCGGGTATGCTGCAGAGAATGACGTGCAGGCGGTAATAATAGCGGGGGATCTCTTTGATTCAGAGACAGTGTCTGCCACGACGATAAATGTTGTTCTGGGGGAGATAGCGAAGTATGCTGACATAGATGTGTTCTATCTGAGGGGAAATCATGACCCGGATGAAAGCTTATTTGCGGGGCGGAGACTCCCAGAGAATCTGTATTTATTCGGAGATGAGTGGACGCAGTATCAGCTTAAGGGATCACGTATAGTGATCGCGGGCACTGTGCTGAATGACGAAAACTGCAACAGCATATATGATGAACTCGAACTGTATGAGAACGATATAAATATTGTCACACTCCACGGACAGGAGCAGGAATATGGCAGGGCTCGCAACATGAATGATGTATGCCTGAAGAAACTCAGGGGAAGAGGCATAGATTATCTGGCACTGGGACATGTGCACGGAAGAAAGCTGGAAAGCCTTGATCACAGGGGATTCTACTGCTATCCGGGATGTCTGGAGGGCAGGGGCTTTGACGAGTGTGGTGAGCACGGCTTTATGGTGCTTGATGTGGATGAGAGGAGGCATACGGTTGAGACCGAATTTGTGTCATTTGCCTATAGAAGGCTGTTCGATGTGGAAGTGGACGTGACAGGGGCAGAGTCAAGCTCTGATGCGGCGGACATGATCGCAGACAGACTATATCAGGAACTGCCGGGGACCATGGAAGATGAGTCCAGGGACATGGTGAGGGTATCCCTCACAGGCGTGGTAAATGTTGAGAGCGAGATAAACACGGATTATCTGACTAAGCAGTTTCAGGATTCGTTCTACTATATGGAGATCTTGGATCACACGGATTTTCAGGTGGATTACACGAGGTATATGAATGATGCGTCCCTCAAGGGCGAATTCGTGAGGAAGGTCATGGGGCAGGATATGAGTGAAAATGACAAGGCATATGTGATCCAGACAGGACTCAGGGCTCTTGCGGGCGAGGAGATATTTTAAGTATGAGATTGATATCTTGTTATATAGATGGATTTGGCAAATTGAATAACATGGAAGTCCAGTTCGAGGATGGGATAAATACATTTGTCCAGGATAATGGCTGGGGTAAGTCGACTCTTGCTGCTTTTATCCGGGTCATGCTGTATGGCTTCGACGGTGAGACGAAGAGAAATGACATTGAGAATGAAAGAAAAAGATATCGCCCGTGGTCGGGGGCTGCCTATGGCGGAGAACTGGTATTTGAGAGCAGGGGCAGAAACTACAGGGTTCAGAGGACATTTGGCGCGAAGAAGAGCGATGACAAATGCGTGATATACGACGAGGCGACTCATGCTGTAACAGGAATGTTCACGGATAAGCTTGGGGAGGAGCTGTTTCATGTGGATTCTGCGTCATTTGTGAGAAGTATGTACATAGGGCAGGATGACTGCCGGACCTGGGCGACGGATGGGATAAGTGCTAAGCTTGGTAATATCGCTGACAGCACGGATGATATAAGCAATTATGAGAATGCCAGACAGATACTGAAGAATGTTATAAACAGGCAGTCGCCAACCAAGCGGACAGGGGAACTGTACAGGAGAAAATATGAGCTTGATGGGATGCGTGAGCAGGTCAGGGAGCTTGATGGAATAGACAGAAGTATAAATGAGCTGAATAAAAATATCCGTGAGATAGAAATGCAGAATCAGAACCGGATGAGGCGGCAGAGACAGAAAGCCGTTGTAAAGCATGAACCGTTGAAGCCGGAATCAGCGAAGCCAGAGGCAGATAATGCAGAAAAACTAGAAAGCATTGGAAGTAGCGTAAATAATAAAAAACGTGGCAGTAAATATATCATGACAGGATTTTGTGAGTTGATCGCAGCACTTTTATCTCTGGGAATGTGGAAATTTATGCTTGGAATAGAAGAACCTGACGATATGGCTATGATTATATTTGTTGTATGTGCAGGTATGTTTTGTGTACTCGGAATCTACTACATTATACGCGGGATAAATGAAAAGATCAGGCACAGGAAGAATAAGGTGGAAGAGCCGGGGGATGCCGCTGATGATACCAGATCGGACGGATCAGATGATATATATACAGCCGATGACGAATCCGATATGGATGAGGAGATGTCGGTCTATATGGCAGAAAACATGAGACTTGGCGAGTATGCCAGGGAACTGGCGGAGCTCAAGCTTCGAAGACAGGAGATAGCTGCTGTGAAGGCATCGTTGGCGGATAAGAAAAAGGCTTTGGAAGACGATCTGCACAGATACGAGCTCAACGTAAAGGCGTACGAGCTGCTGGGGGAGGCCAGGGATACATTTGCAGTGGGACATTCGGTGCCAGTCATGGAGGCATTTGACAGGTATTATGAGTGCGTTACAGGAGAGCATGCAGGAAATGTACAGGCGGCCCCGGATATGACAATCAGGTACAGAGAGCAGGGAATGTACAGGGATTCTCAGACCTTGAGCTCGGGACTGGCGGATATCCTCGGAGTGTGTGTAAGAGTTGCAATAGTGGACAGCATGTATCAGGATGAAAAGCCGATGCTCATAATGGATGATCCATTTGTCAATCTTGATGACAGAAATATGGTGGGGGCGAAGAAATTTGTGGAGAAGATATCGGAAAAATATCAGATATTGTATTTCACATGCAGCCAAAATCGTGTACTATAGATACATAATAAATACTCAGGAGGAAGTATGTTGAGGACAATAAGGAAGGGATTGTATAAGTCGAATAACGTAAGATTTCTTGCTCTGCTCATCGCTGTGGCATTTGTTCTGCTGACGGAGATGGCGTGTGTGGGGAACATGACGGCCAAAGCGGAGACTGCAGGGGATGTGGCTGCATCTGTATATGCGGATACGGAGGCTCCGGGGGTGGCGACGCCTACCAGCGTGGTGGAGAAAACAGCACTTAAGATGAACAGCAGTACGTATGTGTTTACGAACTCCACCGATGGCATGTTCAGACTCAGCTTTGCGGAGGGCGAGAGTTACTTCATTGGTTCAGGTGAGGACAGTGATACGCTTATCACATATGCACTGATAAGATATAACTCCAAGTTTTATCTTGTCGCAGCGGATGACAGCGATGCAAATGTGCAGTATAACGGAAGCTACACAGACACCAGCTTTGAGATGCTGAAGTCAGCGAATTATAATTCTTCAAGCAGATATGTCAACATGAGTGTTAAGAGCGGCAATACCATAGAGCTCAAAAAGTTTACATTTGCCAGGGACTATTCTGTAGCTCTGACAGGATATTACAATGGAGTGTATTATACCGAGGGCAGTCCGGCGACAGGACTGTTCACAAGATCCGGGTACTGTGATTACTTTGTGAGTGGCAAGGCTGTTGTGGGGGATGGCTGGTACAAATATGGCAGCAGTTCACCGGCAGGGGAGCTTGTTGACGCGGATATATCCGGAAGCATGTCTGGAAATGATGTGAAGTATATCCAGCTTTTTGATGGGCATGTTGTGAGCGCTTATCACGGCAATTATTTCTACAGCTATAATGGAACAGTCAGGATCACCGTCAAGAATAAGGCTGTCATGGTAAATAATATAAAAGTCCTGTTTGACAAGAATGGAAATGCGTACAAGGGACTCAGAACAGAAAATTCCAGAGTGTACTACTACGAAGCGGGTATTCCGGTCAAGAACGTGGTGAAGCAGTTTGGAGAAGACTATTATTACTTTGGAAGTGACGGCGCTGCGGTGAGATCGACCTGGATCACATCAGGAAACTGCGTGTATTATTTTGCGGTGGACGGCAAGGCAGTAAGGCGGATGCAGTCGGGAAGACTGTACCAGTATTCGTCGGGGAAATGGACCAGTACGGCAACCGGTGTATACGAGGTAAACAGAAGATATTATTACTTTGTGAACGGTGCGAAGAGCAACGTCACGAAGTGGTATGAGATCTCAAGGGATAAGAAGTATTACATAAGAAACGGAGAGGCAACCTATTTTGTACAGGTGGACGGCATAAGATACAGATGTCAGAAGGTGGCGAGCGAGGGCGGCTGGACGGCTGCGGTGAATGCGTGGATACCTTCATTTGGACATGTTGTGCTCCACACGGACAGCACGGGAATATCTGATGCGATATATTACAGATCGACACATACTGTATCGGGATATGCAGACACGTACAGAGTATTCTCGAATAACAGATGGATAGTAAAGAAGAATTCTGTGGTGAGACTGCAGGACAACTGCAGTTACTTTGGTAAAACAGGTAAGGCTGTCAGAACAAAGGGCTGGCAGACGATTAGTGATTACAGTGCGGCTTATGTAGGCGATGAGGGAACTGTAACTGAATATGTGTATTATGACGAGAGTACAGGATATTCCGAGTACAGAAGTGGCAAGCTACTCAACGACAAGTCTGAGGGTCTTAAGAACGCCAAGATCAACAACAAGAAGGTGTATTATTTCAGCGATGCAAATGGACGCTGCAGTAAACTCACGAAGATAGTAGTGGGTGATGTGGAGTATGAATTTGACAGTTGGGGAAGATGCTTCAAGACAGATTCGATAAGCTGGGATTTTGATGAATGGATGAAGAGGGTTGTCAATGAATATCTGGGCAAGACAGGAATCTACTGCAATGTATTTGTGGCAAATGCGCTTAGATACGCAGGCAGCAGCACTCCGGGAAGTGATATGTCAGTCAAGTACACAGACTTTGCAAATGGCGGATTCGTGATCAGTTCATCAAATATATGCTCAGACTGGGCACTCCGCAAGGTCATTGCCAAGGCGATTCTGGCGCAGAATGGAAGCTGGGGTGAGGTGACGGATTACGAGCTCACAGCGGACAGGGAGGACTTCTCATACGATGCGCTCCTGCCTGGTGATATAGTTGTCTACTATACGAATGGAGAGCCGACCCATGTCGGAATCTATTTTGGAAAGTTCTCTTCAGCGATTGCACTTAAGCAGTATCTGAGAAAGCTTGGAGTTCCGGCTTCGGCATGTGAGGCATATGTGCATGACTGGGGTTCTAACAGCGGAAATATGCCTGAATACTGGATCATTCAGGGTGGAATGGGCAGCAGCGATCAGGTCTATATAAGCAATTCTGCATATGATCTGTCGGGACAGTATGCCATGAAGATAATTCATGTGAGACATTAGAATGTAGAGAGATTGACATAAATGTACAGGGAACTGTGCATGAGACATGTATGAACAATAGATGTACAGGAGACTGTGCATGATAACAAAGAAAACACCATATATGAATACGGTGAGTGGATACCTTATATGGATCCTCTTTGCTGTAGTCGTATATGGTGTTTTTTGTATTTGTTGATATAGTTAAGCCTGCAGGTTTGACATGAGCGATCCCGCCATCAGTCCTCCTCGGACAGTTCCTCCCATTTTGTGTAGAGCTCGTTGAGTTCTGTGTCGGCTTCGTTCCTCTGCTTTGTGAGGTCGTTCAGCAGACCGACATTTGTGGCGTTCTCAGGAAGAAGAAACTGTTCATCGATCTCTGCGATCCTGTTCTCAAGTTCCTCGATGGATGCCTCAAGCTTTTTCAGGTCATTTGCCTTCTTGCGCTGCCTTGCCGCTTCAGCTTTGCTTTCCTGCCATGAGAGCTTGGCCTGTGAGACAGCGGGAGAGGTCTGGGCCGGTGCGTCAGAGACTCCGCTTATTGGAGTGAATGGACTTCCTGAATCTGTGGAATACGTTCGGTGGGTCTCGTAGTAATCGTAATTGCCTATATAGCTTGTGAGCTGTTTGTCCCTTAACTCGATGATCCTTGTGGCCGTCTGGTTGATGAAGTATCTGTCGTGAGATACATACAGGACAGTGCCGGTGTAGTTCCTTATGGCATTCTCCAGGATCTCTTTTGATGTGATATCCAAGTGGTTCGTCGGCTCATCCAGAATAAGAAAGTTGGCGGAAGAGAGCATCAGTTTGGCAAGGGACACACGTCCACGCTCGCCACCTGACAGATCCTGTATCCTCTTGAACACGTCCTCACCTGTGAAGAGGAATGCCGCAAGGACATTACGGATTCTGGTGTTGGACAGATCAGGGTAGGCGTCGCTTATCTCGTCGAATATGGTGTTGGACATCGTGAGTACCTGATGTTCCTGATCGTAGTAACCGATCTTGACGCGTGATCCAAGTATGATAGCTCCGGCATCTTTGGATACAAGCCTGTTGATCATCTTCAGTATGGTTGTCTTTCCGGTTCCATTTCCACCTATCAGGGCGACGTGTTCGCCACGTTTGATATCCATATCTATTCCTGAGAACAGATTATTGTCGCCAAATGATTTGGAGAGTCCTTCGATCGTAAGAACATCCTCGCCGCTTAAGACATTTGGCTCAAGAGTGATCCTCATCTCGGATGCAACCTCGGTTGGCTTGTCGAGACGTTCTATACGTGAGAGCATCTTCTCACGGCTCTCTGCACGTTTGATGGACTTCTCACGGTTGAACTGCTTGAGCTTCGTGATGACCTCCTCCTGATGCTTGATCTCCTGTTGCTGGTTGAGATATGCCTTCATCATGTTCTCACGGATCTCTGCACGCTTTTGTGCAAAGTAGGTGTAGTTGCCATTGTATACCTGGCTGTGGCCATTGTCGAGCTCGACTATCTTGGTCACGATCTTGTCGAGGAAATAACGGTCGTGGGAGACGATGATGACGCTTCCCTGGTAGGATGACAGGAAGCCCTCAAGCCATGAGATGGATTCCATGTCCAGATGGTTTGTCGGCTCATCGAGGATGATGATATCCGGCTTCACCATGAGGAGTCTGCCGAGTGCAAGTCTTGTCCTCTGGCCACCGGACAGAGAGTCCGTGTGGCGGTCATAATCCTCCTTGGAGAAACCTAGTCCTTTGAGAACTCCATTTGCCTCGCTCTCACAGCTATAGCCGTTCTTATATTCGAATTCGTGGGTGTAGCGGTTGTAGAGCTCCAAAGATTTCTCAAGCTCCTCACCGGACTGCTCAGCCATAGTGTGTTCAAGTTCGCGCATCCTGTCCTGAAGCTCAAGGATAGGCTTTAGTGCATCCATCATGACTCCGCGGACAGTGGTGTTGTAATTGCTCTCCTGATACTGGGACAGATAACCGATGGTCCTGTCCTTTGACACTATGACCTGACCGGAGTCAGCACTTTCCTCACCCATTATTATCTTGAGAAGAGTGGTCTTGCCGGCGCCGTTTATGCCGACTATAGCCATTTTCTCCTTTTCCTCAAGATGAAAAGAAATATTGTCCAATATAACATCTGTGCCAAATGCTTTGCAGATGTTCTGACAGTCTAAAATCATAATTTAACCTCTCATTTGTGTTCTAGCCTTTTAATTATATATACAAGCCTTTACTTTCGCAAGAAAATGGAGTGGATTTTATACTATAAGGGTGGAATTGCACTGTTTTTTATAAAATGTTCATATTATTTTAAGCAAAATACACAATTATTGTGATATACTAGATAAAGATATACGTGGATATAGGAAAGACGCCGCAGGGCGGATTGATATATAATTACAGAAAAGGAATGATGGAATGGATTATAGCATCTATGACTATAATAGTGACGAGAAGCTTCTTCAGGAACAGGAGATAGAGGAGATCAACAATGTGAAGATGAGTCTGCTCAACACTCTTGTCACGAAGCTGAACAATGCGGGAATATATTTTAACAGTACATCGAGAATCAAGTCAGAATCGTCACTTCTGCACAAGCTGGAGACTGGTAAATACTCCATGCAGGAAGGTGGAAGAAAGATTCAGGATATCATAGGTATACGAATCAACCTGTTCTATCTGGAGGACATGGATATATGTGAGAAGATACTTGAGGAGACGTTTCTTCTGGACAATTGGTCCAAGACGAAGAATGAGGAGAACAAATTTGAGGCACAGAAATGTAACGGTGTGTTCAGGATACCGAGCAAATATCTGCGAAACATACCTGCAAGTGTGTGGAACAAGCCATTTGACCAGACATTTGAGGTACAGCTCAGGACGGTGCTCTTCGAGGGTTGGCATGAGATAGAGCATGAGATGAGATATAAGTATAAGCTGGGTTCTGATTCCAAGGAGACCGATCTGTGGACTGGACATGAGGATCTGTCCAGAGTCATGAACAGTATCATAGCCAATCTGGAGCTGTGCGACTGGTCTATCATGCAGATTTTCAACAGTATTCACGACTCACAGTACAAGGAGAAGAACTGGGAGAATGCCATAAGAAGCAAATACAGGCTCAGGATCACGCAGGATCCGCTTAAGCCTGAGCTCAGGGAATATCTGGACAACAATCCGGACATCGTGGCGCAGTTCCACACTGTGAGCAAGCGCGAACTGGTTGAGATACTGCTCAACAAGAAGTATCACAAGGAGCTGACTCCTGACAGAGTTATTTATCTGATCAACAAGGAGATAGTCCACAACGAGTATATATCAAGGCTGCTTGACAAGGAGCAGTTCGTTCCAGCGGTCAGACCAGAGGTGAAGACTGAGATAAAGCCTATGGTTCCGAATGTTGTGTACAGCCACAGGGTAGGAATACCTGCGGCGGGTTATGACAAGGCGTGTGAGATCATATACAAATGGGTCAGAGAGCACATCAGTATGGTGTTCCCACAGATGCCCGAGGAACTCACGAGTGTGGATTATTCCACCATAGGATATAAGGTATATATAACATATGAGGCCGGTGAGTTTCATATGGATTTCCAGCACATAAGCAATTCAGAGGCTGGTGCTATATGGCATGTGACAGTGGATATGGTGAGTGCCGGGGATATATATGATGTGAATGTGGAGAACATATGTGAGACCATCAACGTCAAGGAGAGAAGATACAGCAGGCCAAAGTTCATGAAGGATATGTTCAATCAGGTTGGCTTTGTAGACGCCGGGATAGTCATGGAGGAGGGATCAAGCCCTGAGGAGATCAGCTATGACAAGCTGAATGCGATTGTTGAGAGCCCTGACAGATATATGCCGATCATAGTCATAGTGAAGCCGGATGAGATACCGGACTGGGCGATAGACTGTGATGGATATATACTCAGAACGGATATGCTGAAGAAGACCCTCAACGGTTTGTGTCATGTATATCTGTGCAGTGGAGACTGCAAGAAGCGCTACGAGAAGGAGTACGGTAAGGAATCCGTGGATGGTGGAGTTATGATGTGGGAGAAGAACAGTAACTACCCGATATTCTACTCCATGGATATCATCAACCAGAGCTTCTTCGAGGAGGTAAACCACAGCATCAATGAGAATGTGGAGTACGAGAAATCCTTCAGATATTCGCTGAGAGAACAGGTTCACGATGAATATCTGAAATAACACAGAGGTAGGCAGACCATGAAGAAATGGTACAGGATAGCAGCCGTAGTGGTTGTCATGGTGGCTGTGATTGCTATGGTCATCATATCAGGCGTGAGACGGTCAGGTGAAAGTGAATATACAAGGAACACGATCACCATGGGAACGGCTGCGTCATTTACAGTGTATGGAAGCCATGGCAGTGAGAATATAGACGGGATGCTGAAGCTCATAGACAGCCTGGACAAGGATGTGCTGTCATGGCGCTCAGCGGACTCTGAGATATACAGGGTGAACACCACATATAAGCCTGATGAGGATATCACGGTGAGCAGTGAGTTTGCGGGTGTGCTGAAGCAGACGCTTGACATATCGAGGGCTCATGACGATCTGCTGGATATCACCATACGGCCTTTGGCGGATGTGTGGGGGATAGAAGATGGCAGGACAGAGATTCCATCACAGGCGGATATAGACAGTGCACTGAGGCTGGTGGATGTGTCAAAGGTAAGTGTGGATGGCGATACGTTAAGGATATCAGAGCCTGGTATGATGCTTGATCTGGGAGCAGTCGGCAAGGGATATGGCTGCGACATGGCAGCAGAGTATCTCAAGGGTACTGATGCGGCCGGTGCATGTGTGGCCCTGGGCGGAAGTATAGTTGTGTACGGAAGCAAGCCTGATGGTACAGCCTGGAAGGTCGGTGTCAAGAATCCGAGAGCCGGAGAGGAAACGACCATGGGTGTCATAAGCTTTGGCGATGGGGAGACGGCATTTGTATCCACATCGGGAGATTATGAAAAGTATTTTGAGCAGGATGGCAGGAGATACCACCACATACTTGATCCCCGGACAGGATATCCGGCATGGAATGGCACTATAGCGGCCACGGTAGTGTGTGATAACGGACTGACCAGTGACGCCTTGTCCACACTGTGTATGCTGATGGATAAGGATAAGGCTATGAAGACCATTCAGGAGTATGGTGCGGAGGCCGTCATCATAGATGAGGATAAGAATGTGTATGTCAGTGAAGGCCTGAAGGACCGATTCACCATAACGGCAGAAGACTATAAATTGGCAGAGTGATGTGAAGATATGGCAGGATGGTTTAGAAAAAAAGATCTGATATTGTGTGTAGTCCTTTTAGTAGCGGGAATTATATGCTGGCTTGTCATGCGGCTTGTGCTTCCGACGGGCAATACCGCGGATGTGTATATAGATGACAAACTGGTGCAGACCATAGACATGACAGTCGACGATACCTATGAGTTCAACACGGACAGGGGCAGCAACACTGTTGTGGTTGAATCTGGGAAGATCAGTGTCGGTGATGCGGACTGCCCGGATAAGGTGTGCGTGAATATGGGCTGGAAGAGCAGGAGAGGAGAGACTATAACCTGTCTTCCGCACAAGCTTGTCATAGAGATACAAGGTGGCAGGGAAAGAGATATAGATGTGCAGTAGGGATAAAAATGATCAGAAAAGTTCAGAGACGGCGGTGGATAGAATGCATGGCTGGAGTACAAAAAGGATCACATACACAGGTATGTTCGTGGCCATAGCCATGGTATTTTCCTATCTTGAATCCATGATCCCGGTGAATATAGCTGTTCCGGGAATCAAGCTGGGACTTGCAAATATGGTCACCATAGTTGTCATGTACAGGCTGAGGATATCAGATGCGTGGATAGTGTCACTGGTGAGAGTGGCGCTGTCATCGCTGTTGTTTGGCAATATGACGGTTATGGTATACAGCATGGCGGGAGCGGTGTTGTCACTTCTGGTCATGACGCTTTGCAGGAAAAAGGATCTGTTTGGTCTCCTTGGAACGAGCATACTAGGCGGAGTGAGCCACAACGCAGGGCAAATAGCAATGGCAGCACTTCTCATGAAGAGTGGCAATATCATGTTGTATATGCCGGTGCTGTGCATATCGGGAACTATAGCCGGTGTGTGCATAGGCCTGGCGGGGGCTGTGCTTGTCAGAAAGCTTCCGTCCATAGAATATTAGAATGATATCCGAATGAATTTATAAATGATCACATGTAAGATACAGAAAAGACATAAGTGTCTATATCTTATATGTGATCGTTTTTTATGCGGATAAGCAGAAGAATTTCCATATTTTAAAATGATAATATATCCCCATTTAGGTTGTTTTTGAGGGCTTAAAGCGTTATTATATAGGGAGATTTTTTTAATAAAAATATATAAGGAAAAGAGGTAGAACATGGGTTTGTTAACATTTCTGGGCGGAATTCATCCATATGAAGGCAAAGAATTGTCAATGGAAAAGCCTGTCAGAGAATACCTTCCAAAAGGTGACTGCGTGTACCCGCTGAGTCAGCATATAGGGGCACCGGCCACACCTATAGTGAAGAAGGGCGACAGAGTCCTGGTTGGTCAGAAGATTGCGGAGACCAGTGGCTTCGTGTCAGCAAATATACATTCATCCATATCGGGAAAGGTCAAGGCAATCGAGCCGAGATATGTGCCTGGTGGATCAAAGGTTGAATCAATAGTTGTAGAGAATGATGGCCTGTTTGAGGAGATCGACTTTGCAGCAAATGTAAAAGATCTGTCCACTCTGTATAGAGAGGATGTGAAGGAGATCATCAAGGAGGCCGGAATAGTAGGAATGGGCGGCGCCGGTTTCCCTGCAAATGTCAAGCTGTCCCCGAAGAACGAGGATGCGATCGACTACATAATAGTAAATGGTGCAGAGTGTGAGCCATATCTTACTTCGGATTACAGAAGGATGATGGAGGAACCGGACAAGCTGATACTGGGACTTGAGATATGTATCAATCTGTTTGATCATGCAAAGGGAATCATAGCCATAGAGGATAATAAGCCAGAGGCAATAGAACTTCTCAGGGATAAGGTAAAGGACAATGACAAGATCGAAGTCCATGTGATGAAGACCAAGTACCCTCAGGGTGCCGAGCGTCAGCTCATATATGCTAACACTGGAAGATATGTCAACTCCAAGATGCTTCCAGCGGATGCTGGATGTATAGTTCACAATGTTGATACCATCGTGTCCATATATGAGGCAGTTATAGAGGGAAGACCACTCTACACAAGGATAGTCACCATAACAGGTGATGCCATAGAGAATCCATGCAATCTTATGGTGAGGATAGGAACAAACTGTCAGGAGCTTATAGAGGCTGCGGGTGGATTTAAGGATGGTGTGGTTCCTGAGAAGGTGATCTCAGGCGGTCCTATGATGGGAAAGGCACTTTTCTCATTGGATGTTCCTGCAACCAAGGGAGTGTCGGCACTGCTGTGTATGACACATGACGAGGTGGCAGACCTTGAACCGAGCAACTGTATCAGATGCGGACGCTGTGTTGATGTGTGTCCGGGACGTATTGTTCCTTCGATGCTTGCTTCACTGGCTGAGCATGGGGATACAGAGGGATTCCTGGCTCACAACGGAATGGAGTGTTGTGAGTGTGGATGCTGTTCGTATGTGTGTCCGGCGAAGAGACATCTGACACAGACCATTGCGGGAACAAGAAAATCCATCATTGCGAATAAAAAGAAGTAGGAGGTGTACACATTGGATAATACATTTAAGATTTCGTCATCTCCACATGTCAGAGATAAACGAAGTACACAGAGCATTATGCTGGATGTGATCATTGCTTTGCTTCCGGCAACCGTATTTGGAATCATCAACTTCGAGCTGAACGCTATGATACTTATACTCACATGCGTGGTCTCATGCGTGCTGTTTGAGTGGCTGTACCAGAAGATGATGAACAGAAAAGTAACCATAAGCGATCTCAGTGCAGTTGTAACAGGACTTCTTCTTGCACTGAACCTCTCACCGGATGTACCGGTGTGGATGGCGATACTCGGAAGTGCATTTGCCATTATAATAGTTAAACAGCTCTTTGGAGGACTGGGATTCAACTTCATGAATCCGGCGCTGGGCGCAAGATGTTTCCTTCTCATATCATTTGCAGGAAGAATGACATCATTCTCGTATGATGGTGTGACAACTGCTACACCTCTTGCAGTGCTCAAGAACACAGGGGATCTGGCAAATGTCAATGTACTCAATATGTTTCTTGGAAATATACCGGGAACCATAGGTGAGACATCAGTTGTATGTTTACTTGTTGGTGCGGCTTATCTTCTGATCAGAAGAGTTATAAAGCCGGTTATTCCATTTACATATATAGGAACATTTGCGGTGCTCATTATGATATATGCGGTTGCATCGGGTAGAGGTTTTGATCTTACATTCCTCGCAGCACACCTGTGCGGTGGTGGTCTGATGCTTGGAGCATTCTTTATGGCAACTGACTATGTTACATCACCTATCACACCTGCGGGTAAGGCCTTGTTCGGTGTGATACTTGGTATACTCACATTCTGTTTCAGAATATACGGAGGATCAGCAGAGGGCGTATCATATGCGATCATATTCTCCAACCTGCTTGTGCCACTCATTGAGAGATGGACACAGCCGAAGAGCTTCGGAGAGGGCGCAGAGCTTGCAGCCCAGGGTGACACAGCCGGAACAAAGTCCAAGATGGATACAAAGTCGATTGTTATAGCAACTATAGCAATCATGATAATCACAGTCATAGCAGGATTTGCACTGGCTTATGTATATAAGATCACAAAGGATCCTATAGCAGTTACAGAGCAGAAAGCAAAGGAAGAGGCATATAAGGCGGTATTCGATGATGCGGATTCGTTTGACAGCTATGCTGACTTTGATGCCGATGCGGCTGCAAAGATCCTGTCAGATGCCGGATATAACGCAGATATAGATGAGATCGTGGAAGCAAAGGGCAGCGATGGTTCAGCACTTGGATATGTTGTGACTGTCACATCACATGAGGCGTATAGTGGAGACCTTCAGCTTGCCATGGGAGTCAGAGCGGATGGAACGACAAATGGAATTTCATTCCTGTCACTCTCAGAGACTGCAGGACTTGGTATGGAGGCTGACACAGACAGCTTCAAGTCACAGTTTGCAGGAAAGAAGGTCGACAAGTTCCAGTACACCAAGTCAGGTGCCACAGTGGACGAGGAGATAGATGCCCTGTCAGGAGCTACCATCACAACAAATGCGGTTACCAATGCGGTGAATGCGGGACTTGAGTATGTGAAGTCCATAAATGGCGGTGCTGCTGATTCATCTGCAGCGTCGAACGGAGGTGACAAGTAATGGGAAAATGTACAGAGCGTTTATATAATGGTATTGTGAAAGAGAACCCGACCTTCGTACAGATGCTTGGAATGTGTCCGACACTTGCGGTTACATCATCAGCCATCAATGGCGCAGGAATGGGACTTACGACCACATGTATCCTGGTGCTCAGCAACTTCATGATCTCAGCACTCAGAAAGGTTATACCTGATAAGGTCAGAATACCATCATTTATAGTTATCATAGCTTCGTTTGTTACTATCATACAGTTTCTGCTGCAGGCGTACCTGCCATCACTCAACAGCAGCCTTGGACTGTATATACCACTTATAGTTGTAAACTGTATCATCCTTGGTCGTGCCGAGGCATATGCTTCCAAGAACAAGGTACTTCCATCTATATTTGATGGACTTGGAATGGGCCTTGGATTTACAGTTGGCCTTACACTTATAGGAATGTTCAGAGAGCTTGTCGGAAAGGGCTGTGTATTTGGATTCCAGATACTTGGAGATGGCAACTTACTTCAGAACTCATCGGGAATTATAAAGGGTATAGGCAATGCACTCAGCCTGTACACACCTATAACAATATTCGTACTTGCACCTGGTGCATTCTTCGTGCTTGCATTCATCATAGCATTTATCAACAAGAGAAATGCAAAGAAGGCAGCTGAGGCACTGGCAAATGGAGAGGAGATCCCGGCAGCATGCAGACCGGACTCATGTGCAGGCTGTATCAATGCAGCATGTTGTGGCAAGCTGGTTTCAGAGACTCCGGCTCCTGTAAAGGCAGCAGAGGCTCCGGCGAAACCTTCAGCGGATGCAAAACAGGTTAAGAAGCAGGAAGAGACACCTTCAGCGGCAGATAAGGATGCAGCAAAGAATACAGCGCCAGAGGCTGACAAGCCAGATGAGGCGAAGAAGGATGAGCCAAGACTCAGCCCATATGCACCGACCAGAGAGTCAGTCCTCGCCGACATAAAGCTTGTTCCGAATGCGACAGGAAAGATGCTTAAGGAGCATGCTGAGGAAGTTCAGCAGGAAAAGACGCCAGATGAGGAGCAGCAGACTGTTACAGAGACTCAGTCAGACAGTCAGGACAATCTCCAGAATGAGAAGTCAACAGAGCAGCCAACAGCAGATCAGGAAGTAGCAGACAAAGTGGCAGCAGAGCAGCCATCAACGGATCAGCCGACGGAGGCAGAGCAGCCAGAACACTCTGCAGAGAACGAGCCAGCAGATTCCGACATAAAGCTCAAGGAGACAATGGCTCATATAAAGAAGAAAAAAGGAAAGGGAGGTAAGAGATAATGAATATTTTATTGTTAGCCATCGGAGCGGCACTTGTAAATAATGTTATCCTCAGCCAGTTCCTCGGACTGTGTCCTTTCCTTGGAGTGTCCAAGAGTGTCAACACAGCAACCGGAATGGGAGCAGCGGTTGTGTTCGTCATGACCATAGCTTCATTTGTCACCAGCGTTGTGTATTACGGCATACTGAGAAGATTCGGACTTGAGTACCTCAACACCATAGTGTTCATCCTTGTGATCGCAGCACTTGTACAGTTTGTTGAGATGTTCCTCAAGAAGAAGGTCAAGTCATTGTATGAATCACTTGGAGTTTACCTTCCACTGATCACGACCAACTGTGCCGTGCTTGGTATCGCTCTCTCAAATGTACAGAGCGGTTACGGTATACTTGAGAGTACCATCAACGGATGTGGCTCTGCAGTCGGATTTACTATAGCCATAGTGATACTTGCAGGAATCAGAGAGAGACTTGAGCACAGCCCTATACCTGAGGCGTTCAAGGGAACCCCTATAGTTCTCATCACATCAGGTCTTATGGCAATCGCGTTCTTCGGTTTCTCAGGATTGATATAAGGAGGGTGCGGATATGACAGGAATATTGATAGCTGTGGCAGTCGTCGCAGGCGTAGGTATTGTGATAGGTATCCTTCTGGGTGTCGCAGGAGAGAAATTTAAGGTAGAAGTAGATGAGAAAGAAATAGCAGTAAGAGAGCTCCTTCCGGGAAATAACTGCGGTGGATGTGGTTATCCGGGATGTGACGGACTGGCAGCGGCCATCGCCAAAGGTGAGATGCCGCCATCAGCGTGTCCTGTTGGAGGCGAGGCAGTGGCAGCGAAGATCAGTGAGGTCATGGGCGTGGAAAACGCTGAAAATACAAGGTATGTGGCATTTGTCAAGTGTGCAGGAGACTGCGAGAAGGCGAAGGATGTATACGAGTATGTTGGACCAAGGGACTGTAAGCTGGCACAGAACAATCCAAACAGCGGTCCTAAGGCATGTACATATGGATGTACAGGTTATGGCTCATGTAAGGCAGTATGTGAGTTCGGGGCTATTGACATTATAGATGGAATTGCGGTAATTAATAAGGAGAAGTGTAAGGCATGCGGCAAATGTGTCACAGAGTGCCCGAGACACTTGATAGAGCTGGTTCCATATGATGCAGAGAGACTTGTCAGATGTAATTCCCATGACAAGGGTCTTCAGGTCAAGGCAGCCTGTAGCGCAGGATGTATCGGATGTACACTGTGTGCAAGGAACTGTGAGGCTGGAGCCATCACGATAGACAGAAACCTTGCTCACATAGATCCGGAGAAGTGTACAAATTGTGGTGCATGTAAGGCCAAGTGCCCAGTAAAGATAATATCGTAAGAAGGTCCCTCCGAAGGTGGGAGATTTCTTGCGATGACGCGGACGCCGCGCGGAGCGCCTCTAATGCGTCTGCACTATAATATCGTAAGGAGAAAATTATATGAGATGCCCATTTTGCTCAGCAGATGATACAAAGGTTATCGATTCCAGACCAGCGGAGGATGGAAGTGCGATCAGAAGAAGAAGACAGTGTGACGCCTGTGGTAAGAGATTTACCACATATGAGAAGGTGGAGACCATACCTCTCATAGTCATCAAGAAGGACAAGAACAGAGAGACTTATGACCGTTCCAAGATAGAGTCAGGTGTCATAAAGTCATGCCATAAGCGTCCGGTTTCAGCGGAAGCAGTCACAAAGTGCATAGATGACATAGAGAACACCATCTTCAACATGGAAGTGAGAGAGATAGAGAGCACGACCATAGGTGAGATAGTCATGGATAAGATCAAGGATCTTGATCAGGTAGCCTATGTAAGATTTGCATCAGTGTACAGAGAGTTCAAGGATGTGAATACATTTATGGATGAGCTGGGCAAGCTGCTCACTAGCAATTCGGAGAAGCGATGATAGAGACATACAACACGATATTACAGGAGGGGCAGGACGAGATAGTCGAGAAGAAATCACGATTCATCGGCTATGCAGTCCCTGTGTCCTCGGAGGAAGAGGCATATGCCTTTGTCGAGAAGATCAGGAAGCAGCACTATGATGCAAGGCACAACTGCTATGCATTTGCCATAGGCAGCGAGAATACATTGCTAAGATTCTCTGATGACGGAGAACCGCAGGGAACGGCTGGAAAACCCATCTTGGAGGTTATCATGGGGAATGCGGTGGTTAATATATGTATAGTGGTCACAAGGTATTTTGGTGGAACACTGCTCGGAACAGGTGGTCTTGTGAGAGCATACACCGAGGCAGCCAAGCTTGCACTGTCTGATGCGGGTATACATAAGATGCAGCTTATGAAGCTGGTGAAGATAACCACGAACTACAACGATTCGGGTAAGGTACAATATCTTCTCAGCAACAGTGATGCACTGATAGACAGTACGGATTACACTGCAGATGTGTGCTTCAATGTGGCGGTGCCGGCTGACAGCTATGGATGTCTGGTAAAGCAGATCACAGAGTCTACATCTGCGAGAGCATTGATAGAAGACTCAGGAGAAGAGTACAGATGATGATGAATGGCAGAGCTATAGTAAATATCTTATAGCGCCTGAATATCACTCTGAATATGAGTGCAGCAGCAAGGCTGATGACTGACACTGCGGCGATATGCAGCAGGACATTGAGACAGCCATTGGTGCCGGAATATATGATCAAGGATATAAAGCTGATAATGGCAGCGGGAATAATTCCCGCTGCTATATTTTTTACACAGAATCCGGCTTTTTTTCTGGAGGAGAGGATAGAGTAAGCCCCACAGTCCAGATCCCGGAGATAGTTCTGAAGTCCCAGGAGAGAACATACGAACAAAGTTATGTAAACCAATATTTCCACAGGAAAATTGTTTGGCGCAATATCTGTTGATGCCGTGTATTTTCCGGTGAGTCCGCTCTCGATGGTGAAAATGTCCTCATTTTCGATATATCCCTTAAATCTATCACTGATGTATTCTGACACCTGGGTCTCGTCGTATGGGACATTTGCCAGATAACGATCCTGGAGCATACATACAGACATGTCTGCCGCATATGCATACAGGAGGGCGGCATACACGGATTCTTCGGACACAGACTGGAATGAGCTTCCATCGGTTGTATACACGGTTATGTGGCGCTTCCCGTCAGAGTGGATCATTGATTCACTGAAACCATCAGGAACCATGTACGCGGAGTCGATCCTGCCGGATGCTACATCATCCTTCATGTCTTTCAGGGATTCATAGTGCCTGAAGGTAAATCCCGTGGATGTCGATGTGAGATACGACAGGAAAGCATCCGTGTGTTCGTCAGAACTTTCAATATACACGCCGGACACGATCTCGGTGCTTTGCTTTCTGGCTGGCAGAAGGCTCACAGCGATCAGCACAGCGGGGATGACCAGCAGAACGACGATCATGGCGGGACGGCACAGTATTCTCTTTATAAGTAAGTTTATCTGTCTTATATGGTTCATAGATGTATCTCCGTAAATTTATGATAAATATATGCACAGTGTCTGCACAAGCTTATTGAGCAGCGATCCATGGCATATATCCTTTGCAAAGTTTGGAAGCATGGCTTCCGGTATGAATAAGCCGCTCACATAGGCCAGTATGACAGTGACCACAGTGAGAAGCAGTGTGCAGCCGTGTATCCCTGCGGGAACCAGACTTATTAGCAGCGTATATACCGCGACACATGTAGCTATGACGATTCCGAACAGTATCCCGTTCATGTGGATATTTACATGCAATTCATCGATAAACAGTGATGCCAGGGCGAGAGCCATGTATACAGTTATATAAAGGATATACAGCCATATGAACATGGATATGAAATTGCTGACATTGCGTCTGACTTTGCCAATTCCCTGTGACCTGAGCTTTGTTATGTAAGAGGCTGGGAGGTCGAGCAGGAATGGGAAGAAAACAACGCTGCACAGCATCATCATGAGAAGGACCGCCGCACTTATGTAGAAGTCGGTGGTATTTGCTGCTCTGGTTGCATTTATCTTGTCGACGGTGAAGTTGGCAGTCCTGTCAAGAACATTCGTCATGAACATGGCATTTACATCGTTGCTGAGCGTGTCCTGAATATCCTCGGGAAGCTCCATGTTCCTTCCTATCGCCTGAACCGAATATATGGCCGCCTGGGATATGCCGAGCATGGAGGAGGTGGAGCGGAAGAGGTCATTCAGCACAAATGTATCGATGGACTGGTTGTCAGAATAGTATACCTCGACAGGTGTGTTCGTTCCGTCCATGATGTCGCTTATGATATTGTCAGGGACGTAGATCACAGCGAACAGGTCTCCGTCAGAGAGCCTTGAAAGGGCTGTATCCTTGTCTGAAAATTCTGTGAATACACATGATGAGCGATAGCTGTCCATATCAGATATCGTGTTGTATGCCATCTGTGCGAATTTTGAATCTGCACTCATCACGATTCCGATTGAAAGTGGTTCGGAGCGGTCATCAGAGTAGATAAAAGAGTTCGCGTTTAACGCAAGACACAGGAAAACCGTCATCATGACAAATGCTGCGACTACCATGTATATTCCATAATGAGCTATTCTTTTCAAATCAGTTCGTATAAGTCGGTAAAACATAAAACTCCTTTAGATAAAGCTATGATCTGATCAGATTGATGTAGGTTTCAGGTGAGGTGTATCCGGGTGAGATATTTCTGTCTATGGCCAGTTGGATGTGTCCATTTTTCAGTGTGTATATCTTGTTGCATATATCCAGCGCAGATGTCTCATGTGTGGCGATGATGACACTTCCTCCATGTGATATGTAATTCTGGAGATAGCTCAGTATCCCGTTCTTGCATAGAAGATCAAGCGAGGCCAGAGGTTCATCGAGAAGAAGCAGATCCGGGTCAGACATCATCGTGATGGCAAGGCTTAGCCTCTTCTTCATTCCACCGGAGAGCTTTGAGACACGTTTGTCCAGAAATGAATCCACACCGAGAGACTGACATATGCTCATATTGTGGGAGTTCATGATTGTTTTCCTGCTTCCGGGGTGCCACAGTCTGATGTTGTCAATGGCTGTGAGTTCCGGTATGAGTGGATTGTCCTGTGGGAGCAGAGCAGCATTTGCCTGACAGTCGAAACCGAAGTACCCTGAGTCTGGCTTTATGTTTCCTGATAGTATTCCCAGCAGGGTGGATTTACCCGATCCGTTGATTCCCAGCAGGGCGATGCATTCACCCGGGGATACGGACAGTGACACATATGTCAGAATTTTATTTTTGCCGTAGCTTTTGCTCACTGAAGAGACAGAAAACATCTAGTATTCCTCCTCTATTACCTGAAAATCAAGGTAGTCAAAATCTATATCCTCCACAAAGTTATCCGCTGTGAATCTGGTTCTGGCGTGGTGGATAAACTCATCCTTATTCTTCTTAAGCCACACCGGCTTTGCCAGGTCAAACTCGTAGCACATATCCTCAAGGGCCTTGTATACCTTGTGGGTACGCGTCATCTCGTAGTCGGATATGCATATCACGGTATCCTTCATGAGGTGGTTATCTTTTATAAGTTTTCCCCATACTCTAAACATATATTATCCTCCATAAGGGTTATTTGAGATCGTACCTGACTAGTATATAACATTTGTGCACAGAATTAAAACAATAAAGACACAAATATGACACATTTACTGCGTATAGTAACAACTGTAAGAAAGAGAAAGGTACCGATTACAGGAATTAAGATAATAAAGATGCGAAAGGATGATAGAGATGGAACAGGAAAACAAGAACCAGATGAATGGAAATAGTGGTCAGGCACCACAGCAGGATGGTCTGTATCATTACAGCTATATGAACAATAGAGGAGATTCAAGATTTGACAGACCTTCAACAAATGCTTCACAGCAGACACAGAATGTTCAGGGCGCACAGTCAGCGCAGAACAATCAGACAGCCGGTGTACATGGCTCAGCACAGAACGCTCAGACTGCCGGCGCACAGAGTTCATCGCAGAATGCTCAAACAGTCGGTACACAGAACGCTTCATATTCAGGTTTTCAGAGAAATGTAAATGGCATGGAAGCATGGTATGACAGCCAGAGAATGAATCAGAGTTATCAGAATCAGGCAGGCAATCCAATGAACAATATGGGAACAGGAAAGCCTTCAGATAACAATATGAGACAGAAGAAGGCAAAAGATAAGAAGCCAAAGAACAGGAAGAGCGGATTTGGCAAGAAGGCAGCAAGTGTGGTTGCAGCGGCTGTTGTATTCGGACTTGTGGCAGGCGTTGTATTCCAGGGGGTCAGATATGGATCGGATAAGCTTCTCGGCAAAGATTCGCAGACCACAACAGAGCAGAGTGCTGAGGGTTCAACAGAGAACAATGCACCACAGCTCAAGCAGGCATCATCAGACACGACAAGTACAGTGTACGATGTGTCAACGGTTGCCAAGAAGGTTATGCCTTCCATCGTATCGATCACAGGAACATACGTAACAACATATGATTACTGGTTCAATTCATATCAGCAGGAGTCAACAGGAGCCGGTTCAGGTATCATCATCGGCAAGGATGACCAGTACCTGTATCTTGCAACTAATTATCATGTGGTACAGAATGCTAAGTCATTGTCAGTTACATTTGTCGATGACAAGAGTGCAGATGCGGTGGTAAAGGGATACGTTGAGAACAATGATATAGCAGTTGTCACAGTTAAGCTTTCGGACATATCGGATGACACTTTGAATGAGATAAAGGAGATTCAGGTAGGTTCATCGGATGATCTTGCAGTGGGTGATCCGTGCGTGGCAATCGGAAATGCACTTGGATATGGACAGTCAGTTACAGTTGGATATATAAGCGCACTTAACAGAGAGATAAGTGCTTCAGATGAGACAGTAAAGGTACTTCAGACAGATGCAGCCATCAACCCTGGTAACAGTGGTGGTGCCCTTGTCAACATGCAGGGCGAGCTGATCGGTATCAACACAGCCAAGTATTCAGATACAAGCGTTGAGGGTATGGGCTATGCACTTCCTATATCAGATGTACAGGATATAATCAATGACCTGATAGCAGGCAAGAATGTGTCAAATGATGGAACAACATCAGGACAGGCTTACCTCGGTATATCTGCCCAGACCATCACAAGCCAGTACGCACAGCTCCTGAACATGCCTGAGGGTGTATATATCTCATCAGTTGAGCAGGGTTCAGCAGCAGAGGAGTGTGGACTCCAGTCAGGAGATATCATTTGCAGCCTTGACGGTGAGGACATAGCAGATATGGAGACATTCCACGACAAGATCGTGGCCTGCAATCCTGGCGATAAGGTAACTATCGTATACTACAGAAACAACAATGGTAACTACGAGAAGCAGACTGCTACAGCTACGCTGAAGGAGAAGCAGTGATAAGTCAGATAATTCAGTGGTGATTTAGCACGGAGCTAACAGAACTGAAAGTCTATATATTGATATAACGGCACCTGTAAGTGAAATTACAGGTGCCGTTTTGTATGTAAGATATGTGGCTGTCAAAATTGTAATCTGCCTGCATTGTATCGGAAGTCCTCGTATTCATCCGGTATGCGGTCAAGTTCGGCGGTAAATGCCTGTGGATTGTAAATTTGCTTGCAAATATACTTTAAATGGTGCATTATAAAGAGTACGCTTAAGTATAGCGTAAGATTCGGAAAAATGAAAAAGAAAGGTTTACATAACAATGTACAAAATACTTTGTAAGGATGGAAGGGCAAAGAGAGCTGAATTTCAGACTGTTCACGGAACAGTGCAGACACCTCTGTTCATGAATGTTGGAACGGCAGCAGCCATAAAGGGAGCTGTGGCAACAACGGATCTCAAGGACATAGGATGTCAGATCGAGCTGTCAAATACATATCATCTCCATGTGAGACCTGGGGATAAGATAGTCAAGCAGATGGGCGGTTTACATAAGTTTATGTACTGGGACAGACCGATACTCACTGATTCAGGCGGATTCCAGGTATTCTCCCTGGCGGGACTCAGGAAGATCAAGGAGGAGGGCGTAACCTTCAATTCCCATGTCGATGGACGCAAGATATTCATGGGACCTGAGGAGAGCATGCAGATACAGTCGAATCTGGCATCTACAATAGCCATGGCATTTGACGAGTGTGCCCCTGCACTGGCTGACAGACAGTACGTGGAGAATTCTGTTGCGAGAACAGCCAGATGGCTTGTCAGATGTAAGAATGAGATGGAGAGACTTAACAGTCTGCCGGATACGATCAATAAGAATCAGCTATTGTTTGGAATCAATCAGGGTGCCATATACGAGGATATCAGAATAGATCACGCCAAGAGAATCAGCGAGCTTGATCTTCCGGGATATGCCATAGGAGGACTTGCAGTAGGAGAGACAGCAGAGCAGATGTATCACATACTTGATGTGACCGTTCCGTATCTGCCTGAGGACAGACCGACATACCTCATGGGTGTTGGAACCCCTGCAAATATACTTGAGGCGGTAGACAGAGGTGTTGATTTCTTCGATTGCGTATATCCATCCAGAAATGGACGACACGCCCATGTGTACACGAAGCATGGCAAGATGAATCTCAAGAATGCGAGATTTGAGACAGACGACAGACCTATAGAGGAGGGCTGCGGATGCCCTGCATGCCAGCACTATAGCAGAGCGTACATCAGACACCTGCTCAAGGCAAATGAAATGCTCGGTATGAGATTTTGCGTCTTGCATAATTTGTATTTTTATAATAATATGATGAAAGACATCAGAGAGGCTATAGAAGAAGGAAGATATCAGTCATATAAGAAATCGATGCTTGAGAGCCTTGCTGGTGGAGAAGAGTAATCAAAAAGGAGATCAGAGAATGAATTCACTTTCAACAATTTTATCATCGTCAACAGGAACACAGGCCAGTGGCGGTTCATCAGTTATGTTTATTGTTGTATATATTGCCATATTTGCTGCAATCATTTACTTCATGATGATCAGACCACAGAAGAAGCAGAAGGCCAAGACAGACCAGATGCTTTCACAGATGGAGCCTGGTGATAATATCATGACAACCAGTGGTTTCTACGGAACCATCCTTGATGTGGTTGATGATTCAACTATCATCGTAGAGTTTGGTAACAACAAGAACTGTCGTATACCGATGCACAAGAGCGCTGTTGCAGAGCTTGAGAAGCAGGGATCATCAACAGTCACAGATGATGATAAGGATAAGAAGTCAAAGATATAATAAAGGTATCATCAGAGTAAATAAAAAAGCGGTCATTATACAGTGACCGCTTTTTTTATATCCTGAAATACAGCTTCCGTGATCCGAAGGCCGCCCCTTCCGGTTCCCACGGATATGTCGGGTTTGGCTGCGCCGTGGAAGTCGGAACCTCCTGATATGAGGAGCCCGTGTTTTCTGGCGATCTCCCTAAGCCTTCCGGATTCATAGGCATTGTTGGAGGAGTGGTAGACCTCAAGCCCTGAAAGGCCATATGGCTTCAGTTCTTCAAGCATGTCCTCTATCTGTTTATATCCAAATCCGTATATGAGGGGATGGGCGATGAAGGCAGCCTTGCCGTAGGTTCTTATGAGTCTTATGGCATCGGCGGCCGGTATGTCTGGTGTTGGAATGTAATATTTGCATTTCTTGCCCAGATACTTTTTGAACGCCTGGTTCATGTCCCTGCATACGCCTTCGGCTATGAGAATTCTGGCAAAATGAGCTCTTGTGACGACAGTATCAGGATTGCCATGCTGCAGCTTCTCCATGGTCATGTCTATTCCGTCGGCGCGGAATCTCTCACACATCTGCTCGTTTCGGTCGTATCTGGCCTGTTTGATGGCGGCAAGACGGGAGATGAGCTCAGGGTTCTTGTAGTCCATATAGAAGCCAAGAATGTGGATCTCCACACCGTTGTAGATGGCGGACATCTCTATGCCGGGAACTACCTCGATATGATGGTCACTGCTGTCAGAAAAGCCAGAGCAGTTGGTGGAATCACTGTTCTGGATCGGAGGAAGAGTGCTGTTCCAGTTATCTGCATATGTGATTGCATCTGCTACGCCATCCACTGTGTCGTGGTCGGTTATGGCGATCGCTGCAAGATTCCTGTCAATGGCAAGCTGGCACACCTCTGATGGGGTGCAGGAGCCGTCGGAAGCGGTGGTGTGAAGGTGCATATCTATAAATCTCATGTTGAAAACCTCCGTTTTAATTTTTTATATCATGTATCTGAGCAGCGCCTGGAGCGGCGCATGTCTGGGTTGAATGTGCTCTGACAGAAGTATTGTATATCAGATAAATACATATGTTCAAGTGAATATGGTTACGGTCAAATGATATAAGCGGACATATGAACCCTGACAACTGTGCCTTGTTAAAAACTTTCTCAATAAGGCGCGCTGTACTTGATAAAGTACACGCAAATGCGACAAAAATTTTCAATAAGCTATGGACTTCATAACTGTTTTGTGAGAAAATACCACTGATGGTTTGAATTAGAGAATTCGGAACCGCTTTTAAGAATTCATATTTTGAAAGGAGTTTCACAATGATTTACACTAAGGAAGTTGAAAACATGTGCCCTGTAGCAAAGGGTGCAAAGCATGAGCCAGCTCCTATCCCAGAAGAAGGAAAGTGGGTTTACTCAAAGGAAATCAAAGACATCTCTGGTTTTACACATGGTGTAGGCTGGTGTGCACCACAGCAGGGTGCCTGCAAGCTTTCACTTAACGTAAAAGAGGGTGTTATCGAGGAGGCTCTTGTCGAGACTATTGGATGTTCAGGTATGACACATTCAGCAGCTATGGCAGCTGAGATTCTTCAGGGTAAGACAATCCTTGAGGCTCTCAACACTGACCTTGTGTGCGATGCTATCAATACAGCAATGAGAGAGTTATTCCTTCAGATCGTATACGGACGTACACAGAGTGCATTCTCAGATGACGGACTTGCAGTTGGTGCCGGACTTGAGGATCTTGGAAAGGGTCTTCGTTCACAGGTTGGTACAATGTATGCAACAAAGGCTAAGGGTGTTCGTTACCTTGAGATGGCAGAGGGCTATGTAACAGGAATAGCACTTGATGCAGATGACGAAGTTATCGGATATCAGTTCGTTTCTCTTGGAAAGATGACTGACTTTATCAAGAAGGGTGATGACCCTAACACAGCTTGGGAGAAGGCTTCAGGTTCAT
This sequence comes from Coprococcus sp. AF19-8AC, assembly GCF_003603115.1. NCBI lineage: Bacteria > Bacillati > Bacillota > Clostridia > Lachnospirales > Lachnospiraceae > Coprococcus > Coprococcus sp. AF19-8AC. The sequence continues at coordinate 1,046,455 of NZ_QTMI01000001.1, read as the reverse complement.
ACGGACGTGTTAAGCCAGAGCAGGGCGCTGTTAAGATCATCGATCCACGTAAAGAGTAGTCGGAAATAGAGGAAAGGAGAACGAGACAATGGCATTATTTGAATCATATGAAAGAAGAATAGACCAGATAAACGCTGTACTTAACAGCTATGGAATCAGCTCAATCGAAGAAGCTGAGAAGATCACAAAGGACGCTGGACTTGACGTTTACAATCAGGTAAAGGGTATTCAGCCAATTTGTTTTGAGAATGCTTGCTGGGCATATACAGTAGGTGCAGCAATCGCAATCAAGAAGGGATGCAGAAAGGCAGCAGACGCAGCAGCAGCTATCGGCGAGGGTCTTCAGGCATTCTGTATACCAGGTTCTGTTGCAGATCATCGTAAGGTTGGTCTTGGACATGGTAACCTTGGTAAGATGTTACTTGAGGAGGAGACAGAGTGCTTCTGTTTCTTAGCAGGTCATGAGTCATTTGCAGCAGCTGAGGGTGCTATCGGTATCGCTGAGAAGGCTAACAAGGTTCGTAAAAAACCTCTTAGAGTTATCCTTAACGGTCTTGGTAAGGATGCAGCTCAGATCATCTCAAGAATCAATGGATTTACATATGTTGAGACAAAGTATGACTACAAGAAGGCTGAGCTCAATGTAGTATACGAGAAGGCATATTCAGATGGTATCCGTGCAACAGTTAAGTGCTACGGCGCTGACGATGTTCAGGAAGGTGTTGCTATCATGCACAAGGAGAACGTTGGTGTATCTATCACAGGTAACTCAACAAACCCTACACGTTTCCAGCATCCAGTTGCAGGTACATACAAGAAGGAGTGTATCGAGCAGGGTAAGAAGTACTTCTCAGTAGCATCAGGCGGTGGTACAGGACGTACACTTCACCCAGATAACATGGCAGCAGGTCCTGCTTCATACGGTATGACAGATACTCTCGGACGTATGCACAGTGATGCACAGTTCGCTGGTTCATCATCAGTTCCTGCACACGTAGAGATGATGGGACTTATCGGTATGGGTAACAACCCTATGGTTGGTGCTACAGTTGCTGTAGCTGTTTCTGTTGAGGAAGCTGCTAACGCTGGTAAGTTCTAAATAAAAACCTAGTATTTAAACGGTTTAGAGGGCTTTTAGAGAGATCTAAAGGCTCTCTATTTTTGTCATGTCTACATATTTATCCTGAACAAATGTCTACGAGAAGTCTACAAAGTTTTTTAATATGGACTTCATATATACGTAGACTTCCTTGACTGTAATAACATAATCTGCATCAATATATCCATATACATCAGAAGTGAATACAATATCACTTTCAAGAGTGTCTGATAGCTCTATATTGAATGATTGATTTTCCTGTAGAGCATAAATTCGCTGTAAACGTCAAATTACCCTTTTAATGCACCTACATAAAGTGTAGATGGTCACAAGTACGTAAATATATTTTAAGAGTGCATTAGTATTTAATTGCTTGAAGAAAGTCAAATAATATGCTGTCTTTGAGCATATAAAAGGAGGTCGGAATACATGATAGTATATTATAAACTTGACACACTTTTAAATGAACGCAAAACAACAAAGACACAACTGTGCAAAGATACTGGGATAAGTACAAATGTTGTGTCTAAAATCAGCAAAAATGAAATATTCAAAACAGATACATTAAATCGTATCTGCGAGTATCTCCATGTCCAACCAAGCGAAATTATGGAATGGATACCAGATGCAGAATATAATGCTCGAAACGAAGAAAAGGCAAAAATTGAAGCTCAAATAGCCGAACTTCAAGCGAAATTAAAGAATATGTAATCCATTTGAAATAAACAAGGAGGGCACGCCTGACGATTAGGTAAGTCCCATGCGGCAGAAATGATAGATGCGTATTATAGCCGGGGATGCGATTCTTCTGTTCTTTTTGGTGATACAGAGATAGCGGCTAAAGAAAGCTACAAAAAGCATATGAATAGGTATAATGTAATACATATTGATGTATCATCATTCTGGGACGCATATAAGGATAAAACAATAGAAAAGATCAAGGACTACATATATGACGAATTAAGACAAGTATATGGGGATAAGGTTGATTATTCCAAGATGATAAGTTCTGTATTATGAAGTCGCTGCGGCATTTGATCTTGCACTTCAGAATTTTATTTTTGACAAACGTCAAAAATATTGTATAATATACTTAATAAGACAGCCGAGCGATAGATACTTCCTATCCGTCCGGCAAAAACCATTTTAAGATGAAACACCTCATAGCTTAGCCGGCTGAGGTGTTTTTCTTATTTTCTATGATTCAGAATTGTCACAATAAGTATCGCAACGGTTAATATAACCATGAATTCCTCATATGTACTCATAAGGCACCACTCCCTTCCAAGACTCGAACGGATATGGTGTAACACCCCTCGGCTGCCCGGTTAAATACATTATTCTATTTTCATACAGAAGTAATTTTGATATATATACATTTTGGAGATTCCTATATAACGTAAAACACCTCGCATTAACGCGAGGTTGGATTTAAAAAGAGATTTAAGAACACAATAATATTTTATAACCACATACCACCTTCCGGAATACATTAAACTATATCATGGACAAGGAGGTGAACTCATATGGACAGATTTGCGGTTTGTCTAGTGATGGTGGCTGTTTGCTGTACTTTGATATCGATAATAACGGAATTTACGAAAGAGGTAGGAGTGCTGAAGAAGATCCCTACCTCTTTTCAGGTTCTGATCACCAGTGTCATTGTGTGTGAGGTGGGACTTTTTGTTGGACTATCATTTTATCACATAGCATTTGTGTGGTATTATCCTGTGGCTGCGTTTTTCGGGGCATTTGTCATTGCGATTATATGTACCCGGGGATGGGACTACCTGATATCGATATTCAAGCGGTTTTACAAGGGCGGAGATAAGGAAAGGTGGCATGAATAAGGGTGTTATGACAGTGACACATGTAATACGAGACAGATAAGTATAAGTTCGGAATAATGATCCTAAGATTGTCTCCTGATTCAATGTCTGGAATATTATATACAGACAAAAGAATTCAGGAGACAATTTTATGGCTTCTAATAAGGTTCCATTAAAGGGCTACATGGATGGTATAGATATATCAGCGTGGCAGGATACTATAGATATAACCAAGGTGCCTTGTGACTTTGTGATAGTGAAAGCTACGGAGGGCACGGACTACAAGAACAGGTATTTTGCAAAGCACTGTGACCAGGCGATGAAAGCGGGAAAACTCCTGGGGGCATTCCATTATGCAAATGGTGGCGATCCCCACAGTGAGGCTGAGTATTTCATAGCATACAGTAAGAAATATGTGGGCAAGGCGATACTTGTCCTTGACTGGGAGGGGCAGAATAATCCGCAGTTTGGCAGAAGTGACAGGGCATGGTGCAAAGAGTGGTGTGATCATGTGTACAGTAAGACCGGTGTTAAGCCCCTGATCTATATCCAGAAGAGCGCCATGGACAATGTAAAGGGCCTGGGATACAGGCTGTGGGTTGCACAGTATCCTGATTACGAGCGGACGGGATATCAGGAGCATCCATGGAATGAAGGTCAATACGAATGTGATATCAGACAGTACACATCCGTTGGAAGACTTCCGGGTTACGATGGCAATCTCGATCTTAACAAGTCATATATAGATAAGACGACATGGAAAAAATATGCCGCAAAAAAGACTGGCAGTTCACAGAAGAAATCGATAGATGTGATAGCCAGAGAGGTCATAGCCGGCGACTGGGGAAATGGCGATGACAGAAAGAACAGGCTGAAGAAGGCAGGGTATGATCATGTCAAGGTGCAGAATAAGGTAAATGAGATGCTTGGCAGATAGCTGCAGGTAAATGACATAAGAAAAATGGCAGGAAAACGAAGTATAAAATTAGTTCCGGCAAAAATGAAATTTATATGAAGAATCATCCACACCTGTTGACGAAGCGCAATATATACTATAGGATAGTGGAAAACAAAAGCCCCCGTCAGGGATACATGAAAGGAAAAGGTGATATATATGCCATATTATGGATTTTATTTTGACCCAACATATCTGTTGGTTCTCATAGGCGTGGTGCTCTGCATGATAGCGTCGGCAAGAGTCAAGACCACATACAAGAAGTATGAGAAGGTGGGATCGCGGTCAGGCTACACAGCGGACCAGGTCGCATACATGATACTCAGGAATGCGGGGATAACGGATGTGTCAATACATCACATCTCAGGAGATCTGACTGATAATTACAATCCTAAGGAGCATACGCTCAATCTGTCGGACAGCGTGTATGGTTCCAGATCCATCGCAGCGATAGGCGTGGCAGCCCATGAGTGCGGACATGCCATACAGCATGCAAATGCATATGCACCGCTCACCATAAGGTCAGCAATCATTCCAGCGGCAAATATAGGCTCAGCCATATCATGGCCGCTCATACTTATAGGACTTCTCATTCCGAGGGTTGATTACCTTATAACACTCGGAATCATATTGTTCTCACTGGTTGTTGTCCTACAGTTTGTGACACTTCCGGTGGAGTTCAATGCATCGAGAAGAGCCATGGCGATACTGGAGGGCAGCGGATATCTCTATCCGGATGAACTCAAGGGTGCAAGAAGTGTACTCACAGCGGCAGCTATGACATATGTGGCAGCTATGGTATCAGCATCACTTCAGTTGCTCAGACTTGTATTATTGTTTGGCAACAGGAGAAGATAGCGGAATTATAACAGAAAATATAAAAATGCATAAAAAAGTCTTGTGAATTTGTTGATAGTATTTGCAACTTTGCTATGGTAAAATGGTTAAAGTGGCAAAAATCTACATATTTGCAAGACTTTTTCTGCTATAGTGCACAATTATAGCGGGGATGGTCTGCGAAACAATTAATTAAGGGAGGGTAATTGATGAGAAAGAGAAGGCTACGAGGAGGTATAACGGCCTTGTCGGTGCTTGCGGCTATAGGTATGGCATCGGGAATAACGGCATTTGCGGCGGACGGAACACAGTCTGAAGCTGCGAATACGGGAAAGGGGCTGGAGTATGTATATGAGTCGTCAGGCTCTACACCATCAGGTGTCACGCTCAACGGCAATTCGGTAATCATAAAGCAGTCGCCGAATTCCACTGACAGCGAGCAGTTATTAAATATTTACAATGACAAAGACAGGGATGGAATCCTTGATGAGGGCGAGGAAGCTTTCGCATTGGATGGAAGCACGGACATACAATATGGCAATATATATGGAATCTATCATGGTAATGGCAGTTCGCCGATCTCCATAACCATAGACGGTGCTGAACTGCCTGTTGTATATGGAGCATTTGAGAGCACTGTTGAGACTCCGGAGAACATGACTGCGGTAACTATCAGTGTGAAGGGCGACGCGGCAGTTGAAAGTCTGTATGGACTTTTCAGAACATATTGTACTGGTGGTGTACTGATAGACACGGAGAAGTCAGTTAAGATAAAGACGCTCTATGGTCTCAGCACATCGACCATAGATGGAGACATCACGGAGAATATCAATTATAGCTGTGACGGCAACACATTTGTCACACTGGCTACAGATGGATATTACACAGGAAAGGCATACACTATTAATGGCGATGCAGTGTTCAATATGAAAGGAGCCAGCGCCAATTCAGTGTATCTCGTGCAGAATGGAGCTGTGCTCAGTAAGACACTGACGGCCAAGGTGACTGATTCCAAGGTAGACAGCCTGAACGGAGTTTCCCAGGGGGCAAAGGTTGATGGTGACGTGAGCCTTACATTTGACGGAATATCAGCCATAAAGGATGGAAGAAGTGCCAGTTTATATGGTGCGTCAAGTGCGACTATCCTTGGAAATCTGGACCTTAAGCTGAAAAGCCAGTCTGGATCAGAGATGTCTGTGTATGGCACCAATAATACAAATATAAAGGGAAATGTAAATGTCAGCATTGATGGCTCAGGAGCAAAGTTCAACACCATATATGGAATGTATGGCGGTATGCTGGGCGGAAGGGCTGATATAGATATAAAGAACTGCGCTGCCGGTTACACAACATGTGGCATGAATTCGGTTTCGTTCAGTCAGACTCAGCCGGAGGAAGAAGGAACATATACGTATACTGTGAACATGGAGAATATCACTGGCGCCAGCGGCAGGGTATATGGAATTTCAAATTGTTCCGGTATCACTTCTGCCAGAGTTGCAATGAAGGCTGTGGCAACAACAGATACATTAAATGGCATGTATCTGAGCACAGGTGTAAAAGGTGATATAAAGGCAGAACTTTACAACTGTAATGCAGCCTATGTAAATGCTCTGGAGCTGTCAAATGTGACGGTAAATGGTTCTGTAGATGCCATAGTTTCGGGCTGCAGCATTACGAGATCTCTGAATGTAGAGCAGGGCGGAAGCATCAGTAAGGATCTTAACATAAGCGTCAGCAACGTTATCAGCAGTTCAGCACGGTTTGTATACGGCGGTAGCTGTCTGGGAAATATGACGGTCAATGTGGATGGCATGAATGATGAATCCATAGTAGACGAAAATGGCGATCCGCTTGTGAACTCGTATGAATACGCGGGCAGCGACATGTTTACCATGATGGGCAACTTTGCACTGGCAGGGGAACTCAAGGCGGATATAGCAAAGATACATTTTGCAAAATGTGGACTCGCCGGAGGTGATTACAGTTGCGGAAATATCGGAACAAAGGTTGACATAACGTTGTCAGACAGCAGTATAAATGGACTGGCGGGAAATAATATTTTCTATCTGGCAAATGAGAGCTATTCTGGTTCAACCGAGAATACAGTTCCTGTTGATATAAAGATCAACAACACAGATTTTACAAATGCAGACGGAATAAGTTTCCAGATGTATATAGGTAATAACAAGGATGCAAAAGTTACATTTGATGACAAGTGCAGTATGCCGGAGAAGTATTATATGGCTCCAAGCATGAATACCACCGGCTCATCTGTTATAACCTATGGACAGAATATATATTATGGCGGACAGAATCTTGTGATAGACAAGGATGTAACTGCTGACAATATTTACTTTGGTAACTTCACAGAGAACGGAAGCCAGGGCAATGCCGTGATCGTTATCAACAAGGGGGTAACGGTAACTGCAAATGAGGGTATATATGCAGCAGGCGGTTCAAACATACTCCACAGTGGAATCCTCAAGGGAACATTTAAGGCGACTGATGGGTATCTGCCAAATATATTCTCAAAGGGGGGCGTAATAGAGGACTCGGCTGTAGGGGATGTTGCAAATGTAAATTATTCATTAGATGTTGTGTCCAACGATAAGGCCGCAACGTACACCATGACAGGCAAGACGTCACAGTATATTGATCCTGATGGTACATATGTCAAGGGCGGCGCAGATGTCAAGATAACACCGACCGTGAACAAGGGATATATTCTTGACAAGGTGACCTTCAGAGGTCAGAGCGACACAGCGGAAAATTCAGCGGTTGAATCAAATGGCGTGTACACGTTCAGCATGCCGAATGAGCCTTGTACAGTGACGGTCGTAACGACAGGAAAGCAGATCGTGGTATCCAAGACAACTGTTGACCCTTCAGCACTGCTTGGAAAAGAATACACGGCAGCTTCGCCTCTCTATGACATGGCAGATCTTGTCATATCAAACGACGCAAGAGAGGGCGAGGTCACATACGAGATAGACGAGACAAATGGACTTCCTGAGGGACTCTCATTGATCGATGGCAAGGTTGTCGGAACGGCAAGCAAGCTTTATGAAGATGGAAAGAATGTCATAGTACATGTGACAGGAAGAAATGGTTCAAAGGCACAGCTCTCACTGAATGTGATCGTCTCAAATGAGGAGAAGAAGCAGGACAACCAGGATGGCCGAATCGTAGTTGACGAGGATGAGAAGACTATATGTCTCAACGGAACATCAGTGGTCATCCAGGCAAAGGACGACACAGAGACAGAGATATACGTGGACGACAATCAGGATGGACAGGCAGATGGCAAGACACCTTTGTACACCGGAGATCTGTCGGAGTACACGATAACAGGTGTCGAGGACAACGCCATAAGACGAAATATCAGGATCACCATGACGGGGGGAAATGTAAAAGCAATATACGGTGCAAAGGACTCAGAGCTTTCATATGAAGGCGGCGATGCGGTGAGTATAAATATCCGTGGTGGTAAGGCAGCAACTATGTATGTTCTGTCGAATTCAACCGTGGATGGAACCATCGCATATGAGATCGCAGAGAACACTGTAGATAAGGGCGGATTTGCAGCGGATACAACATCAAAATATACCGGTGCATTCATGAGAAACAGCAAGGATATCGTAACTATCAGAGGAACCTATGTTGTGAATAAGAAGCTCACGGCAACGGCTCTGATAATCTATGACAGTGCGGCAGTTGATGTAAATGCTCCGGTTGAGGTAACGGATTATGTGTCACTGAACGAGAGATCATCCGCAGTATTTAACGATACGCTGACCGCTGACCGGCTTGGTTATTCAAAGTATGCCAAGGCAGTTGTGAATGGAGATACGAAGCTTGCGGCTCTCAATATGACACAGTATGACACGACACTCACAATAGGCGAGGATGCGCTGTTTGATGTGGGCAAGGTCAACATGACATCAGGCTGGGCAAGAGTATATCAGAAGGGTACGCTCAAGTGTCCTTCAGACAAGTTCAGCAACACAGGTGTGTGGGTGGCAGCAGGAAAATTTGCAGATGATATAGATGCCAGCGGCTGGACAGGAGTGTATTACAGCTATGCAGGCGCCTCAACAAACATGGACAACTCATCAGCAAAATTGGCTGCACAGTCATATGTAGTTGAATATGAGAATGTCAAATATGTTGCCTGCAAACAGGCGATCACAGTTAGCTATACCGATGTGCCGGGTTACACAGCCTATGTGTCGGCAAATGGCGGCGAGCCGGTACAGGGAAGCAACGGAAGTGCAAAGGTGACAGGTCCGGATTCATCTATGTCTATTGTAGTGGATTATGTGGCAGACCAGATAGACATCAGTAAGGAATACGCAGATCCGATTCTGGCGGCGGAGACCAAGTACACAGCGGATTCACCAGCGTACGATCTCACGATCCTCAAGGTTACAGGAGATACCACAAAGGATTATGGAACTGACATGCAGTACAGACTGAAGAGTGGTTCGACACTTCCATCAGGACTTGTGCTTGAGTCGGGTAAGATAATAGGAACAGCCAAGAATGCAGGTGAAAGCACAGTAACATTTGTCATAACAGGACGAAATGGAACATCGGTTGATTTCCCAGTGGTATTCAAGGTACTGCCGGCAGGCACGGAGATACCTGATATCAACAAGCTTGGTGTATCTGTGAACACAGAGGATAAGACCATTGATCTCGGTGGAAATTCGGCAGTGATAATAGTTGATCCATCGGACAGCAGCAAGAGCTCAGTATATCTGGATGCTGATCACAACGGAGTGGCAGACGACAACAGACCACTCAGAATAGACGGAGAGGTTACATATGATCTGTCAGGCTACAGCATATCAGGCTATACGGACACAGCAAATAAATACACTGGTGACATATCGGTGACACTCAGAAGCGGAAATGTCGGCAATATATGTGCTGCGGGTTCAACTGACAGCAAGGCAGACCGAGTGACGATAGATGGAAATGTAACCATGACGATCATGAGCGGTTATGTGTCAGGCACTGTAGCTGCGGCAGGAAACGCTGATGTCAAGACAGTGACCTTCACGGCAGAGGACGGAAGAGCAGGAAGCGTGGTATACGGTGCGTACAATACAAATGCGGAGAAGGTAGACTTCACATTTGCAAAGTCTGCACAGATGTACACACCGGAATCAACAAAGTCTGAGAATATGTATGTTACATCAGGTGGATCAGTATCAGGTGATGTGGATGTAAGAGTTGGTATAACTGATCATTACAATACATTTATATACGGTGCGGATTACATGAACAAGCGCTCCTACTTCAACGGAGTGTCGGGAACAGCCGTATCTGGCAATGTGAACTGTGTGGTTGATGGAAGATGGTGCGCTGAGAAGTGCAACAACTTTGTCCAGCAGTCAGATGTGAAGGGAGATCTGTATGCCGAGATAAAGTCAGGAGAACTCAGAAAAAATGACGTCAACAATGAGCATAGCAAGGCATTGGTATTTAACTATGGTCACAGTATTGGAAATATATACGTCAAGGCAGGAACAGAGGGCGCTGTCACAGGTGACTTTGTACTTGCGGCAGGCGGTAAGGTTGGCAAGGTAGAGTATGTAGACGAGAATGCAAAGTCCACAGCTACTGTAAAGGGCACCGCTGACAATTACCAGGTTGAGAGTCTGGGTTCACTGTATATGTCTCTCGCCGGCAAATTAACTATAGGCGGAGACTACACACTTGACAGAGAGGTGGAGGTAAAACAGCTTGAGATCCTCAAGGATTCAAAGCTGACCATCGCCGAGGGCGCAGTTCTTACAAATACATCGACAGCGACAGTTACCGGTGATGTTGAGAACCTTGGCACATGGAATGTGGACGGCGCTCTGACTATGACAGGATCACTGGTCAACAGAGGTGCATGGAATCTGAAAGGAAATGTTCAGGCTTCAGCAACAGTAGATAACTACGGGGATATCACAGCAGCAAATAGTGAGAGGATCACCTTGAATACAAATGCAAAGCTCATCAATAGAGCTGATGCACAGTTTACATTTGGCAACCTCACAAACAGTGCAATGATCGTAAACTATGGTAATATGAAGCAGCTTGCATATACGTCAAGTCTTGGAAGCGGAAGCATACTCACCACAGTGATCCCGGATATGGTGTACGCACTGAAAAATTACAGCGTCATTTTCTACAAGCTTGATGTGGATTATCCTGCATATTGCTTCAAGGATGGCGATGCAAAGATAGAGAAGAGTTCATCGGCAACAAGATGTCAGAAGAAGTCAGGTGTTGACGGTGACGATGCACTCTATATACAGGGTGGCAAGTCGTTCTACATCACAATAGACGGTGAGCCGATAGATGGAATGGCGGTGGATTCAGTTGTATTTGGACCGGATGACACAGCCATGACTACAAGTAACAACCGTCTCTGGAGCGGCGTCATGACATATGAGCCGGCAACAGTTACGGTAAATATGGCAAAGCAGGAGGCCGTAAATATAACTCTTGCAAAGACAGAGGATACAGTTAAGGCGCAGGTTGGAAAGACAACCACAAAGGATGAGCCATTATATGATCTGACAGCCATAGAGATCCAGAATGATGAAGCTGTGGACAACGGATATGTGTTATACTCCCTTGCAAAGGGACAGACACTTCCGGCAGGACTTGTGATATACGATGGAAAGGTATATGGAACGCCGAAGACTGCAAGTGCTGAGGCACAGACAGTAAAGTTCACGGTGAGAGGACAGAATCAGACAGTGGCTGAGTTTACACTGATCATATCCAGCGTGGAGAAGGGAATACCTTCATTTACTGCCGGAAAGGCGGGCGACGCATATGCCGGCAAGACCCTTGCGGATGTGGAGCTTCCAACATCGGCAGCAGGAAAGTACATGTGGGCAGATGGAACACAGCAGGTAGGAAAGGCCGGAACAAGCGAGACCTACGATGCATACTTTGTTCCAGACGACACAGCAAACTATGACTGGAGCAAGATCGATGCAGCAGAGGGAACATATGAGGAACTGGAAGACGGAAGTGTGAGAATTGCAGTGAAGCTTTCAGTGTATGTGAGAAAGCAGGATCCTGTATTTACAGTTCCGGAGAATGTCACAGCTACATACGGAGACAATGTTGGCAAGATACTCCTGCCTGAGACAGCAGGTGGAATGTTCATCTGGGAGAATGCAGATGAATCTGTAGGAGAGGTTGGAACAAAGACTTTCCTTGCAACATTTGTACCTGAAGATGAGGATGTATACGAGAGAGCAGAGCATGTGGAGATAACTGTTCAGATTCTTCCTGCAAATGCAGTATTTACTCAGGCGATAGATTCACTGAGTGCTAAGGAGAATATGACTCTTGCAGACATAGAGCTTCCAGAGCGCGAGGATGGAGTATACACATGGTATACAGACAGAACGACAAAGGTTGAGGATAGCAATACATACAAGCTTTGTTTCAAGCCTGCGGACACAGCAAATTATGACTGGACATCAGTTACAGGATGGAACAGGGCTTACAATGGAGTTGTATTCAATGTAAAGATCACCATCGAGAAAGAGCCGGAGCAGCATGTACACGATTACGGCAATAAGTACAAGAGCGACAGCAGATCTCACTGGTATCAGTGCTCATGTGGAGAGAAGTCAGGCCTGGCAAATCACACATGGGACAAGGGCGCGATAACGACCAAGCCTACAGACACAGCGGCAGGTAAGAAGACATTTACCTGTACCAAGTGTGGATACAAGCGTTATGAGTCAGTAGCTGCCCTTGGAATAGACATAGGAAATTCCAAGAACAATGTGGTCGTAAGCGGTATAGAAAAGAATGGATATACATACACAGGATCATCTATCACTGTTAAATCGCTTGCGCTGAGGAGAGGCAAAACAACACTGAAGAATGGTGTGGATTACACCGTACAGTACAGGAACAACAAGAATATCGGTACAGCGACAGTAAAGATCACTGGTAAGGGTAATTACAGAGGCTCCGTCAGCAAGACATTTGCTATCAAGGCTGGCAAGGGCAAGATATATAAAGTTGCGCAGAAGGGCGTGCCTGGCTATCTGAAATATAAGGTGACAAATGCCGCGTCAAATGGCAAGGGAACAGTGACACTTGTTGGAAGTACAAGCAAGAAGAACGACAAGAAGTTCAAGTCGCTCACGGTTGCATCCAGTGTCAAGATCGGTGGAGTGAACTTCAATGTTACGGCTGTAGGAGCGAAAGCATTTACAGGACGCAAATATCTCACCACGGTTGTGATCGGAGGAAACGTTAAGACCATAGGCGGTGCAGCATTCAGCAAGTGTGGAAAGCTTGGAAAAGTTACCATAAAGTCTACAAGGATAACGACTATCGGTAAGAATGCTTTTCGGGGTGTCAAGAGCAATGTGAAGATATATCTTCCTAAGAAGAAATATGACGCATATGCAAAGAAGCTCAAGGCGAAGGGAATGAACACTCCTAAGAAAGCTGTATACAAAAAGTCAAAATAAATGAAATGCGTTGATGCGTTGGCGGGACAGTCACAGATGATGTGGCTGTCCTGTTTTTTATGTGAAGATCGTTCTGGTGTAAAACCATGAGTGTAGTGACAGGAAAGATATAATCTGCTATACTGAACATATGTTTGCGAATATATGGAGGACTGTATGGATAATTTTATAGATGAACTGAATGAACAGCAAAGGGAGGCAGTGACCACCACAGAAGGGTATGTGCGCATAATTGCGGGAGCGGGAACCGGCAAGACAAAGGCGCTCACATACAGATATGCGTATCTGGTGGATGAGCTTGGAATATCCACATCGAATATACTGTGTGTCACATTTACAAATAAAGCGGCGAGGGAGATGAGCAAGCGTATCAGACAGATGATCGGGGACAGTGATACGGGATACATCTGTACATTTCACGGCTTCTGTGTGAAGCTTCTGAGGGAGGATATCCATGTCATCAATTATCCTCAGAACTTCGTGGTGATGGACAGCGAGGACACGGAGGAGATACTCAAAACTGTGTACGAGAATGCCCATATACAGTCGAGAACATATACATTTGACATGGCCAGGGATCACATATCGGCTATGAAGAACGAGATGCAGCATATCGCATATTTGGCGGACATAAGCAACGACAGACTGCTGGCGGATTATGAGAACGCCTCAGACATTCCTGAAAAAGTATTTCTGGGATACCTGTACGAACAGAAGAAGGTGTATGGACTTGACTATGATGATCTCATAACCATTGCGCTCCACATCCTCAGAACTGATGCGGAGAAATGCCGCAAATGGCAGGAACGCATGATGTATGTCATGGTGGACGAGTTTCAGGATGTCAGCGGTAACCAGTATGCGCTGGCGGAGATACTCAGCGGTTATCACAGGAATCTGTTCATCGTGGGCGATCCGGATCAGACCATATATACGTGGCGCGGGGCAAGGATAGAGTACATACTGGAATTCGACAAGAACCATGAGAATACACAGACCATATTCCTCGACACGAATTATCGTTCAACTCCTGACATACTGGCGGTGTCCAACTCACTGATCGAGAAGAACAGGAACAGACTGCCCCACAGGCTTGTGGCTGTGAAGCCGTCTGAGGCACGCCCTCTGTACGTACATTCCAGGACCACCGGGGATGAAGCCCAGTGGGTGACAAATGAGATAAAAAGACTGGTTGAGGCGGGCACAAAGTACAGTGACATAGCCGTTTTGTACAGGTCACATTTCGTGTCGAGAAGCATAGAGGAAGCATTTATCAAGACAAAGATCCCGTATATCCTCTACAGCGGAACGGAGTTCTACAAACGCAAGGAGATAAAGGATGTGCTGGCATATCTCAGGATGGTGGCATACGCGGATGATCTGTCATTTCGCAGGGTGATAAATGAACCAAAGCGGAACTTTGGCAAAAAGAGAATGTCGATGCTGAAGTCGTACTGTGAGACTCACAGATGCTCACTGTACAGCGGTCTTCAGGATCTTCTGGAGGAGAAGACTGTTAAGTCGACAGGTGCTTCAGCCTTTGTCGATATCATAGAAAATTTCAGGAAGACATACAAGGAGAAAAGTCTGTCTGACCTTGTGACGGAGCTCATGGCCGCCACGGGCTACGAGGCGATGCTCAGACAGGCGGGCGAACAGGAAAGGCTGGACAACCTGGCAGAGCTGAAGCAGTCGATAGACGAATATGAGAAGAACTCCGGTGAGGAGAATACGCTGGAGGAATATCTTCAGAGCATAGCTCTCTACACGAACAATGACAGGGAGAAGGACAAGGATTCTGTGACGATGATGACCATACACACCGCAAAGGGCCTGGAGTTCCCATATGTGTTCGTGTGCGGTGTAAATGAAGGCATATTCCCAAGCAAGCATGTGGATACTGAGGCGATGCTCGAGGAGGAACGTCGCATGGCATACGTGGCATGTACCAGAGCGGAGCGCGGCCTGTACATCAGCGATGCCGAGGGGCTGAACTACGATGATTCTTTCAGATACCCGTCCCGGTTCATCTTCAACATAGACCGGGAAGCAATCGACTACGTGAACGAGCTCCCGCAGCGCCTTGTCGACGACACCAAGAGCTACATAGCCGCAAATGAGAGCCGCTATATGCCGCTGGACACCGAGCTAAAGCCCGGAGACAGGGTGAGACACAAGGTGTTCGGCGAGGGCACGATAACCGGTATCAGGGGAGATATAGGGTGCTATGTGGTTAAGTTTGATAGGGTGGAGACGGAGAGAAATTTGAAGATTGGGGTGGGGCTTGAGAAGATTGGAAATCTATAAAGATTTTGATGGTGAGACGAGTATAGTATGAAGAATACTAGTGTAAATATAGAAAGTAATACTTGACACAATCAGAGGTAGAAAAGTAATATAATACTGTAGATTTGGCATATAAATGTTAGCTGTGCGGGTTAAATAACCTATAGAAATTTCTACTGTTGTAGATCCATTAGTACAATCCGTCTTGCACTTAGATGAGTACCCAAGTGTGAGTTATAGTATGTGTATATAAAAAAAGAGTAGAGGTATGTTAAGTGCCTTGAAATAAATTTCTACTGTGGTAGATTTAGTTAATGTAAAAAGTTTAACGCTGAATATGGCGTTATTCTTTTTTACTCAGATTAAATTCGAAATTACATTAACTAATAAAATTAGTGACAAACTCGTTGATGTATGTTATTATGTTATCATATTATATAGATTGATTTTAAGGGAGGAGTTATATGGTAGGTAATAAAATATCAAATTCGTTTGATTCGTTTACTGGAATCAACGCATTAAGTAAAACGTTAAGAAATGAGTTAATTCCATCAGATTATACTAAGAGACATATTGCTGAGAGTGATTTTATTGCGGCTGATACAAACAAAAATGAAGATCAGTATGTAGCAAAAGAAATGATGGATGATTATTATCGCGATTTTATAAGTAAGGTTCTAGATAATTTACATGATATAGAATGGAAAAATTTGTTTGAATTAATGCATAAAGCGAAAATAGATAAAAGTGATGCAACTTCAAAAGAGTTGATAAAAATTCAGGATATGCTTCGTAAAAAAATAGGAAAAAAATTCTCTCAAGATCCTGAATATAAAGTCATGCTCAGTGCTGGTATGATAACAAAGATTTTACCAAAATATATATTGGAGAAATATGAAACTGATAGAGAAGACAGATTAGAAGCAATAAAAAGATTTTACGGATTCACAGTTTATTTTAAAGAATTTTGGGCAAGTAGACAAAATGTATTTTCTGATAAGGCAATAGCGTCATCTATATCATATAGAATCATACACGAGAATGCCAAAATATATATGGATAACCTGGATGCTTATAATAGAATAAAACAGATTGCTTGTGAAGAAATTGAGAAGATTGAAGAAGAGGCATATGATTTTCTGCAAGGTGACCAGTTAGATGTGGTATATACCGAAGAAGCATATGGACGATTTATATCCCAGAGTGGAATAGATTTATATAATAATATATGTGGGGTTATTAATGCTCATATGAATTTATATTGCCAGAGCAAAAAATGCTCCAGATCAAAGTTTAAAATGCAAAAATTACATAAACAGATTTTATGTAAAGCAGAAACCGGGTTTGAAATTCCATTAGGCTTTCAAGATGATGCGCAAGTGATAAATGCGATTAATTCATTTAATGCTCTAATAAAAGAAAAAAATATTATATCACGTCTCAGAACTATAGGGAAAAGCATATCTTTATATGACGTAAATAAGATATATATTTCATCTAAAGCGTTCGAGAATGTCTCTGTATACATTGATCATAAATGGGATGTGATAGCTTCAAGCTTGTATAAGTATTTCTCGGAAATTGTCAAAGGAAATAAAGACAACAGGGAAGAAAAGATTCAGAAGGAAATTAAGAAAGTAAAGAGCTGTAGTCTGGGTGATTTGCAGAGACTGGTTAATTCATATTATAAAATAGATAGCACATGTTTGGAGCATGAAGTAACTGAATTTGTTACTAAAATAATAGATGAGATAGATAACTTTCAAATTACGGATTTTAAATTTAACGACAAAATTAGCTTGATTCAAAATGAACAGATTGTCATGGATATAAAAACATATCTTGATAAATATATGAGTATTTATCATTGGATGAAATCGTTTGTGATTGATGAGCTAGTTGATAAGGATATGGAGTTTTATTCAGAACTTGATGAACTTAATGAGGATATGTCGGAAATTGTGAATTTATATAACAAAGTGCGTAACTATGTTACACAGAAGCCTTATAGTCAGGAAAAGATAAAATTGAACTTCGGATCACCGACTCTTGCCGATGGATGGTCGAAATCAAAGGAATTTGATAACAATGCTATTATATTGATTCGTGATGAAAAAATATATTTGGCAATATTTAACCCAAGAAATAAACCAGCTAAGACTGTTATATCAGGACACGATGTTTGCAATTCTGAAACAGATTATAAGAAAATGAATTATTATTTGCTCCCTGGGGCAAGTAAGACTTTACCACATGTGTTTATTAAGTCTAGATTGTGGAATGAATCACATGGAATACCTGATGAAATATTGCGGGGATATGAGTTGGGTAAACACTTGAAATCATCGGTAAATTTTGATGTAGAATTCTGCTGGAAGCTAATTGATTATTATAAAGAATGTATAAGCTGTTATCCAAATTATAAGGCGTATAATTTTAAATTTGCTGATACAGAATCGTACAATGATATATCAGAATTCTATAGAGAAGTGGAGTGTCAGGGATATAAGATTGACTGGACATATATAAGTTCAGAAGATGTAGAACAACTTGATCGTGATGGTCAAATATATCTGTTTCAAATCTATAATAAAGACTTTGCACCGAATAGTAAAGGAATGGATAATCTTCATACGAAGTACCTCAAAAATATATTTAGCGAAGACAATCTTAAAAACATAGTTATAAAATTGAACGGAGAGGCAGAATTATTTTATAGAAAATCAAGTGTCAAGAAAAAAGTAGAACATAAAAAGGGTACGATTTTAGTCAATAAAACATATAAGGTTGAGGATAACACTGAAAACAGTAAAGAAAAAAGAGTTATTATTGAATCAGTACCAGATGATTGCTATATGGAACTTGTTGATTATTGGAGAAATGGTGGTATCGGAATTCTTTCAGACAAAGCTGTTCAATATAAGGACAAAGTATCTCATTATGAAGCTACTATGGATATAGTCAAGGATCGCAGGTATACAGTAGATAAGTTTTTTATACATTTGCCTATAACTATCAATTTCAAAGCAGATGGAAGAATTAATATAAATGAAAAGGTACTCAAGTATATAGCGGAAAATGATGAGCTTCATGTGATTGGAATTGATAGAGGAGAAAGAAATCTCCTTTATGTGTCAGTAATTAATAAAAAGGGAAAGATTGTTGAGCAGAAGTCTTTCAATATGATAGAAAGCTATGAAACTGTAACAAATATAGTTAGAAGATATAATTATAAAGACAAACTGGTCAACAAAGAAAGTGCCCGGACAGATGCGAGAAAAAATTGGAAAGAAATTGGAAAGATAAAAGAAATAAAAGAGGGATACTTGTCACAGGTAATTCATGAAATATCGAAGATGGTGTTGAAATATAATGCAATCATTGTTATGGAAGATCTAAATTATGGATTTAAACGAGGTAGGTTTAGGGTTGAACGTCAGGTATACCAGAAATTTGAGAATATGTTGATATCTAAACTGGCATACTTGGTAGATAAAAGTCGAAAAGCCGATGAACCAGGAGGTGTACTAAGAGGGTATCAGCTTACGTATATTCCAGATTCTTTAGAGAAACTTGGTAGCCAGTGTGGAATCATATTCTATGTACCTGCTGCGTATACATCTAAGATTGATCCGTTAACAGGCTTTGTAAATGTATTCAATTTTAGAGAATATTCTAATTTTGAAACAAAATTGGATTTTGTTAGATCATTAGACAGTATACGATATGATACAGAGAAGAAATTGTTTTCAATATCATTTGATTATGACAACTTTAAAACACATAATACCACTCTGGCAAAAACGAAGTGGGTTATATATTTACGAGGCGAGCGTATAAAAAAGGAACATACATCTTACGGGTGGAAGGATGATGTTTGGAATGTGGAAAGTAGAATTAAAGACTTGTTTGACAGTTCACATATGAAATACGATGATGGACATAATTTAATTGAAGATATTCTTGAATTAGAATCGAGTGTACAGAAGAAGCTGATCAATGAATTGATAGAAATAATAAGGTTGACTGTTCAACTTCGTAACAGTAAGTCAGAGAGATACGATAGGACAGAAGCTGAATACGACAGAATAGTATCGCCAGTTATGGATGAAAATGGACGGTTTTATGATTCGGAAAATTATATTTTCAATGAAGAAACAGAGTTACCAAAGGATGCAGATGCTAATGGTGCATATTGCATTGCATTAAAAGGTCTGTACAATGTCATAGCCATAAAGAATAACTGGAAAGAAGGAGAGAAATTCAACAGAAAATTGTTAAGTCTAAATAATTATAACTGGTTCGATTTTATACAAAATAGAAGGTTTTAAGAATGGATGATATCATATTAATATCAACTCTAAATGATTTTATATTTTGTCCGGTGTCAATATACTTTCATGGGCTTTATGGTTATTCAGATATACTGACGTATCAGTCGAAATCACAACTGAATGGCACTAAGGCTCATGAAACTGTTGATCATGGTAATTATTCAACAAGAAAAGAAATACTAACAGGAATAGATGTATATTCGGAGAAATATCGTATAATTGGTAAAATTGATGTATATGATTCAAGAAAAAGAATGCTGATAGAGAGAAAAAAGCATGTGAATAAGATTTATGACGGATATGTATTTCAATTATATGGGCAGTACTATTCAATGGTGGAGATGGGGTATACTGTGGATTTTTTAAAAATTCACAGCATAGATGATAATAAGAATTATAATATTGCTTTGCCAGAGAATGATTTAGAGATGAAGCAGAAATTTGAAAATTTGATATGTACTATGAGAACTTTTGATATGAATGGATTTGTTCAAGACAATGCTCAGAAATGCTCTAATTGTATATATGAAGATGCTTGTGACAGGTCGGCAAGTAGAGGTGACTAAGTATGTTAAGTGCTAATGATTTCAGCAAGAAACAAATTATTTTTATGTTTCCCAAGGAAGGCGATAAACTTACGTTTTCTAATGACAATATTGTAGTAAAGGACAAAGCAGGGAAGACTAAATATCAATCAACATGTTATAGATTGTTTATGTTGTGTATAGTAGGAAATATATCAATAACAAGTGGGCTTATACAACGGAGTAAGAAGTTTGGATTTTCGATTTGCTTAATGAGTATGACATTTAAGGTGTATGAGGTTATAGGTGCAAGAATGGAGGGAAATACCTTATTAAGAAAGCATCAATATACTTATGAAGGTACTGAGATAGGTATAAGAATTGAGAAAAACAAAATAATTAATCAATCAGAGGCGTTGAGAAAAATAAGAGTAAAGAATCAATATATTAAAGAAGGAATTGCTTTATTGGATAGTTTGTCGGACTCTTTGTGCGAAAATATGGATTATTTGACAGTGATGGGGATAGAAGGGAATGCAGCAAAAGTGTATTTCCCAAGAATGTTTGATAATGTTAATTGGAATGGTAGAAAACCCCGAATAAAGAATGATTACATAAATGTTACACTGGATATAGCATATACTATGTTATTCAATATCGTTGATGCGATGTTGCAAGTGTATGGATTTGACACTTATTATGGGGTATTCCATAAATGCTTTTATATGAGGAAATCTCTTGTATGTGATCTGATGGAGCCGATGAGGCCTATAGTGGATTATGCAATACGAAAAGCAATTAATTTAGGACAGTGCAAAAAAGAAGATTTCGATTTATATGGCAGTAGATGGTATTTGCAGATGAAATATAATGCTACATATATACAGTTTATTATGGCAGCGATACTCGATTACAAGGACGATATATTCTTATACATACAAAAATATTATAGATTTTTTATGAAAATGAAAAGTGTAGAACAGTTTCCTAGTTTCGAGTTACATTAGATGGGAGCGAATATGGTTATAGTTAGTTATGATATATCAGATGATAAACTTAGGACAAAGTTTTCAAAGTATTTATCACGATTTGGACATAGATTGCAGTATTCGGTATTTGAAATTGACAATAGTCAGAGAATAATAGAGAATATAGTTACAGATATAAGCAATAAGTTTGAAAAAAGTTTTACTCAGGAGGATAGTGTTATGATATTTAAAATGTCCTCAAATTGTGAGGTGTTAAGATTTGGGTATGCCAAAAATGACGAAAAGGATTTTATTGTTATTCAATAATGCAAACCTTGGTCTTTATAATCAATAATAAATAGGTTACTTAATATATATGGGTAAAATAAATAAAAAAATAATCAAATATGATGGTTACAAGACAGAAAATTGTGTAAAAACACAAAAATGGGGTTAAGTAACCTATAGTAATTTCTACTGTTGTAGATGGATATTTAGAAATTGTTTAAGTCGAAGTTAAGTAACCTATAGTAATTTCTACTGTTGTAGATCGTGCAATAATTGATACATCTTTGCCCGGTTAAGTAACCTATAGTAATTTCTACTGTTGTAGATCACACAGCAATCTATAAACCCAGCTAAGTTAAGTAACCTATAGTAATTTCTACTGTTGTAGATAAGGCAAAGGCAGAGTATCGGAGGAAGTTAAGTAACCTATAGTAATTTCTACTGTTGTAGATTGAAATGTATAGACGGTACCGTACGGGGTAAGTAACCTATAGTAATTTCTACTGTTGTAGATGAATTGGATATTTTGCTATATGCGCCGTTAAGTAACCTATAGTAATTTCTACTGTTGTAGATTAATATAATAAATAAAAACAAGGAGGTAGGTTAAGTAACCTATAGTAATTTCTACTGTTGTAGATTCGACCGTTCTTTCTCCTTCGTGGCTGGTTAAGTAACCTATAGTAATTTCTACTGTTGTAGATCACGAATTTCTTATGACATTTTCCCCACGGTTAAGTAACCTATAGTAATTTCTACTGTTGTAGATTATAGCTCCATGCCTCTCCCTGCGGTGGGTTAAGTAACCTATAGTAATTTCTACTGTTGTAGATTTTATGCCAGTTGCAAAATCAATATTTGGTTAAGTAACCTATAGTAATTTCTACTGTTGTAGATAAATTGAAGTTGTGGGCTGGGGTCCAGGGTTAAGTAACCTATAGTAATTTCTACTGTTGTAGATTGGAACATGTTCACGCATATAGCACTTGGTTAAGTAACCTATAGTAATTTCTACTGTTGTAGATAAGAAACTGTTCGAGGAAGAGACGGCAAAGTTAAGTAACCTATAGTAATTTCTACTGTTGTAGATACGAATACAAAAATAAGGAGAGTGATTATGTTAAGTAACCTATAGTAATTTCTACTGTTGTAGATCTGTACATTCAGTTTCCCAATAACAATGTTAAGTAACCTATAGTAATTTCTACTGTTGTAGATATGACTATTATACTCATTTTGCGGAATGTTAAGTAACCTATAGTAATTTCTACTGTTGTAGATTACAAGAGGATATTTGTGATCCACTAGTGTTAAGTAACCTATAGTAATTTCTACTGTTGTAGATTTTAGAAAGTCCCTCTCTAGCTCTGATGTTAAGTAACCTATAGTAATTTCTACTGTTGTAGATTTGATCCAAAGAAGGGTGAAACAGCCGTTAAGTAACCTATAGTAATTTCTACTATTAGTAGATATGGATATATAGTGGAATCGTTGGGGAATAAAACAATAGATTTCACAAGTTATAATAAAGCGTTAATGAATAATATTGCTGCATAACAAGGAGAAGTAATTGATCTTAAATGTAAATAAATTTATATAGGGGAAGCGATGGGCAAAAGAAAAAATAGAAAGTATGGCAACAAGCAAAGTGATGTCAAGAAGGATAGGGAAAAAGACATTGAACTTTACGCTGAAGCACTATATTTGGCTTTGAAAAAATATGATGAAGAAAGTAAAGCAAATTCATATAATATCATTAAAGATACAGACGAAAAAGAAAAGTCTAGACAAGTAAGAACCACGTTAAGAATAGTTTTTCTGCCATTCTTGAGTAATAAAAAAATAATAACACAGGGGAAAATATATATATAATTACTTGGTTGTATTGTCTCTATTGTAATTAGCTTACTTGGATGGATAATTTGGCTTGCAGGTATACTGGTGATTATAGCCAGTTCTGTAAATATAAATAATATAGGACTATTCCGTACGATAATATTTGTATTTATGGGAATAGTCTTGCTTGTAATAGGAGGAAGTACAATTTTTGCTGGTAGAAAATTTGAAGAAGAGACTGATAGTACAGATATATATGCTTATACGTCAAGCATAATTGCTTTATTGAGTTTTATATTAGCAATTATAGCATTAGTTATTTCGTATAGATAAGTTGGTATAAGACGATGTAAGAAAATAACTAAGAATGTAATGAAGAATGATACTGATATGTTGAAGCCTGGAAAGGTAAGATTTTAATGAGAAAGCGAATTTATGAGATAATAGAGATTGCAAATGATGATGACAAGTTAAGCGCACTATACGATATGTTTATGATGATTGTGATATGTGCAAGTATCATCCCTCTGTGTTTTAAAGAACAGAATAATTATTTGAACATAATTGATAAGGTTACAGTTACTATATTTGTTATTGATTATCTTTTGAGATGGTTTACAGCAGACTTTAAACTTTCGAAGTATAAGTATCGAGCCTTTGTTATTTATCCGTTTTCACCTATGGCGATTATTGATTTGTTATCTATTTTGCCATCTGTAACTATTCTGAACTCTGGGTTTAGACTATTCAAATTATTTAGGTTGATACGAACCTTCCGTATATTGAGGTTTGTGAGATATTCCAAAAGTATTAGAATAATAGTTGAAGTCCTGAAGAAAGAAAGGAGCATTTTGATGGCTGTGTGTTATTTGGCATTTGGGTACATAATAGTATCAGGACTTATTATGTTTCAGGTCGAGCCAGAAAGTTTTAATTCGCTGTTTGATGCATTATATTGGTCGACCACTGCACTTACTACTGTAGGCTACGGTGATATATACCCGGTTACTGTATTTGGAAAGCTGGTAAGTATGGTATCATCTATAGTCGGTATAGCAGTAGTGGCGTTACCGGCAGGAGTTATAACTGGTGGTTATATTGACGTGATAAAAAGTGAAAAAGATAACGATTGAGACCTGTTGTAGGAGGACTTACCCATGCACATATACATAGACGCCGACGCCTGTCCCGTAGTAGGCATAGCAGAAGACATAGCAACAAAATATAACATCCCGATAACGCTTCTCTGCGATACGAACCATGTCCTCACATCTGATTACAGTGAGGTTATCGTGGTTGGGGCCGGGGCGGATGCTGTGGATTACAAGCTGATAAGCATTTGTCACAGGGGCGACATAGTGGTTACGCAGGATTATGGCGTGGCTGCGATGGCACTGGGAAAAGGTGCATTTGCGATACACCAATCGGGCAAATGGTATACAAATGAGAATATCGATCAGATGCTTATGGAGAGACATTTGAATAAAAAGGCGAGAAGGGCATCGAGCAGGAACCATATCAAAGGGCCGAGGAAGAGGACAGAAGAGGATGACCAGAGATTTGCGGAGTCATTTGAGAAGCTGCTGCGGAAGGCAAATAATCTGTAGATACATATGAAGGTGGAGGGGGATTCGAACCCTCACCACCAATGAACCGGAAGAGGTCAGATTTTAATGAATGATAAAAATACAAACAGAACAATAGAATACTACAACAAATATGCTGACAGATATTCCGATGTCACCAGAAATGCTGACATGTCGGACATTTACAAGCGATTTGAGGAACATCTCAAGCCGGGCAGCAGGATTCTTGATCTTGGCTGCGGCAGTGGCCGTGACAGCAAATATTTTCTGGACAGGGGATATGATGTCGTATCTCTGGATGCGTCTGAGGCTATGTGCAGGAAAACTCAGGAGCTGACGGGAAAAGAGGCTGTACATAAGCGCATTGAGGACATGAATTACGAAAATGAATTTGATGCTGTGTGGGCATGTGCCTCGATGCTCCATGTTGACAAGGGTGATATGATCAAGATCTTTGCGAAGGTTATGAAAGCACTTAAGATTGATGGTGTATTTTATGCTTCGTGGAAGTATGGAAAAGGTGAGCAGACGCGGGATGATGGAAGAACATTTGCCAATTATACCGAGACAAAGGTTTGTGATATGGTGTATTCGGTTTCAGGCGCGGTCCTTGAGGATGTATGGACGAGTCAGGATGTCAGGCTTGACAGGATAGGTCAGGGACATTTGTGGGTAAATGTTCTGGTGAAGAAAACCAGAGTTGTCATAACTGAGAAGGAATTTCTGAACATTTTCTGGAAGCAATACCAGATCATTGAGAAGGATGTCAGGATCAGTTCGGAGTATGTGGACATTCACAAGAGCAACTTCCCGACATTTTCAAGCAGATACATAAATATGTTTCTGAACATCTGCAGCAATATTGATTCTCTGATTGAGATATATTGCAAGATGGTAGAGGAGGACGATTACAGGAAGAAGTACAATATACATGACAGGCTTACTCCTGTGCTTAGGAAATTCCCGGCTATCAGGCTTGACGCAGTGAGGACGATAGACACATTTGAAGATATCGAGTTGAAGCCGTTCAGCGCATTTGTGGATGGCAGGATCGCGGATTGGTGGAATGACTATAACCTGGTAAAACATGCCAGAAGCGAGAAGAATGAGAAGACGGGAAAGTACAATTTCCAGAGCGCAAATCAGAAGAATGTGCTGACTGCCCTGGCTGCGTATTTTATCGTGTGCAACCGCATATACGAGGAGATATGCGAGATCTCGGCAACGCCGAAGAAGCTGCTCAAGTCGAAATTATTCCTGTACGTGAAGAATGGTGAGTAGATAAGGAAAGGTAATAGACCATGGTAAAACAGATAGTAAGAGATCAGATGTTTCTCAGCCAGAAGTCATCTCCGATGACGACTATGGATGCGGGGATCATAGCAGATATGCAGGACACATTAGCGGCAAATCAGGCGAGGTGCGTCGGCATGGCGGGCAACATGATCGGATATAAGAAGAGGATAATCATCGTCAGTATGGGATTTGCCAATGTTGTCATGCTGAATCCGGTACTCCTGTCAAAGTCGGGGGCTTACGAGACAGAGGAGGGATGTCTGTCTCTGGACGGCACGAGAAAGGTGACAAGGTATAGAGACATAGAAGTAGAGTTTCAGGATGCATCATTTGAAAAAAAGCGTATGAAGTTCAACGGATATATAGCCCAGATAGTGCTCCATGAGATGGATCACCTTGAGGGGCGAATAATTTAGGAGAGTTTATGGAATCAAAAGACGGAACATGGATCATGTATGGAGTTTCGGAGGATGATCCGGAGTGCCTGCACACGGTGGACGAACTTATCGGATATATAGAGGAAGTGGGATTTCTGCCTCTTTTCCGGAATGAGATACCTGGATTTTCGGTGGAAGAGCGAACCACGGAGAAATACTGGTGGAGTGAGGATGCGCAGAGGGATCCTTGGGTGTGGCGCGAGATCATAGCCAGAAGAGGCGATATCGCATACGGCAAATTTTTCCACAATAAGGCGGGATTTATCTCAAAGAAATGGTTCCCGTATTTTGCAAATTATAGAAGAGCTGGATATGATTTCGATGCCAGATGGGATGATGAGCTTGCATCATTCAGGCAGAAGAAGATCATGGACCTGTTTATGGATGACCGGATAGACGAGGAGAGCGATGAGGAATTTGCGGCAGAAAAGCTGGATAGTATGTACAATACAGAACTTTTTTCATTCGATATAAAGAAGCTTGCCGGATTTGGCAAGGGCGGAGAGAAAGGCTTTGAGGGTACGATGACACAGCTCCAGATGCAGACCTATCTGTGTGCATGTGACTTCAGAAAACGGTTGAACAAGAAGGGCGCGGAATACGGCTGGAATGTGGCTGTGTATTCCATGCCGGAGAAGCTGTGGGGATATGACCACGTGACGTCTGCATATGGTGAGAGCCCGGATGAGTCATGGGAGAGGATAGTGAAGCATATGGATGATATCTACCCGATTGCCACAGAGAAACAGATAAAGAAAGTCTTAAAGTAGAGACTTATGGTGTGCATTATTTCGAAAACTCACATCAAAAAAGGTTTACATCAAAAGTTTACACATAACATTACATATATCTTTACATATGTGTTTACATATGTTATGTTTATATGCAAGTCAGGTTATAAAGAATAATATGATGCCTACTTGAAGAGGAGAAATGATGAACACTGTATATGATGTTATTATTGTGGGAACTGGCGCTGCAGGTTTGTTCTGTGCGTTGAATTTTCCAGAGACAAAAAAAGTCTGTATTATCACAAAAAGGCGGGCTGATGAGTCCGACTCTTTTTTGGCCCAGGGCGGCATATGTATGCTGCGGGGTGAGGAAGATTACGAAGATTATTTTGAAGACACCATGAGAGCCGGCCATTATGAGAATAATAAAAAGACCGTCGATCTGATGATCAGATCATCTAATCTTGTTATCAGAGAATTGGTAAGGCTTGGAGTCAGATTCGAGAGAGATGAGAGCGGTAAGCTTGCCTTCACCAAGGAGGGAGCTCACAGCCAGCCTAGAATATTGTTTCATGAGGACATTACCGGCAAAGAGATTACATCCACTTTGCTGGAATGCGCAAAGAAGAAATCAAATATCGAGATATATGAGTATACGACTATGCTCGACATCGTCTGCAATGACAATGCCTGTGGTGGAGTGGTTATAGCTGATGAGGCGAAGAATATAAGCATACTTAGATCCAACAACGTTGTATTGGCGTGTGGTGGAATCGGAGGTATATATAAGAACTCAACGAATTTTGCCCATATAACAGGTGATGCCATAGCAATTGCCTTAAAACATGGTGTAGAGGTAGAGAATCTGAATTATGTGCAGATCCACCCGACAACACTGTTTAGCCGGAATAAGGGAAGAAGGTTTCTGATATCCGAATCTGTGAGAGGAGAGGGAGCATGGCTTCTTAACAAGGCGGGAGAAAGGTTTACAGATGAATTGCAGCCTCGTGATGTAGTCAGCCGTGCAATATGGAAACAGATGGAGATAGATGGAACGGAGCATGTGTGGGAAGATCTGAGACCGCTTGGAAGAGATGTGATCTTGCAGCATTTTCCACATATATACAAGCAGTGCAAGGATGAGGGGTATGATGTGCTTGTTGAACCGATACCGGTTGTGCCGGCTCAGCATTACCACATGGGTGGAGTGAAGGCAGATCTTGCCGGAAGGACATCCATGGAAGGATTGTATGCGGTAGGAGAAGCCGGATGTAATGGAGTGCATGGCAGAAACAGACTGGCAAGCAATTCGTTACTTGAGTCGCTTGTATTTGCACAGAGGGCGGCAGATGATATCATGTTCAGCAGAGAGCACAGAGGCTGTGGAGAAGACAACATAGATCTTTCTGAATATGAAGATATAGATGGTTTGTTTAGAGAATATAAGAATATAGTTTTGACAGAAACGGAAAGAAGAGGCTGAGAATGAATCAGATAACAATGAAATTGAATGCGGACAAGCTTATAATGATGGCTTTACAGGAGGATATCACAAGTGAGGATGTATCCACAAATGCGGTGATGCCAAAGGCACAGAAAGGAAAAGTAGACCTGATATGCAAGCAGGATGGAATTATTGCAGGACTTGATGTATATGCAAGAGTATTTACACTCTTAGATGACAGCACTGAGGTTGAGTTCTTCTGCAAAGATGGCGATGAGGTGAAGGCTGGCCAGCTTATGGGAGTTGTGACTGGTGATATCAGGGTTCTTCTCTCTGGAGAGAGGGTTGCGCTTAATTACCTGCAGCGTATGAGTGGTATAGCTACATATACCCATGAGGTTGCAGAACTTCTTAAAGGAAGCAAGACTACTCTGCTGGATACCAGAAAGACCACGCCTAATTGCCGTATATTTGAGAAGTATGCAGTCAGAGTCGGCGGAGGCAGCAATCACAGATACAATTTGTCGGATGGAGTATTGCTTAAGGATAATCATATAGGCGCTGCGGGAAGTATAACCAATGCAGTGAGAATGGCAAAGGAGTATGCACCATTTGTCCGTAAGATAGAGGTTGAAGTTGAGACACTGGATCAGGTAAAAGAGGCTGTTGAAGCGGGAGCCGATATCATTATGCTTGACAATATGACAACGGATCAGATGAGGGCTGCGATTGATTTGATCGATGGACGTGCGGAGACAGAATGTTCAGGCAATGTTACAAAAGAGAACATAGAGAGACTGGTATCATTGGGAGTGGATTATATATCAAGCGGTGCGCTTACACACAGCTCACCTATAATGGATATATCGATGAAAAATCTTCATGCGGAGGAATAAAGTGAAGGCAAAAGAGAGAAGGGAAAGGATACTTGACATTGTGAAGAATTCAGATGTCCCTGTTCCGGCAAATAAGCTTGCATCAGAATTCGATGTCAGTAGACAGATAATAGTGCAGGACATTGCAGTGATCAGGGCGGCTGATGATGGCATAATTGCAACTAACAGGGGTTATATATACAAGAATGAATCAAAATGTCAGAGAGAGTTTAAAGTAAAACACGGTTATGACAGGACTGAGGAAGAACTCACGATCATAGTTGATTATGGCGGTGTTGTAAAGAATGTAAGTATAAGTCATACGGTGTACAATCGTGTTACTGCAAAGATGAATATTGCCTCCAGATACGACGTGGCAAAATTTATGAAAAAATTGGAAAACAGCCAGTCGTCCCTACTTGGAAATGCTACGAACGGATATCATTACCATCTGATAGAGGCTCCAAGTGAAGAGATCCTGGACAACATAGAGCAGAAGCTCGATGAGACAGGCTTCCTTGTTCCGTGGCAGGAGTGGGAGAAATAATACAAAATGATTTGGAGAGAATAAAATGACGATAAAAGAGATACAGGAAGAGATAATCAGACTGAAGAAAGAGAAAGATTTCTGCATACTGGCACATGCTTATCAGGGACATGAGATTCTTGAAGTTGCAGATTATATGGGAGATTCATATGGACTTAGCGTTGAGGCGAGCAAGGATTCCCGCAAAAATATAATAATGTGTGGTGTGCGTTTTATGGCAGAGACATGTAAGATATTGTCCCCTGATAAGAATGTGTATCTGCCTAACCCTGAAGCCGGATGTCCGATGGCTGAGCAGATGAACCTTGAAACGCTGGATGAGATGAAGAAGAAGTATCCGGGATATGCGGTTGTCGCCTATATAAATACGACATCTGAATTGAAAACTGCCTGTGATGTATGTGTGACATCCTCATCAGCAGTGCAGATCTGCAGCAAGCTTGATAACGACAAGATTCTTTTTATTCCAGATCCGAATCTTGGAAACTATGTTCAAAAGCAGATGCCGGAAAAGGAATTTGCATTTTTTAACGGCGGATGTCCTAGGCATCTTGCGGTTACCCTAGATGATGCTTTGAAGGCAAAAGAGTTACATCCACATGCGGAACTTCTTGTCCATCCTGAGTGCAGGCCGGATGTAGTTGCAGAGGCTGATTATGTAGGTTCAACCACAGGAATTATGGCATATGCCAGAAAGTCAGAGAAAAAAGAATTTATCATCGGTACAGAGCACAGTATTGTGGAGCATCTTCAGTATGAGTGCCCTGACAAAATGTTCTATCCAATTTCTTCAAAGCTGATGTGCCATAATATGAAACTTACTACCCTGGTTGACATATTGAATGTATTAAAGGGCACAGGTGGCGAAGAGATAGTCCTTTCTGATGAGGTGATGGAGGGAGCATCCCGCTGCATTGACAGAATGATCGCGCTTGGATAACGAGGTGTGGATTATTATCCAGAGCAGTGGGACATATCCATGATCGATGAGGATATGGACAATATCGTAGAGCTTGGATGCAATGTCATCCGTATAGCGGAGTTTGCATGGCATATCATGGAAAAAACGGAGGGGCAGTATGACTTTTCGTTCTTCGATCATGTCATCAGTAAGGCAAAGGAGAAGGGGCTTCATGTGATACTTGGAACCCCGACAGCGACTATTGCTTAATTATATAAAATACGGTTGCTTATTAGTTCATTAAGCGACCGTATTTTTTGTTTATGTGTTATAATGTAATGCAGATGCATAACATTTGTTTTTGAAAATATAATTAGCCTGACTGGCTAAAGTACAGGAGGAAATCATGGGTATTGTTGAATTAAAAAATGATAAGATCGCTATAAAGGTGAATACTCACGGCGCTGAGCTTGTGAGCCTGAAGAGTATCGAGACAGACAGAGAATACATGTGGTGCGGTGATGCTGAGTATTGGGGAAGAGTTTCTCCTGTGCTGTTTCCATTTGTGGGAAAGCTGGAAGGACAGCGTTACAGACATAACGGGGTGGTTTATGAGAATATACCTCAGCACGGATTTGCAAGGGACAGCGAGTTTGTAGTGGCTGGCCAGACTGGTGATACACTGCTGTTTGTGCTTGAGAAGAATGATACATGGCAGAAGAGCTATCCGTTTGATTTCAGTCTTTGTATAGGATATAGACTTGAAGGTTCATCTGTACATGTTATGTGGACCGTTGTGAATGAGGGAACTGACACGATTCATTTTTCTATCGGTGCCCATCCTGCATTTGCATGTGAGGGAGGCATCGGCGGTTATTCTCTGGATATGCACACAGGTAAGAACGAGATTGAATGTGGTCTTTTGACAGCAAATGGAGTTCTTGGAGATAGAACAGTTACGCACAGACTGACAGATGGAGTCTTAAAGCTGCGTGATGAGATGTTTGATGAGGATGCCCTGATCATGGATGGTAAGGGTATAAATACGATTACATTAAGGAACTCATCTGATGCGCCGGTTTTGCAGTTGAGATTTGATGTGCCGCAGATAGGCATATGGTCTCCTGCAAAGAAACATGCGCCATTTGTCTGCATAGAGCCTTGGTTTGGCAGGTGTGACCGCGAGGGATATGACGGAGATCTGGCGGACCGTGAGTATTCAAACAGTCTTGAGGCTGGCCATTCGTTCAGCAAGGAGTATGTCATCGACATACTATAATGGAAAACATATCATGTGTCAGATTAAGATATAGCAGAATATAATTTGTAAGCAGGGCGGGACATCCCATTGGTGGGATGTCCCGCCCTGTTTGTTATGTTTCATATACATTAATGTAGAATCTATGTAAAAGGTGCCTGACCCCATTGTTGTTCCTTTTTGTAGAGTGCTGAAAATACTACTTGACATATGATACTATGCGACGTATAGTATACTGCGTAAGGAGGTATAGCGATGGATATACAATTGAAGAGAGGGATGCTCGACGTGTGTGTGCTTGCGGCCATCAAGGACGAGGATTCCTATGGATATCAGATCATCAAAGATATGAAGCCGTATGTGACGATATCAGAGTCCACACTCTATCCTATCCTCAGAAGACTTGAGGCGGGAGCACTGCTCACGGTTCATTCCGTGGAGCACAACGGAAGACTCAGAAAGTATTATCATATTACGGATGCCGGAAGAGCCAGGATAGAAGAGTTCAAGGAAGAGTGGAAGGAACTGGAATCCATATACAGATTTATTGTGAAGGAGGAAGTCAGAGATGAATAAACAGGAATATCTGGAGGCAATAAGAAGCAGGATCAGTGCGATGCCGGCCGATGATGTGAACAGGTTTATGGATTATTACAGTGAGATGATAGATGACCGCGTGGAGGACGGCCTTTCCGAGGAGGAGGCTGTGGCGGATATGGGATCTCCGGAGGCTGCTGTGGAGCAGATACTTGAGGAGATGCCGCTCACGAAGCTTGTGAAGGAGAAGATCAAGCCAAAGCACGAGCTCAAGGCATGGGAGGTCATACTCATAGTACTTGGTTCTCCGGTGTGGATACCACTTCTCATTACAGCGGCGGTATTGTTGCTCACACTGTGGATAGTTGCATTTGCACTTCTTATATCATTCTATGCGGTAGTGCTCAGCTTTGTGGTTGCGGGAATAGGCGGATTGATATGTACCATACCTCTGTTCGTGGCCCACAGCCCTTATACAGCAGTTCTCATGCTCGGAGCAGCACTCATAGGAGTTGGTATAGCGATATTGTTTGTTGTATCGGTTAAGCCTGTTACGGTTGGTATATTTAAGGTCTGCAAGGCCAGTGTGAATGGTATAAAGAGAATGTTTGTAAAGGAGAAATAGTCATGAGTAGAACAAAGAAAGCTGTTATTGTTGCATCGGTCATGATCGTGGCAGGCATTATCACTGTGATCTCAGCACTTGCTGTAAATGGATTCAGATGGCCAAATGTGACTGTGAATCTGGCACACATGACATCGGAGCCGGTTAATTACGTAAAGAAGACTGTTGATATAAAAGATAAATTCACTGCAATTGATGTAAAAAGCGCATCAGATGTGGATGTTGCCGTGAAGAAGGCGAGTGGAGATACAAGTTATGTGGAGTATTATGACTGCGAGAATCTGACACATCATGTAGATATATCAGATGGCGTGCTCAGGATAACCGCAGATGACAGTAGAAACGCGGCATTTAACATTTCCATTGGTATGTACTCTGGAGCATGGCCGTCCGTGACGGTGTATCTGGCCGGCATGGAGTACGATGATTTGAAGATCGTGACCAGCAGCGGTGACGTGGATATGGAATATTATCTGGCGATAGGCAATATCGATATAGAGGCCGCCAGCGGCGATGTGATCGTAAATGGTGCAAATGCAGATGCTCTGACGGTGGCGACCAGCAGTGGTGACATTAAGCTTGACAGTGTATCGTCAAAGGATACAAGAATATCAGCAAACAGTGGTGACGTCAGTCTTGGTGATGTGGTGATGGATAATATTGATCTGAAGACCTCCAGTGGCAATATCACATCTGGCAGTATAAAGGCAAAACGTATAAACGGTCGTGCGTCAAGTGGTGACGTAATGATTAGAGACTGTGATGCTTCTGAGATCAATGTCGTGACAACCAGTGGTGATGTATCGATCGGCATTGGCTCAGAAATGAAGTATGAATACAATACAAAGACATCCAGCGGTGATGTAAATGTACCGGACTCGGTTGAGGGGGCGGATGGAAAGTGCAATATCGAGACTAGTAGCGGAGATATTGATGTCACACAGTAAGTCGTAACTGAATACATTTGAAAATTGGTTCAAGGCAGGTCTTCTGAAATGGAATGACCTGCCTTGAGTTGTATTTAGGCTAAATTAAAGTTAATTAATGAAATAAAATGTCGGTAAAGGCCTCTGCTTATTGTGGATTCACGCTAAAAATGGTATCTTTAATATGTATATATATTTATACGGAAGAAAATATCAGGGAGAGTAAAGGATGAGTGCATTTGCATTGAGACTTGCAGTATTACCTTCGGTGTTACTGCTGTTATTTGTAGTCATAAGAAATAAGAATAGCAGGGATCCAATGAGCCTGCTAGTATGGCTTGCGGTTCTGGGAGCTGTCAGCACGATACCGGCAGTAGTCGTGGAGCTGGTTGGGGGCGTATTGTTATACTACATGGGATTGGAATCCGGAACGGCGGTTTATGAGCTGGTCAACTGCTTCTTTATAGTGGCGATGATCGAGGAACTGGGCAAATTCCTTGGAATGTTAATACTTACATGGAAAAATAAGAACTTTGACCACAGCTATGACGGCGTTATATATGGCGTGTGCTCGTCGCTCGGATTTGCAACACTGGAGAATATCCTGTATGTATTCCAGGGTGGAATAGGACTCGGAATCCTGAGGGCTGTGACAGCAATCCCACTTCACTGCTCATGCGGCGTTATCATGGGATATTTCTACTCAAAGGCGAGAGAGAATGCGAACAAGGGCGAGGGTGCCGCAGGCAATATGCTGATAGCGTATTTTAGCACCATGGGAATACACGGACTGTATGATTTTGTGCTGTCGATTGATGACACCAGCGTGATCCTGTGCATACTGGTTCTGATCCTGTCGGTGGTTCTGATGTTCCTGCTCATATCCCATGCGGCAAAGAACGATCATATCATAGCGGTAAATCCTATATGGGTGAATCCGTATAATTTCAGATATATACCTATGCGTGGATACAATCAGCCAAATATGTACGGGCAGAACATGCAGTACAATCAGCCAAATATGTACGGGCAGAACATGCAGTACAATCAGTCAAATGTATATGGCCAGAGGCAGAACACCATACGGACAAATGCATACGGCCAGACGGGACAGTACAATAATCAGCAGAGTGGCTACGGCCAGCAGACCCGGTATGGTCAGCAGTATAATCCGCAGAGCAGATACAGTCAGCAGAGCGGTTACGGTCAGCGGCCGGGGCAGTACAATCAGCCGGGCAGCTATACTCAACAGCCAGGACAGTACAATCAGCCGTCAAGTGGCTACAGTCAGCCACAGCGGTACGATCAGCAGAATGGCTACAGCCAGCAGACCCAGTATGGCTGGCAGTCACAGCAGAATAATCAGTATAGCGGCTACGGTCAGCAGTAACATTACGGTCAGTCATCACAGTATGATCCGCAGAACACATACAGACAGTAATAAAATATTTATATAGAGGAGAACAGGCAAATGTTATTGATAAAGAATGGAAGAGTCGTTGATCCGGTCACCCATACAGACGAGGTCATGGATGTGCTCATCGACGGCAATCACATAGTTAAGACAGGATACGATCTGGAGGCAGAGGGTGCGGAGGTCATCGATGCAGATGGACTTGTAGTTGCACCGGGACTGGTAGACACACATGTACACTTCCGCGATCCGGGATTTACGTACAAGGAAGACATCGAGACAGGTGCCGCCGCCGCTGCAAGAGGAGGCTTCACGATGGTGGTATGTATGGCGAATACAAAGCCGGCGGTGGATAACCTTGAGACTCTCAAGTATATACAGGATAAAGGTGCAAAGACCGGAATACATGTAGTTCAGACAGCCACAGTCACAAAGGGCCTTGCTGGCAAGGAACTCGTGGACATGGACAGTCTTGCGGCTGCAGGTGCAGCAGGATTTACCGATGACGGAATCCCAATCATGGATGAGAAGCTTCTTCTTGAGGCTATGGAGAAGGCAAGGGATCTTGATCTTCCGGTGAGTCTTCATGAAGAGGATCCGCTGTTCATTGTACAGCCGGGAGTGAATCAAGGAAAAGTATCAGAAAAGCTTGGATACGGCGGTGCATCCCGCACAGCGGAGGATATTATGGTTGCAAGGGACTGCGTCCTTGCACTTCACACAGGTGCATCAGTGTGCATACAGCATATAAGCTCAGGCAATTCCGTGGATATAGTGAGAACTGCAAAGAAGCTTGGAGCGGACGTACATGCGGAGGCAACTCCACATCATTTCACCCTTATAGAGGATGCTGTGCTGAAGTACGGAACCATGGCGCGTATGAATCCTCCACTCAGAACTGAGAAAGACAGAAGACAGATCATAGAGGGAATACAGGATGGCACAATAGATATGATAGTGACGGATCACGCTCCGCACAGCAGTGAGGAGAAGGCGAGACCGTTTGACAAGGCGCCAAGTGGAATAACAGGGCTTGAGACATCTCTTGCCCTTGGAATATATTCCCTTGTACAGCCTGGATATATCTCACTCATGAAGCTCATGGAACTAATGAGCAGGAATCCTGCAGAATTTTACCGCATGGAACCGGGCAAGATAGCAGAGGGAGCTCCTGCGGATATAGTCATATTTGGCGAGAATGAGCAGTGGACAGTGAACAGCTTTGCGTCAAAGGCATCCAACAGTCCATTTGCCGGATGGACTCTCCCGGGAAGGGTTCACTATACAATCTGTGGTGGAAATATCGTGTATGACGCAGAAAAGTACGATGCTGAACATGATGTGTAAGATGCGGGCAGCAGGATATAAAATGTAAGATATGAGAAGATCATAACAGAGATGGGACATATAGATATGGACAAGATAAGACGACATTATACATTCAGAGGAAGAGTGCAGGGAGTTGGCTTCAGATACAGGGCGAGCTATGCTGCATCCATGTACGGAGTCACCGGCTGGGTGTGCAACAGATATGATGATTCTGTTGAGATGGAGGCTCAGGGGCTGCCTGAGGCTATAGACAAGGTGATAGCAGTTCTCAGAAATGACAGATATATATTTATAGAGGATATGGATGTCAGGGAGATACCTCTGGAGAATGACAGCGGATTTCATGTGAGATCAAGCTGGTAACGCGCGTAGATAAGGAGAGTGGACATATGGTAAAGATAGATTTGATAACGGGCTTTCTGGGCTCAGGCAAGACGACATTTATTAAGAAGTATGTGAGCTACCTTGTTGGCAAAGGATATAATGTCGGAATCCTTGAAAATGATTATGGTGCAGTCAACGTGGACATGATGCTTCTTCAGGATGTGATGGGCGAGAACTGTCATGCTGAAATGGTGGCAGGTGGCTGCGGCGAGGACTGTCACAAGAGAAGGTTCAAGACAAAGCTCATAGCGATGGGGATGAGCGGCTATGACAGAGTCATTGTTGAGCCTTCCGGAATATTTGATGTGGATGAATTCTTTGACGTCCTCCACGAGGAGCCACTAGACAGATGGTATGAGGTTGGATGCATCATTTCCATAGTCGATGCCGGACTTGACCGGGACATGAGCAGACAGTCCAGATATGTGCTTGCGTCTGAGGTTGCGAACTGTGGAACTCTGGTGATGAGCAAGGTTCAGGATGCATCGGAGGATGAGAAGAGGAGCACAATAGAATATATCAATGAAGTGCTCACCGAATTTCAGTGTAAGCGTCAGTTCGGCGATGATGTTCTGGAGAAGAACTGGGATGATTTCACGGACGATGACTTTGAAGGTTTTATGTCAACCGGATACAAATTAAACGACTATGTAAAATTATGGTTCAAACAAAGTGATGTGTTTAACTCGGTATATATCATGAATAAGGTCATGCCTCAGGAGCGGCTTGAGACGATAGTCAGGGATATATTTGCGGATAAGGAATGCGGAGATGTCTTTAGAATCAAGGGTTTTCTCCCTGTAAATGACACCGGATGGATAGAGCTCAACGCCACGGTAAAAAAGACCGAGGTGAGACCTATAGAGAACGGGCAGGAGATCATAATTGTGATCGGTTCGAATTTGGTGGAGGACAAAATAAAACGGTACTTTGAGTAAAGAGGCTGATGGACAGGAGCGGATTTTCATGACAGACAGGGCTAAGAAATTGAACAGAGAAGAGAAGCTTCAACTTCAGGCTGAAAAGCTGAAAGAACAGGCACAGATAGATCTTGAGGGGTACGTTATGTGTCGTTCTGCACTCAGGGCGACCAGAACGGATCTTCATGAGGAGTCGGAACGGTATGACAGACTTAGGGAAGAATATGAAGAGCTGAAGAACAGACGCGCACCGTACAAGGTGCTGTTCTATAAACGCAGAAGGATCAGAAAGTGTAAAAAGCACATAAAGGAGCTGGGAAGGGCAAAGAAACGTCTGCGCAAACAGATGAAGGAACATCGTGAGGGTGTCAGACGAAGAACTGTTACCAACACATTTGCATTTGTTGCAGCGCTTGCGATGTTCGCCATGATGGCGTGGAGGATATGGCAGCTCGCACAGGGTGTGTACTATATGGCATTTTACAGAAATGGTGAGGCCCTTGAGATAACGGCTGTTGCTGTGCTCAGGCAGCTCCTGCTTGTGGCGTGCATCGTATATGGCCTTGTGGTTGTATGGCAGTCACTGCAGGTGTGGGGCATGAAGCGGGAAGGCTGGAATGGTGTAATAAGAATTAAGGTGAAACAGAAGGCCTACTGGATTATGATGATAGGCGTACCGCTTCAGATAGTCAGCCATGGAGATATGCTGACGAATGCCATGATGCTTATAACCATAATAAGTCAGATGGTCATGGCGGCACTTTTGTCGACAGTCCAGTCGAGAAGGATACTTGTGAAGATATTTGCATGGTGTTATGTCGGGGGAATCTGCGTGATATGGCTGTATGGCGGAGTGTACTGCAGAAACTTCGAGATATCGGGAAATGATTCCGGAACCAGCACCTATGCGGTTGACAACAAGTCGAATTTCTTGCAGATATGGGAGATGTCGACTGAACCGGAATTCTATCATATGGGTATGTATGCCCAGAACAGGGATACCGATTATGGCATGATGATCATTCCGGGACTTGCGTATGCTGATACGATAGGCAGTGAGTCGAGGGAGATAGAGAACTGCACGTCCATGACGCCACAGGGGCTGGCGGTGACGAAGAAGTATACATTTGTCAGTGCATATTGCAAGACGAAGAAACACAAATCTGTGATATTTGTTCTTGATACACAGACCGGGCAATATATTAAAACACTGGTTCTCAAGGACACGACACATGCCGGAGGACTTGCGTATGATACGAAGAATAATGTGCTGTGGGTTTCCTCGTATATGATCGATGAGGATGAGGACAGGAGCAGGAAGGCATCCATATCATGTCTTACGCTGGACTCCATAGAGAAATACGATGTGGCTCAGGGAAAGCCGATAAAATACAGGAACACATGTAGCGTCATGTTCCCTGCAACGTCATTTATCACGATATATGACGGACATATATATGCGGGCTACTGGCGAAAGGATAAGAACAGCTACAGCATGGCAGCCAGCTACGAGATCGTAAATGGCGGCACCGCCATATCCTCGGAGGAGGACGAGGCTTTCTATATACCAGGAAGGGTGCAGGGGCTTCAGGTGTACAAAAATGAGATAATATTCTCTATATCATATGGTATAGATGAATCCAGGATAGAGGTATACGATACAGATATAGGTAAGCTGTCCAGTGTGAATTACGGCACAGAGACACCGAGACAGGTGGTTAAGCTCCCGCAGAAGCTGGAGCAGATATATTCGTATAATGGCAAATTATACTGCCTGTTCGAGTCTGCAAGTTTTGCCTACAGGCTGACAGCACCGGTGTGTATGGACAGGATCGTGGGGCTTGATGAGATGGCACTTGTAGAGTAGCTCAAAGTGGTTCAAGGTGAAAAAATGGAGGGTTTGGGATGAACGAACAGAATTTTAACAATGGAATGAATGGAGGTCCGGGGATGCCCCCGCCGCCACCGCAAGGGTATATGAACATGAATGGAGGTCCGGGGATGCCCCCGCCGCCACCGCAAGGGTATATGAACATGAATGGAGGTCCGGGGATGCCCCCGCCGCCACCGCAAGGGTATATGAACATGAATGGAGGTCCGGGGATGCCCCCGCCGCCACCGCAAGGGTATATGAACATGAATGGAGGCCCGGGGATGCCCCCGCCACCACCGCAAGGGTATATGAACATGAATGGAGGCCCGGGGATGCCCCCGCCGCCACCTCAGGGTTATATGAACATGAATGCCAGACCGCCGCAGAGGAGAAATCCTGCGGTGTCTCCGAACAGATTCAGGATGTTTGGTATTCCGGTACTGGTATATGCGATCATATGTGCGGCATGTCTGTACAGCAACTGGTCGAGTATATTGTCGGCTGTGCTTTCGATAGTATCAATAGTGTTTATCAGTACATGCATGGTACGATATGAGAAGAACATTGGTGCAGACCGTGAGGCCATGACCACTGGAGCTGCGTTGTCGAAACAGAGTATACTGATCCCATATTATATTCTTGTGTTCATGATGTCGGTTGCCCTGAGTCTCACAGACGAGGGATATATCATATTTGGATGTAATGTGGGAATAATCGCTACAGAGATGTATGCGGTTATGACATACTTCAATGACACTGAAAAGCAGGGGATATTCAAGGGAATATTCTCATTTTTCGAGATGTTCTTTGGATCGATAGGGTATGTAAACATGCCATTTGCCGACAGAAAGGCGGAGCGTGAGATAACCGGCAAAAAGAGAAATTCCAAGCTGATGTACATACTTCTTGGATGTGTGATAGCACTTCCGATACTGGTGATCGTGCTCAATCTGCTGTCTTCGGCAGATCCTGTGTTTGCAAAGGTCATAAAGGACATATTTGGCAAACTGTTCTTCTCGTGGGATATAGTGAAGATAGTTCTGTTTGCCGCTGTGATATTCCTGTTTGTATATGGATTTATTGTCAAGGCGGGCCGCAGAGATCTTGGTGCAAATGCTCCGAAGGAGGGGCAGTACAATGCAGTGACAGGTATAACTATAACGATAGTGCTCACAGCGTTCTATCTGATATTTGCCGTTGTTCAGATAGTGTATCTGTTCATGAACAGCGCAGGACTTCCGGACGATATGACATACGCAGAGTATGCAAGACAGGGCTTCTTCCAGCTGCTCTTTGTAGCGGTTGTAAATGTGTGTATGGTGCTGATATTTAGTGCTATATTCAGAAAGAGTCTGGTGCTCAACGTGTCACTGCTCATGATGTGCATATGTACATATATAATGATTGCCTCATCAGCTGTGAGGCTGTCCATGTACATTGCGGAATATGATCTAACATACCTCAGAATAAATACCATATGGGCGCTGATAGTCACGTCTATAGTGATGCTCGGTGTTATCATAAGCCTGTTCTGGAGAAATATGCCGCTGTTCAGATACATATTTATGACGGTTCTGGTGATGTTCGCGCTGTATGCATTTATCAGACCTGGCGCAGTGATAACAAAGTACAATATCAGTCAGGCGCACAGTGGAAAGAAGATAGATCTTGAGTATGTGATGGATATAGGTAATGACGGAGTTCCATATCTGATCGATTATTTCAGGACAAAAGACATTACGCCCGAAATGGTCATGGAGGAAGTGATGTCGAAATATAGCGAGGACACCTACTACTGGAGAGACGACACGGTGGGAGAGAGGCTTGAGAAGATGCTTGAGGAGAATGATGACAAGGGCTATATCAGAAGCTTTAACTTCTCCAGATACAGAGCTTCAAAAGCTATAGAGAATTATATAAAGTAGCGCAATATAGAATTATAGATCACAATGAAGAAAGCCCCCTGCTTTCGGTTATTTACACCGGAGGCAGGGGGCTTTTAGCTACATTAAATATTAGTCGTCTTCTTCAGGAACGTAATGTCTTGATGTGTAATACTCAAATATATCCTCGGACTTGTCGTATGGCAGGAACTGGGATCTCTCCCTTACAACCCACTCATCTCCATTGTGGAGAATCTCGCCGAATACATAGCAGTTATTGTGCTTTGCATCCTCACATGCCTTGAAGATGGCATCCTCACGAACATAGACCTTCTCGGTGTGCTTGCATTTGATCAGTGCAAATACGTTGTCCACCTCTGCCAGGCACTGCTTGTGAAGGTTACCGTTGTAGATGTAGAGGAAGAGGATGATCCTTCCAACATTCTCACCTCTGTCAAGGTAGATACGCATCTCCTCATCGATTCCTTCCTTCTCACCGGTCCTGTCATCGCCCTTCAGAACAACAGAATCGCTTCTGCTGTACTTGTGGCCCCAGAATACCAGCTCAGGGTCGGAACCATCGTTGTGTTCAACAATAGCTGCAAGATTGAGGTCATATGTGTCCTCTGATGTAGCACTCATGATATTGTCTATGGCAATCTTAATCTTTTTCTTGAGGTCGACCTTCTTGGCATCCCAGCCAATACCGACCGTAAGTTTATTATCACCTTTTACAACATATTCGTTCATACAAAAACCCCCTTAGATTACAAGAAGAATAATAATGTGTCTATGAAGAATGTAGGTACAAGAATAGCAACTGACCATACGAGGTAGCCTATAAATGAAGGCATCTTGATACCATTTTCTTCTGCTATTGAACGTACCATAAAGTTAGGTGCGTTTCCTATATAAGTGTTGGCTCCCATAAATACGGCACCACAGGAGATAGCCATCAGCATGACCTGAGGAACTACACCCATAGCAGTGCTTATACCCTCTGTAAATCCACTAGAAGCAGCGGTGGTGAAGAATACAAGGTAGGTAGGTGTATTGTCAAGGAAACTTGATAAAAGTCCTGTCATCCAGAAGAACTGTGCCGGATGTGTAAGTCCGAGCTCAGAACCACGTGCCTTGAGGATCAGGAGTGCTGGGATCATAGTGATGAAGATACCTATGAACAGTATGGCAACCTCCTGTATAGCATCCCATGTAAAGTTGTTGGCCTTACGGACTTTCTTGCTCGTTGTCTTGAATGAGAGGAAAGCCGCTGCTAGCATGATCACAATCTCGATGATAGCAGCCCATGAGAGTGTTACGCCCTCACAGAAATTGATACCCTTTGCAAATGCAGGGAACTTCATAGGAAGAACACCGCTGAGGATAACTGCGCCTACGATCATTACAAGAAATATAATGTTGTGAGCGCCCTTAAGTCTGATTGGCTTTTTGGTATCCGCATCGAATACCGGCTTCTGTCTGCCGTCTGCGATATCCTTCTTGTACGCTCTTGTGTCGAGAAAGAAGAATACAGTCAGCAGGATGATGAGATTGACAACCATGACCTTTGCAAGTCTGAGGCTCCAGAAGAAGTCAACACCATTCATGAATCCCATCAGAAGTGGAGGATCACCGACAGGGGTGAGACAGCCACCAATATTTGAAACGAGGAAGATGAAGAATACAATGATCTGAACCTTTCTTCGTCTCCATTTATTTGCCTTTATGATAGGTCTGATCATCAGCATACTTGCACCGGTAGTACCGATCCAGCTTGACAGCAGAGTACCTATCAGTAGAAGCAGAACATTGAGCTTCGGTGTTCCCACCAGGTCGCCTTCAAGAGATATATTGCCTGCCACACAGAACAGGGCAAAAAGCAATACAATGAAAGTGAGATAGTCACCGATCATTACCTCGAGCAATTGTTCGCCCATC
Organism: Coprococcus sp. AF19-8AC; assembly: GCF_003603115.1. Taxonomy (NCBI): domain Bacteria; kingdom Bacillati; phylum Bacillota; class Clostridia; order Lachnospirales; family Lachnospiraceae; genus Coprococcus; species Coprococcus sp. AF19-8AC. Next base: position 1,002,082 of record NZ_QTMI01000001.1, on the reverse strand, counting down.
GTACCAAAGCCATGGAATATGGCAAATGGAATTAAAAATAAAAGAGACCAGCCTGCAACAGCCCACTGTTTGTGTTTTTCCCACCACTCACCGGCGATAAGGGGCATAACAGCTATGCACAGAAGCATACACACAAATGGTATACACCATGTAAGTGGAAGCGTAGCACCGAGTGTTTCAGTACCGGATTCGCTGTCTGCCGCCAGGGCACTTACCTGTGACAGCCCAAGAACTGAGATGACTGTGCCGAGACCTAGAAATAACCTGTTTTTCATCGTTTTTGCCTCCTATTAATTATAATTGAAAAACCTTATCTATGCTAACAAAAATATGGTAAAAATTCAACGAAAAAAATCGAAACTTAACCATTTATTTTCCAGAACAAAAAAATAATAAGTATAGCCCAAAAGATGGATATGTGATAGAATGAAAAAGATTGAAAATTGCAATACTATGGCCTTAGGGCAGAACAGAGGTAATTGATATATTATGGAACATCAATGGTCAAAGGCATACAAACCAAAGAGAAAACTTTACGTGCTGAGGTCCAGAGAGTCAGAGGGATTTGACGATTTTTGTCAGGAGAATGGCTATGACTGGTACAAGTGCTTTAGCAACATATACAGGCCGCTGGCAAACAGGGCTTTGTTTTATATGCCTGAGAAGATGATGGACGCCGGATATTCGCGTTTGTGTGGAGGAGTGGAGATAGGATACAGTGATATGGAGGTGGTTCCTCAGAACTGTGTGAGCATCACGGTTCCGGGATTCGACGTTGTGGATATAAAGGGATTTGATATATCTCTGATAGAGGATATACCGAGACTCATGACCATGGCGTATTCATATGCCAAGTTGTATATAGAGACGGAGAAGCTGCACATTGTTTCTAACCACAAGCTTCCATATATATGTTACATGGAGAGCGCAGACAGTCTGTGCGTGGAGATTCCGGTATGGTCCAAGAAGACCAAGACGGAGGAGATGCTGACTCTTGACAACATGAGTAAGAGAGATCTCTATGAGATAGCATACAGGGAGCCTGCCACCGGACATTACAACTGGACATGGCTCAAGGAGAAGCTTGAGCAGTGTGAATATATAGGACTGGATCAGTTTATATTTGCCAGATTCGACATAAAGGGCTTCAGGCTCATCAACAACGTTATGGGCCGTGAGGTGGCGAAGGATCTGTTCAGATATATATGTGACGCTATGACCAAGCAGGACTGGATATTGTACTCTGCAAAGTGTGAGAGTGACGATTTTGCCATGATTATAAAGTATATGCCGGAGGATGAGATAATGAACCGGCTATATACATTCTTTGAGGAGATAGGACAGCTTCCGTCGAACAGGAAGTATAAGATATTCTATAGCTGTGGTATCGTATTCTATGATGAATTCGAGAAACTCAACATGTCAATGCGCGTTGAGGACATGGCGCAGATGGCACACCTCCAGTGTATCAAGACCAATGTAAATGAGATAAAGATATACACATCGGAGATGAAGAAGGAATACATCATGGCACAGCAGTACAAGCTGGAGCTCCCGGATGCCATAGAGAATGAGGATCTCATGGTATATCTTCAGCCGAAGTACAATCCACAGAACGACACCCTGACCGGTGCTGAGGCTCTGATAAGATGGTTCTACAAGGGCGGAGATATTCTCTCGCCGAAGTATTTCGTGCCGCAGTTTGAGACTGACGGAACTATAGACATCATAGACAGATATGTGCTGAGACAGGTGTGCAAGAAGTTCAAGGAGTGGAAGGAGCTTGGCTACCCGCTCTACCCGATATCCTGTAACCTCTCGAGACACCAGATATCGAGACCGGATCTTATATATATACTGTGTGATATAGTCGATGAATACGGAGTGGATCACTCGCTTATAGACTTTGAGATAACTGAGAGTGCAGATTTCGCTGACGTGCAGTATCTGATAAAGGTGCTCAAGGATCTGAAGGCTGAGGGCTTCAAGATATCCATGGACGATTTTGGAACAGGATACTCCAGTATGGCACTTCTTAAGGATATGCCGCTGGATATAATCAAGATAGACAAGAGCTTTATTGACGGAATAGCCACCGGCGAGCCGAACAACAAGGACATGCTCATGACACAGGATATCCTTGCCATGTCAAGGCATCTGGGAATCAGAAGTCTTGCGGAGGGTGTTGAGACATTTGAGCAGAAGGAATACCTGAGAGAGTGGGGATGCCACTACATTCAGGGTTATTACTACAGCAAGCCTATACCTATCACGGGATATGAATATCTTCTCAAGAAGATAATGCTGGGACAGAGCTAGCCGGATAATGATGCTATATAGCGACATATAGAGAATATACAGAAGAGTATAAGAAGGATTGATATATGAATGTATCGATCCTCTTTTTCTATTTATATTGGACCTTAACAGGATGTAATCCCAATAATGTAATGTATATAATTTACAAGTCTTGTATATATAATCAACAACCTACTAAAAAAATAATTAAGAATCATTCCCAATAGGGGTTGACTTTGATCAAAAAATAGGTATAATAAGATATAGTTGATAAATAAACATCAACAAAGAAGACAGAATATATTTTAACGATCAATGATGGATATTGATTAGATTATTTAAAAGAGAAAAGGAGAATTAAGTTATGGCAAAGTTTGTATGTACAGTATGCGGTTATATCTATGAGGGAGAGCAGGCACCAGCAGAGTGTCCTATCTGTCACGCAGGAGCAGATAAGTTCAAGAAGGTAGAGGGAGAGCTCACACTTGCAGCAGAGCATGAGTTTGGTGTATATGCTGAGACAGTTAAGAACAATCCAGAGATCAGCGATGAGGACAAGAAGTATATCTACGAGCAGCTCAAGGCTAATTTCGAGGGAGAGTGCTCAGAGGTTGGAATGTATCTCTGCATGGCTCGTGTAGCACATCGCGAGGGCTATCCTGAGATCGGTCTCTACTGGGAGAAGGCAGCGTACGAGGAGGCTGAGCATGCAGCTAAGTTCGCAGAGATGCTTGGATCAGACCTTGAGCAGAACATGACAGCTTCAACAGAGAAGAATCTTGCATGGAGAGTTGACTGCGAGTTCGGTGCAACAGCAGGAAAGGTAGATCTTGCAAAGTGCGCTAAGAAGAACAATCTGGATGCGATCCATGATTCAGTTCATGAGATGGCAAGAGACGAGGCAAGACACGGCAAGGCTCTCAAGGGACTTCTTGACAGATACTTCGGTAAGTAAGAAGAAGGTAAAGATTATTCATAAGGATAGTCAGTCTTACACATAAATCTAAAAAAGGTATATGCGGAAAGCAGTCAGGCTGCGATCCGTATATACCTTTTTTAGATTTATGTGTGCTATTTAATTGTTACTCATCTTTCTTGAGACTGAAGGAAGAGGAAGATGTAGTTGAGCTTGTTGTTGTATAAGGATTAGATGCGTGGGCATCCTGCTCTGAAGCTGCCGGCTGCTGTGAGTAGAACGGATCACTGTAAGACGTCTGCGGTGCCTGTGTCTGTTCTGCAGTGCCGTAGCTGCCACTGTTTGTAGTGCCGTACTGCTGTGTATAGCTGCCGTTATTTGGGCTGCCTGTGCTGCCCGGAGTGTACACGCCGTTGAAATCGCCTGTACCGTCATAGTAACCTGTGCCTGCTGGCTGTGCAGATGCGCTGATGGTGTTCTTGCTTCTTGTTGCCTTCAGGATCATGATCACTGCTGCCAGTAGGAATACAGCTCCGAGGACAAGCTTGAATATGTAATCTGAAGAGTCAACCATCTCTATATAGTAAGGAAAAGCTTCTGCCTTTGCGGTCGCATAGTCCTCACTTGTAGGAGTGTATCCATAATATTGTGCGTATGCGTCGACATACTTGGTGATGTAGTCGTCAAGGAAGCCCTGCACCTTGTCGCTGTTCTTGCGGATGACTCCTGTTATGTAGACTGGTTCTGCATCGTCAGCAGATGAGATCGCGTCAAATTTGGCGTCATCACTCTTGGAGATCGATATTCCGATCCACTTGGATGTGTCTCTTTTTGAGCCGTCTTCATTCTTGTCGCAGATATCAACGAGATAGTAGTATCCGTCGGTCTTGGTGACCACGTGATTGTACGTTGTAGTCTTCTCAATGTAAGCTCCGTATCCGTAGGTGAGTGTTCCCTCCACATACACTCCTGGTTTAACTTCCGATTCGTCACATGTAGTAACGTTTAGAAGCTTTCCGTGTAAACCGATAAATGTTCGTATACCCAGGAATAAAAGAACTATTCCGAATATACCGAAAACAACTGCTGATACGATGGGATTCCCCTTTTTCCTTGTTCTTGCCATAATGTTACCTCACTTTTTTTATTTGTTATGAATTATACATAACCACTTCAATACCTCACTTTTCTACAGTACAGGTAAAAAACAAATATTTCAAGTAAAAAAGGCAAAATCAAAAAAAATTAGACATTTTTTATGGTATACTCATTCATGGTGGTGATTTTATGGCAAAGAAAACAAAAAAGAATGAGAAAAAGTACATATATATAATTCCGGCAGTGCTGTGGATGATATTCATATTTTACATGTCGTCCAGAACAGGAGATGACTCGTCGGCGGTGAGCAACCCCATGACAGACTTTATAGTGGGGTTGTTCCAGAAGGTGAGAAATGATTCCGCGCCCGTGGTTGACAGGATGACGGGAGTGGTGGAGATCATGGTCAGAAAGGGTGCACACATGACGGAATATGGAATCCTTCTGGCTCTGCTGGCCCTGGCGGTCAGAAAGGCCGGCGGAAGGATGACTTCGGCTGGCGTGTATATATGGTCAGTTGTGATAACATTTGTCTATGCGTGCTCCGATGAGATTCATCAGCTCTTTGTCGCTGACAGGGCAGGCAGGGGCACGGATGTGCTTATAGATATGTGCGGCGCACTGGCAGCTCTTCTTATTATATGGGGATCAAAGAGCACAAGGGGAAGGATAATAATGGGCTTTGTGATAGGGATAGTGCTGGTGGCAGCGGTTATGTTCCTTTTCCTGTGGCCTTTTTAGAGCGCATTTAGTATTGGCAGCCTTGAATTAGAGTGGGGCAGATGGTATATTAAAAAAGACTATGAGCATCACATTACCGATGCTGACTGGAGGATGCAGAATGACATTAGCAGATGTTAGAAAGAACATAGACCGGGTCGACAAGGAGATCAAGCAGCTCTTCAAGGAGAGAATGGTTCTTGCGGACAATGTTGCTCAGGTCAAGGCAGAGACCGAGGATGACATATATAAGCCAGACCGCGAGGAGGCCATCATATCCAATCTCACAGGGGATGTGGATGATAACATCAAGATGGAGTACACGGCGCTTATCAAGAGGATCATGGAGATAAGCAGAAAGTACCAGTATGGAAGGACTCTGGAGCTCAGGAACTGTCTGGATGTGGAGTATGATGTGAAGGAGCCTGACATAGATGCGGTGGCGATGATAAAGCCGGAGCTGTACATTTGTCAGGGATGCTCGAGGGACAAGGTCATTGCGGTGGACTCATACGATGAGGTGTATGAGCTCATAAAGACTGGCAAGGTAGACGCCGGAATGGGAATACTTGAGGACATAAGCTACGGAGTTTCGGATGCGCTTCACGAGGTGCTCACCAACAACAAGCTGTATATATACAGATGTAACATTGTAAATGAGAATGGACACAACAAGAAGGTTGTCACATTTGCAGACCACCTCATAGTGGAGGAGAACCACAACAGGCTGAAGGTGATGTTCGTATGTAAGAATAAGAGCGGAAGTCTCAGCAGCATACTGTCCATGATCTCTGATTACGGGGTGAACCTCACAGAGATACACTCGGCGCCAAACAGGCAGGAGCATTGGAATTACAGATTCTATGTGGAGCTGTCTGCCAATTTACTGAAGAAGGATATACAGGCTTTAGTGTTCCAGCTCATGAACGAGACGGAGGAGTTTACGATCCTCGGAAGCTATGCCTGTGACGAGGAACAGTTTTAGAGAAAAAATAATTTTTAAGGAGAAAATATCATGATAGACAAGTTAGTAAAGAATATCCAGAAGACAAATGCACCTATAGTAGTTGGACTTGATCCAATGCTCAACTATGTACCGGAGCATATCCAGAAAGCTGCATTTGCAGAGTATGGCGAGACACTTGAGGGCGCTGGTGAGGCTATATGGCAGTTCAACAAGGGAATAGTTGACGCTACATATGATCTTATACCTGCAGTTAAGCCACAGATAGCCATGTATGAGCAGTTCGGAATCGAGGGACTCAAGGCATTCAAGAAGACAGTTGACTATTGCAAGGAGAAGGGACTTGTCGTTATCGGAGATATAAAAAGAGGCGATATAGGTTCAACATCAACAGCATATGCGGTTGGTCATATCGGAAAGGTACAGGTGGGAAGCAAGACATATGCTGGATTTGATGAGGATTTCATCACAGTAAACCCGTATCTTGGAACAGACGGAATCAAGCCATTTGTGGATGTGTGCAAGGAGGAGAACAAGGGTATATTCGTTCTCGTCAAGACATCCAATCCATCATCAGGTGAGTTCCAGGACAGACTTGTGGATGGACGTCCACTCTATGAGATAGTCGGAGATATGGTTGACAAATGGGGCAGCGATGTTGTAGGTGAATCAGGATATTCAGCGGTTGGAGCTGTTGTCGGTGCCACATACCCTGAGATGGGCAAGGTGCTGAGAAAGGTTATGCCAAAGTCATTTATCCTTGTTCCGGGTTACGGAGCACAGGGGGGTAAGGCTGCAGACCTTGTACACTACTTCAATGAGGACAGACTCGGTGCGATCGTCAACTCATCAAGAGGAATCATAGCTGCTTACAAGCAGGACAAGTATGCACAGTTTGGTGCTGAGAACTATGCAGATGCCTCAAGACAGGCAGTAGTTGACATGATCGAGGATATCAACGGCGCACTTGATGCGTAATTAAGCCGGAATGTGTGCGGCGAGCCGGGCTTGTCCGCCGTACACTGATAATAGAATGATGATGGAGGAAGACTATGGGCAAACTTAAGATGACAGCAAAGGTGGTCAGCCAGGAGACTCTTGCAACTGATGTATACAGTCTGGTGCTTGAAGCTCCAGAGATAGCTTCACAGGCTATAGCAGGACAGTTCGTGTCTGTATATACTCACGATGGCAGCAAGATGCTCCCGAGACCTATCAGCCTCTGCGGAATAGACAGGGAGGCGGGAACACTCCGCCTTGTATACAGAGTGGTTGGATTTGGAACAAAGGAATTTTCACAGCTTGCGGCTGGAGATACGGTCGATATATTGGGGCCTCTCGGCAACGGCTTCATGAAGTCCGACAAGAAGGCGATCCTGATAGGCGGAGGTATAGGAATCCCACCTATGTTACAGCTTACAAAAGAGCTTGACTGTGAGAAGTCAGTCGTGCTCGGCTACAGGGATGAGATATTCCTGAACGAGGAATTTGAGCCATACGCACAGGTGTATATGTCATCTGAGGATGGACAGCACGGTGTGAAGGGCAACGTAATAGATGCCATAAAGGAATACGGCGTGGACGGTGCTGTCATATATGCATGTGGCCCTACTCCTATGCTTCGGGGAATCAAGGCATACGCCATGGAGAAGGGCATCGAGTGCCAGATATCCATGGAGGAGAAGATGGCGTGCGGCGTGGGCGCATGTCTTGCCTGCGTATGCAAGACAAAGGATATAGATGAGCACTCACAGGTGCACAACAGAAGGATCTGTAAGGATGGACCTGTATTCTACGCTGAGGAGGTGGAGCTGTAATGTCAGATAAGATCAATATGTCAGTGGATATAGCGGGTGTGACTCTCAAGAATCCAATAACAGTAGCTTCAGGAACATTTGGTTCAGGCATGGAGTACAGCGAGTTCGTGGATCTTTCACAGCTCGGTGCAGTAACCACCAAGGGCGTGGCAAATGTGCCATGGCCGGGCAATCCGACACCACGTATAGCTGAGACTTACGGCGGCATGATGAACGCCATAGGACTTCAGAATCCTGGAATCGATGTGTTCAAGAAGAGAGATATACCGTTCCTCAGGGATTACGATACAAAGATCATTGTCAACGTGTGTGGAAAGTCCAAGGAGGACTATGTTGACTGTGTTGAGAAGCTTGGCGATTGTGATGTGGATCTGCTTGAGATCAACGTGTCATGTCCGAATGTCAAGGAGGGTGGAATCGCATTTGGCCAGCAGCCGGATGCTCTCTACGATATAACAAAGGCAGTCAAGGCAGCGGCAAAGCAGCCTATCATCATGAAGCTGAGTCCGAATGTCACAGACATAACAGAGATGGCCAGAGCTGCAGAGGCTGGTGGTGCTGATGCGGTATCACTCATCAATACACTGACAGGTATGAAGATAGATGTGAACAGAAGAACATTTGCAGTGGCAAATAAGACTGCAGGTGTGTCAGGCCCTGCGATCCATCCGATAGCAGTCAGAATGGTATACCAGGTGGCAAATGCAATAAAGCTTCCTATCATCGGAATGGGCGGCGTGGCTACCACAGAAGATGCCCTTGAGATGATTATGGTCGGCGCAAGTGCGGTGGCAGTTGGAACGGCCAACTTCCACAATCCTTATGCAACAGTGGAGATCATAAAGGGTATTGAGGAGTATATGAAGAAGAATTCCATCAGCGATATCCATGAGCTGATAGGCTGTGTAAAATAGAACGATATAAGTCTTCTGTAAGAGTTTTAAGGGGTGTTGGGTTATGGAAGATAACATAGATATTGAAAAATATGCACAAAAACTCCGCATGGAACTGGATGAGGCGCTTGGCAGAAATGAGGAGCTCAGCGAGGAGATATCTGATCACGCAAGGATGCTGGAGAAGACTCTTGACAATCTGGCAGGCGGTGTGGGTATATTTGAACTTCACGGGAATAAGCCGGCTGTCAGGTACATGAGCAAAAGCTTTTATAAGCTGTTCAATGTGACCGAGGATCAGATGAGTGGATATGCCAGTGACTACGTGATGTTGGCCATTCCAGAGGATCGGTCTGCCCTTAAGAAGCAGATCCTGGAGACCATAACGAGTAACAAGACCACGGTGCGTGACATCCGCTTTACGGATGTGAATACCGGGGGATATTTCTGGATACAGGTCTGCCTTTCTGTCATGTCCATAAAAAAGGGAATCATCGCACTGTGTGCGGTGTTTATCGATGTGACAAGCAAGATGGAAGCGGAGCTGGAGAACAAGGCGCAGTCTGAGATGCTCAGGCTGATACTTCAGGGAAGCGGAGAGTCCATAATCGTGTACGATGTCCCAACGGATACTCTGATAAATAAGAAGGTCGTGGATGGCGAGATGGTCACCACCATGAAATATGAGAATTTCTATAAGGGCATCGACACTAACAGGATAGTCCACGCTGACGACAGAGACGCCGTGACCGGCATGTTCAGAAAGATCCTTGATGCGGATGCGGATAGCTGTGACAGGCTGATGGGTGATCTGCGCCTTGATCTGAATGGCGGAGGCAAATGTGAGTGGTACAGAGTGCTCTTTGTTCCTCTCAGGGACTCCAAGAAAAAGGTTCGCAAGATATTCGGCAAATATTACTCCATAAACGATGAGAAGATAAAAAGTCAGGAGCTTCAGCTCAGGGCGGAGAGGGATTCTCTGACGGGACTTTACAATCATGTCACATTTCAGCACAAGATTACGGATATGCTAGAGTCTTTCCCGGGTGAACTGTGCGCTTTTTATATCATGGATATAGATGACTTTAAGCATATAAATGACGCATTTGGACATTATGCGGGAGATGATCTTCTGTGTGATGTTGCAGTGACGCTGGAGGAGGTTGCGTCGGCAGCCGGAGGATTCTCAGGACGACTGGGCGGCGATGAATTTGCACTGTTTATCCCGATAGTCGACAGAAGAGAGGACGTGTATAAGCTGGCTGAGAATATACAGACCAGACTCACCACGATCAATTGCAGTCTGCCGCATACTATGTCGATGGGAATAAGTATCCACAGGATAGAGGGTGGTATAGATTTTGACCTTCTATACAGTGAGTCGGATCAGGCGTTGTACGCAGCAAAGAGGGGCGGCAAGAACCGTTACTGTGACTATGCCGACTCAGCGGATATGCATTCATGTGATTCGCATCACAGCGGATATACATACAATGATGACGAAGGTCTTATGCTGGATGAGATATCTGATATAGCATATGTTGCTGACATGAAGACCCACGAGATGTATTTCCTCAACAAGGCGGCGAAGAGAAGTCTTGGAATTGCGGAGAACGACGATTCTTACAAGGGTAAAAAGTGCTTTGAGATAACCCAGGGCGGTGATGACCAGTGCCCATTTTGTTCTAATGAGATACTGGTTCCCGGACAGAGTTATGTATGGAATCACTACAACAGCAAGGCAAAGGGACTGTATGTGGTGAAGGATAAGATAGTTGACTGGCACGGAAGAAAGAGCCGGCTTGAGATTGCAGTTGACGTGTCTGACATAGATAAGACAACACAGGTTCTGGCGGACAGCTATGACATAGAGGATGCCCTTGTCAATTTCATGGCGAATATAACTTCAAAGCAGAGCAGTGAGGAGAAATATACCAGTCTGCTCGAGGTGATGGGAACTTTCTACAATTCCAAGAACGCCTGCCTTGTGGAGTATGGACAGGATGGCACAGGGGAGCTTTATTACTGGAAATCATCAGACGAGGAGTCGATAGAGGATGGTCTGAAGGCTCTTGTCACACAGAAAATGAGGGATGAACTGGAGAAGGAAGTCCTCAGGGACGAGGTTCTCATAGTGGACCGTTCCCATCCATTAAGGAATCCTGAAACAGAATTTGCACGGATGCTGAGTGACAGCAGGATATGGTCACTGTATGCGGTTCCGATCATAGTGGACGATGAACTGCTCGGCAGGGTATTTGTGTTCAATCCGGAGAAGCACAATGGAAACATAAGACTCATGAAGAACTTCGCTGCTTTTATCGGAAGTGAGATATATCAGAGACATCTGAAGGAGGACCAGCAGTTTGAGTTCACCCACGATAAGCAGACAAAATGCTTTAACAGGAACAGTTACATAGACTATATAAGAGGCAGAAAGAATCTGAGCAGTATTGGACTTGTGGCTGTGGATATCAATGAGATAAGGGGCATCGCGGAGATGTTCGGTCCGGATTATGCGGACGATGTGATCCTGCAGCTTGTCGGCAGGATAAGGAAGACGTTTCCGGACGAAAGGGTGTTCCGCATGGGTTATGACAGCTTTATCATCATATGCGAGAACATTGAGCAGTTGAAGTTTAACGTATATGCATCAAGACTGCGGGAAAACCTGCTCTACGGTGAGTTCACGGCATGTTGCGGGTATGTCTGGACAGACTATAACATTGACGTCCGCAGGATGGAGGATCATGCGGCAAATCTCCTGTATTCTGAGAAACAGCGTTGGTATGAACAGCAGGACTGTCATTCGGTGAAGTGGAATACGCTGAAAAAGGATATGGTGAAGAAGGAACTTGAGGAAGGACTGTTCTATGTCCTTTATCAGCCGAAGATGCTGTATCCGTCAGGAAAGATATGTGGGGCAGAGGCCCTTGTAAGATATTCCGGAAATGATGACTTAGCGGATGTTATCGACAGGCTTGAGAAGAGCAGGACTGTAAAATATGTGGATTTTTACGTGCTTGAGAATGTGTGCAGAGATCTGGCAAAATGGCATGAAGAGGGAATGCCATACATCCCGGTATCCTGTAACTTTTCCAGAATGTCGCTTATAGAGAGCAATGTGGCCAAGCAGATAGCAGCAGTGGTTGACAGGTACGGAATACCGCATGATGTGGTCGAGATAGAGATAACGGAGTCGGTCAGTGAGCAGGAGCATGATACTCTGGTGAACATTTCGAACAATATACATGAACTGGGCTTCAGGATCGCGATGGACGATTTTGGAACAAAATACTCAAATGTCGCTATGCTTGCCCATATGGGATTTGACATTATCAAGTTCGACAAGAGCATGATAAATGACATAACTGTCAATCCGGTGGATCGCACGGTTATGTGTCATCTCATAAACATGTTCAATGAACTGGGAATGTTCTGTATAGCTGAGGGTGTGGAGACCGAGGATCAGGCGGATGTGCTCAGCAGCATAGGACTGGCTTGTATACAGGGGTATCTGTGCAGCAGGCCGCTGGAGAAAGAAAAGTATGTGGAGATGTGCAGGGAAAGAGGCATATCACAGCCGTACACCAATAAATAATTGAATCTTTATATGGATTATGGTAGTATGTGTAGGAAAAAGGGCAAAAAAGCCTGAAAACAGGAGGATTCGCAGAGACATGGAACAGTACAAGAAGGAATTTATCGAATTCTTGGCTGTCCTGTTTTGAAGACTCTCCCAAACCTCGAAAAACGCCGTATTTACAAGGCTTACAGCACTTTTACAGAAATCGCAAAAGTATCGTAACTTATCGTAAAAGTGTGTAGTTTATCATAAAAAGTGTGTAGTAAAGTGTGTAGTACAAACGAATAGGAATCATCAGATGAGGATGATAAAAGTATAAGTCCATGTACTTGTAGAAATGCAGGTATGTGGGCTTTTTTTATTATCAAAAATTCAAATGGATTATGGAAGGAGAGTTAAGATTATGAGTAATGAAATTTCATTGTTTGAGAAGCTGGGAGGTACTTATACAGAGGTGGATGGTATTTTGTATCCGAATATCGGTATGGATGATACTGATACGAAATCCGATACGGCTTCGGTTGTAGCAGCCGCCGATATCGGAAAATACGGTCATCTGTGGATTTGTTATATGAAGGAAAACCACCCTGACAGGTATCGTCATCATATTAGGCTGGGTCAGCTTCTGATTAGGGCAAAGGAAGTAAATGAGGAGGCTTATGAGATGTTAGATAGGATTGTAGAGAAGTATCTGGTGAAGCATAAGCCAAAGGATGCACATTCCACTATGGAAATGTGGAAAATAAGAGAGCAGGCAAAACAGCTTGCGGAGGAGGTTATTTATGGAGAGATTGTTTACAAGTATCACTAATGCAGGAGCGACTGCAACACAAAACAAAAATATTATGCAGACCGGTTATTATGCCGGAGAAAGAGAGGATTTTATGAGAGAAAATTTATTTATGACTGAAACAACTATGGCACCTGTTAAAATTGCACTGGATCATGGCTGGAGTTCCATTAAGGGCGAGCATACTTTTATGGAGACTTCTATAGTTCCGGTGGATTATGAGCCTCTTACCAAGAACGGACTTTTGGAGTATAAAGGGAAAAAGTATATCGTAGGACAGGGCAGACTTGGAAAGCAGGCAACCAAGACAGAGAATGAGAACTATTTTCTGCTGACCCTTGCAGGGATTGCCAAGGAATTGCAGTATCAGGGTAAGACAGCGGCTTCTCATGTGGAATTATATGCAGGTGTGCCTCTGACCTTGTTTGGTGCGGAGCGTAAGGAGTTTCGTGATTATCTGTGGCATAAGGAGCGTATTTCTTTTACCTTTGAGGGAGTGCATTATTCTTTCTTCATGGATAAGGTAAAGATTTATGCCCAGTGTTATGCAGCTATTGCGAACCGTATGGGAGATATGGACAGACTCAGATGTGTGGACTTGGGCTCCTGGACCTTGGATATATTAAGCGTCCGTGACAGAATCCCTATGGATAAGGATGCCTGTACTTATGAGCTTGGACTGATTACCACCATTGAGCGTATCAAAAAGGAAGCCCTTCCCAAGTTAAAGTGTGAAATGCCGGAGGATGACATTGTTGATGTTATCCGTGGAAAGCAGTCCAATGTAAATGCTGACTTTATCCCTTTTATTGAGAAGGGCTTACAGCAGTATGCAGACGAGGTGGAAGCGAAGCTTCGGGAGATTAAGGTGGATTTAATGCATGAGAATATTGTGTATGTGGGCGGTGGCACCTGTGTGATGAAGCGTTTTGGCAGAGCGCAGGGCAGAAACATCCAGTATGTAACGGATGTGAAAGCCAATGCCATCGGCTACCGTTATCTTGCAGAAAATCTGGGATAGGAGGCTTTTATGGGAAATGCAATATCTTTTCGGTTGAATCCGAAATGTGAAAGTGACAGAAAAATCCTTGCGTGGCTGGAGGCAAAATCCAGCCAGCCGGGATATCTGAATCAGACAGAGCTTATCAAGCAGGCATTGTTTTCTGCTATGGAAAGTGAGCAAAGGGGCATTCGGGAAAAGGAAACCACAGAATGGATGGAGCAGGCAATCAAAAGCATGGCAGAGGAATTTACCAAGGTGGTGCAGGAGTCCTCACAGAATATGGCTAACAATATGTTTGCCGGAGTTCTGGGAGCAATGGCTCAGCAGATGAATATGGGAGTTGTTCCTATGGCTACGTTGCCGATGTCTGGTGCAGTTCCTAATGGTATGACAGTTGCTGTACCGAATGTAATGCCTTCTGCTGTAGCAGCTAATGTGCCGGAGCCAACGGTTCCCGATAATGAACTTGCCGCAGATACTTCCAATGCTATGGATAGTGCCACAAAAGATATGCTTGGAAGTCTGTTTGATATGGATGATGAGTAAGAAAATGAAAAATCACAGTATGACGGACTGTCTTACAAAAAGGTGCCTTGTATGAGGAAATGACCTTATCTGTAAGACAGTTCTTTTTCTATGGGAAAAGCTGTGATACGAAATTCTTACGAAGCCAGCCAAGCCTTTGGCAAAAAATAAAGTCTGCTTGCAGGCTTTATTTTTATGTCCATAAGGCGAAAAAGCTAGGGCTTGGGGATGTCAAATCCCCAACAAGTTCCTGCCCGTGTATATACAGGGCGGAACTTGCTCTACCTTATGCGACGTATCCGGAGCCCATGCCGACTTAGGTCGGCACGCATCAGCGAAAGAAGGATTTCTTAAGGAAAATGATGCGGAGGCTATAGCAGGATTTCTTATGAGAAATGTGATTAGCAGATTTCTGTAAGACAGGTGTATGACACATTTCCATATATTCGGCGAGCGAATTATAACGAGCCGCAACAGACTGCTAAAGGAAATATCCGTGAGTGCAACGAGCGCATTGGTGAGCGACCTTAGGGGAGCGAGGCTATGCACGGGAGGGGAGATGCAGAATCTGCATCGGGGAAAATCTTCTGACGTATCCGGCAGTTTAATTATTCTATTGGAGTAGCAATTAAAAATTTATATTTTGTAGGTACGAGGGAGCAGGTATTTATTTACCTGCTTTTTTGTGTATCGGAATGGAGGAATTTATGAGAAATACAGATAAAAAGAAAGAGAATATGGTTCTGATGTCCATGCGTATTTCGGCAGAGGATAAGGAAGAGATTGAAGCGAAGGCAAGAAAGACCGGGCTTAGCACCTCGGAATATATCAGACGGTGTGCATTAGGAAGAAAGCTTCCTTGTTATGGTGATACCAGTCTGCTGAAGGAGTATTCCATGCAGCTGGGCAAGATTGGTTCCAACCTGAACCAGATAGCAAAGCACTTAAATGGTGGCGGAGATTTTTACAGCATTTATTATGAACTGAAGGAAGCCATAAGGGAGCTGTTGGATTTGAAATTTAAAATACTTCCTGCATTGGAGGATGTTGCCTGTGGAAAGAAGCGTAGGCGCAAAAGTGGAGAGGATGGTGAAGGTTAATGGCGATTTTGAAGCATATCTCAGTAAAGAACCGATTTTATTCTTCGGCGGTGGAGTATCTTACCTGCCAGTTTGATGAATATACCAACAAGCCTGTGTTGTATGAAAAAGGCAGAATACAAGAGCGTGAGAATTATCTGATTGTAGGTGTGAACTGTGATGTGGACAGCTTTGGTGCAGAATGTATCGAGGTCAATCGTCTGTATGGCAAGAATAATTCCGTAAAGGATGTAAAGGCGCATCACTATATCATCAGCTTTGAGCCAAATGATCCCATTACCATAGAGCAGGCGTTGGAATTTGGCAAGCAATGGCTTTCGGTATTCGCACCGGGGCATCAGGCAGTGGTGGCAGTTCATCCGGATGGTCACAATGGCAGTCAGAATATGCACGTTCACATGGTTATCAATTCTGTCAGAAAGTATGCCGGAAAGCAGAGCAGGTGGCATGAGAAACCCTGTGAATGGAAGCTGGGCTGTAAGCACAAAAGCACCGGGAAGATGATGTTCCATGCAAAAAAGTGGGTAATGGAGAAGTGTATCCGACTGGGTTTAGGACAGGTAGATTTGCTTGCTAAGAAGCACACGGACAACTACTGGGTGGAAAAGAATCTGATGAATCAGAATGCCAAGGACGGTGTTGGTGTCACTTCTAACAGAGAATTGATTCGGGATACCATAGACAAGCTGTTGCCTTTCGTGGATTCCTTTGAGCAAATGGTTGAATGTCTGCAATTTATGTATAACTGGAAGATTCGTGTTACGAATAAAACAGTGACATTTTCCACGTCGGGTATGAAGCAGGGTATTCGAGGAAATAAGCTGGGAGAAGGTTATGGCAAAGCTGACCTTGTAGAAAGAATTGCAAAGGTTGTGGCAGAGCGTAATGCGGAAAAAGAAGCCCGTCGCATTGCTGAGGAAGTAGCAAGGGTAAAAGCAGAGGCACTTGCCAGAGAAGAGGCTGCAAGGAAGGAGAAACAGCTACAGGAGGAGCAGAAGCAGAGAGAGCTTCTTGCGCGGAAAAGAAAACTGGCATTTGACAGAAATCGTATTTGTCAGGATTATTGTAGTGAAGAGCTTGCAAGAGAGGACTGGAATAAAGACTATGTGGATTATCTGCAATCACAGTTTATAAATGTAAATGATGCAGCCGGATTCATGGAAGGGGAGCTTACAGCACCGGTTATGACCAAAGATGAGTTTGAGCGACAGCAGGCAGTAGAACTGTATCATGAAAAAGCTGCCAGAGCAGTAGAACTTTGGGATATGGTGTTAAGCCAGCTTTCCAGTTCTACCCATAAGTGGAAGTGGGAGTATATGGATTATTTGGAAGATATCAAATACCAAGATACAGCAGATGTGACTTTGGAGATGGCAAAGGAAGATATTATGTCTTATGAGGAATTTGCGGAAGTGAAGGACGCAGAGAAAGCAATACAAGAGCAGATTTCTGAGACTGTAGAGGATTCTAAGATCGCAGCTATTCAGATTGCTTCAATAGACGAGCTACTGGCTATTGTAGTATCAGAGGAAGCAGATGTTGAAATTCCTGAGACAGAAGAAAAAGTATCAGAAGATACAGAGGTTTTTCCGGAAACGATTGATTATACTAAGCTGTCTATGGAAGAACGTGCTTCGCTTCTACCTGTGCCTACAGATGATTATACAGCAGAATATAATGCTTACTGTCAGCGTATGGGATATACGAGAGAGAAGATGAATAGTATCCGTTATAAGATGACTGTGTATGATGAATTTATGGCTGAATATCAGTATCGTAAGAAATACTATGGTGTAAGAGATGATTCGAGAAGTATCAGCGTACAGAAGAGTAGAGAAACAAGGTAGTAATTATTAAAACGTAATATTTGCTATATTGTTATGTTGTGGGCGAATTGTTGTAATTTACAGTTCGCCCTTTAATAAAAAATATAGAAAATATAAGTGGAATGAACCTCCTGAACATGGTAAAGTGTAGGTTGTACAAGTAGCGTAGTTGTATGTGTTATAAAGCTATTGATTGGTAGGTAAGATATGTTTGATAATTATGAAAGAAAATTGCATAAGTGTATTGCCAAATTTATAAAAAGAGCGAATAAAGACTATCCGGATTGGAGCGAAAGTCACGACAATGGTGAATGGGAAATCGACTTAGTTGAATTTGATGATATGTGCAATATTATCTTTGAAATAATTAAGACCACATCCTGTGATGAAGCTTCGGAGCAAATGCTTGATGATATTTTATTTGGGATAGCAAGGGATAATGAAGGTAGCCTTATTGTAGGCATGTTATTAAAATACCCTGAGTGGTATGTATGCCTATGCAGGAAAGTACTGTCCACCGATTATATAAATGCAAAATGGCAGTTTGCGGAGACCCTAAAGGATTATAATGGTAAGGATGAAATACGGGAGTTGATATTCGATTTTTTACAGGTGGATAACGAATATACACAGCGTCTTGCCTTGAAATCTTTAGCATATCTCTATCCGGACAAGGCAGAGAAGTACGCAATAGATTTTTGGTGGAGAGATAAATATAAGGATGATGATTACGCATCAGAATACCAAAAGATTATGGTGCTTCATGTGTTATATATTATTCATTCAAAGGAGCTTGAAAATTATCTGGATCTTGCGGATAAAAGTGAATATCACTATTTGAAGGAAAATGCAAGGGAAATTAGACAGAATATGTTGAAAGAGCAATGCTAATTGGGAGTGAGGTTTTAGGTGTGGAAGACAAAATTGAGAAATTGAATATTGAAAATACAGATACCATAGATGGTTTGGCGTATGAACAGGAGACTTCCATCTTAATACTTCTTTTAGCAGATGGAATGGATTGGTCAGATATGAATCGTCATTTATTGTTGTTGCAGGAGAAACTTAATACCTATATCTGGTACATAGATTCAAGACAATATGAAGAAAAATATACTGATGTTAAAAAAATAGAAATTCGTGTAAGTTTTCTATTTCAGGAGCCGGAGATATGTCATAAGCTTTTAGAAAGAGCAAAACTGGTGTTTTTGAATGCTTTTGAAAATTTGGAAATGATTGTGGAGCATGGAACAAAGTAGTGGAGGAATTGAACATGGATAAAGCAACCGAAATGTATAAGGAAATAATAGATGAACTTGCCAATATGTCAAAGGATTGTGCCGATGCCAGAGGTGTGAAAAAGGGCAAGCTGCCGGGAACCGATGCAGAGCAAATGGGCATGAATGACATATTAAAAAAGCTTAATGATACTGAACGTGATATTTTGGCAGAGCTGATAATAGATGTATATCATTCCGGAATATATGACACCTTGGAAAAACTGGAATGGCTTAGGTGTTGTAAAAATATGGAGCTTACAGTAGAGGGTGAAAAGCTACCATTGGATAAGTATGAGGGCATACCAAATGATTATATCGGTCGCAGGAGTGATTGGGAGTGGCCTGAAGAGGATTAATTTTACGGAGATGGCATATGGTTCGTGGATGGATGGTGCCAGATGAGATGGAAGAAGGGAAAGTAAAATGTCAATATATATGATTCGAAGCAAATCCAGAGGACAGCAGAAAAAATTTAAAAGATTGTTAAGCTGGCTGGATAAAATAGAGCCATTTAAAAATACAAATGATTTACTCTTCAAAGATGTAGAGGATAAATTTGAGCATTTTCATGTTCCATGCGGACCATGGCTTTCAAAGCCAAAAACCTCCGGTAAGATAAAGACTGCGTTTTGTAAGGAATGGATTAAAAAGACTGAGGAATTTATTGATAACAAACCGAAGGATATACCCTTTTGCAAGGTGGTAGCAGCCATAACCTATCCGGAAGTACGGGAGTCCCAGATTATTATTTTCTATGACGAGGAATATTATCATTCTTTTTGGGATAGGAAAGGACCTTATCAGATATGGACGCTGGTAGATACTAAGCGTTCCTTTATGAAGGAAAGAGGAATCATGACAGAATTACCGGAGATAGGTTATTTAGAAGAGCTTAATGATGAAGACTATTGTGCTAAGTCGCATATTTGGTTTTATGGTGAATGGATTTAATATGTGTTTTGGGAGGATGAGCTGAGTGTTACCTGATAATATAGACTACGAAATAGTATTTCAAAAAGCAAAAGAATTTGCATTATCTTATTCCAGCGAAATTTGTATAGATACCAGTCATAAAGAAACAGTTTACAATGATGGGAAATATTATCCATGTGTGCCTTTACGTTTTCCGGCAAAAGGGAATAAGCAATTGTTTGAAAATATTATGAGTACCGGCGTTTGCAGTAGAATGGATGGACGAACTATAGACGGTCGAAGATGGATTGCTGTATTGCTGTGGATAGAACCAGAGACATATAACTACCATAGGATTACATAGCTTTTTGTGAGGTGTGACAGATGAAGGACAATGAATGTAGAATCATTAAAATTGAAAAGGATGCATTATTTGAATTCATATATGAGAATTTTATAGCAAATCATGAGGAACTAATGGATTTAGATGCGGTTGGATGTATGAATACATTTGCTATCGACTGGGAAGCGGGAGAATTTATCTTCTGTGCACATAAGGACGAAAACGAACACGGGGATATTGTTTCGTTTCCGAAAGACATTGATGTGAATGAATTGCTAAAGGTGATTCCGGCAACGACAAATTCTATTCTGGAACCCGGTAAAAAATATATGGATTATACCTTTGATGAGTTAAAGAAATTGCAGAAAAAGCAGGTGATTATTTGAGTATTGAAGATTTCAAATATTATTGGAGATTTAGCGATGAAAAATATGCAGTACTATCTGAACAGGAACTATCTACAATAAGTGTTATATCCAAGGATGAAGTAGAGAAGGAATGGATTCGGATTTGTGAAAAGGAAATATTTCAAGAGAGTGCATACATAAACGATATCGTTCATCATAGTGCTCCAGTATTAATTAAAGATTGCCAGTGGGGAAAGAATGAAGATAAAACCAGAGAAGCTTTTGAAACATTTTTTAGTGAATTAAATGTGGACAAGATATTGGTATATTATGACTGTGAAAATGGCTTGCAATTGCCAATTAATCTTTTTTGTACAAAGTGGTCGGATTTTTGTTATCCATCTGATTTGGTTTTGATTTTGTTGCCGTCGGTGATGGTTGTTTATTATGAGGATATAGTATATGGACCATACAGAATATAATTTGAATGCAGTAGATTTTAACTATTTCTTGGCAGAATTGAGAAAAGGCGAAATTATGAATGAAACATCCTTCTATTTTGTTGGTGAAATAAGTGAACCAGAACACTATATAGGTTGCCTTCCACAGTACGATAAACCCTACTGGGCTGGATTGTGTGATATTCCTAATGGAACGGAATTTTTAACAGCAGATGAATTAGTGAATGCAACAATTTATAGAGGAAAATCATTAAAAGAAAGATGGGATGATGTACGAATCATCTGCATGGGTGGAATTCCAGTAGATGATTACATGAAGTTGAGTGATTAATGATAGAAGCTTTAAAAGTGCTATAAATAGCCTAAAACGGAGGTAAATACAATGAAGGATACAGCGCCTACAATAGAGGAAATGAGAGAGGTTATACATACATTTGAAATGTTATCATTTAAAGAATTACAGGCACAGGGTATATTTGATGACAAAAGAAAAATGATAATTACAAAGCCTATGACCTATATCCTTATGTCTCATACAGACGACACCAATAAGGAAAAGATCTGGAAGTATTGTAAGAAGATAGCTTCTTTTAGTCATGCGCTAATCAAATTAAAGGACTACCAGAGAATGTTACCTTTTTCAGAGGATGTGGAATCGTAGATGTGATTATGAAAGCATTGGAAGAAAATAGGTATCCGTTCTCTGATGGGAAGAATAAAGTGGAGCCGGTGGAAGGATATTATTACGCCATAGCGACTATATCACAATCCACATACCGAAGAGAGGAAATTCTTTCACTACTTCAAGTTATTACGGATTATTTTAAGAGTAATCAGCCGGATAAACTATCGCTGCTAAAAAGGAATATGGATGTGCTTAAGAAGGGCTATCCGGACCTTGGAGAGATTGTGTTTTAAAATTTGAACTGGAGAAAATACGTGGATAAAGGAGAAAATTGTGATGAAAGGTTTTGAAGACGCGTTTACTGATTTACAGGCGGAGTTTGTATCTCTATGTATGGAGTATACAAACGGAAATGTTGATAAAATATATATCTACATTTACCAAGATACATCACAGAAAATGTTTAATGCCATTTTCGTGAAAGGAAACGATGTTATACCCGCGGGGAATTTTGCTGATGATGAAGCTTCTGACGAGTTTTTATCAATTGGAACAAAAGATATTAATAAGCTGGTTGAATTGTGTGATAGTTATCAACAAAAATGTCCCAATGAATATAAGCTGGAATTTGATGTTGCTACGCATAAATTCGATGCATCCTATCGTTATGACAACTATACCAAGAGTGGAATATCACCTGTGTCAGAGCTGATGAGCTGGTATGGAGAAATTAAAAAAATGGTTTAATAGGATTGGTGGTTTTGAGTATGGTTGCAAAGAAAGGGAAAAGAAAAATAGAATATGAAGGAAATATATTCTATTGGTTTGTGCGTGCTGATGATAATGGAAGATTAAGAATTCACATTTTGTCAGAAGATAAGAAGATAAATCTGGAATATCCACCGTTTGATTCGGAAGTACCTGTGACACCATCCTATATTAGAAGGCTATTGGATAATTATTTCATGAATCATACAAGGTAAAACTTATATACGAAGGGAAAATTCGAATATGTACAAAGAGAATTTACATACAGCCAGTGGCATGTGGGGACTATGGAACTATAATGAATATAAATACATTGACGATTATGATAAATGTTTATAACATAGATGATAGTGGGTGGACTTAACATGGCGATATGGCAGTTTCAATGCAATATTATACCGGCAAGATTAAATTTTGATAGATTAAGTCATGATGAAATGATTTCGTGGAAAGGGATACCTCAACCACCGCATAATCTTAAGTTTCTTGAACAGGAGGATAGTTGGTCAAAAGACATTATCCAGTATGGAAAATCGGATGAAACGTGTATAGAGTTCATATACATTGATAACATATTAGATGAAATAAGCTGTCGATTGGATTTGCGAAGTCTTACGAAAACCAACTTAATTTCAGTGATTGAATATGTACAAGAAATCGGTGCAATGTTTCTTGTGGGAGATAAGATTTACTCACCACGAATGGAAGAGATAATTGGGGTTATGAAAAAATCAAGAGCAAATCGGTTTTGCAAAAATCCAGTGGAGTACATTTTATCTCAAAATGAAAAATTAGAAATTTAGCAACACAATGCCGGGAGGGATCGATATGTATTTGAAACTGAATAATTATGAATATAAAATCACTGCTGCTAATGTAGGTTTTGAGATGTCAGAAGATAACAAATCATTAATCATGTTTCTGGATATAGACGGAAGCTATGAGGGTGAAGATTTGGATTATGAGCTTAGAACCATTAGATTGTATCATAATAATGGTTTTCATATCGGAGTAAAAGAACCAAATAAATTAATAGGAAAAAGCTTTGAATGGAATGAGGCTTATAATAACAAGGGCGAAGAGGCAGGAACTTTGTATGTGCTAGAGCACGAGGATGTCACATCAGGAAAAATTGATATTTTAGATGTTACGCAGGATTTGATTAAGGTAAAATGGTCCGGTCAGGCGAATGTGTTTTGGAATGAGGAATGTGGAGAAAACGTTTCTTTTGAAGCAGAAGTAGAAGCAAAAGTGCCATCTGTTCCAAAGGTAAAGGTGATAAATGGCTTTAAGAAGACAAAATTAAAAATAGATAAAAATACAGAAATCGAGCTGTTGAATTTTTCGGATATGGTAATGGAAGCAGAAAGGTGCAAGGAGTCATATCTGAAAAATGATTCGAATGCATGGTCTACTTTTGATAAAGCATTAAAGCTGAAGCTTACATATATGAAAAAGGAATATTACGGAGAGGCTGTATATCAGGGCTCGGGAACGAAATGTTATACGGTATTTGATGACCAGTGCCCTTTAAATGTGCAAATTACAAAGACTTCCATGTGGATTGAGAACGAGGAATATAAGTTTTATATTTTGGTAGAGGCTAAAATTGAGTAATATGGTTGAACAAAAAATAGTAAGGATGTAAAAAAATGATTGTAGAATTTCATGGCATGAAGTGTCGCTGCAGCACATACCGAACAAATGGAGAAGATAAGAATATTTTAACGCTTTTGAATGCAAAGGATTGGGAGAAATCATTGCAATATGATTTTACGGAGCCGCAATACGGTTTGTGGTGTCATTTCTTGACGGAAGAGGAAATGATGCTGTGAAAAACAGTTCTGTCAGACCGACTTTTGAGTATAATGGACAGTATTATAGAGTGGATGAAGTTTGTTTTTCGGATAAACCATTTATTGTGATAGAGTATGGAACATATGATGAACTTATGAATAATGCTATGGAGGATGCAGAGCCTTTTCCGTATAACTTAACTGAGGAAGAGCTATTGAATGAGGTAAAATATTCGTTGGGAATAGAAGTATGTCCGGGAGAGTATTAAGAAAAATTTATTAGTCGGAATGAAGGGATAAAATTATGAATAGAATAAAAGATGATTTTAAGTCAAAGGAATACTATCAGAAAGAATTAGAAAATCTTGAAAAAAGAATTAATCGATATAAAGATAATCTTAACCAAGAGAATGCCTCAAGACTTCATATTGCAATAGGCTTAAAGCTATTATCTGTTATTTTGATTAAATATCAATTGGGGTATGAAATTGATGAGATAAAGCATGATGTTTTGGAATATATAGAAAATGATAAACAGAAGGTTCTGTACTGTGAAGGGAACCTAACATATGACGATGTGGCTAATTTACTCTCATTAGCATATTTGTTTGATGTTGATTCTGAGCAAGTGGATTTTATTAAAACAAAAATGGTTGAAGAAAAATACATAGATATTCGTCTGGATATTATCCGTAATTTATATTTTGAAGGAAAGTGTTATTCTTCCAAAGGTTTTTATTATAGGGATAAGGGGTATTTCGGAGATTTTAGTAAAGAAAATGGAGGGATTGTAGATGTTTACAATGCTCCTGATGCAGAAAGAACTGACTTGTTTTTAAGGCATTTGAACACTGTAAAGGACAAGCATCACAGAAAGCTTGTAAAGTATTATGAGTCATTAGCGGAAGACAGATATACATATACCGGTGCTACTGATATTGTGCTGACAGCAGTTGCAAAAGCGCTAGCGCTTGATATGTCTGCACTATGCGATTCGAAATATATCGCCTCCGATTTATTGTAAGGAACTACAGGTTGGGTATGTTGCAGTGTTGTGATTTATGGATTGGAGTGATTAAATGTTCGGAATAGAATTTGGTAATCTTGCCTTTAATTGCGAGGTTTCAGAACAGACTTTATGTATAGTAGTTGCAGGAAAAAATGAAACATCAAGCATTGATGAATTTATTCAAAAAGCTTTGGACTATCAGATAAAGAATGATTTTTCTTGTGATGCTGAAGAATATAAAAACTGTGTTTTTGTAGATGCTACAGACGATGTTGTAAAATGGCTACATGAAATTATTGAGGGAATGAATCGAAAAGTATCCTTTGAAATAGGAGAACCCATAAAAACCTTAACAGGTACTATAACAGATTTTGACAATGCTTGGGTTATAGAAACAAAGGAAATGTTTTATTATATATTTTGGTGTACAACGGCATAAATAGATTTGATTATTGTGGAGGAGCGACTATGGATATACATGAAATCTATCAGGAAGATAATAAATTTGAGGGTGAGGAGAGCATATATTACGTTCTTGTTGGAAAAGGTGACTCGTCCAGATGGGACAAGAGTCACAAGTATTATATTATTACACGTTCTGCTGTTGCAATCTATGATATAAACGCTGCCAGTATGGTGAAGAAGATAAAGGTTATGACATGGCCTATACCTAACGAGGAACATGATGCACAGGAGAAAAACAGCGGATATTTTAACAGATTTAAAGAGGGTGTCATTTATAAGGTGGCAGGAAGATTACAGTATAGTTACTTCGGAGAACTTGCATTTCTGTACATCAGAGAGGTTTTGGAAGAAAATGCATCCGGAACAAAGCTTGATAAAAATCAGGAAAAGTATCTGGCACCAATTGTCTTAGAGGATGAGGTGCTGGGGAAATTAGTGTTAGAAAAATCGGAAGGTCTGTTTGAAGGTAAGTATGATTTTGCAGGTAATGACATCACAATTTATATTGAGGTAGAGTGGGACAGTAAGGCAACTTGGAAAAAGCCTTTGACTGTTGCCAGAGATTTTGCAGAGCATATTGCTTCAAAGGATGAGGTGTTTAGATCGTATATTGCATCTGATGAGGATCTGTATGATGCTGCATTGGAGTGCGTGGAAGAATATGAAGATGAATGCGAAATTCATTTTTCTACACCGGAAGAATTTGCAGACGCATTAAAGGGTCGAATGAAATATATATTTGTGAATCAGAATGGCTCTTATACTGTAGGATACGATGATGGTTATGTATTTGGTGGACATGAGATAGATGTGGATGTAAATTCTAAGGGTGAAATGGTGTGTGCCGAGATGAGATAAAACATAGGAGCATGAGAAATAAGATGAGTGAAAAATCTGTTTTTATAAACCATTGGTTATATTCAAAGCCTAATCCGGAACCAAATAAAGCTGGAAATGTTGTTAGACGTGATTAATTCCGAGATTCAGAAATTTAATGAATGCGGATTGGCTGAATGGAGCGGAATCTTGGATGAAGCGATTGCTAAATTTGATTTAGGAAATCCAAGAAGTTGATTTTGTTGCAAGCGGGCTGTTTAGGCCCGCCTGAAGTATTTTTGGGTATTTATTTCTTGTCGGAATCTGCAATCTCTTCCAATGTACCAATGCTTTTGATAAAGTCCTGTTCAACTGGGGAAATGGTGTTTTCCAAGCGGTTCTTGTACTTGGTGTATTCGGCATGAGCCTTATCAAGTGCCTGCTTGTGGCTGATGTGACCGCTACTGGTAAGAATATCACGGCGGGTCATTTTCAGGTAATCGTCAATGGTTTCCAGCCAGTCCTTCATATACATTGGTTCCTGATTGAGAGCGTGTACCTCGGCGATATCGAGATAGGCTGTAACTATCTTGTTTAAAGCATCCAATTCCTGCTGGGTAAGATAGTTTTTTGCAATTTCTACATCGGGGCGACGGATGGTGTCACTAGCCCATGAGGTAAGTCCCATATTATCTTTTTCAGCATCGGCACGCTGGTAAATAACTTCTGCAGCTGTGTGCTTGTGTGCTGCCCAGTGCATCTTATTCTGCACCTGCTTAAAGAATAGGATGGAGCTTTCTGCACTAGGATCGTAATCGATGCTGGTAGCATAGATTTCCAGAACTTTTCTCCAAAATACCTTTTCAGAGGAGCGGATGTCTCTGATACGGGCAAGCAATTCGTCAAAGTAATTGCCGCCGCCAAGTCTTTTTAAGCGGTCATCATCTAATGCAAATCCTTTTTTCATGTATTCTTTTAATATTCTCATAGCCCAGATACGGAACTGTGTACCACGGTGGGATTTTACACGATAGCCTACGGAGATGATTACATCGAGATTGTAGTAATCGACATTGTAGGTTTTTCCGTCGGCGGCAGTTGTTGCAAAATTTGCAACAACTGAAATGCGCTGTAATTCTCCCTCTTCAAAAATATTTTTGATGTGACGTGATATCGTTGATTTGTCACGCTGAAACAGCTCTGCCATTTGGTCAATGGAAAGCCACACAGTATCATCCTCAAAGGTAGTTTCTATTTTCGTCAAACCGTCTTCGGTTGTGTACATAATAATATTGGAATGATTCATATACGCAGTCCTCCTATGTTGGTGTATCGTTCTTTTTGGCTCTGCTTTTATACACATTGTATTGGTTTTTACACTGTGGTGAGCAGAATTCCATATTCGGTCTGGTGGCAACAAATGCTTTGCCGCAGTGCTTACATACCTTCATGGTGGAGTTTTCATCCGTCAGCATAAAGGAAAACATCATCTGTACACATAACAATAAGGAATTGAAGTCCCAGACAATGGTAGGGCGTTCCCGCAATTCTATGCGGTAGGTAGGTGCCACACCGCCGAAAGCAGCCATTCCCTGACGGTATAGGTTACGTTCATTCTTATCCAGTCTGTCGTAGTCCAGATAATAAAGAAAGCTGGAGAAGAAGGTAAATGCCCAGTCACGGAATACTTCCACAAGCCATTCATAGGGCTCGGCATATTCATTCTGAAAACTCATCATAACAGCCTGCGGCTTATTCTTCATGGTCATAATTAAAGCAATCATCTCTACGCAGTCAGTACTCCAACTTGATTCCACACTTTTCTTGCGAAAATCAATCTTGTCAAAAGGGAAAAAGTAGGACAGATACTTCTCTGTAGAGATGCTTCCTTCCTTGATAAAATGATTCTTTGGCAGATAGACTGCCTCATATGTAATAAAATCCGGTGTGGTAGGCAGGGCAGTCATTAGTCCCAGCATACCGTATTCGGATACAAAGCTCATAATGGCTTCTTTTAATTCAACTTCACTTGCCTTGTTCATGGCAGTAGTACCGATGTTAATTGCGGTCAGCACCAGCTTCTCATAATCCTTGATAGGATTGTAGATGGATGGCTTGGCATCCGCAGAAGGTGTAATATAACACTTTCCGTTTGCGGCTGTTCGCCATTCGTATTTATCATATTTCACCCAGTTGGAACTGGATTTCTGAAAGATATTCTTCATAGTAATTCCTTTCTGTGCAAAAACTATTACTATCATAGCACGTCTGTATGCATATTTAAACTTTTTTTTTACGATCCGATCGATTATTTTTCTTGCGTTTCTTGGTTTCTTCCTTTGCCTGGTTTTCCTGTTCTCTGGCAATTCTTCTTACCACTACACCGATTTCCTTTAGTAGAGCCAGCTTTTCTTTATCCAGTTTTTCCATAGTAGCCGGGATCTCTTCTTCATGTCTTAATAGGAAGTCCAGTTCTTCCATGGTAAGATTACCATTGGTAGAAGGAAAATCCTCTCCCTGCCTGTCCACCAGTATCATAAGAACCTTTTTCTCAATCTGACCAAGAATAGTAGAGCGGACACCACGGATATTTCTGTCGCTCTGATTACGTAAAGCAGCAAGCTGACTGGTAGTGAAATCTCTAAGATATAGGAAGTATATCAACTCCTTATGGTCGTCCTTTAAGTCATAAATAATCTTGGAATAGTCCTCATCGGAAAGGGAGTTGTGCATCTCAAAAGGACAGTTAGAGATAATGTCTATATAGTCCCCTTTCATAAGCTGTCGCCAGTAAGCATGATTGATGGGAGCCGGGATAACAATGGCAAGTGGTGCCACATCCTTCTTGCTGTCTAGGTTTTCTCTGCCGATTTCGTGATATCGCTCCTTGCGTTCTCTGTTGGAATCTAATAGGTCCCATTCCCTTATCACTTCCTCAAAATCCGAAACAGTGCGGGCACCGTCCTCCAGTCGCTTTAAAGCAATGGCACGAAGCTCCTTTTTTAACATGGTCTTATTGGGGTGCTCATCCTTCGGCTGGAAATTATCATCTTTTATGGGATGTAATTCCTGTTCCAAATCCATTTCATTAAAATGCTCTAATTCAATTTGTAATTCCTGCTGGGATGCCTCAAAGGTAATATCCTCATCTATGGAAAAGGCTCCGTCTTCGCTGTCGAAGTTATGAGAATATTCCCAGAAGTCCATCAATTCCTGATGTTTTCTAATGTTCATTTATCCGTAAAACCTGCCTTGTATATACCTATTTAAAATTTTTTGCAACTTTTTTTAAAAACACTTCCGCAAAACCCCTTCTAAATCTCCTATAAGTGAGAGAGTAATAGTTTTTGATAAGAAACGATTACTTTTGAAAAGAAATGGTATGCGCATAACCATTATAAAATGACACAAACAAATGTTCTATATTTTTGGAGAAAAAACAGAAATTTATTTGTGTTTGGCTTAGAAATAGGATTTTGAGGAGGTAGAAGAATGAAGGATAAGGCTTTATTGACTGTAAAAGAGTTTTGCTCTTATTTGGGGATTGGTCAGACAAAGGCACGTGAGTTGTTGGCTGAAAATGCTGATGTATTCGCGGTTCGCATCGGAAACAGACTGTATGCTCACAAGGGCAAGCTGGATGAATGGCTTTTGAATCAGATTGGATGCTAGGAAATTTGATTCATAAAAAGACAATGAATTTATTAAATAACCATGAAACTAATTGAAAATTAAGTGTGTATATGCTACAATTGGGTGGACTGATGGTTCCTTTCAACGTATATACACGCTGGAAGGAGGCAGATATGGGTAAATCCATAAAAGGTAAAGAACTTGGTAAAGGCATTACACAGAGAAAGAGTGATGGACTTTATCAGGGACGATTTGTGAATCGTTTCGGCAAGACGCAGACCATATACGCAAGCAATCTGAATGAACTTCGTAAAAGGATGCGTGAGGAACAGTATGAGGATGAGAAGGCACTGAATGTTGTCACCAAGGATGTAACCCTTGATGAGTGGTATGAGATTTGGATGAATACCTGTAAGAAGAATTGCAGGAATTCCACTAGGGAATCCTATGCCACACATTATAAGCGGATACAGAAGGAGCTTGGGTGGCGTAAGCTGACATCATTGAACCTGATTATCATGCAGAATGCACTCAATGAGCTTGTTTCTGATAATGCCAGAAAGAACACGAAAAAGATTCTGGTGGATATGCTGGAAAAAGCAATCGACTCTGATTTACTTACAAAAAATGTTGCAAAGCAATTAAACACGGTGATTTCCAAGGAAGATAAGAAGGAAAGACGTGTACTGACAGTAAGTGAAGCAGAGTTGTTTTTAGGTGAGGCACAGAGTAGTTTCTACTATAATCTGTTTGTGCTTGCCATAGAAACCGGAATGCGTATTGGAGAGCTTTGTGGTGTTCAGTGGAAGGACATTGATTTTGACAAGAAGGTACTGTATGTGCGTCACACATTGTGCTATTTTCAAAAAGATGGTAAGT
The DNA here is from genome assembly GCF_003603115.1 of Coprococcus sp. AF19-8AC. NCBI lineage: Bacteria > Bacillati > Bacillota > Clostridia > Lachnospirales > Lachnospiraceae > Coprococcus > Coprococcus sp. AF19-8AC. The sequence continues at coordinate 971,212 of NZ_QTMI01000001.1, read as the reverse complement.
ACATTTTTGAGATGCATGATGCAAAGACCAAGAATGGAAGACGAACGATTCCATTAACCACGAGGGCGTTGGAGGCATTGAAACGACAGCGCATTCAAAAACAGAAGATTCTCTTTAAGGGAATCGAAACAGAGGAACAGTACAGGGACTTGGTGTTTGTTACGAAAAACAACAGACCTACACAACAGTTCATAGTGCAGGAGGCAATCGGTGCCATTGTAAACCGGATTCGAAAAGAGCATCCTGACTATGAGATGTTTTCACCACATTGCTTAAGACATACTTTTGCAACCAGAGCAATTGAGAACGGAATGCAGCCAAAGACATTACAGAAGATTCTCGGACATGGCTCCTTGCAGATGACAATGGATTTGTATTGTCATGTGACAGAGGATACACTGTTTACAGAGATGATGAAGATGGAAAAGGCTGTGTAAGCTCAAAAGTGTGTAGTAAGTGTGTAGTAAGGCTATTTTGAGAATAAGGGGTTCCCCGGAACCCCTGTAAATACAGGAGGTTTTATTAAAATGGAAGCATATAAGCAGGAATTTATCGAATTTATGATTGACTGTAACGTACTCAAGTTTGGAGATTTCGTTACAAAGAGTGGAAGAAAGACACCATTTTTTGTCAATACAGGCTTTTACAGAACAGGTGCCCAGCTCAAGAGACTTGGCGAGTATTATGCTGAGGCTATAAATGCAGAGTTTGGTCTGGATTTTGATGTGTTATTTGGTCCTGCATACAAGGGAATACCTCTCACAGTTGCGACAACTATGTCCATAGCAGAGATGTACGATGAGGACATCAAGTATTGCTCAAACAGAAAAGAGGTAAAGGATCACGGCGACAAGGGAATACTCCTTGGAAGTCCTATAGAGGATGGCGATAAGGTTGTCATCATCGAGGATGTCACAACAGCCGGAACATCTATTCAGGAGACACTTCCTATCATCAAGGCACAGGGCGACGTGGATGTCATGGGTCTTGTGGTTTCAGTAGACAGAATGGAGAGAGGCCAGGGCGAGAAGAGTGCGCTGACAGAGATCGAGGAGAACTACGGAATCAAGACAACAGCTATCGTAACAATGGCAGAGGTAGTGGAGCATCTTTACAACAGAGAGTATAAGGGAAGAGTTATCATAGATGACACCCTTAAGGCCGCTATCGACGCTTACTATGATCAGTACGGTGTAAAGTAGATATAATATATCTTAAAATATTGTAAAAAGTCTTAAAATATTATATAAAATAAAGATATGGAGTTAAGGGCCATATCTTTATTTTTTTTGTTTATATGGGAGATTCCAACGTATGATAAAGTTTTTTAAGGCGATGTTTGGGGATGTAAGAGAATATTTCAGAAAATGGTCGGGGTGGATACTGTTCACTGTGTTGATCTTGTATTATGAATTGCTGTTTCACGGCATGAATTTCAGCCTGGATGATGGGAACATAGCCGCTATAATAGCATTTGCGGTGGTGGTTGGAGGCGTGTTCAGCGTGCTGACAGGATTTTTTCCGCCGGTCATCAATAAGATACTTGCAACGCTGTTCACGTTGTTTACGGGTGTGATCTTCATCGCCCAGTACGTATATCATTCGGTCTTCAACAACTATCTGTCTGTTATTGGAACCATAAAATTCGGAAATCAGGCTGTGGACAATGCGGACACGGTCATATCCAATATAAAGGCACAGATAGTGGACGTTATTCTTCTGGCTGTCCCGGTGCTCATAATGATCGTGTGCATATGGACATTTATGGCATTTGACAGGAGAAGGTGGTGGGTGAACCTCATAGGTGCCGCCGGAACAGCTCTGGTGTATGCCACAACACTGTTTGTGATGTGGGCTGTGGCCTCGGATGTGTACAGTCCGTACAATTTATACAAGGAATATACATCGGTTGATCTCTCTGTTGAAAAGCTCGGCGTCATGGAGAGTTTTGTGGTGGATGTCAGAGAGGGTATCGCAGGCAAGAGCTCAGCACAGAGCAGGATAAACTTTGCCTCGGGTGGTGAGGTCGATATCGACTCACTTGCCTCCACAGAGAGCACAACGATGCAGGAGATTACCACCGAGACGGTGGATGTCGCGGAAGCGACCACAGAGGAGGTTGTGATCGACACATCCCCGAATGTCCTGGATCTGGATTTTGATGCCATAAATGACCTTGCGGGAAATGATGCGGTTTCATCGCTCAGCGAATATTTTGCAAATATACCCCCGACAAATAAGAATGAATATACAGGTATGTTCGAGGGCTATAATGTCATATGGATAACTGCGGAGGGGTTCTCAGGCTATGCGCTTGATTCCGGTCTGTTCCCTACACTGTCAAAACTTGCGGACGAGGGCTTTGTCTTTGAAAATTACTATCAGCCGCTATGGTACGGTTCAACATCAGGCGGAGAGTATGCAAACCTGATGGGAAGCCCGACTAAGAACGGTTCATACCTCAGTATGTGCAGGGCTGCCGACAATGAGAATGGCATGCTGTTTTCCATGGCGAATACGCTCAAGAGACTCGGTTATAGCTGTTACGGATTCCATGACAACGACTATACATATTATGACAGGAATATCACCCATCCGGCGCTGGGATACGAGTGGATAGCCAGCGGTAATGGGCTTGAGTACCAGACTGACGAGAACGGGCAGGACATGTGGCCTCAGTCGGATCTTGTCATGATGGAGGAGACATTTGACAAGTATACAGAGACGCAGCCGTTCCACCTGTACTACCTGACGGTCAGCGGTCATGTGCCATATGGATACGGTGCGGCAAATGCCATGGCGGAGAAGAACAAGGCTGTGGTCAGTGACCTTAACTATGTCCTGGATACGACAAAGGCATATCTGGCATCCCAGTACGAAATGGAAAAGATGCTTGAATATATGATGAAGAGACTTGAGAAGAAGGGGTTGCTGGACAATACTGTTATCGTCCTGGCGGGGGATCATGTACCGTATGACAATATGGACGTTGTGGACGAACTGGCAGGGGAGAACTTTGGAAACAGTCTTGAGGCGTACAGGAGCAGACTTGTCATATGGTCGGCGTCGATGGAGAAGCCGGTGAGAGTTGACAAGGTGTGCAGCAGTATAGATATCCTGCCGACCATGCTCAATGTCATGGGAGTGGATTATGATTCGAGGCTCATCATAGGAAGGGATATCCTGTCAGACAGTACAGGACTGGTGCTGTTCCCGGACAGAAGCTTTATAACGGATGCATTTGAATATAACGCAGTCACGGACACGCTGACATCCCACACGGGTGCGGAGGTATCGGATGACAGTTTCAGTGCGATGCAGCTATATGTCGCGGATAAATTTACAGCAACTGACAACATAACAGAGTCGGGGTATTATACATATGTTGCCAGGTACCTGGGGATAGACGAGGATAATTGACAATATTTATCATATTAAAATGTGGAATTATTCTCAAAAACGTATTATAGTATTTGTGGCTAATACCATAGGTATGTAATGAAAATATTATGCAATAAAGAAAGAGGTTAATTATGAAACTTGGTAGAAATGATATGTGCTGGTGCGGAAGTGGTAAGAAATACAAGACCTGTCACCTGGCTCTTGACGATAAGCTTGAGGATATGAAGAACAGAGGATTCAAGATCCCTACACATGCGATGATCAAGAACGCAGAGCAGATCGAGGGAATCAGGGAGGCTTCAAAGGTCAACACATCTGTGCTCGACTACATAACTCCATTTGTCAAGATAGGAGTGTCTACCAGAGAGCTGGATGACCTTATCTATAACTATACAAAGTCCATAGACGCTATTCCTGCATGTCTTGGATATGAGGGATATCCTAAGAGTGTGTGTATATCGGTAAATGATGTGGTATGCCACGGCATTCCAAGTGATGACATTATTCTCCAGGATGGAGATATAGTTAATATCGACTGTACAACAGAGTACAAGGGATATTTCGGAGACTCATCAAGAATGTTCATGCTGGGAAATGTTGATCCCGCATGGAAGAAGCTTGTAGAGGATACAAAGAAGGCTCTTGATATAGGTGTTGAGGTGTGCAGCAAGCCATATGTGACCATAGGAGATATAGGATATGCCATCAACAAATTTGCACAGGAGCAGGGCTATTCGGTTGTCCGTGAGATAGGCGGCCATGGAGTAGGTCTTGCAATTCATGAGGAGCCTTATGTAAGTCATATAGGACAGCCTGGCAAGGATTATGTGCTTGCTCCGGGAATGGTGTTCACCATTGAGCCTATGATCAACATGGGCGGCCCTGATGTATATCAGGATGCAGATGACGGCTGGACTATCTACACGGAGGATGGCTCACCATCGGCACAGTGGGAGTACACACTGGTTATGACAGAACATGGAGTGGAGATACTTGCCCACTAGGGAGTGGAATAGAATAAAAGAGCAGCAGCCTGATATGCTATCAAAGACATATCGGGCTGCTGCTTTTTGTTGTGTTAGTTATCCATTAGGATCTGCTGCCGTAAACCGGCAGACAGATTATATTACTTTGTAAGTATTCCAAGGATCTCGTTGCTTCTTGCGATGAACTTGGTCATTGCCTCTGCTGACAGTGGACGGTTGGCAAGTACGGCCAGATCATATAACTGACAGCAGATCGTAGCTGTGTTGTCGCTGTCAGGGTTGTCCAGAACGTATTTAACAAGCTTGTTGTTGCTGTTCAGGATGAGTGTCTCGCCCTCGCCCTGACCGAACATTGATGGATCCATACCGGCCATGCCGTACATCTTCATCATTTCCTGCATACGTCTTGTCTCCTCAGGCTGGGTGAGGATAGAAGATGTGTTCTCGTTCTTCAGGGATTCAACCTTTACATTCAGGTTCTTCATGTCGAGAGCCTTCTCAAATGTAGCTGTGAGCTTATCCTTGTATTCCTTTGCAGTCTCCTCTGAGAGCTCCTCGCCGACAAAGTTGTCAGAGAGCTCAGCGTCTATTCTGTAGAAGTGAACATTCTCGTTCTTCTGCTCAAGCAGAGTGATGAATGGGCTGTCTATGGTCTGTGTCATGATCAGAGCGTCCATGCCCTCAGCCTTGAACATGTTGATGTACTGTGACTGAGCCTGCTCGTCGGTTACATAGAATACCTTGTTCTCGTACTTTTCTTTTCCTGCCTCAAGATACTCAGGGAGAGTTATATATTTGCCCTCGAGGTTCTTGTAGATGCAGAAGTCCTTCATCTTGTCGAGGAACTTGAGATCCTTCAGACAACCAAACTTGATAAATGGGTTGATGTCATCCCAGTACTTCTCGTAGTCCTCTCTGTGTGTCTTGTACATGCCGGACAGCTTGTCTGCAACCTTCTTGGTGATGTAGTCTGAGATCTTTTTGACAAATCCGTCATTCTGAAGCGCACTACGTGATACGTTCAGTGGGAGATCAGGACAGTCGATACATCCCTTTAAGAGCATGAGGAACTCAGGAATTACTTCCTTGATATTGTCGGCGACGAATACCTGGTTGTTGTACAGCTTGATCGTTCCCTCAAGGTTGTCATACTGTGTATTGATCTTAGGGAAGTACAGGATACCTTTCAGGTTGAATGGGTAGTCCATGTTCAGGTGTATCCAGAACAGAGGCTCCTTGTAGTCGTGGAATACCTTTCTGTAGAACTCCTTGTATTCCTCGTCGGTGCAGTCGTTTGGATGCTTTGCCCACAGTGGGGTAGTGGTGTTGAGTGGCTTAGGAGCTTCAGGCTTCTTCTCCTCGGTCTTTATATCGTCTGCGTCTGGGCCTTTGCTGTCAGTGCTGCCCTCAGCATTATCTGCTGTGTCGCTGACTTCCTTTGCATCCACGTCTACAGTAGCATCCTTAGGATCTTCCTGTGGCTCGTCTGCGTTGGTGTAGTAGATCTCAACAGGCATGAACGAACAATACTTGTCGATGACCTCCTTGATCCTGTATTCATTTGCAAATTCATAGCTGTCCTCGTTCAGATAAAGGGTGATGGTAGTACCTCGGTCAGCCTTAATGCACTTCTTCATGGAGTATTCAAGGCCGTCCTCGCACTCCCAGTATACAGCGTCCTCGCCGTCCTTGTATGACTTTGTCTCGATGGTGACCTTGTCGGCAACCATGAATGCGGAGTAGAAGCCCAGTCCGAAGTGCCCGATGATCTGTTCCTCTGTTGCCTTGTCCTTGTACTGCTCAAGGAATGCCTCGGCTCCTGAGAAAGCGATCTGGTTGATATATTTCTCAACCTCCTCCTCAGTCATACCGATACCGTTATCGGTAAATGTGATGGTCTTGTCGTTGGCACTTGTGGTCACATCTATACGATATGGCTCATCCGGCTCGTCAAATTCGCCCATGAGAGACAGCTTCTTAAGCTTTGTCACGGCATCACAGCCGTTTGATATAAGCTCCCTGACAAATATATCGTGGTCTGAATACAGCCACTTCTTGATGACAGGGAAAATGTTTTCACTGTTGATCGATAAATTTCCATTCTTCATAATTGTATACATCTCCTTAAAATATAATGGTTTTCAATGAAAGATGTGTCATCCCCGATCTGTGTTCAATCTTAATAGAAATGTACACTGACACATCAGGCTAAAAGATATGATAAATCAGCTGGTAACTAAAGTCAAGAAAAAATTAGCACTCAGACAAAATGAGTGCTAACAGAGTGGTGCGTAAAAAATCCGGCATCAGATGAGGTGCCGGATCTTCAAAAATCATATTAAATTTCTTAAAAAAATCAGCTTTCGGTGAAATATATTCCGGCAGTCTTCAGGAAATCCCTGATCTCCGCATCCCACACATGCTCAAGGGTCTTATCCATGGTGAATATGTTCTGGGTCGCCATGGATGTGAGTTGTATGCTCATGCCGTCATAGTAGACGTTCAAGGTGAGATTTGCCACATCGGATACCGGTATGGTGAGATGGTTCTTCTCAAGCATATCCATGATGTCCGGCTGGGAGAGCACGAGCACTATCTTGAAGCTCAGTGGCAGCTTCTTTCCTCTTATAACATTATATACATGTGGTTTTATGGACTCCCATGAGGCGTAGGATGTGGAAGCCATGAGCTCCAGCTCCTCCTTGTCATAGAAATCCTTGTTTACCCTTCCGTCAAAGCTGTATGTTATCCCGCTTTTTACAAATGCCTCCATGGCGAGAAAACGGTCAAATGTATTGTCCATCAGAAGCTTCTTCACGAAGTCCCTGGTCTCGGTGATGGTGATGTCTAACATTGAAAATCTCCTGTTTTCTGGATTGTGATCCAGCCGTATCTGCGTGCGGCTGCATGCTAAAAGTATATCAGCGGAATGTGGCAAATGCAACAATATAGATACACTGATTTATTGAATTATGGATACCCGTGTGATATAATGTACAAGGATTTAATGTCTAAATGTTATGGAGGGTTTATTTGATGAAGAAGGTTGCATATATAGCATCAGAGTGTGTGCCATTTATAAAGACGGGTGGTCTTGCGGATGTAGTTGGAACACTGCCAAAGATATTTGATAAGAACGAGTATGATGTGAGAGTCATCATGCCGAATTATCTCTGTATTCCGAACAAGTACAGGGAGAAGATGCAGTATATAACGCATTTTTATATGGACATCGGTTACAAGAATGATTATGTTGGCGTTATGTATCTGGAGTATGAGGGTGTCAAGGTATATTTCATAGATAACGAGTATTACTTTAACGGATTTACACCTTATGGTGATGTAAAGTGGGATATCGAGAAGTTCTGTTATTTCTCAAAGGCAGCGCTTTCGATCCTTCCATCGATCGGTTTCCAGCCGGATATACTTCACTGTCATGACTGGCAGGCAGGACTTGTGCCTGTATATCTCAAGACTCTGTTTGCAGGAGATATGTTCTATACAAGCATGAAGTCTGTTATGACTATTCATAATCTCCAGTTCCAGGGCAAGTGGGATATAAAGACCATTCAGGAGTATTCAGGACTCCCTGATTATGTATTTACACCGGACAAGCTGGAGATCCAGAAGGATGCTTCCATGCTTAAGGGCGGACTTGTATATGCAGATAAGATAACAACGGTAAGTAACACATATGCCAAGGAGATACAGACTCCATATTATGGAGAGGGACTTGACGGGCTCTTAAGTGCCAGATGGCAGTCACTCTGGGGCATTGTCAACGGTATAGATTACGAGGTATGGAATCCTGCAACAGATCCTCAGGTATATAAGAACTACAGCGTGGATAACTTCAGACAGCTCAAGAAGATCAACAAGATCGAACTGCAGAAGGAATGTGGACTTCCTCAGGATGAGAATCAGTTTGTAATAGGAATCATATCCAGACTCACAGACCAGAAGGGTCTTGATCTGGTTGACAGGATCATGAACGATATATGCTGTGACGGAGTACAGTTCATCGTCCTCGGAACCGGTGACGGCAAGTACGAGAACATGTTCAAGTATTATCAGGGAATACATCCTGCAAAGGTATCAGCGAACATCTATTATTCAGATGAGAGATCTCATAAGATGTATGCAGGCTGCGATGTGATGCTCGTGCCTTCAAGATTTGAGCCATGTGGACTCACACAGCTCATGGCACTCAGATATGGCACAGTTCCAGTAGTAAGAGAGACAGGTGGTCTTGCAGATACTGTTGAGGCTTATAATCAGTTCGAGGGTACAGGAACAGGATTCTCATTTGCTAATTATGATGCATATGAGCTCCTCAATGCCATAAACTATGCAAAGGAAGTGTACTATAACAACAAAGAGGCATGGTATGGAATCCAGGAGCGTGGCATGAGACAGGATTACTCATGGTATAACTCAGCGAATATATATAAGGATCTCTACAATTCACTGTAGGATCAGGATAGCAGTAATGTGGTAGTAGATATGGAAGAGGCAGAGAATGAATTTGCATTTTCTGCCTTTTTTCAGGGATATAGGAGAGACAGATATGGCGTTTGACGGAATAGTGATATCCAATGTGGTAAGAGACATGAAGGAGAAACTCATCGACGGAAGGATATATAAGATATATCAGCCGGAGAAGGACGAGCTCAACATAGTAATAAAGAATAACAGGGAGAATTACAGGTTGCTCATGTCTGCGGATGCAAGCCTCCCGCTTATATACTTTCAGCAGTCCGCCAAGGAGAATCCTATGACAGCGCCGAATTTCTGTATGCTCCTCAGGAAGCATATCAACAACGGAAGGATAGTTGATGTGTATCAGCCGGGCTTTGAGAGAATAGTTGTCATGGTCATCGAGCATCTGGACGAGCTTGGAGATCTAAAGAGAAAGAAACTCATCATAGAGATCATGGGTAAGCACAGCAATATCATATTTGCCACGGATGAGAATGTCATCATCGACAGCATAAAGCATATATCCCATATGGTGAGCTCAGTGAGGGAGGTTCTTCCGGGCAGGACTTATGAGTATCCTCCGGCGGGAGGAAAGGTATCCCCGCTTGAGATAGAGCGCGGGGACTTCATAGAGCGTGTGAGCTCGAGCCCTACGAATATCATAAAGGCGATATACCAGAACATAACCGGATTTTCACCGGTTGTGGCGAGTGAGATAACCTACAGGGCAGGACTTGACGGCAACATGCCTGTGGACAGCATGAGCGAGGCGGATGTCGCAAGGCTTTATGATGAATTTGCCGGGATAGTATCTGATATAAGGAACGGGGACTATACTCCTGAGATCATACTGGACGGTTACACTCCAGTGGAGTTCTCGTCGGTGCATCTGTCGATGTACAGCGACAAGACCATAGAATCAAGGGATGACATTTCAAAGGTGCTTGATGAGTATTTCTACAGAAAGAGTGCGGTCACAAGGATAAGACAGAAGTCATCGGATCTCAGAAAGATCGTCTCGAATGCCATTGAGAGAACGAGCAAGAAGTACGACCTGCAGCTCGCTCAGTTAAAGGACACTGAATCCAGGGAAAAGTACCGTGTGTACGGAGAACTGATCAACACATATGGTTACAATATAGAACAGGGAGCGGACAGTTTTGAGGCTCTCAACTACTATACTAACGAGATGATAAAGATCCCGCTTGACAAGACCATATCTGTTATGGATAACTCCAAGAGATATTTTGCGAGATACAACAAGCTCAAGAGGACTTATGAGGCACTTACACAGCTCACTGTCGAGACGAAGAGTGAGCTGGAGCATCTTCAGTCGGTACAGACGTTCCTTGATATGGCGATAGATGAGAATTCACTGGCACAGGTCAAGGAGGAGCTCGTAGCCTGCGGATATGTAAAGGGACATTACGGACGCAAGGGCGACAGGAAAAAGGCAAAGTCAAAACCGCTGCACTACATATCCAGCGATGGATTCCATATGTATGTGGGCAAGAATAATATCCAGAACGATGAGCTCACATTTAAATTCGCAAATGGTGGGGATATGTGGTTCCATGCTAAGAAGATGCCGGGTTCCCATGTCATCGTGAGACTTGAGGGTGCGGGAGAACTTCCTGATTCTACATATGAGGAGGCGGCAAGACTTGCAGCGTATTATTCGTCTGGAAGGACGGCACCGAAGGTGGAGATAGACTATACCGAGCGCAGAAATATCAAAAAGCCTGCGGGGGCAAAGCCTGGATTTGTAATATATCATACGAATTACTCGATGATCGCAGAGCCGAGGATTGCGGGAATAGAGGAAGTACAATAAATAATTTGATTTTTAAACAGGTGTGAAGTATAATATATTATCTGTTATCAGGTAATTGAAAACAACATATAACCTGGGAATATTAGGAGACAGATATGGTAAAAAGCATGACAGGATTTGGCCGCAGCGAGAGGGTGACTGATGCATACAAGATAGTTGTAGAGATGAAGTCAGTCAATCACAGATTCTGCGACATCAATATAAAGCTCCCAAAGAAGATAAGCTTCTTTGAGACAAACATAAGAACATATCTCAAAAAATATATTGAGAGAGGAAAGGTTGACGTGTTCATCACATACGAGGATTTCTCGGATGACAATGTCAAGCTGAAGTACAACAAGGACGTTGCCGAGAAGTACATGGGATATTTCGAGGAGATGTCCAAGGATTTTGGAATTGAGAACAGCATAACACCTGCACAGCTTGGAGGCTTCCCTGACGTGTTCACGGTTGAGGAGCAGGCGGTTGACCAGGATGAGCTGTGGAAGATAATAGAGACATCCCTTGACGAGGCTGCGAAGGTGTTCGTGCAGTCGAGGATAACAGAGGGAGAGAACCTTAAGAAGGACATGATCGACAAGCTTGACGGAATGAGAGCTGCCGTTGATTATATAGAGGAGATATCACCTGAACTTGTGGAGGAGTACAGACGCAAGCTCACGGACAAGATCACAGAGGTTCTTGACAATCCTGTTATAGATGAGAACAGGATCGCCACAGAGGTCGTTATATATGCGGACAAGATATGTGTGGACGAGGAGACTGTAAGGCTTAAGAGCCATATCAGCAGCACGAAGAAGATTCTGGAGGATGGCGGAAGCGTCGGCAGGAAGCTGGATTTCATCGCACAGGAGATGAACAGAGAGGCGAACACGATACTTTCAAAGGCCAATTCACTTGATGTGTCAGACAAGGCGATACAGCTCAAGACTGACATAGAGAAGGTCAGAGAGCAGATACAGAATCTGGAATAGAATACATAATTTTTAGAGGTAATGATGATGGCAGATAAGAGTACAAAGCGTGGATCGCTCATAGTCATATCCGGTTTTTCAGGAGTTGGAAAGGGCACAGTTGTCAAGAGACTTGTGTCGGATTTTGGATATAACCTTTCAGTGTCGGCGACGACAAGATCACCGAGAGAGGGTGAGGTCGATGGAAGAGAGTATTATTTCATGGATCGCAAGGATTTTGAGAATCTCATTGACTACGGCGGATTTATCGAGTGGACACAGTATGTAGAGAATTATTATGGAACTCCAAAGAAGTATGTTGAGGAGAAGCTTGCTGATGGCAAGGACGTCATACTCGAGATAGAGGTCATGGGTGCACTCAATGTCAAGAAGCAGTTCCCTGATGCGCTTCTCATATTTATATCAGCTCCAAGCATAAGCGAGCTTAAGAGCAGACTGGCAGGAAGAGGAACAGAGTCGGAGGAGACCATAATCAAGAGACTCCGAAAGGCCACAGAGGAAGCTGAGGACATGGACAAGTACGACTACATCATAGTCAACGATGATCTGGACGAGTGTATACACACCGTGGATTCAGTCATCAGAAGCTATGGCTGCAGAAGAGATAATCAGCTTGGATATATAGCCGGAATAAAAGAAGAGCTTGCAGAGATAAAGAAACTCTGATAAATTAGACTGGATAACAGTGGACAGCAGTTTAGAAGAATATTTCAATAATCATATAAGAAAGGGGATATAATATCATGTTACATCCATCATACACAGACTTAATGTCAGTAGTAAATGCAGAGGTTGAGCCAGGTGAGCAGCCTGTAGTAAACAGCAGATATTCAATCGTTCTTGCAACAGCAAAGAGAGCAAGAGAGATCATTGATGGCCAGGAGCCTATGGTGGCAGCAGACCCAAAGAAGAAGCCATTATCCATCGCTGTAGATGAAGTTTACCATGGAAAGGTAAAGATCGTCGGAGCAGACGAGGATTAACAGACCGGAATATATAGCGGTAAGTGAGAAGAATGGAGGTTGGAGCTTTTAGCACAGCCTCCTATTTTTCTGATACACAACTGTGCCGGATGTGGCATATTCTAAATAAACAGGAATATGTCGACGGGAGGTGTATCATGAGGGCGTCAGATGTTCTAAAAGGCACGGTCTATGAGATCCTGGCAGGGGACATTGACTGTCAGATTACGGATCTGGCAGATGATTCCAGAGATGTCACACAGGGAACTCTTTTTGTGTGCCGGAGAGGTGCGAGAACAGATGGACATCGCTATATAGATGATGCCGTGGCAAGGGGCGCAGCGTGTATAGTCATGACAGATGATATCGGCATACCTGCGGAGCGGTCAGCCGGACGCTGGGGGGATACCGATTGTGTACTGATCGTGAGACTGTATGACTATCGCCACGGTATAGGAATGATATGTAATAATTTCTGGAATTTTCCGTCACGAAGTATGAAGGTTATAGGTGTGACCGGGACAAAGGGAAAGACCACGGTCGCATGTATGATAAAGTCTATGCTGGACAGATGGGGGCGTAGAACCGGTCTTGTGGGAACCATAGAGATCGATGACTGTATCCGGAAGATACCATCTGTGAACACCACTCCGGGAACGATATATCTCCATCGCAAGCTTGCAGACATGGTGGCAAATGGTGCGGAATACTGCGTCATGGAGGTATCGTCACAGGGGCTTATGCACGGCCGTGTGTCAGGGATAGAATTTGATATATGCGTATATACAAATCTTGCTCCGGATCACATTGGGCGGAATGAACACCGCACATTTGCCGAGTATGGGAGATGGAAGAGAAGCCTGTTCTCAAAGTGTAAGACTGCGGTGATAAATGCAGATGACATGTATTCTGGGTGTATTGCTGCCGAGGCTGTGAATGCAGGGGCTGAAGTGGTATATTATGGTGTGAGGAATCACACTGCAGCCGGGGATGGCAATGTGTGTATGGCGGGAGCGATACACAGGCTCATTCTCCATAGAGTTATGGGGATAGGCTATGAGTGTGAGAGAACGGACGGGGAGAGCACTTACATGACTGTTGGCATACCGGGAGAGTTCAATGTGTACAATTCTCTTGCTGCGGTAACCACTTGCGGGATCATCGGGATACCGATGGAGGTAATGCAGGATTCGCAGTCGGATATGAAGGTGAGGGGCAGACTCGAGCCGGTGGAGATTCCGGGATACGCAAGGATATTCATCGATTATGCCCACAATGCCGTGAGCCTGGAAAATGTACTGACCACCCTCAGACAGTACAGGCCGAAGAGGCTTATATGTCTGTTCGGATGCGGCGGCAACAGATCAGCCGGGCGCAGAAAAGGCATGGGATTTGTGTCGGGCAGGCTGGCGGATATGACGGTCATAACAAGTGATAACCCGAGGTTTGAATCCCCGGAGGCGATAATGACGGATATTGAGACCGGGGTTCTCGAGGGCGGAGGAGAATATGTAAAGATATGCAGCCGTCTGGATGCTATAAGATACGCTCTGGAGATTTCGGACAGGGATGATATAGTCCTTCTGGCCGGCAAAGGCCATGAGACATATCAGGATATAGAGGGACGCAGGACACAAATGGACGAGAGAGAAATGATACGGCAGATATTGGAGGAGAAAAATGCGGGGATTGTACGCAGATGTGATAATTGATATATCCCATGAGGCGATAGACAGAACATTTCAATATGCTATTCCTGACGATATTGCCGGCAGGATACAGATAGGAAGTCAGGTCAACATTCCATTTGGCAAGGGAAATAATCTGAGAAAAGGCTATGTCATAGGGATATCGGATTCCACGGAATATGATGAGAGCAGGATAAAGTCTATAGATTCTCTGTGCGAGGACGGCGTGGCAGCTCCGGGAAGGCTCCTTGCCCTTGCGGCGTGGATAAAGGAGAACTACGGCTCCACCATGATAAATGCCATCCAGACGGTGATGCCGGTGAAAAAAACGGTTAAGTCCGTGGTGGTCAGATATGTTGTCCTTTCATGCGAGGATGTGGACACATGGGAATACAGATATATGAAGAAGAATGCCAGGGCAAAGCTCAGGCTCCTCCGCGAGCTTATGGTGAGACATGAGCTCCCAATGACGGAGGCCACCGGGACTTTGAATGTGTCACATCAGGCGGTTAAGGCCATGGAGGACGAAGGTGTCGTTCGTATCGTTGAGGACAGCAGATACCGGGATGTGGTGTCTGACGCGGTGAGGCAGCAGGCATTTGAGGCTCCTGATATAGAGCTTAACAGTGACCAGCAGAGGATAGTCGATGATTTCGTAAGTGATGCAGATCAGGGTATACACAGGACTTATCTTCTTCATGGCGTGACGGGAAGCGGCAAGACTGAGGTGTATGTGAGGTGTATCCGTGAAGTCGTCCGCGCGGGCAGACAGGCGATCGTGCTGATACCTGAGATAGCACTCACGTATCAGACACTGACATATTTCTCCAGATACTTTGGTGACCGTGTGACCATGGTCAACTCAAAGCTCAGCAGCGGGGAGAAGTATGATCAGTTTGAGCGCGCAAGGAAGGGCGATGTGGATGTGGTGATAGGCCCGAGGTCTGCGCTGTTTACCCCATTTGAGAAGCTGGGGCTGATAATAATAGACGAGGAGCATGAGAGCAGCTATAAGAGTGACAGCCCGCCAAAATATCACGCAAGGGAGACTGCCATAGAACGTGCAAGGCTTGAGGGGGCGAGTGTCATACTCGGTTCCGCAACTCCTTCCGTGGAGAGCTACAAGCGTGCACTGGCGGGTGAGTACAGGCTGTGGATCATGGACAGCCGTGTTGAGGGCAGAGCCATGGCAGAGACAAGCATAGTAGATCTCAGGGATGAACTCCACCGGGGCAACAGATCCATAATAAGCGACGAGCTTGCAAATGATATAGCGGACAGGCTCAGCAAGCGGGAACAGATCATACTGTTCATCAACAAGCGGGGATATAACAGCTTTGTATCCTGCAGGAGCTGCGGAGAGGCAGTGAAATGTCCGCACTGTGACGTGTCCATGGCACTGCACTCTGGAAATAATACACAGAAGGGCGTGCTTGTGTGCCACTACTGCGGATTCAGAATGCCGGAGCCGGACAAATGTCCGGCGTGCGGTTCAAAGCTCATAGGAGGCTATGGAGTCGGAACCGAGAAGGTCGAGCAGGAGGTACACAGGTTGTTCCCGGAGGCCAGGACTTTAAGGATGGACAGGGATACGACCTCGAAGAAGAATTCTCATGAGCAGATACTTGAGAGCTTCGGAAGAGGCGATGCGGACATACTCATTGGAACCCAGATGATAGTCAAGGGACATGACTTTTCCAGAGTGACACTTGTGGGTGTGCTGCTGGCGGATCTCACACTGTTCAGCGGAGACTACAGAGCCGGTGAGAGGACATTTGACCTGCTGACCCAGGCTGCGGGAAGAGCCGGAAGGGGTGATGTGCCCGGAAAGGTTGTGATACAGACCTACAAGCCGGACAACTACGCCATAACTGCGGCAGCGTCCCAGAATTACAGGGCATTCTACGATATCGAGGAGGCGTACAGATCACTCATGAGGTATCCGCCGGAGTGGAATATGATGGTCATAATGGGCACGGGCATGGACGAAGAACAGCTTGCCAATATAATGGATAGGATGTATTCTCTTATAAGGGGAAAATATATAAATGCAGGACATCTGTCTGTGATCGGTCCTTCGGAACCGGCCATATCAAAGATAAAGGATGTGTACAGGCGGGTGTTGTATATAAAACACCGGGATTACAGGATGCTGGTGGATGTCAAGGATTATGTCGAGGAATGGCTTAAGGAGAACGGAGAGAACGATGTGAGCGTATTCTTTGACCTGAATCCGGTAAATATGTATTAGTGAAAAGGAGATTTGTGGACATGGCGATAAGAAATATAAGATATGACGGAGATGACATACTCAGAAAGGTGTGCAGACCGGTTGAGAAGATGGATGACAGAACACTTACACTCATAGATGACATGTTTGATACCATGTATGAGGCAAATGGAGTTGGACTTGCCGCACCTCAGGTTGGAATCCTCAAGAGGATAGTTGTTATTGATGTCGGCGATGACAATCCACTCTGTCTTATAAATCCTGTGATAACAGAATCAGACGGAGAGCAGACAGGTGAGGAGGGATGCCTCAGCCTTCCTGGAAAATTTGGAACAGTTACAAGACCTATGCATGTAATATGCAAGGCATTTGACGAGAATATGGAGGAGTTTACAGTCGAGGGAGAGGGACTTCTGGCGAGAGCTATCTGCCACGAGCTTGATCATCTTGACGGAAAGCTCTACAAGGATCTTGTCGAGGATGGCCTTCACGAGGTAGAGCAGAATTAAGAGATACTTAACCTATAACAAGGAGGACATGCAGATGAGAGTTATATATATGGGAACCCCTGATTTTGCCGTGCACGCACTTGTATCCATAGTGGAAGCGGGACATGACGTTGTGGCATGCTTTACGCAGCCGGACAAGGCAAAGGGAAGGAGCAAAAAGCTTCAACCGACACCGGTGAAGGTACAGGCAATGGAATATGATATTCCGGTATATCAGCCGGTGAAGCTCCGTGAGCAGGAGAACGTGGACATCATCAGAGCGTATGCACCTGATGTGATAGTTGTGGCAGCATATGGCCAGATACTTCCTGAGAGCATACTCAATATTCCGAAGTACGGATGTGTCAATATCCATGCATCGCTGCTCCCGAAGTACCGCGGTGCGGCACCTATCGAGTGGGCGATCATTGACGGCGAGAAGGAGACCGGAGTCACCACCATGTACATGGCAAAGGGACTTGATACCGGAGATATGATAGAACATTCGATTGTGTCTATCGGTGACGATGACACTGGAGAGACATTGACGGACAAGCTTGCGGCAAGCGGTGCGCAGCTTATACTGTCAACCCTTGAAAAGCTTGAGAATGGAACTGCGGTTCGGACCCCTCAGGATGACAGCCTGAGCTGTTACGCTTCCATGTTGAACAAGGGTATGGGAGATATAGATTTCAGTGAGCCGGCAGAGAAGATAGAGAGACTTGTGAGAGGTCTTCAGCCATGGCCTTGTGCATACACAAGGATAGGCGGCAAGAATGTCAAGATATATGGGGCAAAGGTAGTGAGCCGTGAGGATGGCATTGCACCGGGTGAGATAACCATGGTGACCAAGAAGACATTTGCCATAGCGTGTGGACAGGATGCACTCCAGATAACAAGATTGCAGCCTGAGGGCAAGAAGCCTATGGATGCGGCGGCGTTCCTTGCGGGCAATAAACTCACAGCCGGAGAGCACATCTGATCAAATATATCTGATGAAGAATGGACAGAGGTAGAATGGATACAAAGACTCGAGAGGTGGTTCTGACCACATTACTGGACATAGAGAAAAATCATACATTTTCAAATATAGCACTTGGAACGGCACTCCGCGCCAACCAGTTCATGAGCAAACAGGACAGGGCGTACATCACGAGAATGGTCGAGGGAGTCACAGAGCAGAGGATAAAGCTGGACTACATAATAAACCAGTTCTCCAAAACAAAGGTGAACAAGTGCAAGCCGCTCATAAGATGCGTCCTCAGGATGGGAACTTACGAGCTGTTCTTTATGGACTCTGTTCCGGATTCGGCTGCCTGCAACCTGTCGGTGAAGCTGGCGGTGGATCATGGATTTGGAAGCCTCAGAGGCTTTGTCAACGGAGTGCTCAGAAATATCGGGAGAAACAGGGATGGTATAAAATACCCTGATAAGAACACATCACCTTTGGAATACTATTCGGTTGAATATTCAGTTCCTGTGGAGCTTGTGGAGATACTGCTGCAGGACTATGACAGAGAAACGGTGGACAGGATACTCGGAAGCAGCTACGAAATGCGTCCGACATCCATAAGGGTGAATACAGACAGGATAAGCGTTGATGAAGTCGAGAGGAAGCTGGAGGCCGCTGGAATAGAGACAGTGCGAGGAAGCCTGAATGACACATCACTTCTTATAAAGGGATATGATTATGTCAGAAGGATCCCAGGATTCATGGATGGAGAATTTGTTGTACAGGATCAGAGTTCGTGTCTGGCTGTAAGGGCAGCAGGTATACAGAATGGAGATCTGGTGGTGGATGTGTGTGCAGCACCGGGCGGCAAAACCATGTATGCCGCAAGTCTTGCGGGACAGACAGGAAGGGTTATCTCAAGGGATCTCACCGAGAACAAGACGGAGCTCATAGAGGAGAACGTGGACAGACTTGGACTGACAAATGTCACTGTCGAGGCATGGGATGCGAGAGACCTTGATGAGAACCTTGTCGGAAAGGCTGATGTGGTAATAGCAGACCTTCCGTGTTCGGGACTTGGCATAATGGGCAGGAAGAACGATATCAAGTACAATGTGACAGGTGACAGCATAGACGAGCTGGCACAGCTTCAAAGGGATATTCTTGACACTGTATCCAGATATGTGAAAACGGGTGGAACACTGGTGTATTCGACATGTACTATAGACAGCAGGGAGAATCAGAACAATGTTAAGTGGTTTGTGGAAAATCATGATTTTGAGACTGTGAGTATAGATGAGATTGTACCGGGGCACGGCGGCGATAAAGGATATGTAACTCTGTTACAGGGAGTCGATGAGTGTGATGGATTTTTCATATCGAAGTTCGTGCGTACAAAATAGATAGAACATGTATAAAAGATTGGACAGAGTATGGAAGTAAAGGATAGAGAAGATAAGGATATTAGACAGCCGGATCTGAAATCAATGAATATGGAAGAACTCAGGAACTGGGTCACCGGTGCCGGTCAGCCGGCATTCAGGGCGAAGCAGATATATCAGTGGTTTCATGTGAAGCTTGCGGACGGAACGGAGGAGATGACCAATCTGCCGAAAAGCCTCAGAGAGAAGATGGATGAATATGGAATATATGGTGTGAGCGTTGTCACCAGACTCATTTCAGAGGATGACGGCACAAATAAATTCCTGTTCAGACTCCATGATGGGAATGTCATAGAGAGCGTGCTCATGAAGTACAAGCATGGCAATTCCGTGTGCATATCATCCCAGGTGGGCTGCCGTATGGGCTGCAGGTTCTGTGCATCGACCATAGGCGGGCTGGTGAGGAATCTCACAGCGTCCGAGATGCTGTCACAGATATACAGCATCCAGAAGATAACAGGTGAGCGTGTGTCAAATGTGGTCGTGATGGGAACAGGAGAGCCGCTGGATAACTTTGACAATCTTGTCAGGTTCATAGAGATGCTGACGGACGAGAATGGACTGAACATAAGCCAGAGAAATGTCACAGTGTCGAGCTGCGGTTTAGTGCCTGAGATAAAGAGGCTTGCGGATATGGGGCTTTCCATTACATTTGCATTGTCGCTTCACGCGCCAAATGACGAGGACAGAAGGGCACTCATGCCGATAGCCAACAGATACAGCATTGCAGAGGTTCTGGACGCCTGTGATTATTACTTTGATAGGACGGGCAGGAGGATAACATTTGAGTATTCTCTTGTAAAAGGGCAGAATGACAGCCCTGAGAAGGCATGCGAGCTGGCGCGTCTCATAAGGGGAAGAAACTGCCATGTGAACCTCATCCCCGTAAATCCGATCAAGGAGAGGGGTTACGAGAGGGCGGATAACAGCGCCATTGAGAATTTCAAAAATATTCTGGAGAGAAACCAGATAACAGCTACGGTGCGAAGAAGCATGGGGCGTGACATAGACGCAGCGTGCGGACAGCTCCGCCGTAAATATGAGGAGGAGAACAAGACGGATAAATAGTTCGTCTTGTTCTTTTTTATGTGTTGTGCTAAAATAGGCAAGGTGGCGTATCAGATAATATTTTAGGCTGATGGAGAGAATATATGAAATCATTTGGAATAACAGATGTTGGAAAAAAGCGTTCCATGAATCAGGACAGCATATTTTATACAGATGAGCCAATAGGGGCTATCAGCAATCTGTACATAGTTGCGGATGGCATGGGCGGTCATAAGGCCGGGGACGTTGCATCCAGAACGGCGATTGAAGCCGCAGTTGAATATATAAGTGAAAGCGAGATAAGCAATCCTGTATCGCTGCTCAAGAGGGCGATAATATATGCCAATGACAAGGTGTATAAGCTTGCGCTCAGCAATCCGGAGGATTACGCAGGTATGGGAACGACATTTGTAGCTGCAGTGATCGATGATGGAATCATGTATGTCGCGAATATAGGTGACAGCAGATTATATATAGTTAACAATGAGATAAGACAGGTCACACTTGATCACTCATTGGTTGAGGAGCTGATAAGGAATGGTCAGCTCGACAGGAATAAGGGACGGAATCATCCAGAGAAGAACATTATAACCCGAGCACTTGGAATAGGTGATGATGTGGTTCCGGATTTCTTTGAAGTAGAACTTTCAGCGGATGATAAGATCCTTCTATGTTCTGATGGTTTGTCGAACATGATAGAGGACGACGAGATTCGGGACATTGTATCAGAGTCGGATGATCTTAAGACAGTCGGTGAGAAGCTGGTGGAGAGAGCGAATTACTACGGCGGCAAGGACAATATATCTGCCGTTGTAGCTGCGATAGATTGGGAGGAATAAATTGGTATGTTAAATCCGGGAACGATGCTCAGCGGTCGTTATGAGATCATAGAATTGGTTGGATCTGGCGGTATGTCAGAGGTATATAAGGCAAAATGTCATGTGTTAAACAGATATGTTGCCATAAAGGTGCTTAAGCCTGAGTTCAGCTCAGACGTTAATTTTGTTACAAAGTTCAGGATAGAGGCCCAGTCTGCGGCGGGGCTGTCACATCCTAATATTGTGAATGTATACGATGTCGGTGAGGACAACGGAATATATTATATAGTAATGGAGCTTGTGGAGGGAACCACCCTCAAGGAATATATACAGGCCCACGGCAGAATAGAGCCTATGCAGGCGATCGATTTTGCCATACAGATAGCCCAGGGACTTCAGGCAGCCCATGAGCATCACACGATACACAGAGATATAAAGCCTCAGAACATCATCATGTCGAACAACGGCACGCTGAAGGTTACTGATTTCGGAATCGCAAGAGCCGCATCGTCAAGCACGACCACGACAAATGCGATGGGTAGTGTTCACTACATATCACCGGAGCAGGCAAGGGGCGGATTCTCAGATGAGAGAAGTGATATTTATTCACTCGGTATCACCATGTATGAGATGCTCACAGGACATGTTCCATTTGAAGGCGAGAACAATGTGGCTATAGCGCTGATGCACATTCAGGGCGAGATGGTATCACCTAGGGAGTATTACCCGGATATACCTACAAGCCTTGAGAAGATCATAAGAAAGTGTACACAGAAGAAGCCGGAGAGACGATATCTCACAGCAAATGCGCTTATAGCTGATCTCAACAGAGTAAAAGAGAATCCTAATATAGATTGTATAGTGGTGCCTAAGACCAGCGTTCCTACATCCCCTACCATTGAGATGACAAAGCAGGAGATGGAGATGATCAAGACCGGAAGACAGGTCGATAAGGCAGATACTACGGAGATTCCACCTGTAAGTCCGAGAACGTCAGAGATCAAGGCTAACGTGCCAGTTATGCCGCCGTCACAGTTCGACGATCTGTTCCCAGATGACGACGATGAAGAGGATGATACGGACGAGTCAGTGGCAGATGATGGAGAACAGGAGCAGGAATACGATGGAGAAGAGGAGCTTGATCCAAGACTTAAGAAGATAATCATGGTATCAAGTATTGCCATCGCGGTGGTTCTTGCCATACTTGCCATACTTCTCATAGGCAAGATAGCCGGCTGGAATATTCTGGGCGGTAAGGGTAAGACGGAGGAAAGCACCGATGTCATAACCACAGAGGGAGCGAACGACACAACTGCACAGGAGACAGTACCTATGGTCAATGTAGTAGGTCTGTATAAGACTGCGGCTGAGGAGCAGATGAAGAAGAATGGCTTCACCAACTATACATTTGTGGAGAAGACAGATGCCACAGTTGAGAAGGGCTATGTAATATCACAGAGTATAGATGATGGAACATCCATAACAAAGGATACACAGATAACTATTTACGTGTCATCGGGCAAGGAAAAGACCAAGGTGCCGGATGTTTTCGGATATGAGGACAGTCAGGCCACAACATTGCTCGAGGAGGCAGGACTTAAGGTGACACATGGCTATGCGTACGATGATAATGTTGAGAAGGATCATGTAATATCCTCAGATCCTGTTGCCGGAACAGAGGTTGAGGAGGGCTCAACAGTCAAGATAATCATCAGTAACGGTAAGGAGACGAAGAAGATCGCAGTTCCTAACCTCAAGGGTATGTCTGAGGCAGATGCAGCAGATAAGCTTCAGAAGGTCAACCTGGTAGGCAATCCAAGCTATGAGTACAGCGATGATGTGAAGGAAGGCCAGGTAATATCACAGGATCCTGAGGTCAACACTGAGGTTGACGAGGGAACTACCGTGTCATATGTTGTCAGTAAGGGACCTCAGAAGGTTACATACTCTGTATCTTTCAGCGGTTCAATATCGAATATAGAGTTTGATTTTGATACATTTGGAAGTGTGACAGTTGACATCTCATACACAATAGGCAGACAGACATTCTCTGTATACAGCGGCAAGGCTGGTGCAGGAGACTTCCCTATCAATATAGATGGAGTTGAGGGTCCTACAGGACTTGAGAGCAACCAGGGATCATTCTCTGTGACCATCACGGATTCAGAGGGAATAGATGTCACATCAAGCTTTAACACGGGCGGTTTGTCCGCTACATTTACACAGGAGAGTAATTAGTAGTGGCAGAGATCATATCAGGAAAGATAATCAAAGGAATCGGTGGATTCTATTATATAGACGCCGAGGATGGACATTTGTACGAATGTAAGGCGAAGGGCATCTTCAGAAACAAAAAGGTCAAGCCCCTTGTCGGAGATAATGTGAATATAGAGATACTTGATCCTGAGAACAATCTAGGTAATATCGTTGAGATATTGCCTAGATTTAACTCTTTAATAAGACCTGCTGTGGCAAATGTGGATCAGACGATCATAATATTTGCCGTGAGCGAGCCTGAGCCGAACTTTAACCTACTTGACAGATTCCTTGTCAGCATGGAGAAAAGCGGTGTTGAGACTATCATTTGTTTTAACAAGACGGATCTTTCGCCGGACAATATGGAGGCTTGCAGATCATACAGCAAGAGCGGGTATGAGACAATCTTCATAAGTGCCAGGGAAGGCGAGGGCATAGACAGGCTCAGGGAGATCATAAAAGACCGCACAACGGTGTTTGCGGGGCCATCGGGAGTCGGCAAGTCGTCTACTCTCAATGCGATCAAGCCAGAGGCGGAGGCCCAGACAGGCGCTATAAGTGACAAGATAAAGCGTGGCAAGCACACCACGAGACATTCTGAGCTCATGCACATTGGCGGCAGGACATATATTATGGACACCCCGGGCTTTTCATCGCTCTATGTTGATTCCATAGAGGCGGAGGATCTCAAGGAGTATTTCCCGGATATTGCGGCATATACGGGAAAGTGCAGATTCAACATGTGCAATCATGTCAGTGAGCCGGATTGTCTGGTAAAGCAGGCGGTTGCGGACGGAGAGATAAGCCGTATAAGATACGAAGATTATGTAATGATATATAACGACTTAAAAGAAAAGAGGAAATGGTAATGATAATTCTTTCACCTTCATTATTGTCAGTTGATTTTGCACATATTGCGGACGGCATTGCGGAGCTTGACAGAGCGAAAGTTCCTGCGCTGCACCTTGACGTTATGGACGGTGCGTTTGTTCCGAACATATCATTTGGTGCGCCTGTCATAAAGTGTCTCAGAAAAGAGACGAACATGATATTTGACGTGCATCTCATGATAGAGGAGCCGGACAGATATCTTGAGGATTTCAAGAAGGCAGGTGCTGACTGGGTAACCGTACATGCAGAGAGCTGTAAGCATCTGCACAGAACCGTTGCCAGGATACATGAGCTTGGAATGAAGGCCGGAGTGGCACTCAATCCGGCAACTCCTGTATCAGTGCTTGACTATGTGATAGACGATCTGGATATGGTACTTGTTATGAGTGTCAATCCGGGATTCGGCGGACAGTCATTCATTCCTTCAGCACTCAGAAAGGTGGCTGAGGTCAGAAAAATGGCAGATGACAGAGGCCTTGAGCTCAATATAGAGGTGGATGGTGGAGTCAATTTGAAGAATGTGGGTGACGTCATAGAAGCCGGTGCAAATGTCATAGTTGCCGGTTCTGCGGTATTTGGCGGAGATGCCTACGAGAACAGCTGCAGCTTTCTCAAAGTATTTGAGAAATATGAGGCATAGATAATAAAGGGCAAATAGTGATATGAAAAGTTATATTATAATATCCGGAGGCAGAGTTGATCTGTATTCACTTCAGGGAATCATGGACAGACACCTTGAAAGCAGCAGAGTGATAGCTGTGGACAAGGGTATAGAGACCTGCAATAAGATAGGAATAGTACCAGATGTGATCGTGGGTGACTTCGATTCAGCCAGCAAGGTGACTGTGGGCGTGTACAGGAAGATGGCTAAAAAGATGCACTCCATACAGTTTGTTGATCTGGACACACACAAGGACTTCACGGATACTCATGTAGCCATCATGCATGCCATGGAGGAAGGTGCTACGGATATTTATATATCGGGGGCCACAGGAACGAGACTTGACCATACGATGGCAAACATAGGACTGCTCAAGGAGTGTGCAGATAAAGGCGTAAATGCGTATATAGAGGATGACCATAATGTAATAACCATGATAAATTCCAGTGCCGGAATAAGCCGGCTGGAGGGATACGATTATATATCTTTTATACCGTACGGTGGATGCGTCACGGGGGTAACACTTACAGGGTTTGAATACAACGTGGAGAATCGTACATTTGAGATAGGAGACAGCCTTGGAGTGAGCAACCGGGTTGTATCGGAGGATGCAAGGATAGAGATAGAAGATGGCTATATGATCGTCAATTACAGCCGTGACTGATATGGTTTAAAAGACCAGGCATATAAACTACAATATAAATATAACGAAAAAGCTCTGCACAGTGTATTATCTGTGCAGAGCTTTTTCACATAGCAGTTTGTTATATTCCTTTACTTTTTCTTGGAGTTCTTTTTACCCTTTTCAGGATATTTCTCATTTATCTTTTCTTTTATCTTTTCGTGCCTGTCGGCTACTTTGTTTTTTGCTGATGACTTTTTCTTCAGGTCGGACTTCTGGTTGTTCCTTGACTCATTCTTTTGCTCGTCGCCGGAAACCTTAGCTTTGTTATCAGGTTCATCAGGTGTTGTTAACTCACGGAGTTCGCGGATGCTTGCATCAAAGCCTTCTGTTATCGGATCGGCATACATGGATGAATAATATGCATACAGAGCCTTGTATTCCTCAGATGTCTTGTATCCGGTGATGTAGATGTGTCCGTGCATCTCGTCCATATGGATACCCCTGATCTTCTTGGCAATGTGAAGGCCGATGTTCTTACAGTGGCTTCCGATCCTGTCAAGACTTGTGAGAATGTCAACCAGTGCAAATCCTCCAGGGATACCACATTCGCCCATCTGAAGTCTCACAACGTGGTGATCCTTTATAAGCTCTGTTATCTCGCTGATGGTCTGTGCAAGTGGCTCTATTCTTGATATTGCCTGAAGATCGTCCTCCTTGAAGGCGTTCAGAGTCATATCAATAATATTGTTAGTCGCCTTGAGCGCTGTATGGATCTCCTTCATTCCCTGATCTGAGAAGTTTATCTTCTGATCTATTATATTTCTCGATACAACGAGAAGATTCTCACAGTGGTCACCAATCCTTTCCATATCACTCAGACTGTTCAGAAGCTCAGACACATCAAGTCGTTCGGATCTGGACATGTTGTTCTGTGATGTTACCTTGAGGAGGAAGTTGTTGAGTGAGCTCTCACATTTGTCTATGAAATCCTCATTCTCCTCGAGTTTGGCGGCATCTTCTTCATTGAAATCACTGATGAGTCTGCATGCTATTGCAAAGTTCTCTCTTATGCAGTCAGCCATGGCAAACATGACATTTCTTGCCTGTGAAATAGCGATGGAAGGGGTAGCGATAAGTCTCGGATCCAGTGTGGCGAGCTCTTTGTCGATCTTGGACTCCTCGTCGTCCCTGATGATCTTTCCTGTAAGTTTTGCCACCTGATTGGAGAATGGCAGAAGTATCAGGCTTATGATAAAGTTGAACAGGAAGTGGACGTTTGCAATGTTACCACGGTTTACGACCTTGTCCATGAAAGGCATGTCTATGAAAAGCTGAAGTCCGTATATGACAATAACAAAGAACACAGCTCCGAATATGTTAAAGAGAAGATATGAGAGAGAAACTCTCTTTGCCTTCTTGTTCGCACCGATTCCCCCGAGGATAATGGTCATACACTTACCGATGTTCTGACCGATAATGATAGGAATGGCTGTTCCGTATGTAACGACGCCTGTGGACGAAATGGCCTGGAGTATACCTACTGATGCAGATGAACTCTGTATGATGGCTGTGAGCACAAGTCCTATTAAAATACCAAGTAATGGGTTATTAAACGATGTGAACAGATTCTGGAAGCTCTCTGATTCCTTGAGTGGCGCAAATACACCCTCCATGGTATTCATGCCGAGAAAGAGGATTCCAAGACCAACAAGAATACTTGCAATATCACGTTTCTTGTTGTTATTTGTAAATAGTATGATAAATGCACCTATACATATAAGGATAGGAGCAAATGATGACGGTTTTAAAAGTTTAAGAAGAATATTAGTCTCCGCAAGATCTCCGAGACGAAGGATCTGTGCGGTCGCGGTACTACCGATGTTGGCACCAAACACGACAGGTATGGCCTGCCCAAGCTTCATGATTCCGGCATTTACAAAGCCGATGAGCATGATGGTCGTTGCTGCCGAACTCTGAATGATGGCTGTTACGGCTGTACCGAGTGTAAAACCCTTGATAGTTCCCGTGAACTGATTTTTTCCGGTTGTAAGTTTCTCAAGAACCTTTTCCAGACTGCCACCGGCGAGATTCTTCAGCGAGGCACCCATGAGATTCATTCCGAACAGAAATAAACCTACGCCTCCGAGCAATGTTAAAATAGAAAATAAATCCAAAATTATAGCCCTCCTGAGTAAAATGAATTTTACCTGTGTTTCTGACAGGTAAAAAATATGTAATAAATATGTAAAAGCCCATACGGTTCAAATTATAACACATCACTAGTTTTTGTACTATTGAAAAAATAATGCAATTGATGGTAACATTTCGGCAAATGTCACAATAAATATGATGGTGGCGGCAAAACTTCAACTGTGGTAGAATGAGCAGGGTATATTATATAAAAATGATAACGAAGATTCAGATAAAAGAATGGAGTGGCTGATACATGTCTGTTTTTAGTGATAAGAGAGTATTTGGAATCAAAAGGCAGAACTGTGGCGGTGTGTCCACCGCAGGGCAGGTATGCGCCAATGATGTAATATTGTGGGTCATATTTCTGCTACCTATTAATATAGTAATACATGGTGCAGGACAGTGCCTTGTGGCCATGGGATTGTTCGTGGGCAATGTTGTCGGATGGATATTTCTGTCAAAGCGTATGAATTCGTATGCTGAGATATCCCCTAAAAAGATACACAATGCTCCGGAGCTGTTCGCAGCAAGATATGGGTCATGGAAGTTGAAAGATCTGGTGTCCGTCATATGGATAGTGACGCTTTGCCTGATACTGGTGTCTGTTCTCAAGGTTATCGTATCGGTTGTCGCCTATTTTATGGACATGCCGGAGAGCATAAGCCTTGCCATCATAGTGTCATTTCTCATCCTTGCCACCATACTGGTTGACAATAAGCTGATGGGAATAATCAAGACAATAGTGTTCATAATGGTTATAATCGTATGTCTGACGATGATCGGACTGGTATTTTACAGGATGGATGCGAGGGAGATACTTGACAATTACAGGAGATCAAGGCTTGCAGGGGGAACCAGCATTTATCTGAATATACTGTATTACGATGGCAAAACAGTGGATATAGGAAGTGCGATATCCATGACGGGAGTAGGACTTGGATGTATAGCCATGCCGCTGATGTACAAGGGTGTCTTAAATATCCGGGATATCAAGGAGCTCGATGTCGGAAGAATATGGGCTGTAATCTTTGAAGGGTTCACAATACTTTCAAGCTGTATACTGGCACTTCTGGTCGTACCGGTGCTCTATCCTGAGAAGGCATGGGCAAATATGAACTCATTCCAGGTGTACAACCTGATGCTCAAGAAGCTGCTTGGAACGGGAACCTATGCGTATGTGTTCAGATTTGCCGCGCTTATGGTGTTTATAGCGGCGGTTGTCGTAATGCTGGAATCGTTCATGAGAAATATATGCGAACATATAAGAGGGCTTGTTCCTGCAATCTCAAGAGCCGGTGGAATCGCAAAGCTTCTTATAGATATAGGTGTTGTTGTGCTGACCGGATGCTGCGTTTTCCTGGTGGCAGAGTTTGTTGAATTCAACAGAGAGCATATGATCGCCGAAAACTGGGGATTGTGTGCGGCGGCACTTGCGGCTCCTCTTTTCTGTACACTGACGTACAGGCATGCGACCGGAAAAGGCATGTATGCTGGAATAATAGCAGGAATACTCACATTTGTTATGTGGAAATATCTCCCGTTTGTGAACGGAGGCAGCCTGGCGGCATACTCGGGTATCAGCGGTGACGTGGTTGGATTTGCAGTGAGTCTGCTGTTCACCATTGGAGTAAGTGTGTGCACGCAGAAAAATACAGAGGAAGAACTGAAGATATTTGACAGGATGAGGGCTGATCAGGCCTGATCTGAAGGAGTTCATATGATATACAGGATTGCCTGCGTCGGCAGGATAAAGGAACAGCATTTTACGCAGATGTTAAATGAATATAAGAAGGAGATCGACAAGAGAGGACGTCTGGAGATATGCGAGGTTCCTGACGAGAGGATACCTCAGAAGGCTGGCGACAAGGTAAATGCCATGATCATTGAGGCCGAGGCGGACAGGCTGAGACATGTGATCGGGAGAGACGACTATGTTATAGCACTGTGTATAGAAGGAAAGAAGACGACCACGGAAGGACTTGCCGATCAGGTCCGCAGGGCATCGGAGCGCGGACATGACACGGTTACATTTGTGATAGGGGGATCTCTTGGACTTGCTGCAGATATAGTGAGGAGGGCTGATTACAGGATGAGCGTGTCGGATATGACATTTCCGCATCAGCTCATAAGGGTGACGCTGGCGGAGCAGCTTGCGATCATAAGCCGGAGCTGACAGGGATTATTTGTGGTAGGTTATGTTGTTCAGGATAGTGTATGCCCTGTAGGTCTGCTCGGACAGCAGGAGGGCAGTCATCTCGGCGGACGGCTGTACTGAACAGAGAGAGAAATTTTCCATATCAGCTGTGAGTGATTCATCGTACCCTATGTAGAAGTTTATCTTTGAGGTACCGCTTGAAGTCAGACTGTTGATGCGGGCTGCGTAGTCCTCAGATGAGATGGTATCGGAGCCGGATATGCAGTAGTTTGTGGTGTTTTTCCCTGATGTGCATTTAATTTTCCCTGCAACACATACTATAGACAGAGTACAGTATGGAGAAAGTCTCTTGACGTACTCGGCGATGGCTTTCTGATACAAAGGGTTGATTTTTTTCTGATTAACGTATATGTTTATATCCATGTGATTTCTCCTAAAGTCAGAAATGGGCGGCAGGATGACGTAACGGCATCCTAACTATGACATTATATAGCATCAAGGAGAAAATATATAGCAAATTATGTTATAACATTATGGAGGATAAAATGAGTAAAAAATTACTGGCACTTGATATTGACGGAACGCTGACAAATACTCAGAAGGATATTACTCCGGCAACGCTGGAGAAAATAATAGAGGCACAGGAGAAGGGGCATATCGTTGCGATAGCATCGGGACGTCCACTGCCTGGAATAAGGAAGATAGCAGACACCATAGAGCTTGACAGATTTGGCGGATATGTGCTTGCTTTCAACGGCGGAAGGATCGTCGATTACAGTACCGGTGAGGTGGTATATCAGGCTGTGCTTGACAATGATGTGGTGAGGGATATATATGATTACTGTCTGAAAGCGGGCTGCGGAATGGTGACATACGATGGAGACCGAGTTATAACCGGAACTGATATAGACGGATACATGACATTTGAGGCAAGTATCAATCATATGGAGATCATGAGGATAGATAACTTCAGGGAATATATCGATTTCCCTCTCAACAAATGTCTTCTTACCGCAGATCCTGACAAGGCGGAGAAGATAGAGCAGGAGCTTGCAGAAAAGTTCGGTGATCAGCTTAACATATTCCGCTCGGAGCCATATTTTGTGGAGATCATGCCGCCAAATGTTCACAAGGCAACATCCCTTGAGAAGCTTCTTGAGGTCCTTGATATGGACAGAAAGGATCTTGTGGCGTGCGGTGACGGATATAATGACCTCACGATGATAGAGTATGCCGGGGTGGGAGTCGCCATGGCAAATGCACAGGACATAGTGAAGGAACATGCCGATTATATAACATTGTCAAATGACGAGGACGGACTTGTGCCGGTGGTGGACAAGTTTATCCTGGCTGACTGATCAAGTATAAAAATGTGTGAATTATGTGTATCCCGTTGAATTGATGAGATATTTGTAGTAAAATGTATTGCTATATGAGTTAAATTTTGACAGATACATTCGATATTTAGGAGAAAAATATGGGAAATAAAATGAGTGGTCATGATGACGATGATATGAAGCGTGTTAAGGGCAGATATGCCGGAGAGATGCTTTTTGACGATGAAGATGATTACGATGACGATGCCGATGATTATTCAGATGATCATGGCAGAACCGGTATTGCAAAGGATGATTATTCCGACAGCGCATTTGGACCGGGCGCAGACGATGAAGAGGATGCGGCATCAGAAGAGGAAGCTTATACATCGGATGATGAATATTATGAAGATGAATATGCGGAAGAAGAGCAGGATATGAAGGATCAGAAGAGAAAGAAAAAGAACAGAGTATGGGGAATCATACTTGCAATCGAGGTTGTTGCAGCCATAGTCATAGGCGTTCTGTTTGTGAAGTCGTACATCAACAACACATATAACAAGATGCAGTACAAAGAGCTGAAGGACACTCATATAAATGAGGATCTGGATGAAGAAACAGTCAAGAAGATGACAGGATACACCAACATCGCATTGTTTGGTATAGATACCAGAGATGCAGGCATGGTTGACGAAGGAGTGCGTTCAGACAGTATAATCATCTGTAGCATCAACAATGATACACAGGAGGTCAAGCTTCTCTCACTGTACAGAGATACTTACCTTGAGCTCTGTAATGACAGCCAGTCATACGAGAAGGCAGCTCATGCATACGCATACGGCGGAGCACAGGGCGCTGTCAATATGATAAATAAGAACCTTGACCTGAATATAACAGATTACGTTGCGGTCAATTTCACAGCCCTCACAGAAGCCATCGATGCCCTGGGTGGAATTGATATAGAGCTGAAGGAGGAGGAGCTTTATAAGCTCAACCAGTGTATTGACGAGCAGATGGGTGTAAATGGTATTTATTCAGATTATGTATATGACACAGGTGTCGTTCATCTGAACGGTGTGCAGGCTACAGCCTACTCAAGAATCAGAAGTACAGATGAGGGTGATATAACAAGAACATGGAGACAGAGAACAGTTATCTCCAAGATGATAGAGGCGGCAAAGACAGCAGGAATCTCCAAGCTGCTTGATTGTATCAACGTGGTTGTGGATGATGTTGCATCAAGCCTTACAGAGGAAGAGATCATTGATATGGCAAAATCCTGCTTCAACTACAAGCTGTCTACTACAACAGGATTCCCGTTTACCATCGCCAGTCCTACCATGGATGAGGTGAGCTATGTCGTTGCCTGTGATCTCGCAACGAATGTCACAGCACTTCACAGATTCCTGTTCGACGACATGAATTATACACCGTCAGCTACCGTACAGAATATAAGCTACAACATCATCAATGATTCAGGCTGTGAGAATCAGCTTGATCTTGATACATTTACAGTTCAGGATGATGTGGATTCCATTGTATCGACGGAGTCAGATTATTCTGATGGCTATTGATGATATCTGGGATCTGAAAGCAGGATGTCGGGTGACATATAACAGAAATAAGCATAACAGCAAGGCACATATCATATGCACGTGTACACAGTGATATGTGCCTTTCTTTTTTACTTTGAAATGTAAAGGGTATGTGCTATAATGAATCAGGTCGTCAGGCAGATGTCTGCATGGGTTATCATGCTAGGATATGACGATATATAATATGAATAATAAAATATGAACACAAAGGATGGATCGCGATATGAAGATGGACAGAATTCTGCTCAAGATGAGCGGTGAAGCTCTTGCCGGTGATAAGAAACATGGTTTTGACGAGGAGACAGTCAGAGATGTGTCCAATCAGGTAAAGCAGATAGTAGACAAGGGAATACAGGTATGTGTAGTAATAGGAGGAGGAAACTTCTGGAGAGGAAGAACTTCAGACAACATGGACAGAGTTAAGGCGGATTCCATAGGAATGTTGGCAACTGTCATGAACTGTATCTACACAGCGGACAGCTTCAGAAGCTGCGGAATAAAGACACACATCATGACACCATTTGTATGTGGTAATATGACTGAGCTTTTTGACAAGGACAAGGCAATCGCATATATGGAGCAGGGAGATGTCGTATTTTTTGCAGGTGGAATCGGCCATCCATATTTCTCAACAGATATGGCGACAGTGCTTATGGCAATAGAGGTTCAGGCAGATGTCATTCTTTCAGGTAAGGCCATCGATGGAGTATATGACAGTGATCCAAAGACCAATCCGAACGCTAAGAAGTATGACAGCATGAAGATGAGCGATATAGTAGATAACAAGCTCGGAGTAATAGATCTTGCCTCAGCAGTTCTTGCTATGGAGAACAAGATGCCTATGATGCTGTTTGGCCTGAATGATGAGAACAGCATAGTGAAAGCCGTTACAGGCGGTTTCACCGGAACATATGTGAATGCGGAATAAAAGGGAAAATAATAAGAAAAATATATAATCCAGGAGGAATGAATCATGTTAACACAGTACGAAGAGAAGATGCAGAAGTCAGTTGAGAATCTTGAGGCTGAGTATGCTACCATCAGAGCAGGAAGAGCGAACCCTAACATCCTCAACAAGATCAAGGTTGAGTATTATGGAGTTCCAACACCTATGCAGCAGCTTGCAAATATAACTGTTCCAGAGGCCAGAACACTGGTCATCGCACCATGGGAGCCATCACTTGTCAAGGAGATAGAGAAGGCTATCATGAATTCTGATCTTGGAATCACACCTAACAACGATGGAAGAAACATCATCCTCAACTTCCCAGAGCTCACAGAGGACAGAAGAAAAGAGCTCGTCAAGGATATCAAGAAGAAGGGTGAGGGCGCAAAGGTCGCTATAAGAAACATCAGACGTGATGCCAACGATGCCATCAAGAAGATGGAGAAGAACGGAGACATAAGCGAGGATGAGCTCAAGGACAACGAGGACAAGATCCAGAAGCTCACAGATAAGTACGTTGGTCAGATCGACAAGGCTGTTGAGTCAAAATCCAAGGAGATCATGACAGTATAATAATCATGGATATGATGTATCCCTAAAATGGAATGCGGAGAGAATATGAAGAGAGAGATTAACGGAGAATTACTTAATGTGCCGGAGCACGTGGCTGTGATCATGGATGGAAATGGCAGATGGGCAAAGAAGAGATTTCTTCCCAGGAACTATGGACACGCAGAGGGTGCGAAGGCTCTTGAGGCTATATGTGAAAATTGCGATAGGCTTGGAATAAAGTATCTCACAGTGTATGCTTTTTCCACGGAGAACTGGAAGAGGTCTGTTGAGGAAGTCACAGGTATCATGAATCTTTTCAGAAAGTACCTGGTTGACAGTATAGAGAGATCTAACAACGCCAACATGAAGGTTAACCTCATAGGTAAGCGCGAGGGCCTCCCGGAGGATATAGTTCAGAAGATGGATGATCTGGAGAGGGAGACTGCGGGGAATACAGGACTTCAGTTCCATATAGCGATAAACTACGGTGGACGTGATGAGATTGTCAGGGCGGTGAAGAAGATCATGAAGGATGCCGATGCGGGAAAGATCAGTGCGGATGACATTGACGAGAGCCTGTTTGCGGAATATCTCGACACAAAGGGTGTGCCTGATCCTGATCTGCTAATAAGGACAAGCGGTGAGGAGAGAACATCCAACTTCCTCCCATGGCAGCTTGCATATTCTGAGTTTTATTTCACAGATACACTGTGGCCTGATTTTGACATGGATTCTCTGATAGAAGCCGTGAGGTACTACAATAAGAGAGAGAGAAGATTCGGAGATGCAAAATAGTTATCCGGAGGATATTAGTTAATGAAACAGAGAGTGATAAGTGGTGCGGTTCTGGTAGTGATACTGGCCATCACATTATATTTTGGAGGGATAGTAACATGCGGCCTTATGGCTCTGGTATCCCTTGTGGGCAATATGGAGCTGCTCAGAGTATACGGAGTGAACAAGAAGACTCCGGGAATCGTGTGTTACCTGGCGACAGTTCTGTATTATATAGCCATATACCTGGATCGTATGGACATTATTGTTCCTATGATGGTCGTATATTTATTGGTTATGCTTGCTGTGTATGTGCTGACATTCCCAACATACAGCGATAAACAGATCATGGCGGCATTTATGGATTTCTTCTATGTAAGTGTCATGCTGTCATTTGTATATCTCATAAGAAACATGGAGCATGGACTGGTACTTGTCCTGTTGATATTTGTCAGCTCATGGATAAATGATACATGTGCTTACTTCGTGGGAAGAGCCTTCGGAAAGCACAAGATGGCACCTGTGCTCAGCCCTAAGAAGAGCATAGAGGGTCTTATCGGCGGTATCGTTGGAGCAGGTGTATTCGGAGCAGTGTTTGGCATACTGTTTGATAAGTATGTAGACACCATGAACTATGCGCCATTACTTTTTGCAGTTGTCGGCGCTGTCGGTGCACTTCCGGCGGTTATTGGAGATCTGGCAGCATCTGCGATAAAGAGAAATAACGACATCAAGGACTACGGAAAGCTGATTCCGGGTCACGGAGGAATATTGGACAGATTTGACAGCATAATATTTACAGCACCGATAATTTATTATCTGCTTGTATATCTGCTGTAGGATACATGATGGGCAGTGCCCAGTGGGTTCACTGGATACTGCCTATTATATTCGGATAGATGATCCGGTAAATCCGGATACAGGAGGATAACATGAAGAATGTAGCGATAATTGGCTCTACAGGTTCAATTGGAACACAGACCCTTGAGATAGTTAGGGTTCAGGAAGATCTGAATATAGTGGCGCTTGCCGCCGGAAGTAATATAGAGCTCCTGGAAAAACAGGCGAGGGAGTTTTCGCCTGAGGTTGTGGGAATATGGAGCGAAGAGAATGCTGCGAGACTCAGAGAGTGCCTTGCGGACACTGACATAAGAGTTGTTGCGGGCATGGACGGATTGATAGAGATAGCAGAGCTTTCATCATCAGACATCCTTGTCACGGCAATAGTTGGCATGATCGGAATAAGACCGACTATAGCAGCCATAAATGCGGGAAAGGACATAGCACTTGCCAATAAAGAGACTCTGGTGACAGCGGGACATATCATCATGCCGCTGGCGGCGGAGAAGAATGTAGCGATACTGCCTGTTGACAGCGAACATTCCGCTATATTCCAGTCCCTTCAGGGAAATGTGCACGGCGATGTGGAGAAGATATTGCTCACAGCGTCAGGTGGGCCTTTCAGGGGAAAGGATACCGCATTTCTTGAGAATGTTCAGGTGGAGGATGCGCTCAAGCATCCAAACTGGAGTATGGGAAGAAAGATAACAATAGATTCAGCAACCATGGTCAACAAGGGACTTGAGGTTATAGAGGCAAAGTGGCTCTTTGATGTGAAGCCGGAGAATATCCAGGTGGTAGTCCAGCCACAGAGCATAATCCACTCGATGGTTGAGTACAGGGATGGCGCAGTCATAGCACAGCTTGGAACTCCGGACATGAAGCTTCCGATACAGTACGCTTTGTGTTATCCGGAGAGAAGATACATGGCCGGTGACAGACTGGACTTCTGGACTATGAACTCGATTCTTCTTGAGAAGCCGGACATGGATACATTTAAGGGATTAAAGTATGCGTATTCTGCCATAGCAGATGGCGGTTCAATGCCGACTGTATTCAATGCGGCAAATGAGTGCGCAGTGGCAAAATTCCTTGACAGGAAGATACGCTTCCTCGATATATACAGGATAATAGAGGAGTGTATGGCGAGTCATACAGTTATAGAAAACCCTGACGTGTCACAGATACTTGACACTGAGCGCTGGGTATATGATTTTGTAGAAAGCAGGTGGTAGATTGAACATAATTCTCATAATTCTAGTATTTGGTGTGATAATATTTTTTCATGAGCTTGGACATTTTATTGTCGCAAAGATCAATCATATATCGGTAATTGAGTTTTCCATGGGACTTGGCCCAAAGCTCTTCTCGTTTACCAAGAAGGATACACAGTATTCACTGAGACTCATACCTCTGGGCGGTTATTGTATGTTGCTAAGCGAAGGCGAGGAAGGTCATGAGGATGACGAGAACGCATTTGAGAAGAAGTCCATATGGGTGCGTATGGCGGAGGTCCTTGCCGGTCCGTTCATGAACATAGTTATAGCATTTATCTTTTCAGCGGTCATAATCCACTTCTGTGGTACAGATCCTGCGACTATCGGCAGGGTGTACGACAGCGGGATGGCGAAGGAAAGCGAGTATGCGGATGTTGTCAAGGAGTTCAATGGAGTTTATCCTGCGGAGCAGGCCGGGATAGAGGATGGAGATACCGTCCTTGAGATCGGCGGAAGCAAGATCAAGAACTTCAGGGAGCTTCAGATATATCTTGAGATATACGGGGACGGTTCTCCTATAGACCTCAAGATGCAGAAGAAGGATGGCACGGTGTACGATACGACTGTATATCCGGTGGAGACAAGTGCAGGTTATAAGGTGGGAATCGTAAGCTGCGGTTATGTCTTGCCACAGAATTTTGGCGAGCTGATGAAGTATTCTGCCTATGAGGTCAGATACTGGGTCAAGGCCACGTTCCTGAGCCTTAAGCTCATAGTCACCAGACAGGTCAGCTCAGATGAGGTGTCCGGCCCTGTGGGTGTGGCAAAGTCCATGAACGATACGTTCAATGAGGCTGCAAAGGTCGATGTCCTTACGGTTCTCCTCAACTGGATGAACTATATAGTGCTTCTCTCGGCCAACCTTGGAATCATGAATATGCTTCCGATACCGGGACTTGACGGAGGACGTTTCCTGTTCCTGATGATCGAGCTTATAACCAGGCGGAAGGTTCCGAAGGACAAGGAAAACATAGTCACATTTGTGGGATTTGTGCTGGTCATGATCCTCATGGTCGTAATATTGTTCAATGATATAAAGAATGTATTTTTCAGTTAAAGACAATTAAAGAAGGAGGAAAGGCGCCAGTGCTTATGTACTGGCGCTGTGAGTATATATGAAGACAAGAGAGATCCACATAGGTGACAGGGTTATAGGCGGAGGCAATCCGATACTTATACAGTCCATGACCAACACAAAGACGAGCGATGTGGAGGCTACGGTTGCACAGATACTCCAGCTTGAGAAGGCCGGATGTGACATAATCAGATGTACGATAAACGATGAGGCTGCAGCAGATGCAATCCCGGCTATAAAGAAACAGATCCACATTCCGCTTGTGGGCGACATACATTTTGACTATAGGCTTGCCATAAAGGCCATAGAAAATGGTGTGGACAAAATCAGGATAAATCCGGGAAATATCGGAGGACAGGAGAAGCTGGCAAAGGTAGTCGAGGCTGCCAGAAAGAGAAATATTCCTATAAGGGTCGGTGTAAACAGTGGTTCTCTGGAGAAGAATCTCGTGGAGAAGTACGGCGGAGTGACCGCAGAGGGAATAGTTGAGAGCGCTCTTGACAAGGTGCGCATGATCGAGGAGCTTGACTATCACAACATAGTCATAAGCATCAAGTCGTCTGATGTTATGATGTGCGTGAGAGCCCATGAGCTCATCGCGGACAAGACAGATTACCCTCTGCATGTGGGAATCACGGAGTCAGGAACCGTCACAAGAGGAAAT
The DNA here is from genome assembly GCF_003603115.1 of Coprococcus sp. AF19-8AC. Taxonomy (NCBI): domain Bacteria; kingdom Bacillati; phylum Bacillota; class Clostridia; order Lachnospirales; family Lachnospiraceae; genus Coprococcus; species Coprococcus sp. AF19-8AC. The sequence continues at coordinate 932,090 of NZ_QTMI01000001.1, read as the reverse complement.
ATCAAATCATCGGTGGGACTTGGAATCATACTCCATGAGGGAATAGGCGATACGATAAGAGTGTCCCTGACAGGAGATCCGGTGGATGAGATCCTGTCAGCAAAGCTTATTCTCAAGGCTCTTGGACTCAGAAAGGGCGGAGTAGAGCTTGTGTCATGTCCGACCTGTGGACGTACTGAGATCGACCTTATCGGACTTGCAAATAAGGTGGAAAAGCTTGTGTCAGACTATGACCATCTCAATATTAAAGTCGCAGTTATGGGGTGTGTGGTGAACGGCCCGGGAGAGGCCAAGGAAGCCGACCTTGGAATTGCAGGAGGCAAGGGCTGCGGACTGCTCATCAAGAAGGGTGAGATAGTTGGCAGACTCAGTGAGGATGAATTTATACCGGCGCTGAAGCGCGAGTTAGATAATTGGAGTGAATAGGATTGAACAACGAAGATCGTATTTTGGAACAAGAGAATATAGATCAGATGTATGCCGATGAGATGCAGACTCAGATGGATTATGAAGCCCAGATGGCTGAACAGGAGATGTATGAGAGCCAGATGTATGCTGATATGCAGCAGGAGAGCGCATCGTACACCCAGGCGGATGTTCACGACTCGGACTGGCATATCGCAGATGATATGGAGGAAGATGTCGAGGACGAAGACGTGGTCAGTGATGGCACTGGTGGCGATATGGTCGAGGGGTGCGAGGCTGATGTTGATACACCGGAAGGCTCAGTGAGTGGAAATGAGAGTAATGATGGCTCTGCAACGGCGGTTTCAGATGCCGGAAATGAGCAGGCGGAGCTCTTCATGACGGTGTTCCCCGGAGTGGAGATGACTAAGGAGCTTGCAGGTCTGTTCACCGAGGTGTATGTGACAAAAGTCACGATATATGACAGTAAAAATATCCTGCAGGTTGACATAAGATCGAGACATATAATAAGCAGACCGAATATAGAAAAGGCGGAGGAGTGTATCCGTAAGTTTGTATTTGGCAATAAAAGGTATACGGTTCAGATACGGGAGCACTATACACTTTCTACACAGTACAATCTTGAAGCAATAGTCAAAGCATATCAGGACAGCATACTCTATGATATAAGATCATTCAGCAATGTGGGCTACAGGCTTATATCCAGATCGATAGGAGAACTGTACTGTGACGGAGACGCGATAACCATAGCTATAGAGGACAGTAAGATAGCGCATATACACGCTGAGAAAATAAAGGCGTATATGGAAGAGATGTTCCAGGAGAGATTTGACCTGAATGTCAATGTTGCATTTGAGTACAGTGAGGCGGACAAGGAGAAGCTGAGGAGAGCCAGTGCACTTGTTGAGCAGCAGAAGATAGATGCCATATTGAACAACCTCAGGGATCATGGCGACATCATCGTGGATGGAAAGGCCGTGGACAAGGATAAGCTCGGAGTGTCGAAGAAGGAAGATAAGAAGAGCGAGGGACACAAGCCTGATGAGAAGAAGGCTGCCCCTGCATCCTCCGGCGGCGATTCAGGCCAGAAAAATGGCGGTGAAAAGGAGAAGTTCGGAAAAAGGAGAAGATATTCAGATGATCCAGAGGTGTTCATAGGAAGAGATGTGGAGGGCAAGCTGCTTGAGATATCCAGCATCAACGATGGTATCGGAGAGGTCGTCATCCACGGACAGATCATGAGCACTGAGGAGAGAGAGCTCCGAAATGGCAAGATCATACTGACGGGATATATAACAGATTTCACAGACACCATAGGCTTCAAGATGTTCTGCAGCCCTGAGGATATGGAGGTCTACCGCGAGGAGATACAGAAGGGTAAGTTCTATAGGATGAAGGGCCTTGCCGAGTTCGACTCGTATGCCAAGGAGGTTATGATATGCCGAGTGCTCGGTATGAAGCACATTCAGGACTTCCGTGTACCTCGTATGGATACATATCCTGAGAAGCGTGTCGAGCTTCACATGCATACCAAGATGAGCGAGATGGACAGTGTGGTCGATATAGAGACCATCGTGAAGCGTGCCAGCGACTGGGGACACCCTGCCATAGCGATCACGGATCACGGTGTTGTTCAGGCTTTCCCTATAGCAAACCATACAAAGGGACTCAGAAAAGATTTCAAGATCATATATGGTGTCGAGGGTTACTTTGTCGATGACCTGAAGGATCTGGTCAAGAACTCAAGGAATCAGAGCCTTGATTCGGAATACGTGGTATTTGATATAGAGACAACGGGACTTTCCAAGAAGCACAACAAGATCATAGAGATCGGTGCGGTCAAGGTGAAGGACGGAGAGGTCGTAGATACATTCTCGGAGTTTATAAATCCGGGTGTGCCTATCCCATACCAGATAGAACAGCTCACATCCATCAATGATGATATGGTAAAGGATGCGCCGATGTTCGATGTGATCGTGCCGAGATTTGTGGAGTTCTGCGGTGACGATATCGTGGTTGCCCACAATGCGTCATTTGATACGGGATTTGTGAGAATGAATGCGGAGGAGCTTGGACTTAAGTTCGACAACACGGTTCTGGATACCATGACGCTCAGCCATATACTGCTGCCGGAGCTTGGAAAATTCACTCTGGACAGAGTGTGTAAGGAACTCAAAGTCGTGAATGCGCATCACCACAGAGCCATAGACGATGCGGAGGCCACGGCGAAAGTATTCTTCAAGCTGCTCGACATGCTGAAGGAGAGAGATGTTAAGACCATGGATGATCTAAATGTCCTTGGAAGCACCTCACCTGATGCGATCAAGAAGGATAAGACATATCACGGAATCATCCTGGCAAAGAACGAGATAGGAAGAGTCAATCTGTACAGGCTCATATCTGAGTCTCATCTGACATATTTTGCGCGAAGGCCGCGTATGCCGATGAGTCTCATCAACAAATACAGAGAGGGTCTGATAATAGGCTCTGCCTGTGAGGCGGGAGAGCTGTTCCGTGCCATAGTTGATGATGCGTCGGATGAGGAGATAGTGAGACTGGTCAACTGGTTTGACTACCTTGAGATACAGCCGCTTGGCAACAATGAATTCATGACGAGGGATACAAGGAATCCAAAGACCATGGACGATCTGATCGGATACAACAAGAGGATCGTGGAGCTCGGAGAGATGTTCAACAAGCCAGTGGTCGCAACCTGTGATGTGCATTTCCTTGATCCTGAGGATTATATATACAGGGCGATCATCATGAAGAGCAAGGGTTTTGACGATGCTGATATGCAGCCACCGCTGTATTTCCGTACCACGGAGGAGATGCTGGCAGAGTTCCAGTATCTTGGAAGTGACAAGGCCAAGGAGGTCGTCATCACAAACACGAATATGATAGCGGACATGATAGAGAGGATAGAGCCGGTCAGACCGGACAAGGCGCCTCCTATCATCGAGAATTCGGATCAGACACTTACGGATATATGTTATACCAAGGCACATGAGATATATGGCCCAGACCTGCCACCTCAGGTTCAGGAGAGACTTGACAGGGAGCTGCACTCCATCATTTCAAATGGATTTGCGGTTATGTACATCATCGCACAGAAGCTTGTGTGGGATTCCAATGACCACGGATATCTGGTTGGTTCCCGAGGTTCGGTTGGATCTTCATTTGTCGCAACAATGGCCGGTATCACGGAGGTAAATCCGCTGTCGGCTCACTATATCTGTCCGAAATGCCACTTTGTGGATTTTGATTCAGAGCTTGTAAAGTCGTATTCGGGAATGAGCGGATGTGATATGCCGGACAGAGACTGTCCGAATTGTGGAACACCGCTTATAAAGGAAGGACACGATATACCATTCGAGACATTCCTTGGATTCAACGGAGACAAGGAGCCTGATATCGATCTGAACTTCTCAGGAGAGTATCAGTCGAAGGCACATGCCTACACCGAGGTGCTCTTCGGCAAGGGCAAGGCATTTAAGGCGGGAACCGTAGGTGGTGTTGCGGAAAAGACAGCATTTGGATATGTGTACAATTATTTCAAGGATCACTCCAAAGAGGAGCTTATGGCGGAGGCCAAGGCATCCGGAATGGATGAGAAATCCGCGAAGAAGTACGCTGAGGAGAATGCAACAGTCACAAAGAGAAGGTGTGAGATGGAGCGTCTGGCCCTGGGATGTACCGGTGTCAGGAGAACCACGGGGCAGCATCCGGGTGGTATGATAGTTCTTCCGAGACATGAGGAGATATATTCATTTACACCTATACAGCACCCGGCAAATGATGTGACGTCGGATATTATCACATCGCACTTTGAGTACCATTCAATCGATCATAACCTGCTGAAGCTCGATATTCTTGGACATGATGATCCGACTATGATAAGGCGTCTGGAGGATCTGACGGGACTTGATGCCACAAAGATAAGACTTGACGACAAGGATGTCATGGAATTGTTTCACAGCACAAAGTCGCTGGGGATCACACCGGAGGATATCAATGGGATACCTCTTGGAAGCCTGGGGGTGCCGGAGTTCGGAACGGACTTTGCTATGCAGATGCTTATAGATGCCAAGCCGACATGTTTCTCAGATCTTGTGCGAATAGCGGGTTTGGCGCATGGAACCGATGTATGGCTGGGCAACGCGCAGGAGCTCATCAAGTCGGGCAAGTGTACCATATCGACAGCCATTTGTTGTCGTGATGATATCATGGTATATCTGATACACATGGGACTTGACGCCGGACTTGCATTCAACATCATGGAGAAGGTTCGTAAGGGAATAGTGGCCAAGGGCAAATGTGACAAATGGGATGACTGGAAAGCCGAGATGGCTGCCCACGGAGTACCGGACTGGTACGTGTGGTCATGTCAGAAGATCAAGTACATGTTCCCGAAGGCCCATGCGGCGGCCTATGTCATGATGGCGTGGAGAATTGCCTGGTTCAAGGTCAATTATCCGCTTGAATACTATACAGCATTCTTCAGTATCAGAGCTGATGACTTCAGCTATGAGATGATGTGCTTTGGCAAGGAGAGAGTTCTCTTCCATATCAATGAGATAAGCAAGGTGGACAAGAACAAGAGATCAGCCAAGGACGAGGGCAAGCTCAAGGATTTGAAGATAGTTCTTGAGATGTACGCAAGAGGTTACGACTTTGTTCCAATAGATATATATAAGGCAAAGGCTGACCGGTTCCAGATAATAGACGGCAAGATTATGCCATCCTTCGCATCCATAGAAGGAATGGGAGAGAAGGCTGCACAGCAGCTCTACGATGCCGCCCAGAAGGGGCCGTTCCTCTCCAAGGAGGAGATCAATGAGCGTGCAAAGATCGGCAAGGGAACCATCGAGAAGATGAGTGAGCTGGGCATCCTGGACGGAATGCCGGAGACAAATCAGCTTTCGCTGTTTGACTTTATGTAGGCTGGCGGAACAAATTAAGTCAATAATCTGAAAAAAGTTTGCAATTTTATAAAAAAAGTGCTTGCATTCTGCTTTCGTTTCTGTTATATTAAACAGGTCGCAAGCGAAGCGGCAGGATACAAGCACTTATGGTTCGTTGGTCAAGCGGCTAAGACGTCGCCCTCTCACGGCGAAAACAGGGGTTCGATTCCCCTACGAACTGCTAAGAATCGAAAGATTCAATAATTAGATAACAAGACCTATGGTTCGTTGGTCAAGCGGCTAAGACGTCGCCCTCTCACGGCGAAAACAGGGGTTCGATTCCCCTACGAACTGCTAAGAATCGAAAGATTCAATAATTAGATACCAAGACCTATGGTTCGTTGGTCAAGCGGCTAAGACGTCGCCCTCTCACGGCGAAAACAGGGGTTCGATTCCCCTACGAACTGCTAAAAGCTGAAATCATTAAGATTTCAGTTTTTTTGTGTTTTCATGCCATAGTGTGTGAAGCGGTGCTACACATTCTCCGCAATCTTCGTAACTCCCACATATATCTGTGAAATTTTATACCACGTTTTATAGTCGGTGACTCCGGTAACCGGAAGATTGAATATCTGCTGGAACTTTCTCACAGCATCAGCGGTTTCCTGACCATATACGCCGTCGACGGTTACGGTACCGATGGCGGGATAGTTGAGTGCGATCCTGGCGAGCTGCCTCTGGAGCTGGGAGACCTTGTCGCCGCTTGAGCCGATGGTCAGCTCGTAGCCCGGATATGATGAAGGTATACCGGATATGGTCTCCGAGGTGTTGATGTATATTGTATCCCCGTAATAGTATCTGAGAATCTGGATGGCGGTGAGACCGTCGTCTGCCAGGGATTTTGACCCCCACTGGGTCATCCAGCCCGGACAGGATACACGTTTGCCATCGCAATATTGGGTGAATAGTGGCTGTGTAACGTTGGGCTTTGAGAGATAGTTGGCGAACATCTCATCGACGATCTGGGAGACATTTTCAAATATGGTTGCATTGTAGACCCACTTCTGGTCGAACGCGGTATTGCTCGTGATAGTAAAGTCGTATCCTTTTCCCCTGTACCACTCGGTATAGACCCTATTAAGGGTAAATGACTGTATCGCCAGTACATTTGCACGGATGGCTGCATCAGGCCAGGTGGAATATATCTCGTTGCAGGCAACATTCTTTATGTAATCCTTATATGGAACATAGTAGTCCCTGGCGGTGGAGTCCGCCGGGGCGCCGTCATGGACAACTATGGTCTCAGGTACAACGACGCGGCTCAACACTATGCCGCCTGATGGATTCACCGGCTTTATCATGTCCTCGGCGATCTTGGGTGGATACTGCTTCCAGAGGGTGTGGGCGTCGAGAACGGTAGGGTTCGTATCGCTTCCATCGGATGGTGTCAGCTCTATGTTCTGGATCCCGTTCTCACCGGAGAATATCTGAACCCCGGAGATGAAGCGCTCGTTGTATCCGGGAGCGTTCACAAGCACGTTGTATTCCGAGTATGGCTGGTTTTCGCCAGGCTCCAGACTGTAGGCGACATCGGGGGCGGGAAGCTCTTCATCGATGACGATACCATTTTTATCGGTGACAAATTCCTCTGAGGTGGAATCGGGCATTCCCGTAGGGCTTATGTATACGGAAGCACCCTCGACGGGAAAGAAATTATTGTTCGTTATCTGAATTTTTAGTGAACCAACGTTATTTGTAATTGCCATTTCTTAATTCCTCATTTATAATTTGCTGTGAAAGTTTTTTAAGCAGCTTTCACAGTAAGTATATGACTAGATTTATAGAATATTCGGAGGAGATAAGATATGGCATACTTTCCAATGTACATCGATCTTGAGGGCAAGAAAGTAATAGTTGTAGGTGGAGGTAAGGCAGCACTTAGAAAGATCAATTCGCTGCTGTATTTCGGAGCGAAGATAGCGGTCATTGCGCCGAAGGTGTGCGATGATATAAAAGCGATAAAGGGAATAAATGTACATGAGAGCAACGTGGCACTTGACATACTGCAGAATGCAGACATTGTTGTGGCGGCAACCAGGCGCCCGGAGATCAATGCCAAGATAGGTACATATTGTAATGACAGGGGCATCATGGTAAATGTGGCTGATAACAAGGAGCTCAGCAGCTTCCTGTTTCCAGGCGTTATCGTCCGCGGAGATCTTGTGGTGGGAGTCACAACAGGTGGCAACAGCCAGGCGGTATCCAAGCAGATCAGGAATATGATAGACAGGATGCTTCCAGAGGAGTACGAGGCGCTCACAAGAAAGATGGGAGCGTACACAGAGCTTGCAAATGTCAACATCAAGAGCACGGCACTTAGGGAGGAAGCACTGGATGAACTCGTCAAGGTTGCACTGTCCAACAAATGCGTTCTTGACGACAAGAAGGCGAACAAGGTGCTTGACAAATATTACCGTGAGGACGCAGCCAGAAGAAACGCATAAATATTTGTTAATATTTGTACTTGAATTATTTGATAATTATGATACAATAAATGAGATTGTTATAGATTGCAGCATGAGAGTGGGCCTTGGCCCACTCTCAATTGTTGTGGGGATAATATTTTACAGAAAGGTGGTCGTATTTACGAAGAGAGCGGATATTGAAGCAAAGACGGAGGCACTTGTGATGCCGATCATTGAGGCGAACAATCTGGAGCTTGTTGATGTGGAGTACGTCAAGGAAGGCAGTGATTATTACCTCAGAGTGTATGCGGACAAGGAAGGTGGCATCACGATCGGTGATTGCGAGATAGTGAACAGAGCACTTGGAGACCTGCTTGACCAGGATGATTATATAGGAGATGCCTATATACTGGAGGTCAGCTCACCGGGGCTTACGAGACCACTGAAGAAAGAGAAGGATTTCAAGAGAAGCATAGGTAAGGTCGTGGAGATCAAGACATTTGCCAAGGTGAATGGTGCAAAGGAATTCGAGGGTGTGCTCAAGGCATATGATGAGAATACAGTTACCATTGAGCTTGAGGATGAGACAGAGATAACAATAACGAGAAAAGATATTTCCATGATACGATTAGCATTTATATATTAGGAGGATAAAAAGGTGTCAGAGATCATTGAAGCATTGAATCAGCTTGAGAAGGAGAGAAACATTAGCAAGGATGTTCTGCTTGAGGCTATAGAGAGATCACTCAAGACAGCCTGCAAGAAGGATTTCAATACAGACGAGAACATTACAGTTTCACTGGACAGAGAGACTGGTGAGTGCCATGTATATGCAGCCAAAGAGGTTGTTGAGGAAGTTGAGAATCCTGCATGCCAGATAACACTGGAGCAGGCCAAGATGATAAGCAGCAAGTACGAGATAGGTGATACAGTAAATATAGAGATCACAACTAAGAACTTTGGAAGAATCGCAGCCCAGCGTGCGAGAAATGTCATCGTTCAGGCGATCAACGAGAACGAGAGAGCAGCTATATACGATCACTTCCATATGAAGGAGAAGGATATCGTAACAGGAATCGTTCAGAGACAGGTTGGAGACAGCGTGAATGTGAGCCTTGATGACAAGACAGAGGCACTCTTAAAGCCGTCAGAGATGATCGAGGGAGAGAGCTACGAGAGAGGCGACAGAATAAAGCTTTATATCACAGAGGTCAAGAAGACAAACAGAGGACCAAGGATCACTGTATCAAGAACTCATCCAGAGCTCGTCAAGAGACTTTTTGAGAAGGAAGTAACAGAGATCGCAGACGGAACAGTTGAGATCAAGAGCTTCTGCAGAGAGGCAGGATCAAGATCTAAGATCGCAGTATGGTCAAACGATGAGAACGTCGATGCAGTTGGAGCATGCGTAGGAATCAATGGTGACAGAGTAAATGCTGTCGTTGCAGATCTGAACGGTGAAAAGATCGACATCATTCCTTGGAGTGAGAACCCTGCTGAGTTTATTTACAATGCGCTCAGTCCTTCAGATGTTGAGGACGTATCCGTTGATCTTGATGAGAAGACAGCATTTGTCGTAGTACCTGATACACAGCTTTCACTTGCAATCGGTAAGAAGGGTCAGAATGCCCGCCTTGCAGCAAAGCTGACAGGATACAAGATCGATATCAAGAGCCATTCAAAGGCTGAGGAGATGGGTTACTTTGATGAGCAGCCAGAGGATGAGTACGATGAGAACTTTGATTCTTATAACGACGATGAATATTATGATGAAGTAAGCGAAGATAAAGATGCCGATGCTGCTTCATTTGACATAGATGAAACAGTAGACACAAACGACGAAGAGTAATCATTTGCATTGATGTAGTGGCACATGATAGAGAATAGGGAGTGATGAGATGGCAAAGAAGGTACCTCTGAGGCAATGCCTTGGATGCCGTGAGATGATGCCGAAGAGTGAGCTGATAAGGATAGTCCGAAGCAATGACGGGCAGTTCGCAGTTGATGCAACCGGCAAGCTCAACGGAAGAGGCGCTTATATATGCAAGAGATCCGAGTGCCTTAAGAAGGCGGTTGGAAGCAAAGCACTTGAGAAGGCTTTCAAGGTCAGCATACCTGCTGAGGTGTATGAACAATTAGACAAGGAGCTGCGTGACATTGAAGAATAACAAGATCTACTCGTTAATTTCTCTGTGTGCCAGAGCCAGAAGGCTGTGCAGTGGCAATTTCTCAGTAGAGAAAGCAGTTAAGAATCAGAGCGCGTACGTGGTCATTGTGGCGAAGGACGCTTCTGACAATACGAAGAAACTTTTCGACCAGAAATGTAATTATTATGGGATTCCTTATTATGAGTACGGGACAAAGGATGAGCTTGGCAAGTACAGTGGCAATGAGATGAGAACATCCATTGCGATACTTGACGAGGGATTCGGGAATCAGATCATAAAGTACATGAATGTAAATGAAAACATGGAGGTGTAACATTTGGCTAAAATCAGAGTACACGAATTATCAAAACAGTTAAACATTTCAAATAAAGATATCATAGATACCCTTGGCGCAAAAGGAATTGAGATCAAGAGTCATATGTCCAATCTGGACGATTCGATGGTTGGAATAATCAAGGCTAAGTTTGGAGCAAAGACTGCGCCAAAGGCCGAGGCTCCAAAGGCTGAGATCCCAAAGCCTGCAGCGCCGAAGGCCGAGGCTCCAAAGGCAACGCCTAAGACAGAGCAGCCAAAGCCTGCGACAGCAAAGCCTGCTGCAGCGCCAAAGGCGGACGCGCAGAAGCAGAATCCTTCAAGGGATGACAATTCAGCAGCCAGACAGGGTTCTGGCAACCATGTGAGATTTGCCAGGGAGGATAGAAACGGCGGCAAGATGAATAACAACGGTAACAGAGTCAGATTCAACAACGACAGACAGGGCGGTTCAGACAGAGCCAGATTCAGCAACGACAGGAACCAGGGTGACAGGAATCAGGGCGACAGGCCAAGATTCGGCAGAGATGGCCAGGGCGACAGAAATCAGAGTGACAGACCAAGAGGAGGCAGAGACGGTCAGGGTGACAGACCAAGGTTTAACAGAGATGGCGACAGAAACCAGGGTGACAGACCAAGAGGAGGCAGAGACGGCCAGAATGACAGACCAAGGTTTAACAGAGATGGTGATAGAAACCAGGGTGACAGACCAAGATTTAACAGGGACGGCCAGGGTGACAGACCAAGGTTTAACAGAGACGGAGACAGAAACCAGGGTGGCGGACGCTTCGGCAATGGAGATAGAAACCAGGGCGGAAGAGGCTTTAACAGAGATGGTGGCAACCGTTTCAGCAACCGTATCAATATGCCATTTGGCAAGGATGACGAGGATGACAGCCCAGCTCAGAAGAGAGCACCATTCAAGAGAGACCGCAAGGACTTCGATGCGAAGGAGATGCCGGGTAAGGATTTAAAGAGCCAGAACAGAGATAACTACAACAGAGATAAGAACAAGCCACGTAAGGGCAACAGAAGATCACCTGAGGAGGTCGAGGCTGATATCAGCAGACTTGCGAAGAATGTGAAGAACAAGCCACAGAAGAAGCAGCAGACTGTGCAGGAGGATCCGGATGCAATCAGAACCATCACACTTCCTGAGGTTGTAACACTCAAGGAGCTGGCTGATGCGGTAAAGACTCCTGTAACAGCACTTATCAAGAAGCTGTTCCTCGCAGGCAAGATGGTCAATGTGAACTCAGAGCTTCCATTTGACGAGGCTTCAGAGATCGCACTTGAGTACAACTGTATAGCTGAGGAAGAGGAGAAGGTAGATGTGATCGAGGAACTCCTGAAGGAGGACGAAGAGGACGAGAAGGACATGGTTCCAAGACCTCCAGTAGTCTGCGTTATGGGACACGTTGATCACGGTAAGACATCACTCCTTGATGCGATCAGACAGACAAAGGTTACATCGGGCGAGGCTGGTGGAATCACACAGGCCATCGGTGCATCAGTTGTAGATGTAAATGGCCAGACCATCACATTCCTTGATACTCCTGGACATGAGGCGTTCACAGCAATGCGTATGCGTGGTGCACAGAGTACAGACATAGCTATCCTTGTTGTAGCTGCCGATGATGGTGTTATGCCACAGACTATTGAGGCTATAAACCATGCAAAGGCTGCAGGAATTGAGATCATAGTAGCGATCAACAAGATCGATAAGGAAAGTGCCAATATAGAGAGAGTTAAGCAGGAGCTTACAGAGTATGAGCTTATCCCAGAGGATTGGGGTGGTTCAACAATATTCTGTCCTGTATCTGCACATACTAAGGAAGGTATTGACAATCTCCTTGAGATGATCCTCCTCACAGCGGATGTGCTCGAACTTAAGGCAAATCCTAACAGAAAGGCAAGAGGTATCGTCATCGAGGCTGAGCTTGACAAGGGACGTGGACCTGTTGCAACAATGCTTGTACAGAAGGGAACACTCCATGTTGGAGATTACATCGCTGTCGGAGCGTCACATGGTAAGGTACGTGCCATGACCAACTCAAGAGGTGAGAGAGTTACAGAGGCTCTTCCATCAACACCTGTACAGATCCAAGGTCTCAACACAGTTCCTGATGCAGGCGAGATATTCATGGCAGTTGACAATGAGAAGGAAGCAAGAACCATATCAGAGACATATATCTCGCAGGGTAAGGAGAAGCTTCTTGCAGATACAAAGCAGAGAATGTCACTTGACGATCTGTACAGCCAGATCCAGGCCGGCAACCTCAAGGAGCTCAAGATCATCATCAAGGCAGATGTACAGGGTTCAGTTGAGGCCGTTAAGCAGAGTCTCTTAAAACTCTCAAATGACGAGGTCGTTATCAAGTGCATACATGCAGGTGTAGGTGCTATCAACGAGTCAGATATAATTCTTGCATCAGCATCAAATGCCATCGTAATCGGTTTCAATATCAGACCGGATGCGAGAGCAAAGGATATGGCTGACAGCGAGGGGGTAGATGTTCGTCTGTACAGAGTCATTTACAATGCAATAGAGGATATTGATTCAGCAATGAAGGGTATGCTTGATCCTATATATGAGGAGAAGGTCATCGGACACGCAGAGATCAGACAGACATACAAGGCTTCTGGTATCGGTGTCATTGCCGGTTCATATGTTCTCGACGGAACAATCAACAGAAACTGCAGCGTAAGGATTACCAGAGAGGGCAATCTTATATTTGAAGGAAAGCTTGCTTCACTCAAGAGATTCAAGGATGATGTCAAGGAAGTTAAGTCCGGCTTTGAGTGTGGTATGGTATTCGAGAACTTCCAGGACGTTGCAGAGGAAGATCAGATAGAGGCATACGAGATGGTAGAGGTGCCTAGAAAGTAGTAATAGATATGAGAAAAAACAGTGTAAAGAATAACAGGATCAACGGTGAGGTCCAGAGAGAACTCAGCAGGATCATCAGCCGTGAGATCAAGGATCCAAGAATATCACCTATGACTTCGGTCGTTGATGTGGTTGTCACACCTGATCTCAAGTTCTGTAAGGCATATATCAGTGTCCTGGGTGACCAGGATGCTGTTGATTCCACATTTGCAGGGTTGAACAGCGCAATGGGATATATCAGAAGAGAGCTTGCTCATTCTGTAAATCTGCGCAATACACCGGAGATAACATTTATCATGGACCAGTCCATAGAGTATGGTGTCAGTATGTCCCACAAGATAGATGAGGCTCTCGGAAAGCATGGCGATGCTGATGAGAGTACAGATGAAAACTCAGAGAGTGAAGATGAGTTTGAAGAGTAGGATATAATATGAGAATTTAAAAGGAGGTATATCATGAACGATCTTATAAGGGAGATAGAGAACGCAGACAGCATAGCCATAACAGGACATATCAATCCTGATGGTGACTGTATAGGTTCAACACTTGGAATGTATAACTATATTACAGGCAATTACCCTGACAAGAGGGTTCAGGTATATCTTCAGGAATTCCCGGATGTGTTCATGTTCCTGAATGGTGCATCTACTGTAAAGCATGAGGCAGATGACGAGACCTATGATCTGTTTATGTCGCTTGACTGCGGAGATATGGACAGATTCACACCATTTGTCAGATATTATGAGACTGCGAAGAGAACCTTGTGTATAGACCACCATGTGTCCAATAAGGGTTTTGGAGATGTATGTTATGTGGAAAGTGGTGCGTGTTCTGCTGCGGAAGCCATATTCAAGCTCCTTGACGCTGATAAGATCAATCAGAAGTGTGCAGAGTGCCTGTATACCGGAATAGTCCACGATACGGGAGTGTTTAAGCACAGCAATACAACAAGGGCAGCCATGACTATAGCGGGAATTCTTATAGAGAAGGGGGCAAGACCAAGCTTTGTCATAGATGAAACCTTCTACAAGAAGACGCTCATACAGAACAAGCTTCTGGGCTATGCTCTTCTCAATATGAAACAGTTTGCAGATGGAAAGATAACCCATACACTTCTGACAAAGGAGGACTTTGACAGATTTGGTGCCAGCAAGATGGATACGGATGGAATAGTGGATCAGCTCAGACTGACATCAGGTACTGAGGTTGCTTTCTTCATGTATCAGGCTGGTGAGGATAATTACAAGATATCCCTCAGGGCAAATGATATCGTGAACGTGAGTGAGATTGCGTGCAGCCACGGCGGTGGCGGCCATGTGAAGGCTGCGGGATGCAATATGTCAGGTGATCCGGAAAAGATAGTTGCGGAGATAGTTGCGGATATAGAGAAACAGCTTGGCTGATAAATTGCAGAAAAGATGTGATCTGGAACAGGTACTGATACAGCGGACTGATGTAAAAGACTTTGGATTGGATTTGAAATAGTTATGATAGATGGATTTATCAATATATATAAGGAGCAGGGGTTCACGTCATTTGATGTGGTGGCAAAGCTCCGTGGTATATTAAAACAGAAAAAGATAGGTCATACCGGAACTCTCGATCCCATGGCGGAGGGAGTTCTTCTTGTGTGTCTGGGAAGTGCTACGAAGATGTGCGATCTGCTCACTGAGAAGAACAAGACATACACATGTACCATGCTTCTCGGAAAGACCAGCGACACCGAAGACGTGACAGGAGTCATGACAGACGTGACAGATGTATATCCTGATGAGAAGACAGTCAGGGCTGCGGTGATGAGTTTTGTAGGCGATTACATGCAGATCCCGCCTATGTATTCAGCCATCAAGGTAAATGGTAAGAAGCTCTATGAGCTGGCGAGGGCCGGACAGGTTATAGAGAGAGAGCCGAGACCGGTCACGATACATGGTATCACCATACAGTCGGTAGAACTTCCGAGGGTGACATTCGATGTGAGCTGTTCCAAGGGAACATATATCAGAAGCCTGTGCAGGGATATAGGAGAGAAGCTTGGCTGCGGTGCGGTGATGGAGAAGCTTGTCAGAACCGAGGTGAAGGGCTTTACTATAGAAGAAAGTCTGACGCTTGATGAGGTGGAGAAGGCAAGGGATGACGGGACACTCATGCAGCATATATTAACAACGGATAAACTCATGCCGGATATACCGGAGCTTCATATAGCTGAGAAGGGTGTTAAGCTTCTGGCAAATGGAAATAAGCTCAGTGCGGATGCATTTGCCGAGAATAAGATACACAGGGATACCTATGTCAAGGTGTTCGATGAGAATGGAAGATTTGCGGCACTGTATGAATACAGCGATGAGAAGAGGCAGTATGTGCCGTTCAAGATGTTTCCGGTGAGCAATTAAGGACAGACAGTTATGATTCATATAAAGGACACGAAGAAGGTAAAACTGAATAGCACAGAGCGCACGGCGGTTGCCCTGGGCAAGTTTGATGGTATCCATCAGGGACACATGCTGTTGATAGAGCAGGTGTTGATGCTTCAGAGACAGGGATATATGGGCGTTGTGTTCACATTTGACATGAGGGAGAATCATGTGTTTGATGTGAGCAATATGAAGACCATATACACATCTGACGAGAAGGCACAGGTGGTATCGGATACCGGAGTTGACGTCCTGGTTGAATATCCGTTTGACGATGCATTTGCGGCTACAGAGCCGAAGGCGTTCATCAGATATGTTCTGGTGGACATGATGCGGGCCGGATATGTCGTGGTTGGAAGCGATTACAGATTCGGCAGAGACAGAAAGGGCGATGTGGATACCCTCAGAAGCTATGCGGACGAGTATGGATATAAGGTCATAGTCATAGACAAGCTGAAACAGGATGATGAGGTGGTCAGTTCCACAGTCATCAGGAAGAATATATCTGAGGGAGATGTGAGATCTGTCATCCCGATGCTCGGAAGACCATACAGCATGACAGGTGAGGTGGTGTCCGGCAAGCAGCTTGGAAGAACCATAGGAATACCAACGGCGAATATGCTGCCAGAGGAACGCAAGCTGTACCCGCCGGCTGGTGTGTATGCTTCAAGGATCAGGATAATCCGGGGGAAGCATACGGGATATGAGGATCCTTTCAGAGTCTATATGGGAATCACCAACATAGGAGACAATCCTACAGTCAACGACAAGGGAAATATCACCATAGAGACGAATATCTTCGACTTTGACAGGAACATATATGGACAGGTCATCAAGGTGGAGCTTATCGAGCAGATCCGAGGTGAGAAGAAATTTGGAAGCCTGGATGAGCTCAAGGCCCAGATGACAAATGACATAGAGAATTCAAAGAGAATACTTGGAAACAAGGTGTTGGTAAAATAGCACAGAAAACATTGGTAATTATGCGGATAAATAATGACGGATTATTGGGTCGCATGAAGATGTTTTCTGTGCTATATTTTTAATAATAGGGTATTTTTTTCTGGTAGAAAAGGAAGTACAAGGAGGAAAAGGGAAATGAGAAAGAAAGCAGCGAGCAGGATCCTGGCATATGTTCTCACCTTATGCATGATCATCGGCAATATAACATGGCCGGAGATCACAGCTAAGGCGGAGACCATAACGCTGGATCTGAAACCGGACACCGGTTGGAAGACGGTGACTGCAAAGTCGGATACTTATAGTAAGAAGCCTAAGGCAGAGATGAGGTTTTCTCCACCGAGTGAACTCGGCTCTATGAAAGCGATTGCTGATGCCGGGTATAAGACACTCAAGATCACATATGCGGTGGAGGATTTCACTGAACTAAGTGGGGAAAGTTCAGGAGTTATGCCATTTGTATCATATGGGCCATCGTGGTCCAATAATGATGTATGGATTAATCTGGAAAAAGCCGGACAGTTTGAGGCTACACTTGATCTGGCATCGATCAATACTACCAGCACAGAGAGCGTGGCATTTGGTATACAGATTGCAAATCTCCAGGAGAACAGCACGATCAAATTCAGGATCGTGTCAGCGGTGCTCTCGGGAACAAAGAGCACATCTGGTGGTTCATCAGGGGAGTCTGGCGGTTCGGGAGGCAGCGGACAAGGAAGTGCGGATCTTGATTCTATAGGAAACACAAGCTCAAGCGTAACTGCAAGCCTTGCCGATGGAGATGGAACAGCCAAGGGAGACGGCTACTACGAGACAGAGATAACGATAAATAACAAGAGCAATTCATACATAGCAGACTGGATAGCGGTGGCTGATGTGAATGGTTCAGTAACTGCAGTAAAGGATTACAGTAGCTGGTCAGCCCTCAAGGGTGTATTCAGTGATGGAAAGCTGTACATATATCCAAACACATCCAAGAAGTCAGGTGCAGTAAATGCCGGATCGAGCGTGAGTTATTCAAAGCTTGGCTACACAGGCACGGCAAATGGTGTGTCTATAACAGGTGTCAAGGTGTACTACAGCTCACAGTCAGGTGCATTTGACTCATTTATCGGTTCACTTTCATCATCATCTGGCGGAGCCGGGGACAACACAGGCGAGATCAATACAGATGTTGAGTACAATTATGCAAAGCTTCTTCAGGAGTCACTCTACTTCTATGATGCGAATATGTGTGGAAGTGATGTAGCTGCAAAGAGTGAGTTCTCCTGGAGATCAAACTGCCATACTGAGGATGCAAAAACAACATATAATGGAAAAACTGTGGATGTCAGCGGTGGATACCATGATGCGGGAGATCATGCCAAGTTTGGTCTGCCACAGGCATATTCGGCTACAGTTCTAGGACTTGCGCACATGGAGTTTGCTGAGGCATTTGCGGATACTGCTACAGAGGCACACTATAAGAGGATCATGGACAGATTCGTTGATTATTTCGAGAGATGCACAGTCCTTGGAAGTGATGGCTCGGTTCAGGCTTTCTGTTATCAGGTCGGTGATGGAAATGTCGATCATGGATACTGGGGAGCTCCGGAAAAGCAGTCGTCCAGAAGCGGACAGGCAACATTCACATCTGATTCGGATACGTGTACAGATATAGTTTCAGAGACAGCGGCGGCTCTTGCAGCATATTATCTGAATTATAAGGATGCAAAGGCACTTACATATGCGGAGAAGTTATTTACATATGCTGATACAAAGGCAAAGATGACAAGTGCAGGACCTGCATATAGTTTTTATGCATCAGGCTCATGGGATGACGACTATGCATTAGCTGCAGCACTTCTCTATAAAGCGACAGGAAAGAATACTTATGCAGATAAATACAACAGCGTCTATGGAAACAAATCTAACCCTAACTGGGCGCTGTGCTGGAACAGCGTGGATCCACTGGCATTGCTCTACAGTCCACAGTTTAAAGGAGAGAGCGCATTTGTTGAAAATCAGTCAGGGATTATAAGTGGTAAAACAAGGGCAGATGATAATAATTACTGTCTTATTGATTCATGGGGATCAGCGAGATATAACGCTGCCCATCAGATGACAGGTCTTATGTATGATAAGATCAACAGTAAGAAGGATTATTCATCCTGGGCAAATGGTCAGATGAAATATATCCTTGGAAACAATGCAGGTTCTAAGTGCTTTGTGGTTGGGTATAACAAGTATTCTGTAAAACATCCACACCACAGGGCTGCAAGTGGATATAGCGACGTGTCATCAAACAAATATACAGACATGGCACACGTTTTAACCGGAGCACTGGTTGGCGGACCAAGTGGATCGAGCACAAGCTTTGATGATAATGCAAATGAATATCAGTATACGGAGGTAGCTCTTGACTACAACGCAGGACTTGTGGGCGCCGCAGCCGGACTTTACCTCTATGTGAAGAATAGCGGAACTGACGAGGAAAGGGCAGTTCAGAAGGTGGTTCCAAAGAGTGAGGTGTCACCAGAGCTCAGAACGATAAGCGGAGAGTCAGGTGGCAGTACCACCACGGAGTCAACCAAGGCAACTACAGAGTCAACAAAGACCAATACAGATTCATCAACAGAAAAGACTACAGAGTCTTCTACGGAAACTCAGGTTATACCAGTCAAAGGAATCACATTTGACCAAACGGCGCTTACTATGAAGGTAGGTGAGAGTGGACAGATAAAAACCACAGTCACACCGGTGGATGCGACAGACAGCTCACTTGTGTGGACAAGCTCTGACAGGACAAAGGTATCGGTACAGAATGGCAAGATAACAGCACTTGCGGCCGGAACGGCAACCATCACAGCAACCGCGAAGGATGGTTCAGGCGTTAAGGCTGAGTGTATAGTTACAGTGCGCACACCTGGAACGCTTTCATGTAAGACAGAGTCTTTATCATGGGACAAGCTGGTATACGGATATCAGATATCAGATTCAGAGAACATAGTTCTGGAAAATTCCGGAGAGGATAATCTTACAGGTGTGAGAGCTGAGCTTAAGAGTGGAACAGCATTCCAGATAGTTTCATCACCAGCAGGTCAGATATCTGCAGGTCAGGAAACTACAGTAGCTGTAAAACCTGTAAATGGACTCGACGCCGGAAGCTATAGTGATACACTTACTATATCAGCAGAGGATAGTTTAGTGAACATAACACTCAAAGCGACAGTGGCAAAGGGAGAAAATACCTCCGTTGTTACTCTGACAAAGACATCAGTAACATCTTATTCGGTGACCGTCAGCGGCAAGGTGTCAGGAGCAGCAGGTGAGATCGAGTATGCAATATCCAGTGAGAAGGATGTTGATGCATCAAAGCTTACGTGGCAGAATGGTGCTCAGTTTACCGGACTCAAGGAATTTACTACATATTATGTACATGGCAGGGTAAAAGAAACTGCAAATGTCAAGTCTGGTCAGATCAGCCAGGCACTTGAGGTGACTACACCTTTATCAGATCCTTTCGTAATTGACATCGGAAGACTGAATGACAGCAGATATGTTGGAGCATTCACAGACAGTGAGGAAAATCCAACTGTAAAGGTATCACAGTCTGGTGGAATCATATCAGTTTCATTTACCGAGAATAAGGATTACACGATCACAGGAAATGGTGAGGATGTAATTGTTGATACCGGAAATGCAAGTGGAATAACCGTGGACAATGCTACTGTAAAGAAGATCACGGTTCGTCCGGGCAATTCTGGAACATTTGTCATAAAGGTAAGCGGAGAAAATAAGATTGCTGATGGTATAACATGTGTAAGCGATAACAGTAACGCAGCGGATGTAAAGGTATCTGGAAAGGATACATCTTCCAAGATATCAACGGCGACACCGGGTGCGGCTGCGATCAAGGCAGATGGAAATATCGAGATAGACAATATACAGATAAAGTCCGACGGCAAGGGAATTGAATCTGCAGGAACGGTGAAGATAGCTGGAGGAAGCAACAGCATAGATTCCGTATCTTCTGCAATATCGGCATCGGATGTGGAGATCACCGGAGGCTCTGTTGATGCAAAGTCATCAGGACTTGGCGATGGGGAGTCGGTAATCTCAGCAGACAATTCTATCAAACTGGTTGGTGGAAGTGTTACGGCGGATGCATCCGGATCAGTCGGTGGAGATTCATTTGGCGTAAAGTCAGATGATGGAACGATCATTGTTGATGGCGATGTGTCAATAGGTGGAGCTCCAACTTATTCCAAGGATCCGGTAGACAGCAAGGGCGACAGTGTAACCATGGTAAAGGTTGTGTTCACAGATGAGAATGGCAACCAGTTGTATGCGTCATCTGTAAACAAGGGATCAACTCTTGATCTGTCGAAAATAAATATCACCATGTCTGATGGTACTGATTACAAGACATCGAGGGATGGATATGTGCTGGCATGGCAGAATGAAGCCGGAACAAGCTATAATGCTGATTCTGTGTACGGCGCTGTATCAGAGGATATAACATTTAAGGCTGTATGGATATGGATAGTTGTGGATATAAGCGTTGATGCAAATATTACATTTGCGGCAACTGGAAATGCTTCGTACAAGACTACATATACAGGTGCAGCGACAAGACCGGCCGTAAAGGTTGTATCACGTGGAAGAACACTTGATGCGGGAACTGACTATATAGTTTCATATAGCAGCAATACCAATGCCGGTACAGCAAAGGTAGTTGTCAAAGGTCAGGGCAGATATAAGGGCTCAAAGACTCTTACATTTGCAATAAACAAGCAGGCGATAAGTAAAGCCTCTGTGACAATCACAAAGTCGGCTGTATATACAGGCAAGGCTATAACACCAGCGGTGAAGGTGACTAGCGGTAAGCGGACACTCACAGCGGGCAAGGATTACAGAGTTGCATATTCGTCAAATAAAGACTTTGGCAAGGCAAAAGTTGTGATAATGGGAATCGGTAATTACAGTGGAACACAGACAAAGTATTTTGACATAACTGCGGCTGTGGGTAAGATCTATGCAAATGGAAATTACAAGTACAAGATCACAAATGCATCCCTGAATGGCAATGGAACGGTAACTCTCGTATCTGTTGTCAAGAAGACAAAGACAGTTGCTGTTCCTGATACGATAAAGCTTGGAGGTAGGACATTTAAGGTTACAGCCATAGGAAAAGCGGCGTTCAACAAGAATGTAAAGGTTACGAAGATTACTCTTGGCAGAAATGTTAAGACCATAGGCGCCAGGGCGTTCTATGGATGTAAGAAGCTCAGGACGGTTGTGATAAAGAATACACAGATGACAGGAAAAACTGTTGGAGCCAAGGCATTCAAGGGTACATATGCGAAGCTTACTGTAAAGGTGCCTGCAAAAAAGCTTAAGAGTTATAAAAAGATACTTTTGAACAGAGGAGTATCTAAGAAGGCAGTCATAAAGAAATAACAAAGGGCTTAATAAAATATATAATAATTGAAGATCCGGGAGTGGTGCAGATGCTCCCGGATCTTTTTTGTGCAGACTGAATGAGTGGCGATTTGACATATATAAAAATATGTGTATAATATCGTTAGTATTCTAATAATTAGAATTATAACTAAAATGAGAGGAGAATCCGAATGGATGAACATAAGAAATCCATACATTATCTGCTGATGGCAGATCATTTCATGGTACAGAAGGCATTGCTGAGCCAGATAAAGGATACAGAGCTCACCATGGGACAACCTAAGGTGCTGGATTATCTGAAGGATCATGATGGTGCGTGTCAGAAGAATATTGCGGCGGGATGTCATATAGAACCGGCATCGATAACTGTGGTACTTTCTGGCATGGAGAATAAGGGCTACATACAGAGGTGCACTAAGACAGGGGACAGGAGATCCCTGTATGTGTATCTGACGGATAAGGGCAGAGAGTATGTGGATATGCTCAATCATAAGTTTGACTTAGTTGAAGCCGTGGCACTGAGGGGATTTACCGCGGAGGAGACGGAAGAATTGCAGTCACTTCTTGTAAGGGTGTACGACAATATGAAGGGCAGCGAAAAAGACAACAGAAAAGAGGAACGTAAGAGATGAAGAACATGAAGGTAAGAATTCCAATGTATTTCGTTGGACTGTTTATTATGACTATAGGAATTGCACTGTCGGTAAAATCCAATCTCGGTGTGTCGCCGGTGAGTTCCATACCATATACCATGACCTGTGTATGGGGAATAGAGATGGGAAAAGCGACCATCATATTCCATGCGGTACTTGTGCTTATACAGATCATTATACTTCGAAAGAATTTCAAACCGATAAATCTCCTTCAGATAGTGGTTGGAGTAGTATTTGGATACTTTACGACGTTCTGTAATTATCTTGCGACATTTCTGCCATCAACAGATAACATAGTTGTCAGGGGTGTTTTGATGCTTGTGAGTACCATATTCATAGCAGGCGGAATATTCTTTTATCTGCCGGCGGATCTTATCCCACTTGCCGGGGAGGGTGTTATGCAGGCTGTCTCAGAGGTCACACACATTGAATTTTCAAAGGTAAAGATCGGATTTGACTGTTCTATGGTGGCTGTGTCGGTCGTAACATGCCTGATCTGCATACACAGTCTTGGAAGCGTGGGCGCCGGTACGGTTATTGCCGCATTCCTTGTTGGGTTCAATCTTGGCAAGTTGAATAAGGCATTTGGCGGAAAACGAGATAAACTTCTTGGAAAGCACACATACACTGAGGAGGAAGTGCTCAGGGAGAGAATGGAGCAATTGCATTAGGACTTGTTCCTGTTGGAGAGCCGGTCGAATTTTTATCCTTAATCAACCTGTTTTGTAGAATTAGGGATAATATTTTCTCGTTTTCTAAAATATAGGGTTGTAAGGTATAAAAGTTCAGGACTTTATCCTGAAAGGCGGTATTTGTGAGCTCGTCTACGTATGTCTGACTGTTGTATTCTATGCGCTTTTTCTTTCCATCAATCAAGTGACAGTATCTGCTCTAAATTCGTATCGGAAGGCTGCTCTGATCTATTCCTATCTACGTCATATGATGCGGGAACGGTGGCGTTTTCCGGTTTTGTAAGTTTTAAATTCATTTTTGAAATTCCCTTTTGTACTTGTTTATATGAGACGATATAACATTTGGGTTTTGTTGGCAAGGCTTTTAAGTAAATACATGAGCCGGAATGATTGGGTGGAGTTTTATTTGTTTGCTTTTGATATTACGTGGTGTATAATTTATAGCATGATAAATAAGTGTTTATGATTATACTTAAATAATAAAAACGATATATTTGACATAAAAGCGGTTGAATGTTAATATAAGTATAAAGAGGTGCTACCGATAGACGGTTAGCCCTGATATTGCAATTACAAAAAAGTAACCGCCAAGTTTTGTCAGGACAGGGCGGTTACTTTTTTGTCTTATTTCTTATCATTGCTCTTAGAGCCAAGGGCATAACCAAGAGCAAAGCATGTTATGCATAAGCTGATGATGGCTATAAAAAGTTCCGTTGTAAGCATAAGCACAAACCTCCGTAATAGATTTCCGTAAATGGATGTATCTATGTAAACACAGGCTATAAACTCCTGTGGCGAAGGCTAACCGCCTACCGAATAGGGTAGCACCTCTTATATTATAACAAACATATGTTCGATAATCAATATACATGAAAAGATAAATTTTTATTTGCTCTACAAAACACTTAGACCATATAAGTTCAAAGAAAGTGCTAATGTGGCTTAACAGACACTATTATTCAATATGTGCAATTTTTGCACAAGTTGAACATTTATTTCAGTATGTGCAATTTCTGCACAATGTGAATATACATATAACAAGATTTCGGGGGAATTACATGACTTTATACATGAACATAAAACAGCTTGGCAAGCGGAAGAACACAGTGCACAAGGTCCCATTTGAATATGACACAGCACCGAGTACGCTACGGGAACTCATAACAGAGACAGTAAAGATATGCGTGGCACAGTACATATCCCGCATGGATCGCGGCGATGCAGTGCTGACAGATGAACAGATCGATGACATGGGAAGAATAGGAAAGATAGCATTCGGGATCGTCTATGGGGAGAAGAAACCGGATGTGAAAGAGGCGGTAGAGACAGCCATTCAGGGATTTGAGGATGGGCTGTTCAGAGTGTTCCGCGGTATGGATGAATTAACGGAGCTGAACAGGAAAGAGGAGTTTAACGAAGGGGATGAGATCACATTTATCCGCCTCACAATGCTGGCGGGCAGAATGTGGTAAGTAAAAGATCGTAGATTCAAAGTATTGGTCAAAGACTACTAGCGAACAGGAACGCGAACAGTATATGCGCAAAATATGGGAATATGCAATGGCATGATTTGCGTAGATGATACGTGGACAAAAGAAAGGGGTTACAATGGCGGAGGACAAGAAGACAAGACTTGAGCTTGAGGAGCAGAAGAGAATCGCAGATGAAGTGAGAGAGGTATTTGACGAGAATTCCACGAAGCTCAGAAAGAGCTACAGTGCGGATGCGCAGAAGCTTCTTAAGGAGATGGATAATTACTATGGAGATGTAAAAGAGTCGATGATCGGAAAGAGACTTGAGACATTTCTTGAGAATGAAAAGAATGTTCCTTCGGAATTCTTCAGGAAGGAGCTGAAGCATTTGCCGGGGTGGGTGCCGGATCATCTGCTGGAGGATTTCTACACTTCTATAGACAGCATAATCAAGTGGCAGACAAGCCAGTATTATTACAGAAGAACCATGCGTACAAAGAGGTATGGGGCATTTCTTGACAGATATTTCAGGATCATGAATGAATATCACTCCATGGGGATATACGGATGCGACATAGTATCTCTCTACAAGGAGAAAATGCCGCAGGATATATTGTGCTATTACAGGGATGGCAACAGCAATGGGTATAGAATAGTATCTGAATATTGGATACAGGCGGAGCTCGACAGAGGAAATGCAGAGCTTGAGGAAGTGCTCATGGACATCATGTTCGGTGAGAGTGCGCAGACAAGGCTAACGACCAATATCCTCAGGGGAATATATATGAGCTCCAACACAAGACTCCATGAGGCTGTAGGCAAGCTGCTCGTTGCAGCAAAGCTTCAGGAGGGGCTTAGGCAGGCGATATGTGAGAACATGGATTATGGAACAGCAGGTGCATTTATGACCCTGTTCCATGTAATAAAGGAGAATGATCTTCTGAGATTCTCGTCTGTCATGAGGGCTGTAGCCACCTGGACAGGACTTGTGACTGACGAGGAGAGCAAGCTTGACCGTATACAGAAGAAACAGCTGCTTCTTATAGATACATATCTGAATGATGAAAATGCAAGGCGTGAAGCTTTATCCGGCGAGGATGCCATGCAGATCTATCTTGCGCTGTGGAGCTATGGTTTCTTTGATGTGGACGAGGCATGCCATGTGATGAACAAGCTGGCGCTTGATGGCAGCAGACACCAAAGACTGGTATTTGGCACATATATCAGGGCAATGAGTCTGGGAAAGGTGTACACACACAGCGTTGCAAAGGAATTTATCAAGAGATTTCCGGACGAGATGGATACCATGGCGGTCATCATGCCAAGCTTCATGTCGGATTACCAGCCTTATATGAATAGTCTCATATATAAAGACGGCAGATCGTACAACAATGAACTTAAGAAAATGACATTTGCCGAGGTGGACAAATATTTTGACAGCAGGAAAGAATGTCAGGAGATGTATGATATCCTCATGGGCATACTTGAGCGCATGCCAAAGAAGAGGCTTGAGTTTGATCCGTGTGTATTTCCATGGAATGCCGAATATCTGGACAGATCTGCAATCATCATGAGACTTGCGGTCTGTGCAAGCGCTCTCAGGGATGAGGACAAGATCACTTACATAGCGGAGATGGTTCCTGAGATAGATTCCGCAAGGTACAGCAGAGATGCGCTTTTGCTTCTGCTTGTAAGGCAGCCGGCAAATGACAGACAGCGTGCCATACTGGTGGATGCGGTTGCCGACAAGGAGACATATACCAGAAACAAGGCGGCGATGATCGTTAAGGATATGAAACTTTCGCCGGAGAATTATGTACAGCTTGAGAATATGCTCAAGTACAAGAAGTCAGACATAAGGGAGACTGTACTGTCTATACTTTATAAACTTGACGGTGATGACATGGACGATCTCATCGGAAGACTTCTCGCAGATTCCAAGGAGGAGAAGAGAACAGCGGGACTTGATCTGCTGCTCCAGCTCAAAAATGATGAGAACAGGCAGAACCTTTTTACAGATTGTGTTGGTCATATAGACGCTATGCAGAGGGAGTCTGCGAATGGAAGATCCAGTGTTACAACTAAGGAGCAGATTCTTATACGTGAGATAAAAAATGTTGGCACAGACCGGGCTGGTGCAGATGAGGGGTATGGACTTTATGATGTAAATGCGGACTATGAGCCGATATTTGACAAGAGTTATCTGGCTGAGTGCCTTGAGCTGTACAAAAAGTATTTCCCTGAAAGCGGGATTGCAAATGATAATCTGTGCAAGACTGCCAAGAGCGAGGGTGCATTTGCAAAACTCAAATCAAAGATTGTGCCTAAAAAGAAAGACACGACATCTGATTCAGAAGTTATAAATATATTAAGAAAATTTGATGCATTTGTGGATGAGCACAAAAATGATGAGTATGAGATGGCTGACGGAGAGATCGGCCTGCTTGGTGAGGCAGGTGGAAACATATATGTGAACCGTGACAAAGTGGCATGTGAGGAATTGTGGGTAGATTTCTACGAGAAAAATATTCAGACTCCGTATATGTGCATGCAGCTCTACGTGTATCTGAATGGCTACAACAGTGACAAACAGGATTTCAAGAAGTACTGTGAGAGCTTTATGGCGGATATGTTTGGAAATATATATATAGAAGAATGTCCGGCATTCGGATATCTTGCCATTGCCAGAGCTGTAATTGGATTCCTGTATAGAAGATATGTGATGGATAGTGACAAGAGGAGGCTTGCCGTTGTGGCAGCAGACTATCTGCTTGGAAGAAACGATGAGCTCATATATACATTTGGCGGGAATAAAGGTGGCAGCAGTATATCTGGTGATGATTCAAAGGTATATCACAGAAGTGTGCTCACAAATGAGCAGATTATGATAATAACATGGTGGCTTGCAATCGATGGTGACAGCAATACATTAGACGTAAAAGAGGATTCTGACGAGGCAAGGCAGAATGAAGAGGATTTCAGGCATTTGTTTCCATACAACTATGCCCTTGCAAAGTGTCATAACTTTAATATACCTTCAGACGTTGTAAATGATAGAAATTCATATTACTGGGTACACACAGGAAGTGTCATGCCGGTTCCTGGTCTCCAGAACTACATTGCCGCATACAGCCGTGGTATTATATCCAGGGATTATATGTACAAGATGGCATTTGAGGGGAATTCCCTGGATAGGAGCCTCAAATGTGTATCTGACGTGATGCGTTTTATAACGGAGCGTAACAGGAAGGTGCAGACCAGAGGCTATGAATGGGGATATACGGAGCGTGAAAGGCTGAGAAGTGTGCGGCAGATACTTCTTCACAGTCCGGAAGGAGAGTTCTCAGAGACGGACGAGAAAAGGCTGGATATAGCTAAGAAGCTGTACACTGATATGTCAGAGCTTGTGCTTTCTGCAGAGCTCACAAGGGGAGACACGGAGACAGAATTCTCTCCATATATATACGGGCTTACAAGAATATTCGGAGCGGAGTATTTTGTCAGGATACTGTCAGCCCTAGGCAAGGAGACGTTGGAGAGATCAACGTATTTCAATACCGGTTATTACTATAATCGTCAGAAGGTCAGCAAGAAGAACAGTATGTCTCATCTTCTTCAGGCGTGTGTGCCTGATGCAAATGACAGTGCGGAGACTTTGAAGGCCTATCTTACAGGTACGGATATAAGTGATGCCAGGCTTATAGAGGCGGCTATGTATTCTCCAGAGTGGATAGATATAGTTGGAGAGTATCTTGGATGGGATGGATTTACTGCGGGATGCTATTACTTCATGGCGCACATGAACGAGTCATTTGATGACAAGAGAAAGGCTATGATAGCGAGATTTACACCGCTTGAGGTGGATGAGCTGAACGACGGCGCATTTGACAGGACGTGGTTTACCGAAGTCTATGACAGATTGGGTGACAAGCGATTCCAGCTTATATACAAGGCGGCGAAATACATTTCAGATGGTGCAAAGCATACCAGGGCGAGAAAATATGCGGATGCGGCACTTGGCAAATATGTTGAGCCCGAGCTGATGGCTGAGATCGAGGCAAAGAGAAACAAAGATCTGCTCATGGCGGTGGGAATCCTGCCGATAGAGAATGAGGAGCAGATAAAGGACAGGTACATGTTCCTTCAGAAGTTCAAGAAGGAGAGCAAGCAGTTCGGAGCGCAGAGGAGAGCCAGCGAGGCGGCAGCAGTTTCTACAGCTATGCGCAATATGGCGATCAATGCCGGATATCAGGACGTGACGAGACTTACCCTACGTATGGAAAGCCTTGTAGTTCAGGGCATGAGGGAATATTTTCAGCCGCATGAGGTCGGAGAAGTGACCATATGGCTTGAGATGGAGGATGGCGGCAAATGCGCTGTCATCTGTGAGAAGAACGGCAAACAGTTAAAGTCCGTTCCGGCAAAGATCAAGAAGGATGAGTATGTATTGGCTCTGATGGATGCCAAGAAGCAGATGGCGGAGCAGTCAAGGCGTACAAAGGCGATGCTTGAGGATGCGATGGAGAGCCAGGAGGAATACACCTGGGCTGAGATCAGGGGCATGCTGGAGAATCCTGTTATACATGACATGGTAGCTGCGCTGGTGTTCAAGGTGGCGGAGCCGGATGGCGTGAAGGCAGAGCTTGATAATGCGGCTGACAGTATTATGTCAGGGGCAAATGAACTTGATGACAGCAAGAATGTAGATTTGAGGAATAACAGCGATGCTGGTGATGTGCAGTTAGATAATGCAAGAGGCGAAAGTGCTGGCGTACCTAGTCAGAATGTAGTTCTTGGATTTGCAACTGAGGATGGATTCAATGTGTTTGTTGAAACAACCGCTGGTGATGAAAACAAACATTTGTCAGACGACACCAAGCTCACAGTTGCACATCCATTCCACATGTACATGGCTGGCAAATGGCATGATATACAGAAATATGTATTTGACAACAAGATCGTTCAGCCGTTCAAGCAGGTGTTCAGAGAACTCTATGTGAAGACCGAAGAGGAAATGAATATGGAACATTCCCTCAGATACGCGGGCAATCAGATCCAGCCGAAGAAGACACTTGGCTGTCTGAGGTCAAGACATTGGGTAGCAGACATAGAGGACGGACTCCAGAAAGTGTATTACAAGGAGAACATAGTAGCACAGATATACGCGCTTGCAGACTGGTTCTCACCTGCGGATATAGAGTCACCGACCCTCGAATGGGTGGTGTTCTCAGATAGAAAGACAGGAAAGAATATGAGAATCAAGGATATCCCAGACATCATATTCTCTGAGGTCATGAGGGATGTGGACATGGCTGTTTCCGTGGCGCATGCAGGAGGCGTGGATCCTGAGACCTCACACTCAACTGTTGAGATGCGAAAGGCGATAGCAGAATTCACTATGCCACTTTTCAAGCTGACAAATGTCACATTTACAAAGAATCACGCAGTGATAGAGGGCAAGCGCGCAAATTACACAGTTCACCTTGGAAGTGGAGTGGTGCATCAGGAGGCAGGACCTATGATAAATATACTTCCTGTACACTCACAGAGGCGTGGCAGAATATTCCTGCCATTTGTGGATGATGATCCAAAGACATCGGAGGTACTCACGAAGATACTGTTCTTTGCGGAGGACAATAAGATCAAGGATCCGTATATACTGGGACAGATCGAGCAGTGAGTGTGAAGATAATACTGCTGCCTGTGACAAGTAAGTGATGTGATGTTTGACAGACAGATTTCCGGACAGAGAAAGAAGATGACATAATGGGAATCAGGAATATAATAACAAGGCTTAAAATTGGACGTGGTGATGCAGATAACAGGTTCCCATATGATGAGAACATGCATGAGGCTGTCATCAGGTGTTCTATCTGCACCGGCGAGCAGGTCGCAGGTTTTAAGAACAGACAGGACGGCAGCTTTGTGGGTGTGATGGTGATAAAGTCGGATGACGATCTGGAATACTTCAAAGAGCTTTATGGCGTGGAGAAGGTTAGGAAGGTATATTAAAATAAAATTTTCATCGATATTGACATAAAATAGTGTTGAGTATATTATTAAACAAAGGAGTGCCTGCCTTAAGTGGGGATGATAACAGAGTTGTTTCGCTACTTGGGAAACAACATAATACGTAAATGGCTATGCGTTAATCGCATAGCCATTTGCTGTTTTATCAGATGTATACAAATTGGATAATTATTTGATAGTAGAGAGGCGGATATAAATAGATAATAAAAAACTGAATCTGTATAGGGTAGATATTTTTTATATTTTTATTGTTGACTGCTACATAAAAACGTGAAAATACACATAAAATAGTAGTTGGTATTGATTAAGTAGACACGGGATAGTAAAATAATATTACTAAAAAATGTGTCCATACACAAAAACAAGGAGTGTAACAATGGAAATCAAGAGAGATGCATACCTTGAACAGCTGAAGATAAGAAAAGATAATGGAATGATAAAGATTATCACAGGAATCAGGAGATGTGGAAAGTCATTTCTATTATTTGTATTATTTAAGAACTATTTATTAGAGAATGGTGTAGATAATGAACATATTATTGCGATTGCATTAGATGGTATCGAAAACGAAGAACTGAGGGATCCGAAAAAGTGTTATCAATACATTAAGGATGCAATGAAAGATGATCAGAGGTATTATTTGATTTTGGATGAAGTACAGTTTATGCCACGATTTGAGGAAGTGCTGAATAGTTTGCTTAGGATTAGCAATATTGATGTATATGTGACCGGAAGTAATTCGAGATTTTTATCCAGTGATATTGTAACTGAATTTAGAGGCAGAGGTGATGAGATAAAAATTTATCCATTATCTTTTGCTGAGTTCTATAGTGCGTATGATGGAGATTATGACGAAGCTTGGGAGGAGTATATGACATATGGTGGTTTGCCACAGGTAGCACAATTTTCTGTGGAACGCCAAAAGGCAGAATATCTAAAAAATATTTTTACCAATGTCTATATCAGGGATGTTGTAGAGAGGAATAACATTAAAAATGTTGATGAAATTGGAACTTTAGTCGATATTCTTGCTTCTGCCATAGGCGCACCGACCAATCCAACTAAAATATCAAATACTTTTAAAAGTGAACGGGGTATCAATTATAGCAATAAGACTATATCTAATCATATTGATTATTTGGCGGAGGCCTTTTTGATTTCTAAAGCGGAACGGTATGATATTAAGGGAAGAAAATATGTGGGTGCTAACTTAAAATATTATTTTTCAGATGTGGGACTTAGAAATGCCAGGTTAAATTTCAGACAGCAGGAACCTACTCATATTATGGAGAACATAGTTTATAACGAACTGCTTATTAGAGGCTACAATGTGGATGTTGGTATCGTAGATGTGTATGCAAAGAATGATTATGGAAAAACTACTCGTAAGCAGTTTGAGGTTGATTTTGTAGTGAATCAGGGTAGTCAGAGATATTATATTCAAGTAGCCTATGATATGGTTTCTGAAGAAAAACAGACACAGGAATTTAATTCATTTAGGAATATTCCAGATTCATTTAAGAAGATTGTTATAGTAAATGGAACGAAAAAGCCGTATAGAAATGATGAAGGATTTGTGATTATGGGAATGAAATATTTTTTACTTAATGCAGATAGTTTAGAATTTTAGTGAGGTTGTCAAGAAAAAACACTTGACAACACACCCTGCCTGTATTAGAATAGCCCATGGTAAAGCAAAAATACTTTACAGGCAGGTGCGTTATGGAGAGTTTGTTATGGAGAAGATAGTCAGACAGTCTATGTTATATGATTTTTATGGTGAGCTGCTCACAGAGCATCAGAAGAGCGTGTACGAGGATGTCGTGAACAATGACATGTCTTACTCAGAGATAGCGAGACTCAACAACATAAGCAGACAGGGCGTATATGATATGGTAAGGCGCTGTGACAAGATCCTCGAGGAGTATGAGGAGAAGCTTATGCTGGTACATAAGTTCATGAAGGCACAGGAACAGGTTCAGAAGATCAAGGAATGTGCGGATGAGCTTAAGACGATGAACTCGGATGAACGGCTTGCGGGCAGAATTGAAGATATAGTGAATTATTCAGATAAGATACTCGAAGATTTCTGATGATAGATAATATCAGAAGGGAGAATGTCTATGGCATTTGACAGTTTATCAGATAAACTGCAGAACGTTTTTAAGAAGCTGAGAAGCAAGGGTGTACTTACTGAGGATGATGTCAAGGAGGCCATGAAGGAAGTCAAGAGAGCACTTCTCGAGGCCGACGTTAACTTCAAGGTTGTTAAGTCATTTGTCAAGTCGGTGAGTGACAGAGCTGTAGGTGAAGAAGTTCTCAAAGGTCTGAATCCTGGACACATGGTAATCAAGATCGTCAAGGAAGAGATGGATAAGCTCATGGGCTCTGAGATGACAGAGCTCAAGATGAGGCCATCCAATGAGATCACGATCATCATGATGTGTGGACTTCAGGGAGCAGGTAAGACCACCACGGCGGCAAAGCTTGCATATCAGTTCAAGAACAAAGGCAAGAAGCCACTTCTTGTGGCATGTGATGTATACAGACCGGCGGCTATCAAGCAGCTGCAGGTGAATGGTGAGAAGGTTGGAGTTCCTGTGTTTGCCATGGGAGACAACAACAAGCCACTGGATATTGCGAAGGCGGCTGTACAGCATGCAGCCAAGAACAATATCAATCTGGTGTTCCTTGACACCGCAGGACGTCTTCATGTCGATGAGGACATGATGAACGAGCTTGCAGAGATAAAGGAGAATCTGGACATTGCCTACACCATACTGACTGTGGATTCCATGACAGGTCAGGATGCGGTAAATGTAGCGACAACGTTCAATGATAAGATAGGTATAGATGGTGTCATCCTCACAAAGCTGGATGGTGATACCAGAGGCGGTGCCGCACTGTCGATCAAGGCAGTAACGGGCAAGCCAATCCTGTACTCAGGTATGGGAGAGAAGCTTACCGATCTGGAGCCATTTTACCCGGATCGTATGGCGAGCCGAATCCTCGGAATGGGTGATGTAGAGTCACTTATAGAGAAAGCCCAGTCAGCCATCGACGAGGAGAAGGCCAAAGAGATGGAACAGAAGTTCCGCAAAGCAAGTTTTGATTTCAACGATTTTCTTGATCAGATGGCTCAGCTCGAGCAGATGGGCGGCATGCAGGAGATCCTTTCTATGATGCCTGGCATGGCAAGTCAGATGAAGAATGTTGAGATAGATGAGAACGCTGCTAAAACACCAAAAGCAATCGTTCTGTCCATGACACCTAGAGAGCGTTCACTCCAGGATCCGATATCGCCATCCAGAAAGAAGCGTATCGCAGATGGAGCCGGTGTCCAGATAGCAGATGTCAATCGTTTCCTTAAACAGTTTGAACAGTCTAAGAAGATGATGAAGCAGATGTCAGGCATGATGGGTGGAAAGAGAAGACGCGGTGGTTTTAAAATGCCTTTTGGCTTAAGATAATTAATATTTAGGAGGAACAAGAACAATGGCAGTAAAGATTAGATTAAGAAGAATGGGTTATAAGAAGCATCCTTTCTACAGAGTAATCGTAGCAGATTCAAGATCACCAAGAGATGGTAGATTCATCGAGGAGATCGGAACATATGATCCTAACCAGGAGCCATCTGTAGTAAAGATCGACGAGGAGGCTGCTAAGAAGTGGTTAGCTACAGGAGCACAGCCAACTGAGTCAGTTGCAAAGTTATTAAAGCAGGCAGGTATCGAGAAGTAATTTTACGGATGTATCAGCTTTTCTATGAAAAGCTGATATGCAGCGCCAGCCATCGACGAAGTCGATTTTGCATGGCTGGTGTTCCATTTGGGAGGTATAGAGATGAAAGATTTAGTAGAAATCATTGCAAAGTCCCTAGTAGATCATCCTGAGCAGATAGCTGTAACCGAGACTGAAGAAGACGGCATAATAAAGATAGACCTTACAGTCGCACCAGAAGACATGGGTAAGGTAATCGGCAAGCAGGGCAGAATCGCCAAATCCATCCGTACAGTTGTCAAGGCAGCTGCTTCAAAGGGTGATAAGAAGGTTGTCGTTGATATTAAGTAGAACTGCATAAGCAGGATAAGTGGTATTTCTTAATCTTCATATGACAGAGGATTTATTACCGAGTTAAGAGGGGGAGTTTATACTCCCCCTTATATTATATGTCACAGGCGTAGGCCTGATGACCTACGCGCGCCTCAGCGCGCTACCACTTTATATGTCACAGGCGTAGGCCTGATGACCTGCGCGCGCCTCAGCGTGCTACCATATTTATATAGGAGAGAGCATGGAACACAACACAGAAGACAGACTCAGAGTAGGAGTGATAACCTCAAGCCATGGTATAAAGGGTGAGGTTAAGGTATATCCGACAACGGATGACAATGATCGTTTCAAGACCTTGAAGAAGTGCTATCTGTCAAATGGCAGAGAGACTTTGGAGGTTAATTGTACATCTTGTAAATTTTTGAAAAATATGGTTATTCTTAAGTTCAAAGAATACGATAACATAAATGATATAGAGCGTTTTAAGAACTATGACATACTTGTTGACAGGGAGGATGCAGTTCCTCTCATGGATGGAGAGTTCTTCATCTGTGATGTCCTTGACGCTGATGTATATGATCAGAATGACGAGCGCATAGGAATCCTTGACGACGTGCTGGAGACTCTGGCAAATGATGTATTTGTCGTTAAGAAGGATGATGGCAGCGAGATCCTTATACCTGTAGTACCGGATTTCGTGTTCGATGTTGACACAGAGAATAAGAAGGTCAAGGTCAGAACATTTGAGATGGTAGAAGCAGATGATTCAGATGACGAGGATTGATCGCATACAGACGTTTGGTGAGATGATGAACATATACTAGGAGCGGACTATGAATTTTTATATTTTGACACTTTTCCCCGAGATGGTTATGAATGGACTTTCAACGAGTATCACGGGAAGGGCCATAGAGTCGGGAAAACTTCATATAGAAGCTATAAATATAAGAGATTACACCCAGGATAAACACAATCATGTGGATGATTACCCATATGGGGGAGGCGCAGGCATGGTCATGCAGGCGCAGCCTGTGTATGATGCATACACGGCACTGGTGGAGAAGCTTGGCAGAAAACCATGGGTCATATATATGACTCCGCAGGGAAGAACCTTCAATCAGGGTATTGCACAGGAGCTCTCGGAGAAGGAGGACATAGTTCTTCTGTGTGGTCATTACGAGGGAATAGATGAGAGGGTTCTTGAGATGATAGTCGATGACTATATGTCCATAGGCGATTTTGTGCTGACTGGCGGAGAACTTCCAGCCATGGCTATCGTGGATGCTGTGTCTCGTCTTGTCCCAGGGGTTCTGAATAACGAGGACAGTGCTGAGATAGAGACTTTTTATAACAATCTGCTTGAGTATCCGCAGTATACCAGACCTCCTGAATTCATGGGGAAGAAGGTTCCGGATGTACTGCTTTCGGGCAACCATAAGCTCATAAATGAGTGGCGACTTGAACAGTCTATCACCAGGACGAAGGAGCACAGGCCGGACATGTACGAGAAGTATATGATCGAGAATCCTCCTAAGGAGAAAAAGAAACGAAGAAAATAGCAGGTTGCCACCTGTGGTCTTAAGGTGGTATACTAAGAGATGGCAGAATTCGAGGTTATTCGAATTCTGCCATAACCTTGTGGAGACGCGACTGCAGGGCATACACAAATACAAGGAAGAACAAGGAGACAAAAGATTATGAAACGCAGATTACTTATGACTATGATGGCTATGGTTCTTGCATTCTCATTTACAGGATGTGGAAACAAGAAGGCAGACGAGACGACGGCAACCACAGAGGCTGCATCAGAGGTGAAGGATGAGTTCATCAAGTTTGTTGGAACAGATATCCCTAAGATGGATACAGAGGAAGCGGAGATCATGAAGAAGTTCAACTCATATTTTGCTGAGGGAACTGCTGTTGATACAGATGCTCTGCTCAAGGATTTGACAGACAATCTGCTTCCAAATTATAAGACATTTCTTGACGACGTACAGGCTATAGAAGTCAAGACCGACGAGGTGAAGGCGCTCAAGGATCAGTATTATGATGCCATGAATGCACAGTATGAGGCTATGCAGAAGGTTGAGTCTGCTGTTAAGGATAAGAACAAGGACATCCAGACAGAGGCACAGAAGCTTCTCTCAGACGCCCAGAGCAAGTATACAGCATACAATGACGCGGTATATGCACTTGCCCAGAAGGAGAATGTAACGTTGAACGGCGAGATAGCAACAACTGCAACCAGTGAGGCAGGAAGCACAACAGAGGCCAACACAGAGGCTATAGATCCAAGCGAGGCCATGACAGATGAGGTTGAGACAACAGAGGCAGCGCAGTAGTATTTAAGATATAGAAGAATATTTTGAAAAGCAGTGGATACATGAGTGTGTTCACTGCTTTTTGGCTGTGGTATACTGTAAAAAATATGCTCAGTTCACATTTTTTACAAATATCAATGTTATATTGAGATAAATTGGATATTATTCTATATGTGGAGGTACGATATGGATTCAATAAAGGTTCTTATGGTTGATGATGAGAGCAGAATGAGGAAGCTTGTCAAGGACTTCCTCACAAGAGAGGGGTATATGGTTCTTGAGGCCGGAGATGGTGAACAGGCCCTGGATATATTCATGAATGACAAGAATATATCTCTTGTAATACTTGATGTCATGATGCCTAAGATGGACGGATGGGAGACTCTTAAGGAGATAAGAAAGTTCTCACAGGTTCCGGTTATCATGCTTACCGCGAAGGCAGATGAGCGCGATGAGCTCCAGGGCTTTGATCTGGGAGTAGATGAGTACATAACGAAGCCGTTCAGTCCCAAGATACTTGTTGCCAGAGTTGCAGCGATACTCAGAAGAACAACGGATGCCGCTTCAGATGAGAAGCTTGTAGCCGGAGGTATTGAGATGGATCTGTCGGCTCATGTGGTGACTATAGATGGCAAGCCTATTGAACTCAGCTTCAAGGAGTTCGAGCTGCTGCAGTATTTTATCATGAATAAAGGTGTGGCACTGTCGAGAGAGAAGATACTTAACAATGTGTGGAATTATGATTACTTTGGCGATGCCAGAACCATAGATACTCATGTCAAGAAGCTCAGAAGCAAGATGGGCGATAAGGGCGAATATATCAAGACCATATGGGGAATGGGCTATAAATTTGAGGTGGAGTGATGACCGGATCAAAGAGAACTTCTATCAGAACAAAGATAACTTTATCGCTTGCGGCGACTATACTATTTATGGTTGTCATGTCGTGTGCCATAACCATGCTTTTTATCAAGAAGTATTTCTATCACGGCATGGAACAGATGCTGCTGGATACATACAATTCCTGCAATGAACTGTTCGGCCGGGATGAGGATATAGACAGTAAAGAGCTGGCAAATGATGTGATCAATCAGTCAGGTGCGATGATATTTATCTTCGACAGCGTGAATATGCATGTGTACACGACGGTGAACGAGGAGGCTGCGGTATATAACAACCTGTCATTTATAGCGGACTACTTCAATTACAGTGGTGGCAAAAATCCGGATAATCCGAAGATAAAGAGAAAGCAGATTGAAAAGACAGATAAATATGATATACAGATCACAAATGATAAAAATACCGGAAACAGCTATTATGACGTGGTAGGATTTCTTGACAATGGTTTTGTGGTTGTAATCAGAAAACCAATCTCCAGCGTAGACTCAACGATAATTATATCACTAAAGTTTTTCTTTTTTGTATTCTCGGTTGTTGCGATACTTGGATTTGCCGTGATCTATTTTATCAGCAATGCGGTTGCAAAGCCGATAAAGAATCTTGCGTTGGTTGCCAATCGTATGGCACAGCTTGATCTCGATGTGAAGGTGGATCACGCATCCAACGATGAGATTGGTGAGCTGGCGGACAGTATGAACGAGATGTCATATCAGCTGAGAAACACGCTGACAGAGCTTCAACAGGCAAATGCTAAGCTGCAGACGGATATTGATGAGAAGGTACAGATAGATGAGATGAGGAAGGAGTTCCTGTCCCATGTGTCCCATGAACTCAAGACTCCTATAGCTCTCATACAGGGATACGCCGAGGGCCTTAAAGACAATGTTATAGAGGATGATGAGAGCAAGGAGTTTTACTGCGATGTCATTCTGGACGAAGCTGGCAAGATGAATAAGCTTGTCAGACAGTTACTTGATCTGAATGAGCTTGAATTTGGGGTGGACAGGGTTCATCCTGTGGTATTCGATATAGATGCACTCATAAAGAATGTAGTGGATTCATCATCCATTCTGGTGGAGCAGAACCATGCGGAAGTTGAGCTGGCGGATGAGCTGAATGATGTGTGCAACGTATATGCAGATGAGTTCATGATAGAGCAGGTATTCACCAATTATTTTACAAATGCACTTCATTACTGCAACGATGGAGGCAAGGTCAGAGTGTGGACTGCGAATAAGGACTATGATCAGCCGAGGAGGACTGAGGATGGACTCGTCACAGGCAACTTGAGAGTATTTGTATATGATGAGGGACCAAACATTCCTGACGATGAGCTTGATAAGGTATTCATTAAGTTCTACAAGGTGGACAAGGCGAGGACGAGAGAGTATGGTGGAAGCGGTATTGGACTTTCTATAGTTGCGGCGTCCATGGCGGCTCACAACAAGAACTATGGTGTTTACAATGTGGAGAATGGAGTGGTATTCTACTTCGACCTTGATATCATACAGCAGGATGATGGCGAACCGGAAATGATACCGGAGAATAGCGCAGATAACACGTCAGAACAATAAATACTTTGCAAGAAGGAAACTTTTAGGCTATAATTCTAAGGGTTTCCTTTTTCTGTTGGATTCTGGCATCTGCAAATATATTTATAAAATGGGAGAAGATTATGTCATACAGTGCAAAAAACATTGAGGTGTTAAAGGGCCTTGAGCCGGTAAGACTGAGACCGGGAATGTACATCGGCAACACAGGGCGAAGCGGACTGAACCACCTCATACAGGAGCTTATAGACAACTCGGTGGATGAGCATCTGGCGGGGTATTGCAACAATATATGGGTGAGCATCAACGAGGATGGCTCGGCAACCGTGTCTGACGATGGACGAGGCGTTCCTGTCGATATACATGAGCAGGAGGGAATTCCTGCGGAGCGTGTTGTATACACAGTATTGCATGCAGGTGGTAAGTTTAACAGCTCCACCTACAAGATAAGCGGCGGACTTCACGGAGTAGGTTCTGCAGTTGTAAATGCACTGTCTAACAAGCTTATAGTAGATGTTGCCAGGGATGGCTATCTCTATCACGATACATACGAGAAGGGAATACCGACAACTGAACTTGTTGACGGTATGCTTCCAAAGACAAAACTCAAGGAAAAGAGAACAGGTACAACTGTGACACTCTATCCTGATGATACAATATTTGAGACAGTAAAGTTCAAGGCGGACGCCATCAAGCAGAGGATCAAGGAGACAGCATATCTGAATCCGAATCTTACGATCACATTCCAGAACAAGAGGGATGGCGAGGAGCCTATAGTGTTCCATCAGCCAGGGGGACTTGCAGCATTTGTTGAGGATATATCCCAGGGACTCACACATACATCACCGGTTGTCGCCATATCGGGGGAGAAGGACGGAATCGCCGCAGATATAGTATTTCTGATGACGGAGGACGGCGAGGAGAATATCATAGGATTTACCAACAATATCACGAATCCTGAAGGTGGAACCCATGTGACAGGATTCAAGTCAGCATTTGCCAAGCTTATCAATAATTATGCGAGAAATGAGCTTGGAACTCTGAAAGAGAAGGATTCCAATCTGACAGGTGCAGATATAAGATCTGGCATGCAGGCTATCATATCCGTGAAGCATCCGGATCCTCAGTTCGAGGGACAGACTAAGACAAAGCTTTCCAACACGGACGTGTCAAAGGCCGTCGACGATATCGTGAAGGAACAGCTCACAGTTTATTTTGACAGAAATTATGATGTGCTGAAGGATATAGTGGACAGGGCGGTGGCTCTCTCCAAGAGAAAGGCGCTTGAGAAGTCCAAGATCAATATAAACAAGTTTTCATTTGAGGGAAATGGCAAGCTTGCAAAGCAGGAGTCCTCAGATTCGTCTAAATGCGAGATATTCATAGTCGAGGGAGATTCGGCGGGAGGCTCAGCCAAGACCGCGAGAAACAGAAAGTATCAGGCAATACTTCCACTTAGAGGTAAGATACTCAACGTGGAGAAGAAGCCTGTTGCAAAGGTGCTTGAGAATGCCGAGATCAAAGCACTCATCAATGCATTTGGCTGTGGCTTCATGCAGGGATACGGCAATGATTTCGATATAAGCAAGCTGAATTACGACAAGATAATCATCATGACTGATGCCGATGTGGATGGTGCCCACATAGCGACACTTCTGCTTACATTCTTCTATAGATTTTACCCTGACCTTATCAGCGAGGGACATATATACATAGCTATTCCGCCTCTCTACAGAGTTGGCGAGGGCAAGAACATCAAATATCTGTACTCAGATGATGAGCTTGCAAAGTACAGAAAGACACACACGAACAAGTTCACGATCCAGAGATACAAGGGTCTTGGTGAGATGGATGCAGACCAGCTCTATGAGACGACCATGAACCCTGAGACAAGACTTTTAAAGCAGGTATCAGTGAACAGCCGTGTTGAGGCAAATCAGCTCACACAGACGCTCATGGGAACTGAGGTTGCGCCTAGAAGAGAGTACATAGAGACACACAGTGCGGATGCGGTGCTAGATATATAAAAGTGATATTTGGGAATGCTTAGCAGCGCGTTTTCACAGTTTGTATGATGAAAGGGATAGATCATGTCGGAAAAGATATTAAATGTAGATTATGAGAGCGAGATGGGACAGTCCTATGTGGATTATTCCATGTCGGTTATAACAGAGAGAGCGCTCCCGGATGTAAGGGATGGATTAAAGCCTGTCCAGAGAAGGATACTTTACTCACTGGATGGTCTTGCAGGCTCCGACAAGCCACACAGAAAATGTGCGAGAATAGTCGGAGATACAATGGGTAAATATCACCCACACGGAGATAGTTCCATATATGAAGGACTTGTAAATATGGCACAGAACTGGAAACTGCCGATACCACTTGTTGACCCACACGGCAACTTTGGCGCGGTGGACGGTTCCGGTGCGGCTGCCATGCGATACACTGAGGCGCGTATATCTAAGTACACAGAGGATGTGTGCATGAAGGATCTTCCGTTCTTCAAGGATCAGTTCATACCAAACTTTGACGGAACGGAGACAGAGCCGACTTTCCTGCCTTTCCAGGTGCCAAATATCCTGGTGAGCGGTTCAACCGGTATAGCAGTAGGTATGGCGACAAATATTCCTACACACAATCTTGGTGAGGTCATAGATGCAACTGTTGCATACCTGAATGATCCTGAGATAGAGCTTGAGAATCTGCTTGCGCTCATGCCGGGACCGGATTTTGCCACAGGTGGAATCATCAATGCAACACCTGAGGAGTTGTATAATGTGTATGCCACAGGACTTGGCAAGATCAAGGTGCGCGGTAAGGTAGAGGTCAGGGATATCGGATACGGAAGAAAGAGTATCTGTGTCACAGAGCTTCCATATACAATGATCGGAGGTACTGCCAAGTTCCTTGATACTGTCGCAGAGCTTGTCAGAAACAGAGAGCTTCCAGCGGTCGTGGATATCGCGGACAGAGGAGACAAGAACGGTGAATGTCTGTGTATCGATGTGAAGAAGGGAACCTCTGACGAGGAGATACAGAACATTATCAATATATTATATAAGAAGGCTGCCCTTGAGGATACGTTTGGCGTGAATATCAACTGTATCAACAATGGTAAGCCTGAGGTAATGGGACTTAAGAAGATACTCAAGGTTTATACAGATTTCAAGTACGGTCTGTATGATACGAAGTACAGAAAGCTTCTTGCACAGCAGGAGGAGATCAGAGAGATCAAGATGGGACTCTTAACCGCTGTCGATTGCATAGACCTGATCATAGAGATACTCCGCGGAAGTACAAAGGTTGCAGATGCAAAGGCGTGCCTCATGCACGGCGATACATCAAATATCAAGTTCAGATTCAAGGGCTCAGAGGCGGACGCAAAGTTCCTGTGTTTCACAGAGAAACAGGCGGATGCGATACTTGCCATGAGACTTCAGAAGCTTATAGGCCTGGAGATCAATGCCTTAAAGAAGGAGCTTTCTGACGCTGAGAAACTCATCAAGAAGTATACAAGGCTCATGGAGTCAAGAGATGCAATGAAGCAGCAGATGATAGATGATATGCTTGAGATCAAGGCAAAGTATGCCATACCTAGAAGGACTCAGATCCATAACTATGGAACTGTTGTTGTGAAGAAGGCTGAGGTCGTGGCTACAGATGTGGCTGTACTTCTCGACAGATTCTATTACATCAAGGTTGTAGATGCAAATGTATACGAGAAGAACATCGACCAGATCACGAAGGATTACAGATTTGCGGTTAAGTGTCAGAATCTTGACAGGATAGCGGTATTTGCTGACAATAATCAGGTGTATACGATCAAGGTTGCAGACATCATTAAGCTTCAGGCGAAGAAGAACACCAGCAAGAAGGGCGGAGGAAGCCTCATAGGACGTCTTGCCGACAAGGGAATCCAGGTGTTCGAGTTCTGCAACATGAATGGTGACGAGAATATCCTGTTCATGGACTGCATAGAGCATTTTGTGACTGACAAGCTGCTGTTCGTCAGTAAGAAGGGGCTTGCCAAGGTTGTTGACGGCTCCGCATTTGACACCACAAGGCGTGCTGCAAATGCTTCAAAAGTCGGTGATGATATCATATATATCGGCAAAATCTCCGAGGGCGACTTCATAATCGCACAGTCAGAGAAGGGCTATTACATAAGAGTTGACGCAGCGGAGATTCCTGAGAAGGGCAAGGGCGCAGCGGGAGTCAAGCTCATCAACTTAGAGGGTGACGATGTCCTTGAGTCGGTATTTGTGGGAAGCACAAAGGATACCTTCAAGGTTGGAGATAACGAGATAATCTTTACCAGAGTTAAGCCGGGCAAGCGCGGCGGCAAGGGAAGCAAGCTGAGGTTCTAGAAAAAACTTTTGAAAGGACAG
Source organism: Coprococcus sp. AF19-8AC (assembly GCF_003603115.1). Taxonomy (NCBI): domain Bacteria; kingdom Bacillati; phylum Bacillota; class Clostridia; order Lachnospirales; family Lachnospiraceae; genus Coprococcus; species Coprococcus sp. AF19-8AC. The sequence continues at coordinate 888,050 of NZ_QTMI01000001.1, read as the reverse complement.
AGACAGATGATTTCAATTTTGGATTATGACGCAGGTAACATAAAGAGTGTTGAGAAGGCAGTCCAGTATCTCGGCGAGGAGGCTGTCATCACAAGGGACAGAGATGTGATCATGGCGAGTGACAAGGTTATCTTACCTGGAGTTGGAAGCTTTGGGGACGCTATGGGAAAGATCAGGGAGTACGGCCTTGAGAATGTCATCTATGATGTTGTGGATGCAGGCAAGCCGTTTCTTGGGATATGTCTTGGACTTCAGCTTCTGTTCAAGACCAGCGAGGAGTCGCCGGAGGCAACAGGACTTGGAATCCTTGATGGTGAGATACTCCGCATACCGGATGCACCGGGACTTAAGATACCACAGATTGGATGGAATAACCTTGAGATAAATCCAAAGGCAAGACTTTTTAAGGGGCTTCCTGAGAATCCATATGTCTACTTCGTTCATTCATATTATCTGAAGGCAAAGAATCCTGAGGATGTGGCAGCGTCCACATTCTATTCAACACAGATTCATGCATCTGTGGAGCACGGCAATGTATTTGCATGTCAGTTCCATCCTGAGAAGAGCTCAGAGGTTGGACTTAAGATACTGAAGAATTTTATAGAGCTGGAGGTGTAGGACATGCATACAAAGAGAATAATACCTTGTCTTGATGTGAAGAACGGACGAGTTGTAAAGGGCGTAAATTTCGTAAATCTCATAGATGCCGGGGATCCGGTTGCCGTCGGTGCAGCGTATGACAAGGCGGGCGCTGATGAGCTTGTTTTCCTTGACATAACAGCTTCATCAGACCAGAGAAATATAGTTGTCGACATGGTAAGAAGAGTTGCTGAGACTATCTTCATTCCGTTCACAGTCGGCGGCGGAATAAGAACTGTCGATGACTTTAAGGCAATACTCCGTGAGGGTGCAGACAAGATATCCGTGAACTCGGCAGCCATAGACAATCCGACGCTTATAGCTGATGCCGCTGACAAGTTTGGCAGCCAGTGCGTAGTCTTAGCAATAGATGCCAAGAGACGTGATGATGGTTCAGGCTGGAACATATACAAGCACGGCGGCAGAATCGACTGTGGAATAGATGCAGTTGAGTGGGCTATGAAGGCCGCAGAACTTGGCGCAGGAGAGATATTACTTACCAGCATGGACTGCGATGGAACAAAGGCGGGATATGACATAGAACTCACCAGAACCATAGCAGACAACGTGAACATCCCGGTCATAGCTTCAGGCGGTGCAGGAACTAAGGATCATTTCTATGATGCCCTGACAGAGGGCGGTGCGGACGCAGCACTTGCGGCATCCCTGTTCCATTATAAAGAGCTTGAGATAGGAGTTTTGAAGAGATATCTCCAGGACAAGGGAATTCCTATGAGACTGTAGAGAGGATTTTCTTTAGTGTATTTAGATTGGATGATTTCTCTAAGAACATGATTTTCAGAAAAAAGGATACATAATTATCGGCTTTTTGTCTCAAATCTTAAAAAAGATACAATTTCAAAAGAAGTTGTATCTTTTTTAATTTTAACGTCAAATTGGCGATAATTTTGTGTCCTTATTTAAATAAAATACTCTTCAGGGGAAAGTTCCCCTGAAGAGTGAAATAGCTTAGATTAGACAATTTAAACTTATTACTGCTCAATATAAGTAGCATTTTCTGAGGCGTTGTCATCTACAGACTGGCCTACACTATATACGCTGTCAGAAGAATCCTCAGTTGTTGTGTCATCCAGATAAGGATTGCCTGTGTCAACACCCTCGGCATGCAGGGCGTCATTAAGCCATGGGTCGTTGTAGTCTTGAACGTTCATGTTGTTAAATACATATTTTCCATTCTTGTCGAAGAAGAGCTCGCACCAGCCGCAGCTATCAGGTGTACCTCCGATGAGAATGACGCTGTGTGAGCCGTCCGCATTCTTGATCTCATGACGGAAATATTTGTCAGGACCGCATTTGTCGGTGATATCTTCCTTGGTATCTCCGAGAACAAGGTAGAGACGGCCGTTTTCAACTTTCGTGTAACCGTTGACATCATCTGTAGATATGGTGAACTGTATGGAGTTTCCCTCACTGTTTTCCTCGTATGTCACTTCGGTACCATTTGCCAGGTGGAAGGTCTGCTTTATGTAGTCTATGGCTGCTGAGACGGTTGTTCTTGTCGCTGGGATGCACAGAAGAACTGCGCACACGGCAGCGGCGATGGCGGCATATTTGCCGACGCGGGCGAGTCTGTGACCAGATCTGCCGGTTTGAGCCTGTTCGGCAAGCTTTGCCCTGAGATCGTCTTTGTCATCCTGGGGCATGGTCACATTGTCCATGGTAGCTTTGTATAATTCGTTTATATCTTTATTATTCATGATCTATTCCTCCTTTAAAAATTCTTTTAGCTGATCCCTTCCGCGGGATATCCGCATGGAGACTGCTGAGACTGACAAATGAAGCATCTTAGCGATCTCCTTGAATGAATACCCCTCGTAGTAGTGCAGATACAGGGCCGTGCTGTATGTATCGGGCAGCCTGTTTATGGCTGCAAACATTGACTGTTCCTCCATATTGAAGCCACTTGTGAGATCATCGTTTGCCAGCTCTTCATAGCTGCTGTTCAGTCTGTTTGCCGCTGATTTCAAATGGTTTCTGCACATATTTGCGGTCATGGTGAGAATATAGGACTTCTCACATCCCTTTGATATGTGAGGACTTTTTTCTATAAGCTTGGTATATACATTCTGGACAATGTCTTCGGAATCCACTATATTGCCAAGAAAACTCATGGCCAGACGGAATGCATTGTCCGAGTAATTGTCATATAGTTCAAGCAGTTGCTGCTGCTTCAAGTGTCATCACCTCCGTGGTTTGTATGTATGAGAGAATCAGGAATCTTGTTCCTTCTCAATTGAGTTCTCATATATAAAACAAATCAAAGTATCAAAATAGCACATGGATACGAAAATTTCTATCCAAAAATCAATATTGAAAATTGCTTCGTAATTTGTACGGGACAAAAATGTATCAGATGTACAATAAGACCTGACATGAGATATTGATTTTACAAAAAAGGAGGACTGCGTATGAGCATGGCGAAAAGGAAAGATCCGTATCTGAGCGGTCTATTGCAGAAGCTTGCTGAGACCGATAAGAAGATTTCTTTTACACGGCTGAGGTCAGAAGATCTGGATGGCGAGAGTAGGGAAGCAATATACGAATTCATAGAAAAGTATAGTGGCAGGTTTGGCGTGCGCTGGCTTTTGAACGAGTTTGGGCTGTCGCCAAGTGTGTACTATAATTACCTGCACAGTAAAAGAGATGGGTGCAAGGCACAGAAAGATCAGATCTTAGATGAGATCCGTTCTATATATGAAGAGCATAATGGCACCGACGGATACAGAAAAATGCATTACTATCTGCTTCAGAGGGGTTATAATATCAGCCTTGAGACAACGAGAAAGTATATGAACCAGGAACTTGGATTGTGTTCGGTGGTTGGTGCCAGACATCCTCCGTATGAAAAGCGCATGCCTTTTCACATTTGCCCGGATATTTTAAAGGGTAATTTCAAGGCGGGCCGGGTAAATGAGAAGTGGAGCATAGATTTTACATTCATCGCACTTGAAAATGGAAGTATACGGTTCAACTGTGCCATTATGGATCTGTATGACAGGAGTATTGTAGCGTCTCTGTGTGGCACTGAAATGACCTCGAAACTTGCTATAAAGACTTTGAAAAAGGCTCTGTCCACAGATAAAGAAATAGATCCACGGAGGCTGATCCTTCACTCTGATCAGGGAAATGAATTTACATCGGAGGAATTCACGACATATTGTCTAGAGAGAGGTATCCGTCAGAGTATGAGCCCTCCGGGGCATCCCTACAGCAATGCACCCATGGAAAGGTATTTCAGCACGTTAAAGAGCGAGCTGATCAACCGAAAAAGCTATGGTAATGAGAGCGAGCTGTACGATGCAGTAGATGATTTTGTGGAGAATTACTACAATACGACGCGGCCACATACTTACAACAATAACAAGCCTCCTTATGAGGTGAGATATAAGCAGGATAGACCTCTCACCTGAGGTGGTTGACTGCATTGTGTTCTGGACAAAGAATCCCATACCGATGCTTCCAAGGCTTTCGGAACTGGATGCTTACAAATACTATTTCCAGTGTTACGGCAAGGATATGGAGACGAATCTGCCTGATAAAAAGGGACAGCTCATTCCTGCATTTCACTCGGTTATGAAGAAAAAACATAGGAGTCTGTAAGTTAGGACGGGTGATAAGGAGGAATGATCGTGGATTGGTTTGAGAGACAAAGACTCAATGAGGTCAGCGAAAATAAGAAAAAATACCATGATCTCATGGACGAATTTGAAAAGATCATAAGCGGGAGGTCTCACTCGATCGTCCCATATGTAACAGATGAGAACGGAAAGTTCAGTGAGTCTAAAACGCAGGCCTTCATAGGTGAGTTTTTAGATCTGATGGATATATATGCTGGCAAAAACATGCTCTGGTTTGGCAGGATAGTTGATGAGAAAGCTCTGCCCGGGCAGAAGAGCTTTTGCAGATATATGAGACTGTATTTGTACCTGGCTGTCCGCATGTCTCTGCTCAAGCTTGATTGGCTGGAGAATAAGATTGAGACGCTTCCCGATGAGTCATTTAACACAATACTTGCAGGATGCAGGAATTTCAATTCTGGGCAGGACAAGGATAATCTGCTCATGGAATATGAGTGTGATGGTTTTCTGTCGGATTCAGGAGTCATCTCGTGGGGCATTGAGGTGTATTACTGGCTAAGTGACAGCACAGAGGACACATGGATGACACCGGACATGAAAAGAAGGATGGAAGTCGCATTTGAGCAGCTTGAGGCTGAGAGCGGGGATGTTCGGAGTTCAAATGAATCTCCTGCTGATATTATGGACTGTGATTATGGTATAGGTGGAGATGAAGAAGAATATGAATTCTTTATGGAAGGATGCGGTATCCCATTGAAGGAGAAGCCATTTTTCCATGATCTTGAGCCGTGGAAATATCTTCACGAACATGTGGCGGATGCGGAGACATTCTGCGCACGGTTCAGGGAGTTTATGGCGCTTCTCTATTCAGACGAGGTGCCGTATAGCTATCTGTACATCATGACAAAGGGGGTCGAAGGGGCTCTTGATATGTATCTATGTAAGCACAACATATCAATATATGGCAATGCATATGACATGGCAGATGCGGTTATCTACATCAGGAAGGCGATGGAGAAGACGGATATGTTGTACAGAATGGAGAGAACATACGGTCCCGATTCTCTGTATTAGACAGAGACAGAATTTTATTATCAGTACAGTAATGGAAGCAGCAGTAGAAAGAACATAAGATAATCATGGCAAATGTAGTTAATTTGAAGGAATACCTACGAAGAGTGTTTGTATATAGCGGTTACATATAGTAGAAAGCCACAGAGACTTGAGCATTATCATGCATATGATACGAGATATGCGACATATCTTGTTGACTGCCTGGCCCGCAGGGGACTCAAGGTGAGTCAGTTAAAACCTAGGCATATTACAAGACCCGGATATCAGGATATGGAAATCATAAATGACACTGAGGAGAATAAAAAATATTACTTCAGATACGAACAGAATCATTTCTATACAGGAAAAAGTGTGCCGACGGAGAGAAGCTTGAGCTGTGGCAGATGAGAAACGATCGTAGAATTTACGAGACATAAAAATATCGTGTGTATACTCTAATCATGAAAACAAAACATTTGCATACACTTCGGAGAAAGAAAGGAGTTTACACATGGATATAACAAATATGAAAGGACTTTATGCAGAACTTATCAAGGCGGCAGGAAGAGGATTCAGAAACAGGAGCATAACCAATCCTGCGGTCGACTTCACCAAAAGGGCAAAGGCTGGGGTCTATGACTCTATGACGGATGAAGAGTATTATGAGGAGCTTGATAAGGTTGAAGAATTGAACAGGGTTTGGCAGCACAAAACCAGCAAAACGGTCGGAGAATTGCTGCTCACAGCTCTGGAAAACCTGAACATCCGGGACGAGGATGTGGAGGACATTTCAGCTACGCTTATGTGTGCATACAGCAGGACTGACCAGGAGAGCATTCCGTGTGACTCAGATGTGAGTGAGCGGGTAAGTGATATAATATTCGGAAATCATCACGACAGGAGGACTGATGGTGAGACTGAGGAAATAGAGGAGGATATCCTTTATGAAGATGAGATTCCGTCAGAAGCATCCGGACAGGTGAGTCATATATTGAGTTCACCTGCCAGGATATACAAGTACCTTGATCGGAATGTGTACGGCCAGAAGGAGGCAAAGCGCGCCGCTGCCATGCTCCTCTGGAACCATGTGAATGGCAGGAGGCAGAATGTACTCTTTGCAGGCCCTACCGGCTGTGGCAAGACAGAGATATTCAGGCAGCTCGCAAAGCTATATCCGAACATAGTGATCCACAATGCCACCTCTCTGACGGGCACGGGCTGGAAGGGCAATACAAAAGTCAGAAATCTGTTCGATGTGGTGCCTCAGGATAAAATGGGCCACCTTATCATTGTCCTTGATGAGGCTGACAAGATGTTCGAGGATGCGGACGACAGGCATTACAGTTACATAGTCCAGAATGAACTGCTGAAGGTCCTGGAGGGGGACATGGTTCATTTTGATGGCAATCCGTCGAACAGTGAACCAGCTCTTGATATAGATACATCAAATGTAAGTTTTGTGTTCCTGGGTTCCTTCGATTCCATGGTCAGAGCGAAGGATGTGGCTGTGAATAAGAGCAGGGCTATAGGTTTTGGTGCAGTATCGTCTGACGAGTCATTTGACGGATACAGGAGTACATTCACTCAGGAAGATCTGGTGCAGTACGCAAATGTCAGAAGCGAGGTCGCCGGTCGTATAGGCACTATAGTGCAGCTAAATGAGATGACAGAGGATGATTTCTACGCCATCTTAAATGCCAAAGGGATCAGTCCGGTCGATAAGATTGCGGACTATTACGGGGTGCGGCTGAAGATGTCAGCTAATGCAAAGCACAAGCTGGCAAAGCAGGCGGCCGAAAACAGAATGGGAGTGCGATTTATCCGCTCACAGCTACAGAGAAAGCTTGATGATGAGCTTTTTGAGGACTGTAACAGGACGGAGTACACTATTGCTTAGATAAATATAATCAGATATCAGCGGGAGAACTGCAATGCAAATTATGCATTGTGGTTCTTTTTTGTCTGGTCGTTTGCCTGCCGTTGAAAAAACGGAAGAAATATAACTGGTGATATGATTTGTTTACAGGTTAGGTATTTGATTGCAGGAGGTAAAAATATATGCTGTATTGTTTAGAAGCGTTTCTTTTTTGTTTTATTGTCATGTATGCATTTGGCCGCGAGAAGCTGGTAATGCTGTGGAAGATTATGAAGATCACAGCATTGGTAATTGTAGTAATATTTTTTGTGAGAATGTATATTCAGAACCGGCGTATCCACTCTGAAGCTGTCGCAACCGTGACAGAGGTGACAAATGACGATATGATGGGTGGATACAGCCAGAAACTCACATTGGAATATACCTATGATGGCAAAAAGTATGTCGTTGAAGATCTGCAGACAATAAATCTGCAGGCAGAAAAGGGAGATATGTACACGGTACATTTCAGCTACCGCACCCCTGATAAGCTAAAATTCATACAGCCGGATGATAAAGTGAAAAATAAAAGAAAATAGCATTGCCTGGCAAAAATCTCCGTTTTTTATACGGAATATCTATGTTGGAAGATTATACTTCGTATATGAGCTTGAGAGTTAGAGGAATATTGCGGAGGTGTAAAAGAGTATGGATGATACAGAGATTAAAATGTACGAAAAAAACTGGGTGAAAATTGCAATATGTCTTGCCAGGATGTACGGAGTAGGTGAATGTCTCAGGCCATTGCCAAATATTCCGTTGGACGAGATGGCAGATATAGTAATTGAGTGGACGGATGAGTATATAAAGTCCGGATGGAATCTGAGTAATGGGGGTGATATAGTAGACTTCTTTGAAATGAAAATAAAAATCTGGACTATGGATATTTAAAATAGTTCCAATATTAGTTATGAAAATGTATGCAATGTAAATACTCAACATATTGACTATGATGTAGCTTGTACTGTATAATAAGAAAATAAGTGTGTGTATTGCATATCCATATAGCACATCAATTATTTTAGTGTGAGGGATACCGTAAATACGGTGCATTATACGAAGGAGGGAATGTAATATGAAAAAGAGTGAGACAGGTTTTATAACCAGAATTGTAACTTTGATTATGGTATGTGTGATGGCATTATCACTGATACCTAATGTTTCGGCAAATGCTGCAACAACCAGTAAGAGCACAGCGTATAAGTCGACCAAGACTATGACGTGCTATCTGGCAGGAAGAGAGAGAAAGACTATCACCATGCCGGCTGATATTGCAAAGATAAGCTTTGGAAGCCAGAGTGCAGTGAAGATGAGAAAAGCATCATCACGCAAGGTGGTTGTGTCAGGAATCCGTAACGGAAAAACAAAGTTTACGGTGATCACAAAGGACAAGAGACGTATAGTATGTAACGTAGTCAGAACTACGAAATTTACAATGAGTCCGTCTAAAAAGCGTGTAATAAACACCAACATAAAGCTCAAGTATGTGAAGAGCTCTAATACAAAGCTTGCGACAGTAAAGCTTGCAAAGAACAAGAAATCCTTTACTGTTACCACTAAGAAGAAGGGTACAGTAAAGATCACAGTCAGATATTCAAACAATAAAGTAGAGACACTTCGTTTAGTAGTGGCTCACCAGCATACATGGAAGACAGTTGTAGATAAGGATGAGTGGGATGAGCCTATCTATGAAGAGCAGGATGTATATGAGAATCACAGCTACTGGCCTGATGGAACTCTTGCCGATGACCTTGAACAGCCTAGTGCAAAACAAAGATGGTGTGCAGACCATTGTGTGAGCTGTTTTCCTAACTGCCCAGACCCAGACCCAGCTGGTAGATGTGCACTTAGCATCGGTTGGGGTTCAGTGTGGGTTGGTACTGAAAAGGTACAGACTGGCACAAGACACCATGATGCCATCACACATAAAGAATGCAGTGTCTGTGGTGCCAGAAAGTAACACATGAAATAAAGGCTCTGATAGCGATATCAGGGCTTTTTTCATGTTATGCTTTAGCATCAGTAACAAGAAACCCAGCTTATAATTCAGATTATGGACTGGGTTTTATTTTGATAACACACAGATACCAAAATTAAAGAGCAAACCAACTATAGAAAGTGTACCGTCTGATATAAGCAGCCCATACTTCCGACAAACTCCTAATGTCGTGCCATAGAACATAGTAACACCAATAACACCTAAAAACGCTATCATAAATATTGAGATATTTACCCTCTTTACCGGTCAACCGATAAAGAGGGTATTTTTATGTAAAAAAAACGGAAGAAAAATAAACGGCTGATATTATGATATAGAAGCTTGAGACATACCAGTATAAGAAAAGGAGGCAATGTTTATGAAGAAATTCAAGTTAATAAGAAGCAATTTATATGCGGAGAAACAGAATTATATCTCAACTCTCAAGATAGAGAATGATGACTATTATGTTGCATTTAATTATTTTTGCGACTATATGGGAGACCTGAAAAATAATGAGCTGGACATGCAGAATCTGGCAGTTGTTGTGAAAATGAAGGTGAATGGCGATGGGATGCCGATGATATATTCATCAACCGAGGATGATATTTTTATCAATCTGTGTCGATATCCAAACAATCTTCTTGATGACGAGGAAATCAAAAAGCTGATCTGCAGGCTGCAGAAAGCCAGGGAGACAAAGAAAGAATTGCTTAGATATGTACAAATGATTGCCAGAGGCGAGTACATAGATGTGGAAAAGGAATTTATCTAGCTGTCAGATTTGACAAATTCAATTATATCGGATACCGGACAGTCGAGAATGTTACAGAGAACATCGAGAGTCTTTGTAGTTATGGCTTCACCATGTTTCATTCTGTGAATGGTATTGGCCGGTATGCCGTGCTTAAATATGAGAGCATATTCAGTGATGTTCTTTTTGTATAGTGTTTCGTAAAAGGGTCTATAAGAAATCATATGAAAAACCTCCATTACTGTTAAAACTATCACATTTCATACAATTAATATGCTCAATAAGTTGACTATAAAACGCAAGCAGTGATATAGGAGGGAAGAAATAATAAAGAAATATAATTGATCTGCAGACATTTGTGACATAGAGGAGGAATATGATGGGTAAAAATACAGACCAGCCTGGGCTGGAACAGTTGGAAAAGGAACGTTTCCGTATAATTACGGACATAATTTATTACGCTGCCGGGCATGTTGACAGGATGGATTTTAAGTATGGGTGCACTCTCAACAGACTTGTATTCAAGGTAAGAGAGTGTATTGATATATATGACCTGGCAGAGGTGATACAGGAGGATATGTTAAATACATATTCCATTGTGATGGGGCTTGTGTCAGACAAATATCTGATGAGTAAGGAAGGTTCAAGAGGAAAGTATGACTGCGTCGTAACGAAAAAAGGTAAAAAGATAGGCATGGGAAGATATACCACGTCGGAAGGTGTTACTAAGATAACACTCAGCAGCGTTGCTGCGGACATGGTGATCAGGAACATCCGGAATGGAAGGTATTTAAATCGACATACTGAAATGGAGAATGACGATAAGGTATGTAAGTAATTAACCGGAAAAAACAGAGAATATGTTTGACATGGACAGATGTAAGTATGAAAATGAATATAAATAATATACAAGGAGCAATATTTATGGGGTATATGGTAGATAAAATGAGAAATATGAGCTTCCGTCAGTACAGCTTTGAGAAAAAGCTGCGCGACATTGAAGCTGAGATGAGCGGCAGGAACAGATCGTTTTTGCCGGAGATTACGGATGTTAATGGTGTAGTCAGCGAGGAACGTATAGATAGCTTCATAGCGGCGAATGTAGATCGTATAGAAGAGTATGGAACAGCCAACAACATGTGGAGAGAAAACGGTTTCAGGTCGGTCACTTCTGAGCACATGCCGGATGTGCTCCGGGAATATCTGAGCGATTTTATGTATCTTGCAATAAAGGTAATATTGACGGAGGATTATCTGGGTGATGAAGAGCTGGTTGAACTGCCGGTGCCGACATTTGAACAGATATACATGATGGCAGAGGAGCTTGGATCAGGTGAGATGAGATATGACGATGTGTTTACCGAGTTCTACTGCGGTGGTGTACAGCGTGCCAATCTTCTGGCATATTGTGATTCTTTATACGAGCTGCTTTCAGGTGAGAAGATAAAAAGCCTGATAACAGATGAGATGCTTGACAGGGCAAATAAGCTCTATGAGAAAGATGTGGAGCGTATCAACGGTTCATATCAGGAAATAGAAGATCTTCCTGAGGAGATAAGAGAGGAAATGGAAGATTGGAGCGAATCGGTAACTGGGGAAGAGATGCCAGAGCTCATTGGGATTTGTGATGTCCAGAATCCTGACGTGTTCTGCACGAAATACAGACGCTTCAGGGAAATATATTTTTCCGATGAACTTCCGCAGGATATCGATCTTGCAAATGTAGTAAAGAGGATGCTCAATATCTATCTGTGCAGCATAAATGCATCGTCATATGGATTTGAGGATGCATTTTCTGACTCATACATTTACATGAAAAGGGCACAGCGCATGGTGAGCTACGCGGCAAAGAAGCACGCAGAAGGCGGGGCGGATGACTGATGAAGGATTTTAAGAGGGAATACTACAAAAATCTCAAAAAAGACTTTGATGAGAAAATAGAGAAGTCTGCAATATTCACATATATAAGGGATGAATACGAGAAAGACATCGATACCCGGGAAGCTGGGGATGATAAAAGAAATTACATAAAACTCCGGAGACTCCAGTTGAGATACGACCGCGGAGAGATCGATATTCCTGGGTTCATGGAGGGATATATCAGAATAAAGCTCAATATGCCGAAGATCAACATGGAAAAAGACAAAGCCGGTGTAGTGTATGGCAACAGGAAGACCATGGCCAGAGTGAAAAACAGACAGCTCATCAGAAGGGGTTTTGACAGGCTGGAAGATGAGCTTGCGGCTGGAAAACGTAAGACAAAAGACAAACTCAAAGCTTTGCTCAAGACTGCCGGTGAAGACAAGGAGTTATTTGACAGAACAGTAAGAGAGTGTTTTCGAGATGACGATGTGGTTCCTGTTTCTCTGGATGAGTCCGATATAGACCTTCCGTGCGAAGATTGCCAGAGCCCCGGCATTGTACAGATGATAACATACGAGATGCTGTATTCCATAATAATGTATGATATAGCCGCCAAATTCTACGACATGGGATTCAGACAGATCAGAAGCGGTGAGGATACAGGCCGTATGGATAACGTCTCAGAGATGGAGAACCTTATTCCAAGAAAGAAGGATAAAAGTCTTGATCTTGTTGAACAGTTATTTCAGACTAAGAGGCTGAATAATCCTTTTTTAGGCAGTTCAGTTGTTGAGCCACAGAGAGATGAGAACAGGCTAGAGGAGGAGAGCACAAAGCTTCTGGACATCCTGAACACAGAGCAGAGAACAGATATATGTATTCCGCTCAAGGTAGATCCCGCCACCGGATGTGGTGTGTATATACTGGGAAGGGATTATTATACGGACAGAAGCCTCAAGGTCATGGAGAACAGAGCCCAGTATTGTAGATTTGGAATTATAGAGATGGATCCCGGTCTGGCGCCGGACACGATATTTGATATAAGGACCATCGATGATACCGATCCGGATGAATATCAGTCAGTTGTGGACATCTGGAAGACACAGGTGGTAAGCGACGCACATGAGGAACTCAGGGAGCGGAATGGCGTTATACCTGAGGGTTGCTCGGATTACTTTGCGGGATGGTTTTCTGATGACAACGACAACTGGTTTGACAGCCGGATAACCGGTGATGAGAGGATCGCATGTGCAGAACAGTTAAGCAAAGATAAGCAGCGGTTCATGAAAAGATATAATTAAACCTAGGTAATTCATAACGTGAAAAAGGCACATCACATGCAGAAATATTCTGTATGTGATGTGCCTTTAGCGTTATATAACTATCTTTTATTTATTCATATTCTTGTTCGCAGCGGCAAGCATGAGCTTGATTCTGTTGACCTGGTTGACCTCGGATGCACCAGGATCATAGTCGACTGCCACAATGTTGGCGTCAGGGTAGGCCTCACGCAGATGCTTGATAACACCCTTGCCCACGATGTGGTTTGGAAGGCATGCAAACGGCTGAGCACACACAATATTAGGTGCACCGCTCTTTATGAGCTCTATCATCTCACCTGTAAGGAACCATCCCTCACCGTTCTGGTTTCCTATGGATACGATTGGTCTTGCATAGGCAGCAAGCTTTTCGATATGGGCAGGAGCCTCGAATCGCTTACTCTTTTCAAGAGCATCCCTTGCAGGTTTTCTGAAGGATTCCAGAACCTTTATAACAGTGTTGCTGACTATGGCTCCCTTCTTGGTCTTGCCAAGGAACTCATAGTTGTAATTGTTGTTGTAGAAGCAGTACATGAAGAAGTCCAGGAGATCTGGCATAACAGCCTCTGCTCCCTCTGCTTCCAGCAGGTCAACTAAGTGGTTGTTGGCTGATGGCAGGAACTTTACAAGTATCTCTCCAACAATTCCGACTCTAGGCTTCTTGATATCAAGGAGTGGAAGAGTATCGAAGTCGTGGACGATTCCCTGTATATTCTTCTTGAATACTGCGTTGCTTCCGGTCTTTGTAAGGCTCTCCAGACAAACCTTCTTCCATTTCTCATGGAGTGCATTTGCCGAACCCTTTTCCTTCTCGTAAGGTCTTGTCCTGTACAGACATCTCATGAATACATCACCGTATATCAGAGCCTGCATTGCACGCTTTACGACCTTGTAGCTTATCTTGAAACCTGAGTTCTTCTCAAAGCCCTGGGCTGACAGTGCTATTACAGGTATCTGACCGTAGCCTGCCTTGGAGAGGGCACGTCTGATAAATCCTACATAGTTTGTTGCACGGCATCCGCCTCCTGTCTGGCTCATGATGACAGCCAGCTTGTTCACATCGTACTTTCCTGAAGTGATGGCGCTCATCATCTGTCCGACAACGATCAGAGATGGATAACATGCGTCGTTGTTTACATATTTCAGACCAACATCTATCGTCTCCTTGGTTGCATCCGGCAGGATCTCAATGTTGATTCCCATGCACTTGAATGCAGGTGCAAGAAGATCGAAATGGATAGGAGACATCTGAGGTGCAAGAACTGTATAGTCCTTCTTCATCTCCTTGGTAAATTCTATTCTGTTGATGGCACTGCTTGACGGACATGTCTTGTAGTGCTGTTCATGTCTTGAGTTGACCGCGCTTATGAGGGATCTGATTCTGATCCTTGCTGCACCTAAGTTGCTGACCTCATCGATCTTGAGGACAGTGTATATCTTGCCTGACTTGGTAAGTATATCGTTGACACAGTCAGTTGTTACAGCGTCCAGACCACAGCCGAATGAGTTGAGCTGTATGAGCTCTAAGTTGTCACAGGTCTTGACGTAGTTGGCTGCCTTGTACAGTCTTGAGTGGTACATCCACTGGTCGGAGACAATAAGAGGTCTCTCGACCTTGCCAAGGTGTGCGACTGAATCCTCGGTAAATACAGCAATCTTGTATGAGTTGATGAGCTCTGGGAGACCATGGTTGATCTCAGGGTCCAGATGATATGGACGACCAGCCAGAACTATGCCGAGCATATCGTGTTCATCAATGTATCTGAGAGTTTCTTCGCCCTTAGCACGCACATCCTCCTTGACCTTCTCTGCCTCTGCGTACGCCGCATGTATGGCGCTTCCAATCTCGTCCATTGTCACATCATAGTACTTGGACATCTCACGGTACATACGTTTTACGAGAGCTTCCTCGTTGTCCAGGGCCACAAATGGTCTGATGAATGTTATGTCGTCAGCCTTGAGTTCCTCCATGTTGTTCTTGATGTTCTCTGCATAAGAAGCAACGATAGGACAGTTGTAGTGATTGTTTGCCTCAGGAGTCTCGTTCATTTCATATGGTACACATGGGTAGAAGATGGACTTGATTCCATTTTTCAGCAGCCACATAACGTGTCCGTGTGAGATCTTGGCAGGGTAACACTCTGACTCACTAGGTATTGATTCGATACCCAGGCTGTATATGTTTCTCGATGACTTTGGAGACAGTACAACTGAGAATCCAAGCTTTGTGAGGAATGTGTGCCAGAAAGGATAGTTCTCGTACATGTTGAGTACACGAGGAACACCTATCACGCCACGCTTTGCCTCCTCAGGTTTAAGTGACTCATAGCCAAATATTCTTCCAAGCTTATATTCAAAGAGGTTAGGAATGTTGTCTGCGTTCTTCTTCAGACCGACACCCTTCTCACATCTGTTTCCGGTGATGAACCTCTTGCCGTTTGAGAATTTGTTTATTGTAAGGAGACAGTTGTTTGTACATCCTTTACATCTTGTCATGGAGCTCTCATATGTGAGCTTTCTTATCTCCTCGATAGGGAGCATAGTCGTGACAAATCCCTCTTTGTACTTGTTCCTAGCGATGAGGGCAGCACCAAAAGCACCCATGATACCTGAGATGTCAGGTCTTATGGCTGTTCTTCCTGATATGACTTCAAAACTCTTTAAAACTGCATCGTTGTAGAAGGTACCACCCTGTACCACGATGTTCTTGCCGAGATCCTTTGGATCCGTGAGCTTTATAACCTTGAGCAGGGCATTTTTGATGACGGAGTAGGCAAGTCCGGCGGATATATCAGCCACGGATGCGCCCTCCTTCTGCGCCTGCTTAACCTTTGAATTCATGAAAACGGTACATCTTGAACCGAGGTCTATAGGTGTTCTCGCTGTGATGGCGATGTGCGCAAAATCTGCTATGTCATAGTTCAGTGACTTCGCAAATGTCTCTATGAATGATCCACATCCTGATGAACAGGCCTCGTTCAGCATAACGTTATCTACAACGCCGTTCTTGATCTTGATACACTTCATATCCTGACCGCCGATATCAAGAATGCAGTCGACCTCAGGGTCGAAGAATGCTGCGGCTGTGTAGTGGGCTATTGTCTCAACCTCACCGAAATCCAGAGAGAGAGCCTGCTTGATAAGAGCCTCACCGTAACCAGTAGAACATGAGCCTGCGATCACTGCGCCCTCAGGAAGCTTGCTGTATATATCCTTTATAGCTCTGATGGTGGTGTTAAGTGGACTTCCGTTGTTGCTGCTGTAGAAGTCGTAGAGCAGTTCACCGTCAGAACCGACAAGTGCAACCTTTGTGGTGGTTGAACCGGCATCGACACCGATGAAACAGTTTCCTTTATATGTTGCGAGATCACCGCGCTTTACGGCGTACTTGTTGTGATCTGCCTTGAATTTCTCGTAATCCTCATCACTTTCAAAAAGAGGTGCAAGTCTCTCCACACCAGAGGAGAGATTGAGCTCCTGGGAGAGAGCGTGGATGAGCTCTGAAAGCGTCATGGACACCTCAGGTTTGGAGTTCATGGCAGCACCTACTGCGGCGAACAGATGTGAGTGTCCTGGATCTATGATGGCGTCGCCTGTAAGATTGAGTGTTCGGATAAATGCATTCTTCAGTTCCGGAAGGAAGTGAAGAGGACCGCCCAGGAATGCAACATTGCCCTTGATAGGTTTACCACATGCAAGACCGGATATAGTCTGGTTGACAACGGCCTGGAATATGGAAGCGGCCAGGTTTGGCTTTGTAGCTCCCTCGTTGATGAGTGGCTGTATATCTGTCTTGGCAAATACACCACATCTTGCAGCGATAGGGTAGATGGTATCGTAATCCTTTGCATAGTCGTTAAGACCTGATGCATCGGTCTGTAGAAGTGTAGCCATCTGGTCGATGAAAGAACCGGTACCTCCGGCACATACGCCGTTCATACGCTGTTCGATTCCGTTTGTAAAATATATGATCTTGGCATCCTCACCGCCGAGCTCTATTGCCACGTCGGTCTGTGGTGCATAGTCCTGCAGTGCCTCTGATACACAGACTACCTCCTGGGTAAATGGCACACCGATGAGCTGGGCGAGTGCCAGTCCACCAGAACCGGTGATACATGGATTGACCTCGTTCTCGCCGAGGGCATCCTTTGCTTCCTGTACAAGATCTTTAAGTGTTTCTTTGATATTTGCAAAATGTCTTTTGTAATCGGAGAAAAGTATCTTGTTGTCCTTGTCAAGGACAGCAACCTTAACTGTTGTTGATCCAATATCAATTCCTAATGTGTACATAAAACAACCCTTCCAATTTCTTTTGTGTGTTGAATGTGTTTGATTTCGACATTTCTGCCGATAAAGCTACTTTATTATAGTGTAGGGTTTAAAAAAATACAATGACTTTATAAAAACTTAACCATTACCAGAAAATGTAAAAATAAAAGTTTTTTGCAGGTAACTATATCATCGGAGGTGAATATATTATAAAAAAGCCTTTCAGGGGTAAGCTATGAATTTTGATACCTGTAACGGAGTTATCCATGTAGTGAAGAGAGGGGACACACTGTATAAGCTGTCCAGGATATACAAGGTAAAGCTCAGCGACATCATATCAGCAAACCCGTACATCAACGTATACAATATGCAGCCGGGGGATGAAGTGTGTATTCCCGTGATCATGGAGGAAGATTTTCTTATATATACAGTGCAGGATGGAGATACATTTGAGGATGTCCTTAAGAATACCGGAGTATCTCCGGATGATCTGTTCAAATTCAATCCGGATCTCTACAAGATGGCCCTTGCCGCGGACATGGAGATAAAGTATGTGGACTTTCAGAAGTAGATGGATGCACATGGCTGTATGATATCTGTCCTGGCTGCCGGTTTATAGCTGGCAGCTATTTTGCTGTTATCCGCCAGGTTAGAAAAACTTAATTATTCTACTGTTGTAAACTCATTTTTTATATTATATAATTCAAAAGGTGTAGTTTAAAAAAGTATGACAGGAGTTTTTCTATGAATATAATAAGTAAGATCGAGAAGAAGTTTGGCAGATACTCCATTCGAAACCTCACATTATACCTCATCATAGGCTACGGTATAGGATATCTGTTGTTCATGTTCCAGCCAAAGATACTGTTCATGTTGACACTTGATCCGGCGGCGGTAATGCATGGACAGGTGTGGAGACTTTTCACATGGATAATCACACCACCGGTATTCGGTGTCGATATATTCACGATAATCATGCTGATATTTTACTACAGTCTGGGATCTCTGCTGGAACGTACTATCGGAACATTCCTTTATAATCTGTACATGTTCAGCTCCATGCTGTTTACCATGATCGGTATAATGCTTGCACACATATTCTGTACCTATATCATAAGGTATGATTACGCGAGCTCGACTGGTTATTTCGCATATGCATCGACATATTATATATTGATGTCCATATTCCTTGCCATAGCGGTATGCTATCCTGACATGAGCGTGTTATACGCCATGATCATACCGATCAAGATGAAGTATCTCTCGATACTGTATATCGTCATTATAGCGTATTACTTCATCAATGAGACATTTATGGGAAGAGTGAACATAGCCATGTCACTTGTGAGCTTTGTGATATTCTATCTGAGCACGAAGAACTTCAGAAAGTTTTCGCCAAAGCAGATGAAGAGGCGGAGAAATTATAACAGGCAGGTGCGGACAGCAAAACAGGAGAATATCGGACACAGATGCGTTGTGTGTGGAAGAACGGACAAAGATTATCCTGATCTGCAGTTCAGGTACTGCTCAAAGTGTACAGGTAACAAGGAGTATTGTCAGGATCATCTGTTTACCCATACACACAACTAGGATATACGATCAAAGATTTATAAAGAAGATAAAAGAGGAAGTTTATTATGTATAATGAAGAGAAGAAGCTTATAACCGATATACAGAGAAAGAAGGATCTGGACAGGAATCTTGCACTGTTTGCAGGGGTGGCATCGAAAGCAAATTATGAATATGCATGCCACAAATTCACCTTGAATTACCTGACACTCAAGGACATGCATATGGATGGGGATGTCCCTGATGATCCATATATCGCTCAGTGCCAGGCTGTGATCGACAAGCTGATAGGCGACTTTGTTGTGGGAGATAAGACGGTGTGCGAGGATGCTGACATGAAGCTTATCTCGGATGTCAGGAACACCATAACAGCCAAGATGAAGGTGCTCACATCATACACGGATGCATTTGAGATGTATGAGTATATTTTAAACAGGAAAGAATACAGTTATCCGGAGAATGTTGACGAGGAGATACAGAAGGAGCTTAAGGAGCTCGATGAGGCGGGCGTCAGTGACTTTGCAGAAGAGATATACAGATTTGTGTTCGCAGATCAGGACAAGGTTGCCATTAACTCCAAACTGCAGTCCATCATAGGACAGCTCCCGATACGTATGACAAAGAACAGATTCTATGACATTCTGGGAGAAACGCTTGATATATATAATGGAGTGGAGAAGGAGTCTCTTGACCAGTTTATTGAGATGATCGAGAATACTGCTCTCATAAGACTTCCAGAGGGATTTGAGACAGAGTACCCTGAACTACATGAGGCGCTTGAGGTCTTAAAGGCCGGTGATTACACTGCTCTTGATTACGATGGTTACAGAAAGCTCACTGATGTGCTGGACAGAAGTGCAGCATTCCTGAATTCGGTTGTGACTGAATATATGCTCATCATAGAGCTTGTAAACGATCTCTATGTTATGATGCTTGCGCTGGATTCAAAGAAAGGCGTATCTGAGAGCTGTAAGAAAGCGATGACTGTCATAGAGAAGGCTGTCGCTGACGACGGAGAGCATCTTGAGGATGTATATGCACTCCTTGACGATATCGTCGGAGAACAGGAGCTGGCAGGAGAGCATAAGGTAATGCTTGAGTCTGCTGTGTACGACATCTCAACCGGTTACACCGATGATATTGCCGCAAATGAGCTTCAGGATACATACAGAGATCTGGAGATCATGGATAAGCTTCTCTCGGGAAGTATGTTTGTGGATATAGACAATATAGCTGTGATGGGCGTACTCAATGTGGATACTGATTATATAGCTGCATGTAAGGAGAAGCTGACAAATGAGTTTGCAGATCTGTTTGCAGCCAACTCAATGACAGTCAACAGAGCCATCATGGCAAAGATACTCTCCAACATACCTGTTTTCTTCAACACCACTGATGAGATCAGGGAATATGTAAACGGATCTCTTTCGAGATGCAGGGAAAAGAGTGAACTTCTTGCGGACTATATTGTTATAAAGCAGATGATGGAAGAATAAACTGTTTATTACAGGTGATTGAATATGGTCATTGATGATAAGTTTTATGTTGGTGGAGCCCGGGACCGGCAGATCATAAGGATGGTCAGAGGAATAAGGCGCTTCCACAGAGTAAAATATGTGCCTGGAGTGTTCGTTATCACACTTCCGTTGTTTGGAGATGGGATTCTGGAGATATATGAGTTGAATGAACTCAGGCAGAAGATCTACACTGACATGGGCGATGCTATACATATTGTCGGTGCAGCTCCAAGCAGATTCCAGGCTGTACTGCTTGTCAGGGATATAATAGATGATATATATAAGAAGACCGGGGATGTTGATGTGGAGAGATTTTTTGCATCGTGACCAGATAGTCTCTGGGTCTAAGGGGATGGAGCATGCATATTGTTTGGTTGATATTGAAGATACTGCTCATAGTTATCCTGTCGCTGGTGGGACTGGTAGTGCTTCTAGCACTTCTCGTATTGTTTGCGCCGGTGAGATACAGGGCGTATGTGAAGAAGGATGATGACATATTTGCGAAGTTCTCTGCCAGATGGCTTGGTTTTGTCCTGTGTTTTAAGGTTTTGTATGATTCGGACGGCCTTCGGTACAGGCTGAGGCTGTTTGGCGGAACCATCATGGGCAGCGAAAAAAGTGCCATACCGGAGCCGGAAGAAGAGGTATATTCTGAACCCGGGGAATACAGTCGGGCTGGGACAGAGGAAGAAGCTTCTGACAGTCCGGGATATGAAGACTATCCATCGGTGGAGCCGGAGGACAGGCGGTTTCTTCTTGAGGACAGCGAATTTGAGGAGCCCGTACCGGGGCCGCTCATCAGGCTGGGCAGAAGGATAGACAGTATGGCAAAGACGGTTGTATCGAAGTTCAAAGATCTGTCAGAGAAGTTTGCCAGTCTGAAAAAGAAAAAAGATGGCTATACTAAGCTTGTACACAATGTCAGAACAAAGGAAGCCATGAGAGTTTTCAAGGTTGAACTGATAAAGGTGTTAAAGCATCTTAAGCCCACAAAGCTTAAGGGGCAGATCATATATGGTGCGGATGACCCGGCAACAACAGGTGAGCGCCTGGGGTATATGAGCCTGCTTTTCCCGCTATACTATGATAATATAGATATAACACCGGATTTCTCTGAAGCCCGGCTGGAAGGAGACCTGTTCATGAAGGGCAGGATAAGACTTGGAACAATCGGCTGGAGCGTGCTGAAGGTGATCTGGAACAAGAATGTCAAGATAACTATTGCTCGATTAAAAAAGATATCAGGAGGAAATTGATATGGCAAATATGAATATTGAGGGAACACTTGGTTCTATGTTTAAGGGAATGGATGGCTTTATATCATCGAAATCGGTGGTTGGAGAGCCTGTGTATGTCGGTGACACGATCATTATTCCTCTTGTAGATGTCAATTTTGGTATGGCTGCCGGAGCGTTCAATAAGCAGGACGGCAACAAAGCTGCCGGAGGAATCGGAGCAAAGATGAGCCCGTCTGCTGTTCTTGTCGTCTCAGGAGGAAATACGAGACTTGTAAATCTCAAGAACCAGGATGCCGTAACAAAGATCATAGACATGGCCCCAGAGGTCGTAGATAAGGTCGTGGGTCTGTTCAAGAAGGACAAGACAGAGGAAGAGAAGAATGTTGACAAGGCGATAAATGATGTCGCACAGTCAGAGGAATCTGTCACAGAATAATAAATATCAGAATATATAATATAAGTAAGATTCAGTGCGTTGGGAAATGCATTATTAAAAAGTCACCACATATAATGATAATAAATCATTATGGTGGTGATTTTTTATCTGGAAAAAATTCACAGGATTTGCGTTTTTCTTCACAGCGGTGGGAGTGGTTATAGGATATTTCATAAGTGGATTTGTGGAATTTCTCATAATCGTTATATTATTGCTGTTATCTTATATATTCTCCTGCAGATAAAAAAATAAGAGTGATGATCCTTGAGGATCATCACTCTTATTTATACCAGAACTGAATCGGTGATATTATGCAAATATTATGCACGCTCGACCTTACCAGATCTTAAGCAAGATGTACAAACATAGATCTTCTTTGGTGTACCATCAACTACAGCCTTAACAGACTTAACATTTGACTTCCACATCTTGTTTGCTCTTCTATGAGAGTGGCTCACTTTGATACCGAAATGAGCACCTTTATCACAAATTGAACATTTTGCCATAATAGCACCTCCTTCAATGAATAAACTAACTTTCTTCCTAAGTTCACAACAAGACATATAATAGCAGATTATTTTTCCATATGCAAGCAAAATATTTATTTTTTATTGGAAATGAAGAAATACTATAGAATAAAATTAGATTTATGCTATAATTGATGAGTAATTGTGTTTATAAGTCGGTAGATATGATGAACACTGGTGACTTTGTTAGAAAGGAGTCGTGTATGAAGGAATATATTAATAGCGATAACGGTAAAGTAAGTATAGATGAGAGTGTTGTTGCACAGGTTGCAGGACTTACAGCCCTTGACTGTTTTGGAATAGTAGGAATGGGAATAGTCAGTGTCAAGGACGGAATTGTAAAGCAGCTCCGCAGAGACAATGTTTCTAAGGGCGTAAATGTACGTTTTGATGAGAATGGTGATATAGTCATTGAGCTGCACATAGTTGTTGCTTATGGCGTTAGTATAAAGGCTGTCACAGACAATCTTATGCAGTCGGTAAAGTACAAGGTAGAGGATTTTACGTCGTTTAAGGTCAGCCATATCAATGTCTATGTTGAAGATGTTAAAGTACTTGATTAGTTTGGAGGATAGAGTAAAGTGAGTAATACGATTGATGCGCTTGCACTGAAGAAAGCATTTATTGCCGGTGCCAATAATCTTGATAAGAACAAGGAATATATCAATGAACTTAATGTGTTCCCTGTGCCTGACGGAGATACAGGAACCAATATGACGCTGACAATCCTGTCTGCAGTGAAGGAGGTTGAGGCGGCACCTGATGATATGAAGTCCATAGCAAAGGCCATGTCCACAGGTTCGCTCAGAGGCGCCAGAGGTAACTCAGGTGTAATTTTGTCACAGCTTTTGAGAGGCTTCAGCAAGAAAGTGCAGGACGCAAGGACCATAGATGTTCACGTTATAGCAGACGCTTTTCAGAAGGCTGTGGAGACTGCATATAAGGCTGTCATGAAGCCTAAGGAGGGAACGATTCTCACAGTTGCCAAGGGCGTGGCGTCCAAGGCAAGGGAGTGTGCTGATGCAGATATGTCCCTTGCACAGTTCTGTGACGAGGTTATTGAATATGGAGATGCCGTTCTTGATTCCACTCCTGAGATGCTTCCGGTTCTGAAGGAAGCCGGCGTGGTCGATTCAGGTGGACAGGGACTCATGGTGGTGCTCAAGGGTGCTGTCGACTGTCTCATGGGCAGAGTTACAGTTGAACTCAGCAAGAACACAGGAACAGTGAATGTGGCAAGAACATCCACAGGCGCAGGCAACGATTCCATATCCACAGCGGATATAAAGTTTGGATATTGTACAGAGTTTATTATCAATCTTGAGAAGCCATATGGCGAGGCTGAGGAGGATGATCTGAAGAGCTTCCTCGAGTCTATAGGTGACTCGATAGTATGTGTATCTCTTGATGATATAGTTAAGATACATGTGCATACCAACCATCCTGGTCAGGCATTTGAAAAGGGTCTTACACTTGGATACCTTACTAATATGAAGATAGACAACATGAGGATAGAGCATCATGAGCGTGTTATCGGTCAGGCAGAGCGCGATGAGGCCGAGAAGCAGGAGGAAGAGAGACAGCACAGAAAGCAGGAGCATAAGGAGCCTCGTAAGAAGTATGGATTTATTACGGTATCCATGGGTGATGGTCTCAAGACTCTTTTTGAAGAGCTTGGAGCAGACCGTGTTATAGAAGGCGGACAGACCATGAATCCAAGCACTGAGGATATGCTCAATGCGATCGATGATGTGAATGCCGAGAATATATTTATACTTCCGAACAATAAGAATGTTGTTCTTGCGGCTAATCAGGCTGCAACTCTGTGTGAAGATAAGAATATAATTGTGATTCCAACCGCGAATGCTCCTCAGGGCATAAGCGCCATGATCGCATTCGACAGTACAGTCGATGTGGACGAGAACAGATCTGCCATGAAGTCGGCTGTCAAGAATGTCAAAAGCGGACAGGTAACTTATTCCGTAAGAGATACCTCGATCGATGGAAAGGCCATCAAGGAGGGCGATATCATGGGTATCGGCGATAAGGGGCTTGTCAGTGTTGGAAATGATATAGAGAATGTAACATTTGAACTGATCGCAGATGCGGTCGATGAGGATTCAGAGGTTATAAGCATATATAATGGTGCTGATGTGTCTGAGGAGGATGCGCAGAAGCTTGCTGGCAGAGTGGAGGAGGCATATCCGGACGTTGATGTGCAGTGCTACTATGGCGGACAGCCGATATACTATTATATAGTATCTGTGGAATAACTTTCTGTGTATCTGTGAGATCCGTTGTGAAGAGGTGTATGTATGGAATTGAATGACTCCATAAAGACAATAAAAGGCATAGGTGACAAGACTGCGTCGGCATTTGCCCGGCTTGGGATAGAGACGGTGAACGATCTGCTTCTCAATTACCCCAGGACATATGTCACCTATGAGGATCCGGTGGATATATCAGATCTGCAGGCGGGAAGCAGGCAGTCCGTGAGGGCTGTTGTGAACAGCCGTGCGGAGGTCAGAAAAGTACATGGACTGACCATAGTAATATTGTACGCAAAGGATTTCTCTGGGACAATTAAACTTACCTGGTTTAATTGTCCTTTTTTGCGTAATTTCTTTCATATAGGTCAGGAGTTTGTGTTTGTAGGAAATGTGGCTTATAAGGGCAGTATGATGACCATGACGCAGCCGGAATACTACACTGATGATAAATACGGCGAACTTACGCATGTTTGGCAGCCGGTGTACACGGTAACGCCCGGTATAACCTCAAAGACCATACAGAAGGCTGTGAGAGGCGCAGAGGAAGCCATAGACAGGCTTGAGGATTACCTGCATGACAATGTGCTTGATGAGTACCATATTATGGGTATACAAAAGGCTATCCACTCGATTCATTTTCCTCAGGATGAGCAGAAGCTCAAGGGGGCTGTGAAGAGGATGGCATTTGATGAATTTTACAGCTTTATATCAAACCTTCACAGGATAAAAGACGACAATGTGTATGCAGAAAATACATGTATAATAAACTGTGATGAGGAGGTCAGGACGTTTATTGAGAACTTGAGGTTCAAGCTTACCGGGGCGCAGATGAATGCGGTGCGTGATATGCTTGGCGATATGCGCTCTGAACATGTCATGAACAGGCTGGTTCAGGGGGATGTCGGATCAGGAAAAACCATAGTTGCAGCAGCCGGATTATACGCAGTGGCTGCAAGTGGCTATCAGGGAGTGATCATGGCACCGACTGAGGTTCTGGCGGTTCAGCATTACAAGGAGCTCAGTTCACTGTTTGAGCCATACGGAATATCTGTGGGACTTCTGACTGGTTCCATGACAGCGAAAGAGAAAAGAGAGATGTACAGCCGTATCAAGAATATGGATGTGCAGGTTGTGGTCGGAACACATGCCCTCATACAGGACAAGGTGGAGTATGGAAGACTGGCGCTTGTTGTAACTGATGAGCAGCACAGATTCGGTGTAAAGCAGCGCGAGAGACTTGCGTCAAAGGGAGAAGCTCCGCACACGCTTGTTATGAGTGCCACACCTATTCCGAGAACCCTTGCGATCATCATGTATGGCGATCTTGACATTTCAGTTATAGATGAGCTCCCGGCGGGAAGAATCCCGATCAAGAACTGCGTTGTGGATGAGAGCTACAGGAAGACGGCTCTCGGCTTTATCATGAAGGAGGTCTCACAGGGGCATCAGATATATATAGTCTGCCCGATGGTGGAGGCCAGCGAAGTTCTGGACGATGTTGCAAATGTGACTGAGTATACGGAGGAGCTGAAGAAGTCCATCAGGGATGGATATGGCGCTGACACTTCGGTGGTATGTTTGCACGGTAAGATGAAGGCGGAGGAAAAGAACAGGATACTCCAGGACTTTGCGGATGGTAAGATAAGCATTCTTGTCTCAACTACGGTCATAGAGGTTGGAATAAACAATCCAAATGCCACAGTTATGATGGTGGAGAATGCAGAGCGTTTTGGCCTTGCGCAGCTCCATCAGCTCAGGGGACGTGTAGGAAGAGGAAATCTCCAGTCGTACTGTATTTTCATGAGCGGAAAAAAGGATAAGGATACTATGGAGAGACTGAATGTTCTGGAGAAGTCAAATGACGGCTTCTATATAGCCGGTGAGGATCTCAAGATGAGGGGCCCGGGCGATTTCTTTGGAATAAGACAGAGCGGGGAGCTGATGTTCAAGGTTGGGGATATATACAATCATGCTGACATGCTTAGGGCGGCGCAGGACGTATACGACCGCTATGGACAGGAGATAGATGCGAAACTGATAAACAAAGGGGATGACAGGCTGTACACTATGCCTGTATTATAAATAAAAAAAGGGGGTATACCATGAAAAATAAGAAAACGATAGTTATG
Organism: Coprococcus sp. AF19-8AC; assembly: GCF_003603115.1. Taxonomy (NCBI): domain Bacteria; kingdom Bacillati; phylum Bacillota; class Clostridia; order Lachnospirales; family Lachnospiraceae; genus Coprococcus; species Coprococcus sp. AF19-8AC. Next base: position 860,975 of record NZ_QTMI01000001.1, on the reverse strand, counting down.
GGAATAATTATTGGCATTTTGCTGATAATTATAGCGGTTATGGGATATGTGATCGCTTCGGGAAAGAAAGGTGATTCCGTTAAGAAAGAAACGCTGCAGGAGACTTCTGCAGGCACAGAAGAAGTGAAAAGTGATGACAATATGGGCGATACAACTGAGTCGTCAGAAAAACAGGATGACCAATCCTTGGATATTGCAGGCGATTTCTATGCTGAGATAGGACATGATACCACGTGGGAGGCAGATGGCAAAAAGTGTGCTACAGAGAGCATCAACATATATAACAACACATCTGCGTCTGCAAAGGACTGGAAGCTTGAGATTACATATAAGGGAACTCCGGCTGTAGATCAGATATGGGGCGGAGAGTACAAGATATCAGGCAAAACAGTGTCAATAAAGGCCGTGGATTACACCCAGGAGATACCTGCTAAGGGCAGTATCAACCTCGGATATAATTTCTCTTCAGATGACCTCGCCGTTGAGAAATACGTGCTGTATGTAAATGACACACAGTACAGCGGAGATGGTCTTAAGATGGTAGCTTCAGCGCCTGAGAAGACCGACAGCAATGAAACAAGCGGAGGCAGGAAAAATACAGAATCCGCTGCCACTGAGAAGAAAAACAATACAAATGTTCCGGGAGAGATCCCATTTGAAACACATGGAAAACTTTCGGTAAAAGGAACGGATATAGTGGACATGAATGGAGACAAATATCAGCTTAAGGGTGTCAGCACCCATGGAATCACATGGTTCCCTGATTATGTGAATAAGGAAGCCTTTGAGACTCTGCGGGATGACTGGGGTGCAAATCTTATAAGACTTGCGATGTATACGGATACAGGAGACAGCTACGGATACTGCAGTGGCGGAGATAAGGACGAGATACTTGCTCTTGTCGACAAAGGAGTTAGTGCAGCGACTGAGCTTGGCATGTATGTCATAGTTGACTGGCACATACTAAGCGACAGTGATCCGAATAATCATATAGATGATGCAAAAGAATTCTTTGACAAGGTATCTAAGAAATATGCGGCACAGGAGAATGTCATATATGAGATCTGCAACGAGCCGAATGGTGGAACCCAGTGGAGCAGTGTCAAGTCGTATGCCGAGACTATAATACCGGTCATCAGGGCAAACGACAAAGATGCTCTGATAATCGTGGGAACTCCAAACTGGAGCCAGGATGTCGATATTGCGTCACAGGATCCGATAACCGGTTATGACAACATCATGTACGCAGTGCATTTTTATGCGGCTACCCACAAGGATGACCTGAGAAATAAGGTTAAGACGGCTCTGGACAACGGACTTCCTGTATTTGTGAGTGAGTTCAGCCTGTGCGATGCATCGGGCAATGGAGGTATTGATTACGATTCATCTGACGAGTGGTTCGAGCTTATAAACGAGAATAATCTCAGCTATTCATCATGGAGTCTGTGTAACAAGAATGAGACATCGGCACTTATAAAGTCTGATTCAACAGCCACGGGCAGCTTTTCCGATGGAGATCTGTCGGATACCGGAAAATACGTGAGAGACAGAATAATGGGAAAATAGAGTGAAGATTGGAAGCTCTTCTTGTAATTTCGCAGAAGGCATGGTATAAGAATGTCTGGCGGAGAACGTTTACAATAAACAGTACATATAGATAGGAGATTAATATGAGGGTTATTGCCGGTAGTGCAAGAAGTCTGAAGTTGGTGACGGTTGATTCGATGGATACCAGACCGACAACGGACAGGATAAAAGAAACCTTGTTTAATATGCTCTCAAATGATATTCCGGGATGTCGGTTCCTTGATGTGTTCAGCGGAAGTGGAGCTATTGGAATAGAGGCGCTCAGCCGTGGGGCAGACATGGCAGTATTTGTTGAGAACAGCAGAAAGGCAGTGGAGTGTATCAATAAAAACCTTGCGTTTACAAAGCTTGCCGACAGGGCGCAGGTATTGTCAGCGGATGCTGTTCAGGCAGTGGGGATGCTGGGGAGACAGGGGAAGGCATTCGATGTAATATTTATGGATCCTCCATATGGAAAGCTTTTGGAAAAGGCTGTGCTTGAAAGGCTTGCAGGTTCACCTCTGATGGATTATGACACAATGGTCATTGTGGAGTCGGATCTTGACACGGATTTTGATTATCTTGATGATCTGGGACTGGAGCTTTATAAGACGAAGAAATATAAGACCAATAAACATACATTTATATATAGGAGACTGGAAGATGAGTAGAGCTATTTATCCGGGAAGTTTTGATCCGGTGACACTTGGCCACCTGGATATAATTAAGAGATCTGCGGAAATGTTTGATGAGCTTATAGTCGGGGTGCTCAATAATACCGCAAAATCTCCATTGTTTTCTTTGGAAGAACGTGTTAATATGTTAAAGAATGTAGTCTCAGATATCCCGAACGTGAAAGTTATGGGTTTTGGAGGACTGCTGGTGGATTTTGCAAGACAGAACGACGTGAAGGTCATAGTGAGAGGCCTTCGGGCTGTGTCGGATTTTGAGTATGAATTACAGATTGCCCAGAGCAACAGGAAAGTTGCCCCGGATATTGACACGGTTTTTCTTGCAACCAGTATTGAGTATTCGTACCTTAGCTCAAGCGTGGTCAAGGAATATGCGAGCTTTGGTGTGGATGTACATGATTTTATCCCGGAGGAGATCAGGGATACATTGAGAGACCGATATTCGACAGACAGAGACTGACAGACGAAGGAAGAATTTTTGGATAGATTATTAGGAGGAGAAAAACATGGCAAGAAAAGGTATTGAAGAGATGATCAGTGAGATAGAGATATTTATTGACAATTGTAAGTATCAGCCATTGTCATCCAGTAAGATTATTGTACCAAAGGAAGATCTGGAGCAGATGGTGGGCGAACTCAAGCTCAAGCTGCCTAATGAGATAGAGAGATGTAAGAAGATCATGAGAAACAAGGAGGCTATACTTGCAGATGCAAGAGCGAGAGCTGATTCTATCATCACAGAGTCTGTTGCAGAGGCAAACAGACTGGTTGATCAGAGCCAGATAGTTGAGCTTGCCAACATCAGAGCGAATGAGATAACAGACATGGCGAGAAGTCAGGCTGAACAGATCATCGCTGAGGCGAATGCAGATGCCAGGGAAGTCAGAGCAGGTTCTATGTACTATTCAAAGGACAAGCTCACAGAGATCAGCCAGTATATAAATGCAACACTTCAGGCAGAGAGAGCAAACTATGAGAATCTCATTAAGTCTCTTGAGGACAATGCGGCAAGAGTTGCTGACAATATGGCAGAGCTTGATTCAAGCATAGCTCAGATCAATGGCGTTCCTGAGCAGGTACAGCCAAGTGCTGACGATTCAGCATTTGCTGATGATGACAACACAGATTACAATGTATACGGCAAGACAGAGTATTCATCAGACGACTCTGACGATGAGGATTATGATGACGAGGATGATGATGAATATGACGACGAGGATGAGGATGATGAGGAGTTCCTCGACGAGTAATCACGCCAGATGATACAGGATGTATTTACAGAAACATCATATAGAAAATGAAACACAGGAAGGCACATACTGTTTTCCCTGTTGTGTATTTTATGAATGACAGCCTGGATATTCTTATCATATCACGGCTTTGGAACAAGGCTGATAGCCCTCCAAAGGCAGTGAGTGAGAGAATGAGGGCTGTCTTTATTTTTGTGGAAATATCCATGCCGTATAATATTGGAACACCGCTGCCTATCTCCAGATATGCGGATATGATGGTGCATGCATCGCCTGAAAAGTATCTGCACATAAGATTTCCTGCAATGGCAAATATGACCATGTACACACCGATCACAGTTATATTGTGTACCGAGCTGCTTATTATGTCAGAATACGTATTTTCTGGATTCCCTGAATTGGGGCTCTGGTTGTCTGATGATACCTGGACTGTTGCGGCAGTAAGCAGCTCCGTGGAAGTGCTGGAGCGGTGGGATGACATACATGACAGAGTAAGCGCTATTACAGTATAAATGATCTGTGGAAGATATACAGCCTCGATCAGCCGTGCAAACGATATATATTCCATCAAATGATCCCTGTATATGTAATTGTAAAGAAACATCGGACTTATATTGTTGCACATCGGGAGTAGGCTCTGACATACGTTTTCAGAGATGATCCTCTTTCGGTAAAAGAAAGCTATGATGATCGTGCCTGTGGGAAAACCGCATAGCAGGCCTATTATAAAGATGATCGCATATGCGCAGCATTTTGATACCTGTATCGATCTGAGAAAGCTGGTTATAACACCGGTCAGCAGCATAAAGGGGAGCAGAATAGGCACAATGGATGAGTACCATAGCTGTAACCCCTGGGTGCATCCGGATCTGATGATGTCTGAATTTAAACATGCAAATATTATAATTGAAGCTGTTAGAATTATATAACATACGTTCTTCATATGCCAATTGTATTCATTTTATAGAGCAAATATGATAAATAAGAATATGTCATATAACTATGACAGGTTGTTCAAAATCGGTCTTTATACTGATTTTGTATTTGTTGTATACCATGTTTCTGTATATGTCTGCGGCTTTTATGTCGTATGAGAACATGGACAGACCTGTGGAATCTGTATTTTTGTATATCTCGGCTGAACGGGTTATGATCGGTACCTGCGAAGCCTTTTTCATGCTTTTTATCACGGCACCTGCATCTTTTTTTAGTCCAAGAAGCTTGATGTAGGCTATCCAGCCGTTTTCTTTAAAATGGGAATAGTCATCACATCTCAGGTCTGTGATGGTGTGCAGCAGACCTCTCTGAATGTGCGTGAGAGTATAATTCCTGCATTTAAGTGCTGTTGCGGTCTCAGTAAAGGATAGATTTGTGTCAAGCCTGGAGAGACGGTTGCAGAGATCTCTATCCATGTCAACGATGTCATCCGTGCACGGAGCAAGTATCCTTCGTGCTGACAGGAGATGAGACAGGTCGTCGTCGAACATCGGAAATGACTTTCTGTACGCGTTTTGCAGGATGTTGTAGCAACTGTCAGGAATGTGGCGCCTTAAGCTTTCAACATCACTTGACCGGAGTAGCTCACGTATGGCTGAGGCCGAACAGATGTCGTTGTCGGTGGCAGTGCTGTTGTATTCTGATAAGATCCTTCTGATCGGGACAGTTTTGATCCTGGAGTCTGTCTGTATAAGAGTAGCAATATACTCTATGGCCAGAATGTTGTTCGGGCTTGCCAGGATACGGTCAAGATCAGCGCTGGTATAACCGGTAAGGTTCTGGTTCTGCAGATACTCGGAGATGGCGGCTGCTCTGGCTGATCCATATGAGATGCCCGAAGATACGGATTTTTTTATGGATTCCGATACCTGTGGCGGTTCATTGACGGTGAGTTCGGCAATTTTTTGCAGAAGATCAATGTCATCACATTCTGCGCCGAATGAGATATAGTCTATGCCATCAAGAGCGTTCATCATGCAGACTGCGGCATGTGCATAGTCTCTGGCACTTGATGATGCGTATACAAATGGAATCTCGAACACAGCGTCTACACCGCATCTCAAAGCTATCTCGGTTCTTGTGTGCTTATCTGCTATGGCAGGAACGCCTCTCTGAAGAAAATTGCCGCTCATAAAGCATATGACATGTTCGGCACCAGTTAGAAGCTTCGCCTGCTGTATCTGATATTCGTGTCCCTTGTGAAATGGATTGTATTCGCAAACTATGCCTACTGTGCTCATGGCTCCTCCTTGAAATGCGTGTTTTATAACCTGTCACGATTTATAATGCCTTTGTCGGTAAAGTTTATTCTATCTTAATAATTAATGGCTGTAAAGTGTGTTATAATGACGGACATAAAGATGTTAAGTGAAAAATTCAAGATGCGGCATTGTTCTGATGCCGATGATCCCCACATACCAGACAGATATTGATTAATTAAGTGAAGGCAGCCAATTTATGGTTGACAAAGTGGCAATAATCTAATACTATATTAAAAGATAATCGAACATATGTTTAGGAGGAAGATACAATGGCGAATAATTCCGGTAATGTAAATATTGATGATAAGAGAAAGGCATTGGATGCCGCTATAGCACAGATAGAGAAGCAGTATGGTAAGGGTTCGGTGATGAAGCTTGGCGATTCCAATGCGAATATGAATATAGATGTGATCCCTACAGGATCCCTCAGCCTTGATATAGCACTTGGACTTGGCGGTGTGCCTAGAGGAAGAATCATAGAGGTGTTCGGACCTGAGTCGAGTGGTAAGACGACGGTAGCACTTCACATTGTTGCTGAGATACAGAAGAGAGGCGGAATCGCAGGCTTTATAGATGCCGAGCATGCACTTGATCCGACATATGCCAAGAACATAGGTGTAGATATAGACAATCTTTACATATCACAGCCTGACTGCGGAGAGCAGGCGCTTGAGATCACAGAGACCATGGTCAGATCGGGAGCGGTTGATGTCGTTATCGTGGACTCTGTTGCTGCACTTGTACCAAAGGCAGAGATAGACGGAGAGATGGGCGATTCGCATATGGGACTTCATGCCAGACTTATGTCACAGGCGCTCAGAAAGCTCACTGCTGTTGTCAGTAAGACCAACTGTGTTGTCATATTTATCAATCAGCTTAGAGAGAAGGTTGGAGTTGTGTTCGGTAACCCTGAGGTTACAACAGGTGGTCGTGCACTTAAGTTCTATGCTTCCGTAAGACTTGACGTAAGAAGAATTGATACGCTCAGACAGGGCGGTGAGATCGTAGGTAACAGAACAAGAGTTAAGATAGTTAAGAACAAGGTGGCTCCTCCATTCAAGGAGGCTGAGTTCGATATCGTGTTCGGCAAGGGTATATCTAAGGTTGGAGATATTCTTGATCTTGCTGTTGCGAACGACATAGTGGATAAGTCCGGTGCATGGTACGCATACAACGGCAATAAGATAGGTCAGGGAAGAGAGAATGCGAAGGCATATCTTGAGAACAATACAGCTATCTGTGATGAGATAGAGCAGAAGGTAAGAGAGGCGGTTGGTGTTGCCGGAGAGTCTGCCGAGAACACTGTAGATGATGGAGCAGATGAGTAGGATCGCAACTGTCACTGATATCAGGAAGATCGATGATAAAAGGTTTTGTCTGTTTGTGGACTATGAGCCTTTTTCATCGGTCTATGCATCGGATATACGAAGATTACATCTTGCCTGTGACGGTGAGATAGAATGGAGTAAACTTGAGAAATTCAGACGGGACTATCTGTTCAAACGTGCCATGAACAAGGCTGTGAACTCCATAAAGTTTTCGGACAAGTGTGAATACGATATCAGGCAGAAGCTTAAGGATCTGTATTACGACGAAGAGATCGTGGATCAGACCATCGACAAACTGAAGTCGTATGGATATATAGATGATTACAGGTATGCATGTGGATATATACGCAGAAACTCCGCTAAAAAAGGCATTCGTGTCATACGATTTGAATTGCAGGCAAAGCATATAGGCCAGGATATTATCGATCTGGCTGTGGAAGACTCAGACATATCAGACGAAAGCGACAGGATAACACACATTTTACAAAAAAAATACACTGTGGAAGAACTGACTGAAAAGCGTGATAAAGTCTATGCATACATGTACAGCAAGGGTTTTGACAGGCGTAAGGTTTCTGAGTGTATACGAAATATTGTCTCTGATATTACTTGACATAACATCTTAAAAATATTAAACTTAAATAGTTGTATTCTTGTACAATGAAAACTTAATAAGGAGGTGCTCCTGTGAATTCACCAATAGTATGGGGAATAATCGCTGTTGTTGTAGTTGCACTGCTTGTTGCTACATGGTTTATCGCTATTGCATATCGCAAGAACATAGTAGAGACCAAGATAGGAAGAGCAGAGTCACAGGCAAGAGAGATTATTGACGAAGCTCAGAAGACCGCCGAGGCTAAGAAGCGCGAGATACTGCTTGAGGCAAAGGAAGATTCCCTTAAGACACGTAATGACCTTGAAAAGGAAGTAAAGGACAGACGTGGAGAACTTTCACGTATGGAGAAGAGAATTCTTGCACGTGAAGAGAATCTTGATAAGAAGACTGAGGCAGTTGAGAAGAAGGAAGCTAGTTTAGCTAACAAGGAAAGCGCGCTGGACAAGCAGAAGGCTAAGGTTGAAGAGTTACAGGCGAAACGTTTACAGGAACTTGAAAGAATTTCAGGTTTGACCTCTGAACAAGCAAAAGAATACTTATTAAAGACTGTTGAAGATGAAGTAAAGCATGAAACAGCAGTTATGGTCAAGGAATTAGAAACCAGAGCTAAAGAAGAAGCGAACAAGAAGGCGAAGGAGTATGTTGTCAATGCAATACAGAGATGTGCGGTTGATCATATCTCAGAGACAACGATCTCATTAGTTCAGTTACCTAACGACGAGATGAAGGGTAGGATAATTGGTAGAGAGGGTAGAAATATTCGTACCCTTGAAACTCTCACAGGCGTAGATCTTATCATAGACGATACTCCTGAGGCAGTTATCTTATCAAGCTTTGATCCGGTAAGACGTGAGGTAGCAAGAATTGCACTTGAGAAACTCATCGTGGATGGTAGAATCCATCCAGCCAGAATCGAAGAGATGGTTGAGAAAGCGCAGAAGGAAGTTGAAAACATGATGCGCGAGGAAGGTGAAGCTGCTACTCTTGAGGTAGGAATTCACGGAATCCATCCAGAGCTGGTAAGACTTCTTGGAAAGTTGAAATTTAGAACAAGCTACGGACAGAACGCATTGAAGCACTCTGTTGAGGTAGCTCAGTTGTGTGGTTTGTTGGCCGGAGAGATAGGTGTCGATATCAAGGTTGCAAAGCGTGCTGGATTACTCCATGATATAGGTAAATCACTTGATCATGAGATGGAGGGTTCACATGTTCAGATCGGTGCAGATCTTTGTAGAAAGTACAAAGAGTCAGCGCTTGTTGTCAATGCGGTAGAATCACATCACGGTGATGTTGAGCCTGAGTCATTGATAGCACTTCTGGTACAGGCTGCAGATACAATTTCTGCTGCAAGACCGGGAGCAAGAAGAGAGACCTTGGAGACTTATACTACAAGACTTAAGAAGTTAGAGGATATTGCTAATTCTCATAAGGGTGTAGATAAGACATTTGCTATTCAGGCAGGTAGAGAAATTCGTGTAATGGTAGTTCCTGAGCATGTAAGCGATTCTGATATGGTATTGCTGGCTAGAGATATTGCAAAGCAGATCGAAGACGAGCTTGAGTATCCTGGACAGATTAAGGTAAATATTATAAGAGAGTCACGCGTGACAGATTACGCAAAATAAAAATTAGGGTTTGTAGAGATGATCTACAAACCCTTTTTATGATTTGTCATATAATGAAGATAACATCAAGCCGGTGCTTGAAGATAATTGAGGTGTATATGTTTCGTAATTTGTATGCATGATGAACTATGAAAACGGGAAGATAGGTGATCGATAAATGGAAAAATTTAAGAAAATAAAAACTGAAGAGGCTTACAGGGCGCATGTGTTTGATGTATATAACGACTATCTTGAACTGCCTGACGGCAGAAATGTTGTATATGATCTGATAAAGCATCATCCGGGAGCGTGCATCCTTCCGGTGAAAGACGATGGATCGATCATATTGATAAAACAGTACAGGAATTCTATTGATGATATAACCTACGAGGTTCCGGCTGGTTTTATCGATGAGGGAGAGTCTCCTGAAGATGCAGCCAGAAGAGAACTCAGGGAAGAGACAGGGTTTACCGCGAAGGTTGTGGAGTATGTGACTAGAACAGTTCTGGCTATCGGTACAAGTGATGAACAGACTTACGTGTATATAGGCAGGAAACTTACCAGAGGAATATGTGCATTGGACGAGAATGAATTTATAGAGACCGAGGAGATAGGTCTTGATGATGCACTCAATATGATAAGAGATGGCAGGATAGTGGATTCCAAAACAATAATTGCAATCTACGCATATTGGGGTAAGAAATGCTCCCAAACAAGCAATCACATAATTTGAAACATAGAAAATTCAACTGAAACATTGTCGGAATTAAAAAATGTGAAATATTTTTGAAAAGAATTATGTCAATATCTAGTATACATAATTTGATCGCGCACCGCATTTTGTACTTTTGCTAAAAATGCCGTGAAGCCTTGATTTTACTTGTTAAAATAGTGTTTGATTTTATTTACATTTATATTTATAATATAATTCAGTCTACATAACTAAGGGGATAAATTAGTGGAACAATACATAGACAGATATGTTGATTATTTAAGAAATGTAAAAAAATCCAGCGAGAATACTGTTGCATCATATCGGAGAGATCTGATAAAATTCTACAGGTATTTTGACGAGAAGGGCATAACGAGGATTGATGATATTAATGAAACTTATATCACTTCGTATGTGTTGGAAATGGAGAAACAGGGGATGTCCATGGCTACGGTGTCACGTAACATTGCATCCATAAAGTCATTCTATGCCTATCTCATGAGGGAGAGGATTGTGAATGAGGATCCAACGGAGAATATCAAGCCTCCGAAGATCGTGAAGAAGGTTCCTGAGACGCTTACCATAAGTGAGGTGAACAAGCTTCTCGACCAGCCTACCAACAAGACTCCAAAGGAGATCAGGGATAAGGCGATGCTGGAGCTGTTGTATGCTACAGGAATACGTGTTACAGAGCTTGTGACATTGAAACTCACGGATGTCAACATAAAGCTTGGGTTCATTGAGTGCCACGACGGCGACAGGGTGAGGACTGTTCCGGTTGCGGAGGTTGCTCAGAGAGCCCTCAGCAGATATATTACTGAGGTGCGCGATGATATGAGTGGAGGCAGTGATTATCTGTTCTTCAACTGCAAGGGTGCACCTATGACGAGACAGGGATTCTGGAAGATAATAAAGTATTATGCGGCTAAGGCCGGCATAGATAAGGATATAACACCTCATATGATAAGGCATTCATTTGCCTCGCATATGTTGGGGAATGGAGCGGATATAAAGTCTGTTCAAGAGATGCTTGGACATGTGGATATTGCGACAACCCAGATATATCTTACAAATAAGCAGAGTAAGCTCAAGGAAGAATATGCAAAGGCATATCCGAGGGCCTAACAAATAACTTATAAACTAAGGAGACAATTAAATCATGGAAAACAATTACTACGTTCCGGCACAGATCATTGAGAATAATCTCAAGGGTGCTGTTGGAAAGGCAAATCTCAAGCTGTACAAGATGATTATGATGGGATTCTTTGCAGGAATGTTCATTGCGATAGGAGCTGAGGGATCAAACCTTGCGGTGCATACGGTGGACAATTTCGGACTTGCGAAGACTCTTGCAGGATGTATATTCCCTGTAGGACTCATGATGTTATCGATTATCGGTGCAGAGCTGTTTACCGGAAACTGTATGATGATAACAGCGGTTATTGATGGTAGGATAAAGCTTGTGCAGATGCTCAAGAATTGGGTTATTGTATATCTCAGCAATATGCTTGGATCAGTTGTGACTGCAGCTCTTATATATGGAAGCGGTCAGTTTGATAATTCAGCAGGCGGCCTTGGCGCTTATACCATCAAGGTGGCTATGGGTAAGACAGGCCTTGATTTTTGCAATGCGTTCATGTCGGGAATAATGTGTAATGTTCTCGTGTGTATCGCGGTTCTCATGTCATCTTCGGCTAAGGATATAATTGGAAAGCTGTTTGCATGCTTCTTCCCGATAATGGTATTCGTCGTGTCAGGTTTTGAGCACTGCGTTGCAAATATGTACTATATACCTGCAGGTCTGATGGCTGCATCAAACAGCAAGTACGTGGACAAGGCATGCGAGCTCTATGGATATACCGCACAGCAGATAAGTGACCAGCTCACAGTGGGACATTTCTTCAGTAAAAATCTCCTCCCTGTAACGCTTGGTAATATCATCGGCGGTGGTCTGATAGTGGGAATTGGACTTTACATCATCAACAAGCCTAAAAAGGTGGAAGAGTAGAATTTGGCGCCAGACTTATAGGCAACAAGGTCAGAATGATGGACTGAATAAATGATGGATTGAAAAATAAGATAGATAAATAAAAAACAGATGTGGCATGATTTGAGGAATCACCCTGGATCATATCACATCTGTTTTTTATTACTTACATTTTATCGCATTATTGTTTGCCGCAATTTTCAGTTTGTTTGACAATTACTTATAAAAGTCAATTATCTTGTCCATTCTGGATGACATATTCTCAAATATAAGATCAAGGATCGTCAGGGCGGTCATGGCCTCGACGACCACAACAGCTCTCGGCCCAATGATAGGATCGTGGCGGCCTCTGATCGAGACCTCTATGTTATCCCTGGACTTGTTAACGGTTTTCTGTGTGGATGCGATGGATGGGGTCGGCTTGAAATGCGCCTTGATGATTATGTCTGAACCATCGCTCATTCCGCCGAGAATACCTCCGGCGTGATTGGTCTCCTTGTCTACGTTATAACCGTTCATGACAAATGCATCATTGTTATATGAGCCTCTTGCAGTGGATACCTCGGTGCCGTCGCCAATCTCGACAGCTTTCACAGCTCCGATGGACATAACTGCCTTTGCGAGGCATGCATCCAGTTTGTCAAATACCGGTTCACCGATACCTGCCGGCATTCCATGCACGATACATTCAACACCAGAGCCTATGGAATCGTTCTCCGCCATGCAGTCTTGAAGAAGGATTGATGCCTTCTCGTAGGCATCCGGGTCCGGCATGTTGAGGTCGTTCTTAAGTATATAGTCAGCGTCAAAATTGTTCCTGTCTATATGTACATCACCGATGGAAGATACGTAGGTAGTTATGGTGATACCGAGTTCCTTCAGTATCTTTGAGGCGATCGCACCGGCTGCAACTCTGCCGATGGTCTCTCGTCCCGATGAACGGCCGCCGCCTCTGTAATCCCTGAAGCCATATTTTTCATCAAATGTATAATCTGCGTGGCCTGGTCTGTAATATGTGGCGATATCTCCGTAATCCCCGGAGCGCTGGGATGTATTTCTCACCATCATGGATATAGGAGTTCCGGTTGTCTTTCCCTCGAAAATTCCTGACAGTATCTCTATGGTATCGGATTCCTTTCTAGGCGTTGAGAACTGTGAAAATCCGGGTTTTCTGCGATCCAGAAATACCTGTATATCTTCCTCACACAGTGGAAGACCGGCAGGGCAGCCGTCAACGACAACTCCCAGAGCCTTTCCGTGGGATTCTCCCCATGTGGTGATGGTAAATTTATTTCCTATGGTGGAACCTGCCATAATATATCTCCTTTCAAATGCGGCGAAACCTGCCGCTCTCTATTCGGCAAATGAACTGCAGAATCCTGCAGCGCAAATGTCCGCGCGCACTATTATAGCATAGATAAGTTTGTGATAACAAGAAATAAGTTGGGATGCTGTAAAGTGTGAAAGCGTATAAGGTGAATGTCAAACCGGGAATATTACCGGCCGGGGTTGTAATGAAATATGTTATATATTAAAATATCTATGAAATGAATGAAAGAACACGGCTGAAAGCACAGCCGGACATAAGGTGGTCAAGAAAATGGAGAAATATTATATAGTAAAATCGATAGACGGAGATTACGCAAATCTTGCTGATGAGAATGATCTTGACGGTGAGACAAAGCTCGTTGCAAGGGCGCTGCTTCCGGAAAGTATAGCGGAAGGAACAAGGCTGCACTATGCATTTTTGCAGTATGAAATTGCGGATTAATTTCCTCTTTACAAAACCAGACACATATGTTATCCTACACAAGGTCAACTGACACTTAGTTTGAGGACACCTCTAGGCCTTTTGCCCGGTGTCAGTCATGTATATTATTTTATAGGAGGATTGTTATTATGATAACAAAAGAGCAGAAGCAGGAAATCGTAGCTAAGTACGGCAAGGATGCAAACGACACAGGTTCAACAGAGGTTCAGATCGCACTTCTTACAGCAAGAATCAACGATCTCAACGGACATTTCAAGGCTAATCCAAAGGATCATCACTCAAACCGTGGTCTTCTTAAGATGGTTGGTCAGAGAAGAAACCTTCTTGCATACCTCAAGAGCAAGGATATCGAGGCATACAGAAAGCTCATCGAGAGCCTTGGACTTAGAAAGTAATTTCTATTCGAGCCTTAATACAATAACAATTATGGGAATCATGTGTACACGCATGATTCCTTTTTATTTGCCCGGACACATTTTTATGGTATCAAATAGTGTAAACAGAGGCGTTTGGATATTGTATTTTTTATATTCGTATGATAAAATTTAAAAGATTGTGGAATGACATATCGAGACTTCTATAAAGAATATCATGGATCATCGGTGAAAGATGGCAAAAAGGTTATAAGACATGGTGTTTTTTATAGTTGTTTCGACGTCTTCCACAATACAAATAAATATTAAATCAAGGAGATTTTGAGATGAGTAAGGAATTCAAGAGATACCAGAAAGAGATCGCTGGCAGAATGCTCACTGTTGATATCAACAGAGTAGCTGCACAGGCAAATGGTGCTGCATTTATCAAGTACGGTGACACAACAGTGCTTTCAACATGTACAGCTTCAGAGAAGCCAAGAGACGGAATCGATTTCTTCCCACTTTCAGTAGAGTATGAGGAGAAGTTATATTCAGTAGGAAAGATACCTGGAGGATTCAATAAGAGAGAGGGTAAGGCATCAGAGAACGCTGTCCTCACATCACGAGTAATCGACAGACCTATGAGACCTCTTTTCCCTAAGGATTATAGAAATGACGTAACACTCAACAACCTTGTTATGTCAGTAGATCCAGAGTGCAGACCGGAGCTGGTTGCAATGCTCGGATCATCTATCGCAACATGTATATCAGACGTTCCATTTGACGGACCATGTGCCATGACACAGGTAGGTCTCATCGACGGAGAGTTCATCATCAACCCAACACAGAAGCAGTGGGATGAGGGTGATCTGAAGCTCACAGTTGCATCTACATCACAGAAGGTTATCATGATCGAGGCCGGTGCAAATATTGTACCTGAGGCTAAGATGATCGAAGCTATCTACATGGCTCATGATATCAACCAGGACATCATCGCATTTATCAATGAGATAGTAGCTGAGGTTGGAAAGCCAAAGCATTCATATGTAAGCTGTGCAGTTCCAGAGGAGCTCTTTGCAGCGATCAAGGAGATCGTTCCTCCAGAGGCTATGGAGGAGGCTGTATTCTCAGACGAGAAGCAGGTTCGTGAGGAGAACATCAGACAGATCACAGAGAAGCTTGAGGAGGCATTTGCAGACAACGAGGAGTGGCTTGCAGTCCTTCCAGACGCTATATACCAGTATCAGAAGAAGACAGTAAGAAAGATGATCCTCAAGGATCACAAGAGACCTGATGGACGAGCTATCAACCAGATCAGACCACTTGCTGCTGAGGTTGACATCATTCCTAGAGTCCACGGCTCAGCTATGTTTACAAGAGGACAGACACAGATCTGTAACGTATGTACACTTGCTCCACTTTCTGAGATCCAGAGAGTTGACGGACTTGACGAGAACGTTACATCCAAGAGATATATGCACCACTACAACTTCCCTTCATACTCAGTAGGAGAGACAAAGGTTTCAAGAGGACCTGGACGTAGAGAGATTGGACACGGTGCACTTGCTGAGAGAGCACTTCTTCCTGTACTTCCAAGTGAGGAAGAGTTCCCATATGCGATCAGAACCGTATCAGAGACATTTGAGTCAAATGGTTCAACATCAATGGCATCAACATGTTCATCATGTATGTCACTCATGGCTGCCGGTGTTCCTATCAAGGCTATGGTTGCCGGAATCTCATGCGGACTTGTAACAGGTGATACAGACGACGATTACATCGTACTCACAGATATCCAGGGACTTGAGGACTTCTTCGGAGATATGGACTTCAAGGTAACAGGTACAACAGAGGGTATCACAGCTATCCAGATGGATATCAAGATTCACGGACTTACAAGACCTATCGTTGAGGAGGCTATCGCAAGAACACGTGAGGCAAGACTCTTCATCATGGAGACATGTATGAAGCCGGCCATCGCAGCTCCAAGACCAACGGTCAATGAGTTCGCGCCAAAGATCAAGCAGATCAAGATAGATCCAGAGAAGATCGGTGAGGTTATCGGACAGAGAGGTAAGACTATCAACACTATCATAGAGGAGACAGGTGTTAAGATTGATATCGATGATGAGGGAAGAATCTTTATCTGTGGCGTAGAGCAGGCAGGTATGGACAAGGCTATCGAGATGATCAACATGATCGTAGAGCCTCTTGAGGTTGGCAAGAACTACCATGGTAAGGTTGTAAAAGTTATCGACTGTGGAGCTATCGTATCGCTTGCACCTAACAAGGATGGACTCATCCACATCTCAAAGCTTTCAGACAAGAGAGTTGCAAAGGTTGAGGATGTTGTAAATGTAGGTGATGAGGTTGACGTTAAGGTCATCAAGATCGACGAGAGAGCAGGAAGAATAAGCCTGAGTCTCAAGGATGTACAGTAAATAACAGTTCTGAGCTAAACTATAATAAGGATATTTTTTATAAGGGTAAATTTGATGTCTCGAAGCCGGTCTGTCATATGGCCGGTTCCGGGGCATTGTAGTAAATAAAGGCATACATGAACAAACTAAAAAATAAATGCAGATTTAAGGGGGAACATATGAGATACGGTTATTTTGACGAACAGAACAAAGAGTATGTAATTGACAGACCAGACACCCCGGCACCTTGGGCAAACTACCTTGGTTCACCGGAATACGGAGCTATAATCTCCAACAACGCAGGAGGCTACAGCTTTGAGAAGTCAGGAGCAAACGGAAGAATACTGAGATACATATTTAACAGCTTTGATCAGCCTGGAAGATATGTATATCTTCGCGATGATGACACAAAGGATTACTGGTCAGCATCATGGCAGCCGGTAGGCAAGAGTCTTGATGTGTATAAGAGTGAATGTCACCATGGAACGGCATATACAAAGATGTATGCAGATTATTCTGATATCAAGTCAGAGGTGCTGTATTATGTTCCACTTAACAAGACACATGAAGTGTGGAAGGTGAGAGTTACCAACAACTCTGATAAGCCTCGTAACCTTTCAGCTATCGGATACTGTGAGTTTACCAATGACTGCAATTATGAGCAGGATCAGGTAAATCTCCAGTATACACTGTTCATAACCAGAACATATTTCATGGATAACAACAAGATCCTTCAGGTCATCAATGAGAATGTTGAGAAGGCTGAGATCAATGGAAGTAAGGCAAACAGAAGATTCTTTGCACTTGCCGGAAGTGATGTTGCATCATACTGTGGTGACAAGGAGGAGTTCCTTGGAAGATATCACGGCTACGGCAATCCGATCGGAGTTATAAATGGAGATCTTGGCAACAAGCTCAACTACAACAGCAATGCCTGCGGTGGACTCCAGACAAAGTTCACACTTGCTCCGGGCGAGTCAAAGGATTTTGCATTCATAGTCGGAATGAAGGACAATGACGCTGCAAATGCTGTCATAGCCGGATACGCAGATCCTGCCGCAGCATGTCAGAAGGAGCTTGACGAGCTGATCGAGTATTGGCATTCAAAGCTCAACAACTTCCAGGTGCACACACCTAGTGATTCATTCAACAACATGGTAAATACATGGAATGCATACCAGTGTTTCATGACATTCATATGGTCAAGAGCTGCATCGTTCTCATACTGTGGTCTGAGAAACGGATATGGATACAGAGATACAGTTCAGGATATCCAGGGCGTTATCCACCTTGCACCTGAGATGGCTCTTGAGAAGATCAGATTCATGCTGTCAGCACAGGTTGACAACGGCGGTGGACTCCCACTTGTAAAGTTCACACATAACGCAGGTCATGAGGATACACCGGATGATCCATCATATGTACAGGAGACAGGACATCCTGCATACCGTGCAGACGACGCACTTTGGCTGTTCCCAACTGTATATAAGTATATTGCTGAGTCAGGCAACCTTGACTTCATAGACGAGGTTATTCCATTTGCCAACAAGGATGAGGGTACAGTTTATGAGCATCTTAAGAGAGCGATAGATTTCTCCATGAACAGACTTGGAGATAATGGTATGCCGGCAGGACTCTGGGCAGACTGGAATGACTGTCTGAGACTTGGAAAGAGAGGCGAGTCAACATTTGTTGCAATGCAGCTCTACTATGCGATGACAGTTATCAAGTATTTTGCTGAGATGAAGGATGATGCAGAGTACATAGATTACATCAACAGCATTCAGTACAAGATGGGTGAGACCATTCAGGAGAAGTGCTGGGAGGATGACAGATTCATCCGTGGATACAAGGAAGGCGGACAGGTCATCGGTTCAAAGAATGATCCTGAGGCAAGCATGTGGCTGAATCCTCAGTCATGGGCAGTTATAAGCGGACTTGCCACAAGAAAGCAGTCTGAGATTGCCCTTGAGTCTGTTCACAGGGAGCTTAACACAGAGTACGGTGTGAGACTTATGTTCCCACCATACAGAGAGCATGCATTTGACGGAGCACTCATGCTTCTGTTCAATGCAGGAACAAAGGAGAATGCGGGTATATTCTCACAGCCACAGGGCTGGATAATACTTGCCGAGGCGCTCATGGGACATGGAAACAGAGCGTTTGAGTATTTCAACGAGAGCTCTCCTGCATCCATGAATGATAAGGCAGAGATCAGAAAGCTTGAGCCATACTGCCATGGACAGTTCACAGAGTCTGTTGGAAGTCCATTTGAGGGTCGCGCTCATGTACACTGGCTTACAGGTACAGCATCCACATGTATGGTTGGCTGCGTTGAGGGTATCATGGGTATGAGACCAGACTTTGGCGGAATCAAGATCGCGCCTTCAGTCCCATCAGACTGGAAGGAGTTTGAGATCGAGAAGATGTTCAGGGGTAAGAAGCTCTCAATCAAGGTTCAGAATCCTGATGGACATGAGAGCGGTTTCCAGAGCCTCACATTAAATGGTGAGAAACTTGAGGCCAATTATATCCCTGCTGACAAGCTTGCTGATACAAACGATATCGTGCTTGTAATGTAATGAATATAAATACATTATTTATACCATATTAAGTTAAGAAGGGCTCAGCCCTTCTTAATTTTTGCCCTGATGCGGAATGAGTGGATCGGGGTTGGAAGGTGGTGCAGGCGAAGTGGAATCGGTATCGATCGCTGAGAGGTTAAAACTCACTGACAACATACATGTTATGGATGTTCCAGGTGGAGGTTATATCCTGTTATGTGGAATATATGGAGAGATTGAGGGGCATGACAAGCTTCCTGCCGGTATGAAGAGTACAAGCTACGAGAAGCTGCTTCCGGTGATAGCCCAGGCAGAAAACTGCGGAGATGTAAAGGGAGTCCTGACTCTGATAAATACGGTCGGAGGCGATGTTGAGTCCGGACTTGCCATATCTGAGATGTTGTCCAGCCTGTCAAAGCCGGTCGTCAATATCGTGCTTGGCGGCGGACATTCCATAGGAGTTCCTCTGGCGGTGTCGGGAAATGTGTCTTTTATAGTGCCGACCGCAACGATGATAGTTCATCCAATAAGGACAAATACGGCGGTGCTTGGAGTTAAGCAGAACTTTGAATATATAGAGAAGATGCAGGAGAGGATCATACAGTTCACAGTGGATCACTCATCTATAGACAGGAAAGAACTGGAGAAGCTTATGTTTAACACGACAGAGCTGACCAAGGATGTGGGCTCGGTCCTGATAGGAAAACAGGCTGTCGAAAAAAGGGTTATAGACAGGATCGGTGGTATGTCGGCGGCTTTAAAAACGCTGTATGACTTGATTAATTAAGAAAATGATAGTAAAATTCCATAGGATATTGTATAAATATCGATCAAGGGAGGTTGGTCATGAGCTTATTACAGGCAATTTTGATGGGAATAATACAGGGAGCTACAGAATTTCTTCCAGTCAGCAGTTCGGGACATCTGGCTATTTTCAAGAATATTTTTGGAGTGAAGACCGATACGGGTATATTATTTGACATACTGCTCCATTTTGGCACGCTGGTTGCCATATTTATAGTCTACTGGGCAGATATAAAGAAGCTTGTTATAGAGGGACTCAAGATAGTTGGAGACTGCTGTGTCAATCTGGTAAATTTCATAAAGAACAAGACCTCGAAGGAGGGACAGATATATCCGTATAGGAAGATTGTGTGTACGGCATACAGAAAGTTTGTTATGCTCATACTCGTGTCAACTCTTACGACGACGGTGATCGCAGTCCCATTTGACAAAGCTATAGGACATGCGGGAGATACACTTTTGATACCGGGTATCTGTCTGTGTATAACATCTGTTATCCTGTATTTTGCGGACAGACTGCCGGCTGGTAAGAAAAGTGTGGCAAAGGCTACATACAGAAATGCCATATTTGTTGGACTGGCACAGGCTGTTGCCACACTTCCCGGAATATCCAGATCCGGAAGTACGATAACTGCAGGTATGGCGTGCGGCTACACAAGAAAATTTACAGTAAAGTATTCGTTTATAATGTCCATACCGGCTGTTCTTGGCGCTGTCATACTGGAGATACCTGATCTGTTTAAGGCATCAATCTCAGGGGCGGATGTCGTTAATTACATAGTTGGTATGATCGTTGCCGGCATTGTCGGATACATATGTATAAAATTTATGCTTTATACGGTCAAGAAAAAGAATTTTAAGGGATTTTCCATATATTGTATGATCGCGGGAATCGTGTCTGTAATATGGTATTTTGTTGCTTAAGATTTAGAATAGAGGTAGAAAATGGCTGCTGGTAATAAAAAGTCATACAAGAACAATACATCAAGGAATGGCACGTCCAAAAACGCTGCGTCTAAAAAGACTGTGGCAAAGAACTCTTCAAAAGGCGGATCAAATAACAGGACATCTGCGAAGAAGAATACTGCATCGAAAAAAACATCTGCCAGATCAAAGGCTGCCATAGAACGCAAAGCCCGGGAAGAGGAACTAGCTAGGCAGAAGCAGATGAGAAGTGAGATCATACTCATAGTTCTCTTTGCATTTTCGGTATTTCTGCTGCTTGCAAACTTCAGGATCTGCGGAATAGTGGGAGATACCGTATCGGGATTTTTCTTTGGAATAATCGGTTTCAGCGAGTACATATTCCCGGTATATCTGTTTGTGTCGGCTGCCTATCTTATATCAAATGATTTCAGGAGAAAGATCGTCAAAAAGGTTGTATATTTTGGCGTTGTGCTCATCCTGTTGTCCATGGTATTTCAGGCTATATATTCATCGACCTTTGAGTCGGTCAAGGTTCTGTACATGGATGGGTATAAGGACAGATCAGGCGGAGGAGTTATATGCGGAGGAATATTCTTTGCGATAAGGACACTGCTTGGAGTTCCGGGTGCGTGCATAGTAATATTTATAGCTGCGGTTATCATGTTCATTCTCATAACGGAGATATCAGTTATAGACGAGATCAAACTTTTCATAGCATCTATCCGTGAGCGCAGAGAAAATGATGATGACGAACAGTATGAAGATGAGGAGTATCAAAGTGACAGATATGACGATGGTTATTACTCACATGATGTAAATGATACTCCGGTTCGCAGAGTGAGACCATCGATGGCAAATCTCAATGTGTACAGCAGCGATAAGACCAAGGATGACAGAGCTTCCGACAGGACTGCTGCAACGCAGGTTAAGCCAAGGAAGACTAAGACACAGAAGGGTGTAGAGAGGGAGCCTGCCAGGGATTTCTTTGCCATGGAGGATGTCCACGAGCTCACTCCTGGAGATGGCGCTGTGGATATGTCCTACGATGAATTTAACAATGATATAGAGAAGATCGTCATGACCGACAGAGAGGAGATCGTCAATCCAGTTCAGATAGACAGAGAGGATCCTGTGCATAAACCGGTGCGGAAGCCTGCACCTGTGAAGAGAAGAAAGCCGATGGTCGTAACTCCTGAAGAACCAAAGCTGGCTGCTGTGGACACTGATATGGAGGATGCAGAGATACTTTCATTTACTGATGATGCGGAGGATGTCCTTGCGGGAGCGGTAAATGGCAATATGCATCCAGAGAGTGTGTCAGATTACAATCCGCTCTACGACTCTGCATTTGCGGAGGAGGAGAAGACGGATACCGCGGCTCAAAGCAAAAAGAAGCCGGCGGTACAGACTGAGAGCTCAAAGCAGTATCAGGAGGGAAGAAAGTATAAATTCCCAACGGCAGATCTGCTGTCCCAGCCTAAAAAGGCGAACAATTCCAACAGGGATGCCCATGTCAGGGAGACAGCCATCAAGCTTAAGAATACCCTCGAGACATTTGGTGTTAATGTAACCATAACAAACTATAGCTGCGGTCCTGCTGTAACGAGATTTGAGATGCAGCCGGAGCAGGGTGTCAAGGTCAGCAAGATACTGAACCTTGCGGACGACATAAAGCTCAACCTTGCGGCTGCGGATATACGTATAGAGGCACCGATACCTGGCAAGGCAGCCATAGGAATAGAGGTCCCTAACAAGGAGAACTCAATTGTGGCGTTCCGGGAGCTTATAGAATCAGATAATTTCAAGAACCTCAAGTCCAAAGTGGCATTTGCGGTTGGTAAGGATATAAGTGGACAGGTTATCGCAACCGATATTGCCAAGATGCCACATCTTCTGATCGCCGGAGCCACAGGTTCAGGTAAATCAGTGTGTATCAATACACTTATAATGAGTATACTGTACAAAGCCACACCGGAGGAGGTTAAGCTCATCATGATAGATCCTAAGATGGTTGAGCTTGCATGTTACAATGGTATACCACACCTTTTGATACCGGTCGTAACAGATCCAAAGAAGGCGGCAGGGGCACTCAACTGGGCAGTTATGGAGATGACCAGAAGATACCAGCTTTTTGCTGAGCACAGTGTACGTAATATACAGGGATATAATGACAAGATTGAAAATGCCGTTATAGCAGGAGCCGATGGAGAGAAACTGACCAAGATGCCACAGATAGTGGTTATAGTGGATGAGCTTGCGGATCTTATGATGGTTGCACACGGCGAGGTCGAGGATGCAATAGTCAGACTTTCACAGCTTGCCAGAGCGGCGGGTATACATCTTGTCATAGCAACACAGAGACCGTCGGTTGATGTCATAACAGGTCTCATAAAGGCAAATGTTCCATCGAGAATAGCATTTGCTGTTTCGTCGGGAGTTGATTCCAGAACCATACTTGATATGGTAGGAGCAGAGAAACTTCTTGGAAAGGGAGATATGCTGTTCTATCCGACAGGCTATCCTAAGCCGGTCAGAGTACAGGGCGCATTTGTGTCGGATGATGAGGTTACAGCGGTTGTTGATTTCCTCAAGAAGAACAATGGCGTGGGAACATATGATGAGGAGATATCCAAATCGATATCCGGAAATGGTGGATCAGGAGCCACAGCGATAGGTGGGGCTTCAGCCAGTGATAAGGATGAATATTTCGTGGAAGCGGGAAGATTCATTATAGAGAAAGAAAAAGCTTCTATAGGTATGCTTCAGAGAACGTTCAAGATAGGCTTTAACAGAGCCGCAAGGATCATGGATCAGTTGATGGCCGCGGGAGTAGTTGGCCCGGAGGAGGGCACAAAGGCCAGAAAGATCCTGATGACTCAGGAACAGTTTGATGAATATATAGACACTAATTTATAAAAAGCGGAGGATAAGAGCTATGATGACAGACATTGAAATTGCACAGAAGGCTGAGATGAAGCACATAAGGGAGGTTGCTGCAAAGCTCGGAATATCAGAGGATGACCTCGATCTCTATGGAAAGTATAAGGCAAAGCTCTCAGATGAGCTTATAAAGAAGGTTGAGGGCAACGAGAACGGAAAGCTTATCCTCGTTACAGCCATCAATCCAACACCTGCAGGAGAGGGAAAGACGACAATCACTGTAGGACTTGGTGAGGCTATGGGACAGCTTGGAAAGAAGGCGGTTATCGCACTTCGTGAGCCATCACTTGGACCATGTTTTGGAATCAAGGGTGGTGCAGCCGGCGGCGGATATGCACAGGTAGTACCTATGGAGGATCTCAACCTCCACTTTACAGGAGATTTTCATGCTATAACATCTGCAAACAATCTCCTTGCAGCCATGATGGATAACCATATCCAGCAGGGAAATGCACTGAGAATAGATGTGAACAGAATAGTGTTCAAGAGATGTATGGATATGAACGACAGAGTTCTCAGACACACAGTTGTCGGACTTGGAAAGCGTGTCGACGGAGTGCCTAGAGAGGACGGATTTGTCATCACAGTTGCATCGGAGATCATGGCTATTCTCTGTCTTGCAAGTGACATGAAGGATCTTCAGGAGAGACTTGGCAGAATAATCGTTGCATACAACATGGACAATGAGCCTGTGACAGCGGCTGATCTCAAGGCTGTAGGAGCTATGGCAGCGCTCTTAAAGGATGCCATCAAGCCAAACCTTATCCAGACACTTGAGCATACACCGGCAATCGTACACGGCGGACCATTTGCAAATATAGCACATGGATGTAACAGTGTAATGGCTACAAAGACAGCATTAAAGCTTGCAGATTATGTAATAACAGAGGCAGGATTTGGCGCAGATCTCGGAGCTGAGAAGTTCTTTGATATCAAGTGCCGTATGAACAACCTTAAGCCGGATGCGGTGGTTCTGGTTGCTACAGTAAGAGCACTCAAGTACAATGGCGGAGTTGCAAAGGCAGATCTCGGCGAGGAGAATCTCGACGCGCTTAAGGCTGGTATAGTAAACCTTGAAAAGCATATTGAGAATCTTCAGAAGTATGGCGTTCCTGTTGTTGTTACACTGAACAGATTTGTCACAGACAGCCAGGCAGAGCTTGACTTTGTCAAGAAGTTCTGCGAGGACAGAGACTGTGATTTTGCTCTTGCAAATGTATGGGAACAGGGCGGCAAGGGCGGTATAGACCTTGCAAATGCGGTGCTCAACACGCTGGAGAACAAGAAGAGCAACTTCAAGGTGCTCTACGATGACAGCCTTTCAATAAAGGATAAGATAAATTGTATCGCTACAGAGATATATGGCGCGGATGGTGTTACATACAGCGCAGAGGCCAGCAAGGCCATCGCCAAGATCGAGGAGATGGGCTTCGGCAATTTCCCTGTATGTATGGCAAAGAACCAGTATTCTCTGTCAGATGATCCAAAGAAGCTTGGAAGACCTACAGGATTCGATATAAATATCCGTGAGGTTTATGTCAGTGCAGGAGCAGGATTTGTGGTAGCGATTACCGGAACGATCATGACCATGCCTGGACTTCCAAAGGCTCCGGCTGCAGAGAGAATTTATGTGGATGATGACGGCAAGATCGTCGGATTATTCTAGGAGGACAGATAAATGTATAAGCTTATAGATGGTAAGGTTATATCAAAACAGATAAAGGATGAGCTCAAGGAGAAGGTTGCAGGGCTTAAGGCAGAGGGTGTAGAGATATGCCTTGCTGTTATTCAGGTCGGCAATGATCCTGCTTCATCAGTATATGTTGGCAACAAGAAGAAGGCATGTGAGTATATAGGAATAGGTTCACTGTCATACGAGCTCCCAGAGGAGACAACTGAGGAGGAGCTTCTTGCACTTATAGAGAAGCTCAATTCTGACGACAAGGTGAACGGAATACTTGTACAGCTCCCGCTTCCAAAGCATATAGATGAGGATAAGGTCATAAAGACCATATCTCCAAAGAAGGATGTGGACGGCTTCCATCCGATGAGTGTTGGTGCGCTCAGCATAGGACAGCCGGGCTTTGTGTCATGTACACCAGCCGGAGTTATCCAGCTCATCAAGAGATCAGGAATAGAGATAGAGGGTAAGGAGTGCGTGGTACTCGGCAGAAGCAATATAGTAGGCAAGCCTATGAGCATGCTGCTGCTCCGCGAGAACGGAACCGTAACCGTGTGCCATTCCAGAACAAAGAATCTCAAGGAAGTGTGCAGACGTGCTGATATACTCGTGGTGGCAATAGGAAAGCCAGAAATGATCGATGCATCTTACATCAAGAAAGGCGCAACAGTTATAGATGTGGGAATCCACAGGAATGAGAATAATAAGCTCTGCGGTGATGTGGATTTTGAATCAGCCAAGGAGGTTGCCGGAGCGATAACTCCTGTACCTGGCGGAGTCGGCCCTATGACCATAGCCATGCTCATGTCAAACTGCGTGGAATCAATAAATATAAACTAAGAACAAGTGCAAAATTATTGGAGAACAGATGAAAGTATTACTCATATCACTAGGCTGTGATAAAAATCTGGTGGACAGCGAGGTCATGCTCGGTTTGCTGAACAAAGCCGGCCACCAGCTTACAAATGATGAGACAGAGGCAGATGTAGTAGTTGTAAATACCTGTGCGTTCATCAGCGATGCGAAAGAGGAAAGCATCAACACCATCATCGAGATGGGAGAACTGAAGAAAACCGGAAAACTAAAAAAGCTTATCGTTGCGGGATGTCTGTCCCAGAGATACAAGGACGAGATAATGAAGGAGCTTCCGGAGATCGATGTCATTATTGGTGCGACCAATTACGATAAGATAGTTGAGGCAATAGGAACCGACGAGGAGTCGATCGTAGATGATATAAATTATACTCCAAGGCCGATTGCCGAGAGAATAGTAACGACAAATGCGTCGATGGCGTATTTTAAGATCGCAGAAGGTTGTAATAAACTGTGCACTTATTGTATAATACCTCACATACGAGGCAGATACAGAAGCATGCCGATGGACAGCCTGATCGCATCCGCTGAAAAGCTTGCGTCTGATGGTATAAAGGAGCTTGTCCTTGTGGCACAGGAGACTACGCTGTACGGAGTTGATCTGTATGGTGAGAAGAAGCTTCCAGAGCTTCTCACAAAACTCAGTGAGATAGAAGGCATAGAGTGGATAAGACTTCTGTACTGTTATCCGGAGGAGATAACAGATGAACTAATAGAGGTTATGGCCACGAATCCGAAGATCTGCCATTATGTCGATATACCTATCCAGCATTCTGAGAATGCGATACTTAAGAGAATGGGCAGACGGACCAGCAGAGAGGACATTGTGGAGCTTGTCGGCAGACTGAGGACAGCCATGCCGGATATAACCATCAGAACCACGCTCATATCTGGTTTCCCAGGTGAGACACAGGAACTGCACGATGGTCTGGTCGACTTTGTTGACGAGTGCGAGTTTGACAGGCTTGGAGTATTCACTTATTCGCCTGAGGAGGGCACTCCGGCTGCGGAGTACGAGGATCAGGTGGATGGAGAGCTGGCTGTAAAGTGGCGCGATGAGATCATGGAGCTTCAGCAGGAGATTTCCTATGAGAAGAACCAGCAGATGATCGGAAGCACCCAGAAGGTTCTCATTGAGGGATATCTGGTCGACGATGATGTATATGTGGGAAGAACCTACAGAGATGCTCCGGGGGTTGACGGAATAGTGTTCGTCAGCGCACCATATGAATTGATATCCGGTTCATTTGTGGATGTGAAGATAACCGAGGCAAATGAATATGACTTGACAGGAGTGATAGTAGAATGAATTTACCAAACAAATTGACAATACTAAGAGCTATAATGATTCCATTCTTTCTCGTGTTTTTATATATGTCACCGGGATGGTCGAAGTGGGTGGCACTTGGAATATTCATAGCCGCATCACTTACAGATATGCTTGACGGAAAGATTGCAAGAAAATACAATCTGGTCACCAATTTTGGAAAATTCATGGATCCTCTGGCAGATAAGCTGCTGGTATGTTCGGCACTCATAGCACTGTCGGATCTGAACAGGATCCCAGCATGGATCGTTATAGTGATCATAGCGCGTGATTTCATAATAAGCGGATTCAGACTTATTGCGGCAGAAAAGGGAATTGTTATTGCTGCCGGATGGTGGGGAAAGATCAAGACAACGGTTCAGATGATCATGGTAGGATTTCTGATAGCTGATCTCAAGGTGTTCTACATCTTTGATCAGGTGCTCATCTACCTTGCACTTGCACTGACACTTATATCTCTTGGAGATTATCTGTATCACAACAGAGAAGTTCTCAAGGACTAAAACAGTAAAAAATAAAACAGATTTTATAATTCAACGGGGAATTTGGGGTATACTTTTGTTTGAGGGTATATTTTACACAGATTCCCTGTTTTATTTTGAAAAATAATCGCTTACAACGCCGATAAACCTTTGGTGGTTTTTTCGATTTTACTTGAAATATGACGACAAAGGCTTTACAATTATACTCGGCGAAAATTGGACTATATATAGTCCTAAAATAAATTAAACGGAGGGCTAAAAATGAGCAACACACCAAGCTTGTCAGCAAGTGACAGAATTTCAATGTTACTTGATGACTCAAGTTTTGTTGAAATCGGCGCATATGTAACTGCTAGAAATACAGATTTCAACATTCAGGACAAGGATACTCCAAAAGACGGCGTAATAACCGGTTATGGAGTGATCGATGGCAATTTAGTTTATGTTTACAGCCAGGATGCAAAGGTGCTCGGCGGTTCTATAGGCGAGATGCATGCCAAGAAGATCGCAAACCTTTACGACATGGCAATGAAGATGGGTGCACCTGTTATCGGGCTGATCGATTGTGCCGGACTCAGACTTCAGGAGGCTACAGATGCTCTTAATGCATTTGGAGAGGTATTCATGAAGCAGACTCTTGCATCAGGTGTAATACCACAGATCACAGCTATATTTGGTACATGCGGTGGTGGTGCAGCACTTATACCTAATCTCACAGACGTAACATTCATGACTAAGGAAGGAGCTAAGCTCTTTGTTAACAGTCCAAATGCACTGGATGAGAACCGTGCAGAGAAGCTTGACACTGCAGCAGCAGATTATGTTGCAGAGAACACAGCAAATGTTGACGCAGTATACGACACAGAGGCAGAGCTTCTCGGTGCAGTGAGAACTATGGTAGGTCTTCTTCCATCAAACAATGAGGATGATGGCGACTGCGCAGTATGTGAGGATGATGTGAACAGAATCATTCCAGATCTTGCTACAAAGGCAGGGGATGTGAAGGCTGTTATAGCAGATATCACTGATGATGAGTTTGTATTCGAGCTCAAGAAGGATTTTGCAGATGACGTTGTTACTGCATTTATCAGACTTAACGGTGAGACAGTCGGTGTTGTCGGAAACCAGAAGGATGTCATGACAACAGCCGGTGCATATAAGGCAGAGGATTTCGTAAAGCTTTGTGATTCATTCAACATCCCAGTTGTCACACTTGTAAACATCAAGGGATTTGCAGCAACTGTAAAGGAAGAGAAGACTATCTCAAAGGCTGTTGCAAAGCTTACTTACGCTTATGCCAACGCAACAGTGCCAAAGGTAACTGTTATGCTTGACAAGGCATATGGTACAGCCTACACAGTTATGTGTTCAAAGGCTATCGGAGCTGATGTTGTATTTGCTTGGCCTAAGTCAGTTATCGGAACAATGGATCCAGAGATGGCTGTAAAGATCATGTATGAAGATGAGATCGCAGCAGCCGGTGACAAGCTTGCTTATATCAATGATAAGAAGGCAGAGTACACAGAGGCGCTTTCAGGAGCTCTCTCAGCAGCAAGAAGAGGATATGTGGATGACATTATCGAGCCTGATGCAACAAGAAAGAGAGTTATAGCAGCACTCGATATGCTTTTTTCAAAGAGTGAGGACAGACCATTCAAGAAGCATGGAACAATATAAAGGAGTGACAACTTAATGGAAAAGATAATAAAGAAAAAGTTATTATTGATAGTTTCTATGTTAGCTGTTACATTTGCACTTGCCGGATGTTCGTCTTCAGACAAGAAAGTAGAATTTGACTATGACGGAAACACATTGGTTCAGATAGCAGAAACACAGGCTACGAATTACATGCAGATTGCGCAGGTTGAAGATGTATATAATTTCTATGTAGATGAAGAGGCAAATGGCGGTCAGGTAGATGAAACGACTGCTGATGCATTAAAGGTTTTTTCAACGATTG
This sequence comes from Coprococcus sp. AF19-8AC, assembly GCF_003603115.1. Lineage (NCBI taxonomy): Bacteria > Bacillati > Bacillota > Clostridia > Lachnospirales > Lachnospiraceae > Coprococcus > Coprococcus sp. AF19-8AC. Next base: position 830,857 of record NZ_QTMI01000001.1, on the reverse strand, counting down.
AGTCTGACTATGGTAAATTCCAGCAGTTTAAGCCGGTCAATCTCGAAGATGAAGATGATAAAACAATACAAGAAGTTGATGACAAGGTTGTTGTTACATTATATGCAGAATGTGCAGAAAAAGAAGCTATAGTAAAGGCAACATTTGTAGACAATTCGGTAACTTACAATTTTCAGAAGTATTCAGTGATGGCTCAGAATCAGTATTCAGAAGAAGAGGCTGATCAGATGCTTGCATCAAATGGTGTTTATCCATACAAGATTTCCGAATTTGAAGTTGCTGCTAATCAGACACTTAAGGACAAGATGAAGGATGCGGGAGCAAATACCCTCATAGGTATGGGTATCGTGTTTATAGCACTTATCTTCATATCATTCATAATTTCACTTCTCAAGTATGTTCCGGCTCTTTTGGACAAGGAGACAAGAGAGAAGAGAAAGGCTGAGAAGGCAAAGAAGGCTCTTGGAAGCGTTGCAACATTAAATGTTGACAAGGAGGATGAGACTCCTGCAGGAAGCGCACCTGCTCCAGCTGGAATAGTAGACATTGTCAACACAGCGACCGGTGAGAGCGTTATGAACGACTCAGAGCTTGTTGCGGTTATATCAGCAGCGGTTATGGCGGCACAGGGCGGAAAGACAAGAGTTCGTGTAAACTATCCAAGTAACGATAAGTTGGTTGTAAGACCAAGAAAAAAGAATAAGAGATAATTATAGGAGGATAATTGTTATGAAGAATTATAGAATCACAGTTAATGGCACATCATACGATGTATCAGTTGAAGAATTATCAGGTGGCGCAGCTCCAGTAGCAGCAGCTCCAGTGGCAGCACCTGCACCAGCAGCAGCTCCTGCAGCACCAGCACCAGCAGCAGGCGGCGCAGGAAGCGTTAAGGTTTCATCACCTATGCCTGGTAAGATCCTTGCAGTAAAGGCTAATGTTGGCGATTCAGTAAAGAAGGGTCAGGTAATCCTCATCCTTGAGGCTATGAAGATGGAAAACGAAGTTGTTGCTCCGGAAGATGGTACTATCGCAAGCATAGATGTTACAGTAGGCGCTAGTGTTGAGTCAGGCGACACACTTGCAACACTCAACTAATTGCTTGAATTAGAATAAATCTTATAGGAGGAAACAACTAAATGGGCAGCACAATAGTTGACGTTTTGACAAATTTAGCTAATCAGACCGGTTTTGCAAGTCTTGACTGGAAGAATTACGTTATGATCCTTATAGCGTTTGCTTTCATGTATCTTGCGATCGGAAAGGGTTTTGAGCCACTTCTTCTTGTCCCTATCTCATTTGGTATGTTTCTTGTAAACATGTTCCCAGATATTATGGCAGAGGGCGGCTTGTTACATTATTTTTACCTGCTTGACGAGTGGAGTATCTTACCTTCACTTATATTCATGGGCGTAGGTGCTATGACAGACTTTGGTCCGCTTATCGCGAACCCGAAGAGTTTCCTGCTCGGCGCTGCAGCTCAGTTCGGTATCTATACAGCTTACTTCCTTGCATTCCTTATGGGATTCAACGGCAAAGAGGCTGCGGCTATATCGATCATCGGTGGTGCAGATGGTCCTACATCTATCTACCTTGCCGGTAAGCTCGGCATGGGTGGAACACTTCTCGGACCTATAGCAGTTGCGGCATATTCATATATGTCACTTGTACCTGTTATACAGCCACCTATCATGAAGGCTCTCACAACAAAGAAGGAGAGACTTGTTAGAATGCCACAGCTCAGACCTGTAACCAAAATCGAGAAGATCCTCTTCCCTATCATCGTTACACTTGTGGTAGTTCTTATACTTCCAACAACAGCACCACTTGTAGGTATGCTGATGCTTGGTAATCTCTTCAGAGAGTGCGGCGTTGTTAAGCAGCTCACAGAGACAGCTTCAAACGCTCTTATGTATATCGTAGTTATCTTACTTGGTACTTCAGTAGGTGCTTCTACAAGTGCAGAGGCATTCCTTAAGATGAGTACACTTAAGATAGTATTCCTTGGTCTTGTCGCATTCGCAGTTGGTACAGCAGCCGGAGTTCTCTTCGGTAAGCTCATGTGCTGGGCGACAAAGGGCAAGGTTAATCCGCTTATCGGTTCTGCTGGTGTATCAGCCGTTCCAATGGCAGCCAGAGTATCACAGAAGGTTGGAGCACAGTATGATCCTACAAACTTCCTTCTGATGAATGCTATGGGACCAAATGTTGCAGGTGTTATCGGTACAGCCGTAGCAGCTGGTACATTCCTTGCAATATTTGGAATTTAATTAAGAATTTAGGCAATGAAATTATATAGGAGGACGATAAAATGGCAGATAAGAAACCGATAAAGATTACGGAAACTGTACTGCGTGATGCGCATCAGTCACTTATAGCTACTCGTATGACAACCGAGCAGATGCTTCCTATCATCGACAAGATGGATAAGGTTGGTTATCATTCAGTAGAGTGCTGGGGCGGTGCAACATTTGATGCATCACTCAGATTCCTTAAGGAGGATCCATGGGAGAGACTCAGAAAGCTCAGAGATGGATTCAAGAATACAAAGCTGCAGATGCTCTTCAGAGGACAGAATATCCTCGGATACCGTCATTATGCAGATGATGTTGTAGAGTATTTCGTACAGAAGTCAATCGCAAATGGTATTGATATCATCAGAATATTTGACTGTCTGAACGATCTTAGAAACCTTCAGACATCAGTTAAGGCTTGTAATAAAGAGGGTGGACATGCCCAGGTAGCTCTTTCATATACACTCGGTGATGCATATACTCTGGATTACTGGAAGGATATGGCAAAGAGAATCGAGGATATGGGAGCAGATTCAATCTGTATCAAGGATATGGCCGGACTTCTTGTTCCAAATAAGGCTACAGAGCTTGTACAGGCACTCAAGGATGGTTCAAGCCTTCCAATTCAGCTTCATACACATTACACATCAGGTGTAGCTTCAATGACATACCTCAAGGCTGTAGAGGCTGGATGTGATGTCATCGATACAGCAATCTCACCTCTTGCGCTTGGTACATCACAGCCTGCAACAGAGGTTATGGCCAAGACATTTGAGGGAACAGAGTTTGATCCAGGTCTGGATCAGAAGCTTCTGGCTGAGATAGCAGACTACTTCAGACCACTCAGAGAAGAGTGGATCGCAAGCGGTCTCTTAAATCCAAAGGTTCTTGGCGTTAACGTTAAGACACTTCTCTACCAGGTACCTGGTGGAATGCTTTCAAACCTCGTATCACAGCTCAAGGAGATGGGTGCTGAGGATAAGTTTGAGGCCGTTCTTGAGGAAGTTCCTAGAGTTCGTAAGGACTATGGTGAGCCACCACTTGTTACTCCTTCAAGCCAGATCGTTGGCACGCAGGCAGTTCTCAACGTCGTAACAGGCGAGAGATACAAGATGTGTACAAAGGAGTCAAAGGCACTTGTACGTGGCGAGTATGGTCAGTCAGTAAAGCCTGTTGATCCAGAGGTTAAGAAGAAGGTTATCGGCGATGAGGAGCAGATCACATGCCGTCCAGCAGATCTTCTTGAGAACGAGCTCGACAAGATTGAGAAGGAGATGATCCAGTACAAGAAGCAGGATGAGGATGTACTCACATATGCACTGTTCCCACAGGTTGCAACTGACTTCTTCAAGTACAGAGAGGCTCAGGATAAGAAGGTCGATGTCACACTTGCTGACAAGGACAGCACAGCTTATCCAGTTTAATAACTGAATTCATAAGGTCAGATATATAAATGATCATAAAAAGGGACGGAGCTCCGCGAGCGGAGTCTCTGTCCTTTTGTTTAATATATGGAGATAATATGACAGGAAAAATAGTGGTTATAGGAGCAGGAGCTGCAGGGGTAATGGCTGCACTGACAGCGGCACAGAAGAATAAGGTCATTCTCATTGAAAAGAATGACAGGATCGGAAAAAAGTTATTTATAACAGGTAAGGGACGTTGTAATGTGACAAATGCATGTGACGCTGACGGATTTTTTAATTCAGTGGTCACGAACAGCAAGTTTATGTACAGCTCCTTTTATACATTTGACAACAATATGATAATGGACTATCTGGAGAAGGCCGGATGTCCGCTCAAGATAGAACGCGGAGGAAGAGTGTTCCCGACAAGCGATCATTCTTCAGACGTTATAGGAGCATTCAAAACTCTTATAAACAGAAATAAAAATATAAGTCTGTATTTGAATACGAAGGTTACAGGAATCAATATAGAGGATGGCAGGATAAAGAGTGTTGACGTATCAGGAGATAACGGCGGGACAGGCAATGACAGGATATACTGTGATGCTGTTATAATTTGTACCGGCGGAAGATCGTATCCACTCACGGGATCTACCGGAGACGGATACAGACTGGCAGAATATATGGGTCATACGATAAAGCCGTTAAGTCCATCACTGGTTCCGTTTGAGATAGAAGAGAAATGCTGCTCCATGATGATGGGACTGTCGCTTAAAAACGTGGCACTTCACATAAGCAGTGGAAAGAAGAAAATATTTGACGAACAGGGGGAGATGCTGTTTACCCACTTTGGCATAAGTGGGCCGCTGGTGATCAAGGCCTCCGCATATATACACAGGTATATTGGAAAAGATATAGACATGTACATAGATCTGAAGCCGGCTATGGACAGAGATATGCTTGATGCCAGACTCCTCAAGGATTTCAAGAAATATGCAAACAAAGACTTCAAGAATTCTCTTGGAGATCTGCTTCCGATCAAGATGATAGATGTGGTTGTGGAGAGATCCGGTATCGATCCGTATAAGAAGGTCAACTCAGTGACCAGGGAAGAAAGACAGAGACTTATAGATGTGCTGAAGGAATTCAGACTTACATTTGTGGGGCTTCGGGGATATGATGAGGCTATAATCACAAGAGGCGGAGTGAGCGTAAAAGAGGTAAATCCTTCCACCATGGAGTCTAAGCTTGTGGGGGGCGTGTATTTTGCCGGAGAACTGCTGGATATCGATGCGCTGACAGGTGGATTTAACCTGCAGGTGGCGTGGTCGACTGGATATCTGGCTGGACTTTCTGCTTCCGAGAGTTTACAATAGGCGTGGACGACAGTCAATTTAATTACAGGGAGACGAAGATATGAATATAGCAATAGATGGACCTGCAGGTGCAGGCAAAAGCACGATAGCAAAAAAGGCGGCAGGCGAGCTTGGTTTTATATATGTGGATACAGGTGCTATGTACAGGGCGGTGGCTGTATATCTCACAGAAAGCAATATATCTGCCAGCGATGAAGATCTGGTGGAGAAAAGCATAGCGGACATTTCCGTGGAAATAAAATATGAGGATGGAGCACAGCAGGTCTACCTTAACGGCGAGAATGTAACAGGAAAGCTGAGAACTGAGGCTGCTGGTAATATGGCTTCAAAGGCATCTGCACTTCCATGCGTCAGGGAAAAGCTTCTGTCACTCCAGCGGGATCTCGCTGCTTCAAATGATGTTGTCATGGATGGAAGGGATATAGGAACAAATATACTTCCTTCAGCAGAGCTCAAGGTATACCTTACCGCCTCTTCGGCAGTGAGGGCCAAAAGAAGATATGACGAGCTTGTCGCAAAGGGCGCCGAGAATATTGATATAGAGAAGATAGAGCAGGATATAATCCAGAGGGATAAGCAGGATATGGAGAGAAAAACAGCTCCTTTAAAGAGGGCTGATGACGCGGTTCTTATCGACAGCTCAGATATGACGATAGAGCAGGTTACAGACACTATAGTCGGACTTGCAAGAGAGAGAATGTAATACAGGTGGTTTAGATATGGAGATATTACTTGCAAAGAGTGCCGGATTCTGCTTTGGCGTTCAGCGTGCGGTGGATACAGCATACGAACATGCTGATGAGGAAAATGTGTATACTTATGGTCAGATAATACACAATGAAGAGGTGGTTGGTGATCTTACAAAGCACGGAGTGCAGGTGATCGACAGTGATGACGAATTGCTTGAGATAAAAGACAGCAAGGTCATAATCAGATCCCATGGCGCTGAGAAAAGGATATATGACATTCTGGAGGCTGGTGGGAATACGGTGATAGATGCGACCTGTCCATTTGTCAAGAAGATACACAACATAGTGCGCGAGGAAGGACAGAAAGGAAATACAGTCGTCATCATAGGCGACTCAAGCCATCCCGAGGTGAAAGGAATCGTGGGCTGGTGTGTAGAGCCTCCGGTAGTCATAGGTTCCGAGGAGGAGGCTGAGGCTTTTGTAAGAAAATATATTGACGGAGAGGTCAAAACAGCGGATAATATATCGATAGTTAGTCAGACAACTTTTAATTACAGAAAATTTAATTATATTGTTGATATTATTCGAAATAAATTGTATAATGTTACTGCTTATAAGACTATCTGTAATGCTACGTCTGTGCGTCAAAGGGAGGCGCAGGAGATTGCATCAAAGGTAGATGCCATGATTGTTATAGGTGGTCGGAACAGCTCTAATACTCAGAAGTTATATGAGATTAGTAAAAAAGAATGTGAGAATACTTACTATATACAGACACTCGTTGATTTGGATTTGACTACTTTTGAATCCGTTAGTAGGGTAGGTATTACAGCTGGGGCATCTACCCCAAACAAAATTATTAAGGAGGTTCATGGTAGGATGGACGAGATGAATTTTGAAGAATTATTAAAGAATGATGAGAGCAGAGTCTCAATCAAGACAGGAGAGATAGTAGAAGGTAGAGTTATCGATGTTAAGCCTGATGAGATTCTGGTAGACATCAGCTACAAGTCAGATGGTATTATTCCTAGAAGCGAGTATACCAACACACCTAATGCAGATCTGACAGAGCTTGTACATGTTGATGATCCGATAACAGCCAAGGTTGTTAAGACAAACGATGGCGAGGGATCAGTTCTTCTCTCATACAAGAGAGTTGCTGCAGAGAAGGCTAATGAGAAGCTTGAGGCTGCTCTTGAGTCAGGAGAGATCCTTACAGGTAAGGTTGTTCAGGTTGTAAGCGGTGGACTTAACGTTATGTACGATGAGACAAGAGTATTTATCCCTGCTAGTCTTGTTTCAGATACATATGAGAAGAATCTTGACAAGTACCTTGATCAGGATATCGAGTTTGTACTCACAGAGTACCAGCCAAAGAAGAGAAGAATAATTGGTAACAGAAAGCAGATCGTTGCAGCAAGAAAGGCAGAGGCTGCAAAGGCTCTGTTTGATAGAATAGAAGTTGGAATGATAGTTGAGGGTGTTGTAAAGAACGTTACAAGCTTCGGTGCATTCATAGATCTCGGTGGAGCAGACGGACTTCTTCACATCTCAGAGATGTCATGGGGAAGAGTTGACGATCCTAAGTCAGTTCTCAAGGTTGGTGATACTGTTAAGGCATTCATCAAGAACATTGACGGCGAGAAGATTGCTCTCAGCCTTAAGTTTGATGATACAAACCCATGGCTTAACGCAGCAGAGAAGTATGCTCCTGGAACAGTAGTTACAGGTAAGGTAGCAAGAATGGCTGATTTCGGTGCATTTATCGAGCTTGAGCCAGGTGTTGACGCACTTCTCCATGTATCACAGATCTCATATGAGCATGTTAACAAGCCAGAGGATGTATACAAGGTAGGCGATGAGGTTGAGGCAGTTGTTGTTGAGTGCAATGCAGATGACAAGAAGATCAGTCTCAGCGTAAAGGAATTACTTCCAGCTCCAGAGTATACAGATGATGTAGCAGAGGACACAGAGGAGTAATCTGATATATAGACAGTTAAGAAAACCGTAGTCGATAATGACTACGGTTTTTTTATGCCAGAATATTTATATCAGAATAGTTTGTTCAGGACTGCAAGGATATAGGCGTGGGATTGCTCACATTTTTCGTGTAATTCGGTGCTGTCCGAAAGAAAACGGTTTCCTTTAAGATCTGTATCATAGAATATCTCTCCGTGAAATCCTGGTGGACAGGGTATGAAGCTGCCGGTCTTGGTGGTGAAAGCATTGTCCTTTGTCGCTTTTTCCTTGTGGGCATCGTCCACATAAGCCGCCATTGATTTGTGTATGGCCATGTGCTCCATAGGTAGATAGTAATAATTTTTGTAGTCCTTGAAGAAGTATTTCATTTCGGTGTCCCGGGTCTTTGGAACGACCACATGCATATGTGTGTCACATGCATTTACAAGAATTCCATTCAGGGATTCCGTTATGCGGCATGGAAGCTTTGGAATGGAACAGTTGTATGTTATTGAATCGATGGTATCGGATATATCATCTATCTGAAAGTCATCAGGAATATGAGGGATATTCACAAATTCAGATATAGATATAAGCCCTCTTATATCGTCATGGTTATGGGTGAGCATATCGTCAAGCAGAGATTCGTCGTGAGAACTCAGATAATGCTTGTAGGCGGATATAAGATCGCCTCCTGATATAAAAGTATTTCTCTGGAAGTCAATCAGATGCTCTATGTCAAACTGCTTAGCCGAGTCCAGACGCAGAAGCTTTTTGTATTTTCTGGTTGTTCTATATATATCCACGCTCTGTATATTGTCAAGCGTAGTGTCCACGTCGAATTGCTCCATCTTTTTCAGCAAGTAGGGGATGTCAAAGGTATCGCCGTTGTATGACACCAGTATTTTGTGATTCTTTAGGATCTGTTCAAAATGGGACAGCATTTCAGGCTCTGAAGTTCCGTTGTCATTGAATATCAACTGGGTGCGAAATGCACTGTCTGAGAAATATGAACATCCGATCAGATAGAGATCCGAACGTTTGGCGCTGAGGCCGGTTGTTTCTATATCAAAATAGAGTATATCCGACAGCTCGTCCGATATGTGAGCTGTATCTACATTTATGTCTTCAGTATATTTAAAAATTATCATAATGGCTCCTTTTGGTTCCTTGCGTAAGGTACATTATAGAACGTGCATTGTTATGCAATATATATAGTAGCTGTCGTTTTTCAAAAAAGCAAACATATATTCACAATTGATAAATAATATGATATAATTACGAAGATTTAATGTCGGTTTCTATGCGATTTTGATATACCGTCATATATTACAGGACAGGAAGAGTTAACGGATGATTTCATATATTCGAGGAGCACTTGAAATAAAGGGTGACAATTATATAGTGATCGAGTGTGGTGGAATAGGGTATCAGCTCATGGTATCCGGAAAGTTTATGGAGAAGCTTCCACCGGTACATTCAGAGATAAAAGTAAGCACATACATGTATATACGCGAGGATGAGATATGTCTGTTTGGCTTTGAGAATGCAGATGAACTCAATGTGTTCAAGATACTGCTGGGAGTGAGCGGTGTGGGGCCAAAGGTTGCCATGTCTCTTCTGTCAACACTCACCGTGAACGAGCTCAGGCTTGCGGTCATATCTGAGGATGTAAAGGCCATATCAAAGGCTAATGGAATCGGGGCAAAGGGCGCTTCGAGGATCATTCTGGAGCTCAAGGATAAGCTGAGCATGGAGGATATGATAGATGCAGCATACAATGATTCGGTTGCTGTGCAGACCGCTGCAGGCGATGTGAGAACAAATGTCATATCAGCTCTCACAGAACTTGGATATTCAGGTGTTGAGGCGGGACGTGCTGTTTCGCATGTAGATGGTTCAGCGGATATGGATGAGGAGCAGCTCCTTAAGGCGGCACTCAGATTTATGATATAGAATATTGATCAGATAGGTAGAAAAAATGGGCAGAATTATTTCAACAGAAAGCTTGGACATAGAAGAACAGAAAAGTGAATATAATCTCAGACCTCAGTATCTGTCGGAGTATATTGGACAGAAAAAGGTCAAGGATAATCTGCACATATTCATAGAGGCGGCGAAGAAGAGAAATGAGCCACTGGATCATCTGCTTCTGTATGGACCGCCGGGACTTGGTAAGACGACGCTGTCGACCATTGTGGCAAATGAGATGGGGGTAAATATCAAGATCACCTCGGGACCTGCCATAGAAAAGCCCGGTGAGCTTGCCGCGATACTCAACAATCTGTCGGACAACGACATTTTGTTTATCGATGAGATACACAGACTCAGCACACAGGTTGAGGAGGTGCTCTATCCGGCTATGGAGGATTACGCAATAGATGTTGTGATAGGCAAGGGCGCAGGTGCAAGGTCGATCAGACTTGATCTGCCAAGATTTACACTGATAGGTGCAACGACGAGGGTCGGAATGTTGTCGGCTCCCCTAAGGGACAGATTTGGAATGGTGGACAAGCTGGAATTTTATACCCATGACGATCTGAGAGAGATAGTGATGAGGTCAGCGGAGGTTCTTGGAGTTGACATAGACGAGGAGGGTGCACTTGAGATCGCAAGAAGATCAAGAGGTACACCGAGACTTGCGAACAGACTTCTCAAGCGCTGCAGGGATTATGCTGAGGTGTGTCATGACGGCCATATAGATCACGATGTTGCTAAGGCCGCTCTGGACAAGCTTCAGGTCGATTCCGTGGGACTGGACGTGAACGATAGAAATATATTAATGACAATGATAGAGAAATTTGCAGGAGGGCCTGTCGGTCTGGATACACTGGCGGCTGCCGTCGGTGAGGATCCGGGCACGATAGAGGATGTGTATGAGCCGTATTTCATAATGAATGGATTCATAAACAGAACTCCCCGGGGAAGAGTTGTCACTGATCTATGTTACAGACATTTTGGACTGGATGCATTTATAAAGGATAAGTAAAGGAGAATGGGATATGGCACAGAAGAATGATATCAAGGTGGTAATCAACAATAAAGTATATACATTGAGCGGCCAGGAGAGCGAGGACTATCTCCAGAATGTGGCGACATATATCAATGGCAAGATAGCAGAATGTCAGTCATCTGAGGCGTACAGGAGATTTAACGCAGAGTATCAGAATGTTCTGCTTGCACTGAATATAGCCGATGACTACTTTAAGGCAAAGGATCAGGTCAATCAGATGCTCACCGAGGATGACGACAAGGATAAGCAGATATATGATCTGAGACATGAGGTTATCGAGGTGCAGATAAAGTATGAGTCTGCACAGAAGATGATAGAGGAATACAAAGAGAAGATAAGTGAACTTCAGAGACAGATCATAAAACTTGAAGCGGAGAAAAATGTTAAATAAGACTGAAATTTTGGCACCGGCGGGCAACACGGAGGCGGTGAAAGCTGCAGTCAATGCATATGCAGACGCGGTATATCTTGGAGGCAGTATGTTCAGTGCCCGGGCATTTGCCGGTAATTTTGATGAAAAAGAATTGCTTGATACCATAGACTATTGTCACAGATTCGGAGTGAAGGTCTATATGGCGATCAACACACTGCTTAAGAATGAAGAGATACAAAGGCTCCCATCATATGTGGAGCCTTATTACAGGCAGGGCGTGGATGGGATAATTGTACAGGATATGGGAGTTGTCTCCGTTCTGGGCAAGTCGTTTCCAGACCTTCCACTGCACGGAAGTACACAGCTCAGCGTGTCCAGTTCACAGGGCGCTGCGTTTCTGAAAAGCATAGGCATGACCAGATTTGTGCCATCGAGAGAATTGTCATTGTCAGAAATCACAGAGATCAAGAAAAATGTTGATATAGAGGTGGAGACATTTGTCCACGGAGCGATGTGTTACAGCTATTCCGGAAGGTGCCTGATGAGCAGCTTTGCCGGAGGAAGAAGCGGTAACAGGGGAAGGTGTGCCCAGCCGTGCAGAAAGCAGTATACCTCAAATGATGTAAATGAGTATATGCTCAGCCTGAAGGATATGTGCATGTTGAAGAGTCTGAGCAGGCTCATAGATGCGGGAATTGATTCTTTCAAGATAGAGGGAAGAATGAAAAAGCCAGAGTATGTGGCTGCAACCGTGACTGCGTACCGTGAGGTCAGAGATGCTTATCTGGCGGGCGAATCAGTGGAGAAACTGGCAGAGGAGCAGGAGAAGAAGCTTCTCGACATATATAACAGGGGCGGATTCTGCTCAGGTTATTATTACACATCCAATGGCAAAAAGATGCTTGCGAACAGCAGACCGAACCACACAGGAATTAAGGTTGGGCGTGTGAATGCGGTAGAAAAGCCATATGTGGATATAAAACTTGACGAGAATGTATCCGCAGGCGATGTCCTTGAGATAAGAGGCAGAAATGGCGATGTGGAGCTCACATGCAATGTGGCGGCAAAAGCGGGAAAGAATGTCAGACTTAAGGCGAAGTCATTCAGGAGCATTGCAAAGTTCAATGATGTATACCGTACAAGAAACGGTAAGCTTCTGGAAGATATACAGAATAATATAATAAATGCCGACAGGAAGATAGAGCTCGTTGCACATGTCAGTGCGTATGCGGATCAGCCATTAGAGCTTAAGCTTTCAACTGTAGAAGGAAAGTGTTCTGTCTCAGTCGAGGGGCCTGTGTGTACACAGGCACTTAACAAGCCTGTCACGAAGTCGCAGATAGTTGACAAGATCAAAAAGACAGGCGGTACAGATTATGTGCTCGGGGATATAACTGCTGATGTATCTGACAACCTGTTTGTACAGATAAGCGCAGTGAACAACCTGAGGCGGGAGGCGCTTGAACAGCTTGGACTGCAGATCTCACAGAGTTACAGGCGGGATGGCGGTGCAGTAAGAACTGGCCTGCCTGGCGCTGAAAGACCTCTTGAAAATGTGAAAAACAACACTGTTCACGGTGTTACAGTTGGAGTGTCGGACGCTGACCATGTAAATATTGTTAAGAATTATAAATGGGTCAGCAATGTAATAGTAGATTATAATGTCAGAAAATATGCAGATGAATTGAAGCAGGCCGGATTCAGAGTGATCCTTGCTCTGCCTGAGGTATTGCGGCAGAGAGAGCTTGACAGATATTCAGGTCTTTCCGGTGAACTTGGTTCATTTGACGGTGTGATGATCAGAAATTATGACGAGCTGGGAATTCTAAAGAAGTTGGACTATAAGGGACTCGTGATCGCAGATGCCAGTCTCTATGCGTATAATGATAATGCGTTTGATTTCTATAGAGAGAATATGGGTGATGTGTGCTTTATGTGCTCAAACGAGCTCACACTTGATGAGATACATGGTCTTTCATATGATACACTCATAAAGCTCTATGGTCATCAGAAGGTTATGATCACTGCAAACTGTATAGCAGGCAATTACATGAACGGTTGTGCCTCAAGGAAGATGTCCAGGAATGTCCTGACGGATGACAGGGGAAACAGATTTTACGTCAGAAATGACTGTGCGCACTGCTATAACATTATATATAATGGTGTTCCTACAAATATGATAGACAGACTGGCTGAAACCGGTATTTCAGATAAAGACTGTTATATTGAATTTACTATTGAGGATACTAATAAAGTGAAGGATATAATGGACAGTCTGGAGATTGCCCTGTCAGGGGGGAAAGCGGTATCCATGTCTGTAGATCAGTATACCAGGGGACATTATTACAAAGGAATCGATTAAGACTTTTTGATAAAGGTGGAAACATGATAACAATAGTAACGGAGATAGCGAAGTATTTGATCATATTTTTTATGGTTTTATACACCGTAAAATGCTTTACGGTTTTAAAGCCTGTGCCTGCCGATAAGAAACGGCGGGCGCTTAATGTGCAGATATTTTATGTGTTCATGATACACTTTCTTTGCTATCTGACATTATATCTGCATTATGAGAAGAAGAGCATACTTATATTTTATCTGTTGCAGATGATAGTATCCATAACATATATGGTTTCATATCATACCATTTATAAGGGCTCATCGAGACTTATAACGAATAACATGTCATTCCTTCTTCTCATAGGTTATGTCATGCTGACAAGACTTGATTTTGACCTGGCGAAGAAGCAGTTTCTATTTGCCACGATCATGCTGGTGGTGACTGCATTTGTGCCATTGTTTGTGGTCAAGTTCACGCAGATAAAGAAATGGACTATATTCTATGCGGTGTTTGGTATAGGCTTCCTGTGCACGGTGTTCATCCCGCATGTGGGAGTTGATAAATATGGTTCAAACAACTGGATAAGCATAGGCGGAATATCGATGCAGCCTATGGAGATAGTCAAGATCATATTTGTATTCTTCCTTGCCAGCTCATTTGAAAAGGCAAAGAACATTAAGGATATGATGAAAACAATCTGTGTAGCAGGACTTTTCATGCTGGTTCTGGTGGCGGAGACGGATCTCGGTGGTGCGGTGATCTTTTTCATGGTATTTGTCATGATGCTGTACCTTGCCACTGGTAAGCACAGCATACTCATAGGCGGAGGCCTCGGAGGTTCGGTTCTTGCTGTGGTTGGATATATGCTTTTGAAGGATCATTTCAGCCATGTCACCATGAGAATCGATGCATGGCTTAACCCGATTGAATATATAGATGGAAGTGGATATCAGGTTGCACAGAGTCTGTTTGCGATAGGCTCGGGAGGATTCGAGGGATCGGGTCTGTGCCAGGGACTTCCGACATCGATACCGGTCGTGTCCAGTGATTTTATATTTGCTGCGATATGTGAGGAGCTTGGAGTTATATTTGGACTCTGCCTGCTTCTTATGTATCTGAGCTGCTTCATATATTTCATCAATATATCGATGAAGATAAGAGATGCTTTTTATAAGAATGTAGCCTTTGGTTTTACAATATGCTTCATATTCCAGATATTCCTGAACGTTGGCGGTGTTGTGAAATTCATACCATCTACGGGTGTGACGCTGCCGCTTGTGAGCTATGGAGTGAGTTCGGTTGTCAGCACACTCATTATATTTGGAATAATTCAGGGTATATGTGTATTAGAGAACAGTGGAGTTGATAAAAATGTCAGACAGGAAAGTATCAGCAGGGAAGAGTGGCCAGAGACCCCAGTCGCGGTCAGAGGTCAGTCAAACAGCGGTGAAAAACAACGCAAACAGAAAAAGCCAGTCCAGCGCAAAGCAAAGACAGGATACGACAGGAAAGAGACGAACTCAGATGAATTCTGGGGAGAATAGTGACATTCTGGACAAGAAGACAAATGACAAAAAGAATGTGCCTGTTCTGGTTATAACATATTTTGTTGTCATAATCTTTATCTGTATGTTTGCATATATTATCGTGTTTATGGTGAGGGATTCAAGAACATTCATCGCCAATTCATACAATGGGAGACAGTCTCTCTATGCGGAGAAGATAAAGAAGGGAAGCATCATATCCAGCGATGGAAATGTCCTTGCGGAGACATTGACGGATGATGATGGAAACGAGTACAGAAATTATCCATATTCCAATGTGTTCGCACATGTTGTCGGATATGACAGCAACGGACAGGCGGGACTTGAGATGAGCTCCGCGTACTATCTCCTGACATCAAACCAGAACATAATCACGCAGACATACAACAAGCTCAGGAATGAGAAGAGTCTGGGAAACAATGTCATAAGTACACTGAATACCACGCTGCAGAGCACGGCTTACGATGCACTGGGATATAATGACGGCGCTGTTGTGGTTATGGAACCGGATACTGGAAAGATCCTTGCCATGGTCTCAAAGCCTGATTTTGATCCGAACTATATAGACAGTGTGATAGAGGATTCACAGGATTCTGACAGCTCTTATCTGTTGAATCGTGCAACACAGGGTCTGTATCCACCTGGTTCAACCTTCAAGGTACTCACGGTTCTGGAGTATATTCATGAGAACAGCAATTATCAGAAATATTCGTATGAGTGCGAGGGCGAGGATATATTTGACGGAGTACAGATACACTGCTCAGATTATGCGGTTCATGGAACTGTGGATCTGGCGGACTCACTGGCGAAATCATGTAACACTTCATTTGCCAATATAGGAATGAAGCTCAACAAGCAGTCGTACAAGGATCTGTGTGAGAAGTTCCTGTTTAACAAGGATCTTCCTTATGACGGATATTACAGAAAATCAGTATTCGAGTTAAATGCAACCTCAGATGATTCGGAGATACCGCAGACAGCCATAGGACAGGGCGACACACTTATAACACCTCTGCACAGTGCCATGATCATGAGCACCATAGCAAACGGAGGAGTCATGATGTCCCCATATCTCATCGACAGGATAGAGACATGCGATGGCAATCTTGTAAAGACATTCAAGCCGAACACCTACGGTAAGATCATATCTGCATCTGACGCAAGACTTCTGAAGGATCTGATGCTTGGCGTAACATCATATGGTACGGCATCGGATGCATTTGCAGATTGCTCATATACCATAGCCGGAAAGACAGGTACTGCGGAGTTCAACGACAACATGGATTCACATTCGTGGTTTGTTGGATTCTCAAATGTTGATGATCCGGATATTGTCGTATGTGTCATAGTTGAGAATGCAAGCTCAACTGGAGCTTCAGCAAAGTATATTGCCAGACAGCTCTTTGACGCATACTATAATTATGTGAAATAATTGCACAAAATGATGCGTATGCCCTTAATACGTGATCATATTTACTTTAAAAATAATTTGACATATGATATACTGACTTCAAGTTTTAATTACACACCCGGAAGAAACAGGAGGAATTGCAGTGATAGAAGCAACAAGCTGTGGAGGGGTGGTAATCTTCAGAGGAAAAGTATTGTTGTTGTATAAGAACTACAAGAACAAATACGAAGGATGGGTTCTCCCCAAGGGAACTGTTGAAAAGGGCGAGGAGCACGATGAGACCGCCTTGCGAGAAGTGAAAGAGGAGACAGGTGTAAGCGCATCTATAATCAAATACGTGGGAAAGAGCAATTACACTTTTAACACGGCATTTGATGTGGTAAATAAGGATGTTCATTGGTATCTCATGATGTCTGACAGCTATTACAGCAAGCCACAGAGAGAAGAGTATTTCGTGGATTCCGGTTACTACAAATACCATGAAGCCTACCACCTTCTGAAATTTCCTAACGAGAAGCAGATACTTGAACAGGCATATTCAGAGTATGTTGATCTTAAGAAAAAGAATCTGTGGGGAAACAAGAAGTATTATTAATCAACAAAAGGACTTCTGTATGCAGGTACAGAAGCCTTTTTAGTTTTCTTTTGAGGGTAAGACATGAACAGAAAGAATGCAGACAGATCAAAACAAAAGAAAAAGAGAACAGCAAAGGATATAGTTCTGGACATACTGCTGGTCGTTTTTTTACTTATAGCAGTTGGGAGCGGTGCGTATCTTGTAAGGTATTATTATATTGCGAAGAATGCGCAGAATAACTTCAATGATCTTAAAGGAATGCTCGATACCGATGGGGATGATACCGAAAAGGTTACGGTGGAGGTCTCGGATAAAAGTAAGGACAATGGCGAGAAGAAGATACTCAAGAAATTCGAGAAGTTATACGAGAAGAACAGTGATATTGCAGGATGGCTCACGATCGATGGCACGACCATAGATTATCCGGTCATGTACACTCCCGATGACAACGATTATTATCTGCATCTGGACTTCGATAAGAACTGGAGTGATCCGGGTACACCGTTCATAGATACGAACTGCAGACCGTTTGATGACAGAACGGACAATGTTCTCATATACGGACATAACATGAAGTCGGGAATAATGTTCAGAGAGCTGCTTCAGTATGAGGACGAGAGCTTTTATAAGAAGCATAAGAATATCAAGTTTGACACGTTGTATGAGACCGGAACATACGAGGTCATCGGTGCATTCCGATCGGAGATATATCCTGACGATGACACGGAGCACTATCATTATTATGAGTTCTTTAACGCTGCGGATAAGGCGGAATTTGATGAATATATTGATTTTGTCAAGTCAAACACAGCATATGACAGCGGTGTTACGGCTGAGTACGGTGATGAACTCATCACACTTTCAACATGCGCTTCACACATTGAGGATGGCAGATTTGTCGTGGTTGCGCGAAGGATAACAGGGGATGATAAGTAGTTGACACTAAATGGGGCATGTGTTAATATAACAAATGTCGCAAGCGCCGGCTTGTCGGAATTGGCAGACGAGGCAGACTCAAAATCTGTTGGTGGCAACATCGTGCGGGTTCAAGTCCCGCAGCCGGCATTATATTGAGCCTGAAACCTGAGTAGAATCAAGGGTTTCAGGCTCTTTTGGTATACGTGGGAATAAGATCTTGAAATGAATGGGCGGTGATATATTATGATGAGTAGAAAGGTAAAACAGCAGGTGAATTCGGCTGTGAATGAGTTGGATATGAATCTGGCGAACAATTACAAGGATCTGGCGCATAAAGCCTTGAAGGAACTTGATGAGCTGGTTACGAAGCTTAATGAGGAGGGGCAGCTCAAGGAAAAGGACTACACCAAACTGAGGGATAAAGTGGATGATTACAAGAGACGTATGGTGGGATATCATCACTGACAGTATGTCAGTATGTCATAATGACATAATATCGTCACTGAAAGATTATGACCGGGAGACTGCAGAACAACGGATGTATGCAGCTTCCCGGTCATATTTGTCTGTGTGTATCAGTATTGCTTCATTATCTCTCTGCGAAGCTTCTTGATTATTCTTTTTTCCAGCCTGGATATGTAGGACTGGGATATTCCCAGGAGATCAGCCACCTCCTTCTGAGTCTTTTCTACCCCACCTATGGTGTTTATTCCATACCGCAGTTCTATGATGGTGCGTTCCTTTTCACAGAGCTTTGATATGGCATTGTCGAGGAGATTGTAGTCTACCTCTGTCTCCAGATCACGGTAGACTACGTCCTCATCCGTTCCCAGAATGTCGGACAGAAGCAGTTCGTTGCCGTCCCAGTCAACATTCAGCGGTTCATCGATGGACACCTCTGTTCTGAGCTTGCTGTTGCGACGGAGAAACATGAGTATCTCATTTTCAATACATCTTGATGCGTAGGTAGCAAGCTTTATGTTTTTGTCATTTTTGAAGGTGTTTATGGCCTTGATGAGACCGATCGTGCCTATGGATATCAGATCCTCAATTCCGACACCCGTGTTGTCAAATTTTTTAGCAATGTATACGACAAGTCGCAGATTTCGCTCTATCAGCATTTTCTTTGCGGAATCAGACTGGTTGTTTGTGAGT
This sequence comes from Coprococcus sp. AF19-8AC, assembly GCF_003603115.1. Classification (NCBI taxonomy): domain Bacteria; kingdom Bacillati; phylum Bacillota; class Clostridia; order Lachnospirales; family Lachnospiraceae; genus Coprococcus; species Coprococcus sp. AF19-8AC. Next base: position 811,801 of record NZ_QTMI01000001.1, on the reverse strand, counting down.
TCGTTTATGACCACGGCCTCCTCGTGGGGCTCCAGCGGGGCGGGAAGTACCTCGGTTCCTCCAATATAATATATATCTTTGCCGCTTTTCAGGGAGCGCAGTGAAATATTGCTGGCAACAGTAAATTTGAAGTCGTTACCCCTTATTGTGTTTAACATGTCTTTTGCCTCTTTTCATATAATATTTGCTTAAAAGAATACATTTGTCTGTGTGAAGTATATTAAATGTATTTGGGCTGATACCGATCAGTGGTCTGTGTTCCATGTATGAGCTGTCGATGAACATGTAGTCAATGTCCATGGCGAGCATAAGCTGATTTCCGGAGCATATTGTATTGTAGGGAATTATGTGTATTCCGGCCGGAATGTCATCACGGTAATCATATTCATATATGGAAGACGGTTTTTTGATGTAGTCATCGAGCAGTGGAGTCAGTTCCGGTGGAGCCAGTTCGATGGCTACGGCGTATGTAGTCACGGCGACGTTGCGTCCTGTGAGATTGCATCTTAGCGTGTTACCTGTGTCCAGGTAACCGATAGCATTGGTGATCCTTGAATGTCTGCCTAGTAATACATTTGTCAGAAAGTTCAAATAATTCACTTCTTTTCATGTAGTGCAATTGGAATTATATATGTGGGCTGGTAAGAAAATGGTCGTATTACAATAAATGAAGCATCGATATTTCGATTGAATTTTTAATTTGTTGATGGAAATGTGGTTAAGTTTTTCAATATACGACTATATATTTGAAAAATGTGTATAAATCTGTGGATAATGTGGAAAAGTGCTAAAACATCCTAAAAAGTGCGAAATAAGCAAACAATTTGCGACATAGAGCGATATTTTGTGCAATATAATGATAAAAAATGAGAAATGTATATGTATGGATGACAAAATAAGTCCTGAACTTAAACTTGCCATGGATGCGGATGGTTACATGCCGTACAGCAGTCTTTATCTTGGATATAACGCATCCGATGATTCGTGGATGCTGATAATCAGACATTCCGGTGACATAGATGATCTTGAGGGAGATATTCTGAATAGCTGCGTTTATCTGCTCGGGGGATATGCCATAGTGAACGTGTATTCCTACAATATAAAAAGGCTTCAGGAGGAGCCGAGGGTACTTTATATCGATAAAGCTCAATATTACAGTTATGGTGCGGGTGTCGCCTATGACAGATACGTATCCTGCATAACGGAAAATTTCATGTCAAAGTATGGGCTCACAGGCGAAGGCGTATGTATCGGAATTATAGATAGCGGCGTGAATATCCTCAACCGGGAATTTGCAGATGACGCCGGCTCCAGGATAGTCATGTATTGGAACCAGAATACAGATTATGAAAGAACTTACCCAAACCGCTATGGTCTTGGACGGATATATGATCAAAGTGAGATCGGGCAAATGTATGAGGACAGGCGGCTGCCCGGTGTCATGGGAGAGCAGCACGGCACGGAGGTTGCATCTGTGGCCGCCGGGAGCAATATAGGAGTGGCGGGAAAAGCCCGGATCATTGTCGTTGAACAGTCGCTTGAACGCGCGCTGCCGGACACGATAGGTATAATGATGGGGATAGATCTGCTTGTGAGATACAGCATAGAGACTGGAACTCCGGTAGTGATAAATCTTTCATATGGAAATAACTTTGGAGCCCATGATGGCACGTCGACACTTGAGCTGTTTGTTAATTCTGTGGCCCAGATGGCTAAGGTGTGTGTTGTCACGGGTTCAGGAAATGACGGTGGAAGACAACTGCATACCAGCGGTATGCTTGGAAATGTAAGCTATGCGAGTATTGACATTGCGGTGGCGGCCGGTGTGAAAAACTTTGGCCTGCAGATATGGAAAAACTATATCGACAGCTTCGATGTGCTCGTCTATTCGCCGTCCTACGACCTTGTGGCGTATCTCACGGAGGGACAGATAGTATCCGGGGCGTATTATGGGAGCACGGAGTTGCTTGGTATATTCCAGGGACCTTCACCTTACAATGTCAAGCAGCTCATATATGTATTTTTCCAGTCTGAGACCGGGGATATAGAGCAGGGGATATGGCATGTGAGGATTGCACCGAAGAGCATTACAAATGGGATATTCAATGCGTATCTACCCGGTGACAGTTATGTGACGGGGCAGGTTGCATTTGAGAATCCTTCGGTGTATGGAACCCTCACGATCCCGGGTACGGCATCAAATATAATAACGGTGGCTGCCTATGATCAGGTAAATGCATCCATAACGGGATTTTCTGGCAGGGGTTTTACGTCGGATAATGCCATAAAACCGGATATTGCAGCTCCGGGTGTCGGAGTGACTGTCAGCTATGGTGAGTATGGATACGGAAATGCCGATGGCACATCGCTGGCGGCGGCATTTGTGTCTGGCTGTGCGGCACTTATCATGGAATGGGGGATAGTCCTGGGGAACGATCCATATATGTACGGAGAGAGGGTTAAGGCTCAGCTTATAAGGGGAGCAAAGCCTCTCGGTTCACTGGGCAGTTACCCGAACAGATATACAGGCTGGGGGACCGTGTGTATGGAAAACAGCTTCAAAGGATTAATTGTATGAAAGATTTGCAAAAAGATGTGGTTTTATGTCAAGTAATTGTGTATAATTTAATTCGTACGTGTTTTTTGCAAGTATAAAAGAAAAAAACGGGGTATTTCACACATGGTAGGATTTTATAATTATACAGTTATTTTGACATATATGAGCCTGGTGTCATCTATCACAGGCATGTTCTTTACATTTACCGGACACCTTAGCATAGGAATATTGTGTCTTGCACTTTCCGGTCTGTTTGATGCATTTGACGGAAAAGTCGCAAGGAGCAAGAAGGATAGGACTATGGATGAGAAGAGATTTGGTATCCAGATAGATTCTCTCTGTGACCTGGTGAGTTTTGGAGTTTTTCCTGTTGTATTGTGCTGGTATTCAGGAATGAACACGCCGTTTGGAATGGTTATTCTTGCACTGTACTGTCTGGCTGGAATGATAAGACTTGCATACTATAACGTGCTCGAGGAGAAGAAGAACAATGACGATGATGATGCTGAGGTCATAGAGCAGTCGGATGGAAGAAAGTATTTCCATGGAATGCCGATCACCGCAATATCGGTGGGGCTTCCTATAATATATGTTACGTCACCTTTGCTTGGGTCCTCTTTCCCAATTCTGCTTCATGGAATCATGATACTTGCAATGATACTTTTCATAACAGATTTCAGATTCCCTAAGCCAACCACAAAGGAACTTATGGTGATAATTGTCATTGTGGCAGTTGCCGTAGTTTGGCTTATGATAAGATACATGGTCAGACGTCATATCATAACTATTCCTTATTTTATATCCCTTCTATTATAAGTGTATAGGAGCTATGGAAAATAAAAGATATAGAAGTAATTTGGCTATACCGGATATACAGAAGCGATGAAGGATGATGTATAAGATATGATAAAGAACAAATATGCAATATACAAAAGATCAAAACATAATGAGTGTGTATCGACACAGGACAGAGTCCTGCGCCTGTTATATGGCAACGGAGCGGGACGTATGGTGCTGGGATGGCTGATCAGACCAGAGGTGTCAAAGCTTGTGGGAAGATTCATGGACACTGGATTATCCAGAATCATGATCAATCCATTCATTAAGAAAAATGATATTGATATATCTGTGTGTCAGAAGAATGAGTTTGACTCATATAACGATTTCTTCAAGAGAAAGCTGGTGCCGGGAGCAAGGGCCATAGATATTACCGATGAAGGTTTTGTGAGTCCATGTGACAGCAGGCTTACGGTATATGATATAGAAGACACAGAACGACAGACTTTCAATATAAAGGATTCAGAGTACACGGTGGCATCCCTCCTCAGGGACAAAAAGCTTGCGAGACACTACAGAGGTGGAAAATTGTGGCTGTTCAGACTGTGTGTCGATGATTATCACAGATACATATATAACGTGTCTGGAAAGCAGTCTGATGTCAGACGTATAGAAGGCTTATATCACACAGTTAACCCTATAGCCAGTGAATATTACGACATTTACAAAGAAAATACCAGAGAGTATTGTCTTATAAGGACGCAGGATGCGGGAACCATCATTGATATGGAGGTTGGAGCACTTCTGGTTGGTCGTATAGTTAACAGGTATGTGGATTCCACGGATGTCAGAAGAGGAGAGGAAAAGGGCTATTTTGAGTTTGGTGGCTCAACAATCATTCTTCTCATCCAGAAAGACAAAGTCGCTCCTTTAGACAGAATAGTTGAGAATTCTAGAAAAGATATTGAGACCAGAGTCAGACAGGGCGAGCTGGTTGGATATGTACGTTAAGAGCAATATTATATATTCCATATAAAACAGGAACAGCGTATAGCTTGCTATGGAGCTATACGCTGTTCCTGTTTTGTTGTTTATCCAGTCTGTGTCAGAACTTATATTCTATATTATTCATTTATAGAATTCACATGCCTCTTGATGGCCTCAAAAGTCTCCTGGCTTATAACGTGTTCGATCTTGCAGGCATCCTCGGCTGCGGTCTCTTTTGCAACGCCGAGACTTGTGAACCATGAAGACAGAAGCTGGTGCCTCTCATATATCATCTCTGCAATTTTTTTACCGGCTGTAGTGAGAGTTATGTATCCTGAGTCGCTTACTTCTATATAACACATCTCCCTGAGATTCTTCATAGCAACGCTTACACTTGATTTCTTATAGCCAGTCTCGTTGGCAACATCAACGCTTCGGACGACCGGAAGCTTCTGGCTGAGGACGAGAATGGTTTCAAGATAATTCTCTACTGATTCATTCGTGGTCAACATTATTATATATCCCCCTTATATTTAACATTATAAATGTATCTGTATCAATGTAGCAATTATAAATAATATATCATAAATGAATTTTTTATTCAATTTGATAATTGAAATACGAATTTCGACAAATAGGCACTTTTTGTCAATAAAAGAGCCGTGTTTTGTTCAATTAGTCCAAAATGATTAATATTATTGACATCTAATTAATGTTAGTATATACTAACCACGATATGAAAATCAGTGGTTTAAGTTGCTAGTTAAGGAGGTGCAATTATGCCATTAACATTTGCAAAACCGGGAGAAGCCAATGTGATCAAAAAGGTTGGCGGGAGAGAGAAAACACGATTGTTTCTTGAAAAGCTGGGCTTTGTTGAAGGTAGTGTTGTAACTGTCGTGGCAGAGAATGCAGGAAATCTTATAGTTAATATCAAAGATTCCCGTGTTGCCATTGATAAAGATATGGCCAGCAAGATACTTGTATAGGTACGATTACATGTATCTGACTGACGACAAAAGTATGTAAAAGGAGTAAGATCATGAGCACATTAAAAGATGTCAAGGTTGGCAGTACTGTCACTGTCAAGAAGATTGCAGGCGAGGGTCCTGTAAAGAGACGTATCATGGACATGGGCATCACAAAGGGTGTACAGGTTTATGTTCGTAAGGTTGCCCCTCTCGGTGATCCTGTAGAGGTTACTGTAAGAGGCTATGAGTTATCAATACGTAAAGCTGATGCTGAGATCATAGAGGTAGAGTAACAGCTTATTTTTTTGTTCATACGTTAGTATATGCTAACATATGATAGAAAAGACTAATATGAAGTACGCAGACGCCGTGCGTAAGCACCTTTAAATGCGTCTGCACAATACAATAGGAAAGAGGGTAAACAATGTCAGTAAAGATTGCACTTGCAGGAAATCCTAACTGCGGTAAAACAACATTATTCAATGCTTTAACTGGCGCTAACCAGTACGTAGGTAACTGGCCAGGTGTTACAGTTGAGAAGAAAGAGGGTAAGCTTAAGGGTAACAAGGATGTTATCATAACTGACCTTCCTGGTATCTATTCACTTTCTCCATACACTCTTGAGGAAGTTGTTGCCAGAAATTATCTTATTCAGGAATATCCTGATGCCATCATCAACATTATCGATGGTACTAACATAGAGAGAAACCTTTATCTCTCAACACAGCTTATTGAGCTCGGAATCCCTGTTGTCATGGCTGTCAACATGATGGATCTTGTAAAGAAGAACGGTGATTCCATCAACATCAAGAACCTGAAGGAAGCTCTTGGATGTGAGGTCGTTGAGATCTCAGCTCTCAAGGGTACAGGTATCGATGAGGTTAAAGAGAAAGCTATCGCTGCAGCAAAGTCAAAGTCAGCAAATGCAAGAGTCCACAGCTTTGATGAGGCTGTTGAGACTGCAATCGAGAGCGTAAGCACTAAGCTTGACATGGAGGAGAACAGAAAGAGATTCTTCGCGATCAAGCTCATCGAGAAGGATAGCAAGATCATAGAGCAGATGAAGAATGCTCCAGACTGCTCAGCAGAGATCAAGAAGCTTGAGGATGACTTCGATGATGACACAGAGAGTATCATCACAAGTGAGAGATATTCATATATTTCATCGATCATTGACAAGTGTGTAAAGAAGGCTGCAAAGGGACAGAAGCTTACAATATCAGATAAGATCGACCGTGTTGTAACAAACCGTATCCTTGCACTTCCTATATTCGTGCTCATCATGTGGCTCGTATATTATATAGCAATGTCAACAGTAGGTGCATGGTGCACAGACTGGACAAATGATAACCTGTTCGGCGATGGTTTCCATCTCTTCGGAATTGGAAGCTCAGCTTATGAAGATGCATCAGGTGACTATGATGCAGCAACAACAGCACTCGATGCATATGGCGTACTCGTAACAGATGACGAGGATGCAGTTGATGTAGATGCCACAAAGGCAGCTATCGAGGCAAATACAAACACAGAGGCAAGCGTTAAGTATGAGATGGAAGATGAGGAGACACTCGATACATACGATATCGATGTTTACTACTCAGAGGTTCCTGCAAATGCTAATAAAAAGACAACAAACGCAATGTCATATCTTGATGCAGTTGATTACTTCAACGAGACACAGATGGCAGAGATCGATCCTGCTGATTATGGCGTATTTGTTCCTTCAATCCCAGATCTCATCTCTGCAGGACTTGACAAGATTGGATGTGCAGACTGGTTACATGGACTTATCATCGATGGTATTGTAGCCGGTGTTGGTGCTGTACTTGGTTTCGTACCTCAGATGCTCGTACTGTTCATCTTACTTGCAATCCTTGAGTACTGTGGATATATGGCACGTATCGCCTTCATCATGGATCGTATCTTCAGAAAGTTCGGTCTCTCAGGAAAGTCATTCATACCTATCCTTGTAGGTACAGGTTGTGGTGTGCCAGGTATCATGGCTTCACGTACAATTGAGAATGAGAAAGACCGTCGTATGACAGTCATGACAACAACATTTATACCATGTGGTGCTAAGGTTCCATTTATCGCCATGATCGCCGGTGCTATATTCGGTGGTTCATCAATAGTTGCAACAAGTGCTTACTTCATCGGTATTGCAGCAATTATATGTTCTGGTATAATACTTAAAAAGACAAAGATGTTCGCCGGAGATCCATCACCATTCGTTATGGAGCTTCCACCTTATCATATCCCAACAGTAGGTTCTGTACTCAGAAGCATGTGGGAGCGTGGCTGGTCATTCATCAAGAAGGCTGGTACAATAATCACACTTTCAACAATCGCTGTATGGTTCACAACATACTTTGGATTTGTTGATGGTTCATTCCAGATGCTTGATGAGAGCCAGATCGATTACAGTATCCTTGCAAAGATCGGTAATGCGATCGCTTGGATCTTTGTTCCACAGGGATGGGGTAACTGGCAGGCAACTGTAGCATCTATCACAGGTCTTGTTGCAAAGGAGAACATCGTTGGTACAATGGGTATCCTCTACGGTGGTGGAGATGGTACAGTTTACCAGGCACTTGCAGGCGCATTCACAACAGCAAGCGGATTCTCATTCCTTGTATTCAACCTTCTCTGCGCACCATGTTTCGCAGCTATGGGTGCTATCAAGAGAGAGATGAACAGTGCTAAGTGGTTCTGGTTCGCAATCGGATATCAGTGTGGATTTGCTTACCTTGTAGCACTTGTTGTATACAGAATCGCAGGTCTCTTCACAGGAGCTTGTACATTCGGTGTATGGTCGGTAGTAGCAATTGCACTTGTTGTTCTGTTCTTCTTCATGCTGCTGCGTCCGGATCCAAACAAGAAGGTAAAGACTAGCAAGGAGTTCCTCAACGCTTAATATAAGTGTTTGAAAGAATTATATAAAAGGAGAGGTGACTTATGTCAGAGTATCTTGGTACAATCATTGTGGCAGTCATAATCGTTCTGATGGTGTTCTTCATTGTCAGAGGTATGGTTAAGGATAGAAAAAAGGGCAAACACATATGTGGTGGCGACTGCTCGAGCTGTCATGGCGGATGTAGTCACAAGCTCTAAAAAATAATAGTTGTAGTATAAAATGAATGTGCGTCGTAAAAAATTACGGCGCACATTTTTTGTTCTGGCTTCTTTTTATTTGCTTTGTTAAATACTAGAATGTTGTTTGAAGAAATTCTGCATAAGGTTTATAAATCCTATAATATTCAGCACCTTTAGCCTGACCAAACTTTTCAATATATAGTTTGTATATCTTTTGTAAATTTGCTTTCATCGGATATAAACTCTTATAAAAATCATCATTTAATACTATACCTGAATTTTGATAAACAATATTCAGAAATTTTTTGTATTTGGTCTTTTTCTGCCAATTAACTGTTGGTATTACATCGGTATCATAGCAGTGGGTGAAACTGGTATGTTGCTTTACATCTTGATTGCATTAGGAATCATACAGTGTGTTTCTTTTGAAATCACAAGTTATGTGTTGAAAAAGGACATCAAGCAGTTAAAGCAAAAAGAAGATAAGTAATTCATGCTGGATTATCCGGCTGGATATAAATTGAACTAGGAGTGATTATCATGAATGAAAAGAAGTTCACAGTTCGCATTGACACAATCAGTAAGGTAAAGGAATTTGTTCGTCTGGTATCGGCTCACAACGCAGATACCGAACTGCGTTCCGGCAGATTCGTGGTCGATGCAAAGTCTATCATGGGCATTTTCTCCCTGAACATCTCTGAACCTGTGGAGATGCGAGTATGCGGCGATGAAGATGACATTGAAAAGCTGGAACAGGACATCAAGCAGTTCATCGAATCGTAAAGGAGAAAGGACATGAGCGAAGAGAAGACAACGTATAAGGGATTCTCTGTTGGTGACAGAGTATATTACTACAAGAAAGGGTGTTGTCCCAGCTTGCCAAGCTGCCTGATTGGGGCAATTCTCAAAATCCAGACAGGCAAGGAATCCGCAACATTTGTGGTGCATGACGAAAAGGACAATATTGTCGATGTGCCATACGAGCATATCTTTAAGAATCAACAGCTGTGTTTTGCTTATGCAGCAAGCCTGACATAAAGGAGTGTGGAAATATGGCATATTACTGGTGTAGCTTGACCTTTGATAAAGTTGGAACATTGCTGGAGAGAAACAGCATTGTTTATGGCGAAACAGAGCAGGAGTTTATCCGGAATATGTCACGTTATCTCCGAGGACACTACGGAACACATCTTACCGCAAATGACTATGATATGCGATTAAAACGCATGGAAGCAGAACAGAATATGTCAGGGGCTGACCTTGGCTTGTATTCTCCGGCATATCCGGATTCAGACGATGATGATGCTGTTTACTTCGTGAGAAAGAAGCAACTGTGCAGTTTTGAGAGAGAAAATCTCCGAGTGCTTGACCTGCGAAACTACCACGAAGCAATTCTCGCTCATGCAGTATGCTTTGCGGAAGAACGTCTGAGATACTGCCGTAAGAAAAAGCAAGGCAAGCGACACAAAAAAGGCTGGAATTATCACTGGCACAAAGGAATCCGGAATAAACTGATACTGGATTCCAAAGGAATGCTCAGAGCAAAGTATTCCGCTGGATTTTTCTGTACATATCAGCTTGACCCGAAGTTTTATAAGTCAGAAAACAACTGGAAGGAAAACAAGAAATGCAGGCATCAATGGGAATGTCACAGCAATCCTCATGCGGACACCATTCCTGCATAACCAGAAAGGAAATTAAAATGAAGGCAAGGACTAAGAAAACGCCCAAAGTCGCTGATAATGAAAACGTAACAGTGGAAATTTATGAAGCCAGTAAAATGATAATGATTGTGGTTTCAAAACGTGGAAAAACATTATTCTCTAAGAGATATGAAACTGTAGAAGAAGCTAAGAAAGCTTTCAGAAAAATTCAGGAATCGGGAAAGTATAGTATCTCCTAAAAGAGAAGTTGCCATATAATAATTGAATAAAAGAATCACTACTCAGCCTGCATAAGTGGGCTAAGTAGTTTTTATATGCAAGCATTTTTGAAGTTGTTGTCCAGAAAAATTTACAGTATGCCCATATAAAACAGATTATATCTGCTGTAAGATATGATATGATATTGATAGAATCTATCGAAAAGGTATGGTGTGAAATGAGAGAATTTGTAAAAAGCATGGAATGCAATCAAAAGCTGATAAATCAACTGGGCTATTCGTGCAGAGGCAAAGGTTCTTCTCTGTTTGATAAGTGGACAAGCATCAGAGATTACGAAACAGCAAAGAAGATGCTGTCAGAAACAACGATAGAAAACATTGCAGATGAAATCGGATTGATTGGAACAGCCTATTTCCTCACAGAGCAGTGTAAGAGTGTGAAATATCATTCGATTGCACACGAACTGGAATCCATTCTGGGGGATATGGCTCTGCACCTTTTCAGAAAACTCTGTTGCTACACGGCAACTTTCACTGATGCTGTCATCGTCAGCATCTACCAGTACATTCATTGCGATGTCAACACACTTACGCAGCTCTGTAAGCCGTGTTCTCTTTACCCAGTCAAATATCACAGCCTTATCCATTCCAGCTTCTGAGAGCAGGCTCAGAAGAGGCGTATTAGGCTTGCTGACTGTGATACCTGTAATCTGCAATCCTTTTCCTGTACTGTTTGCCTGCTTCTTCGGAACATCGCACACTGTCGTTTCTGCGGTAATATAGCACAGCACAACTTCTGGAGCATCACTTCGGAACACTTTGACTGTTTTGGAACGGTCGTACCCCAACTTCTTTTCCTTTACATCAAGGATAGACACCTGAATGTGATTCCGGATTCCCATGCAATAGAACATATCAACACTTATGTGAAGGAAATCCGGAAAATTCAGTGACGAATGCAGACTTTATAAAACATTTACAAGTCCGCAAAACAAACAGCAATATATCTGCTGTAAGATTTGCTATAATGATAAGGTCAGCGGAAGTCCGCTGAAATATATCGCTCGTCTGCCATGAGTAGAAGGAGTTTCCGAGGACGTATGCGAAAAGCACCACGTCCTTTGTTTTTTACAGGGAACGGAGAGATAACGATGTCAATTACATTGGAATGCAGAAAGACGAAATCTGAAATGGAAATCGGCTATGGCAATTTCTTTTTTCTCAGAGCAAAAGTAGCTGAACTGTTCGACAAGAATGTTTGGCAGCAGTACATGAAAATCATGGAGATTCCGTATGGAGATGACCGTAAACAGGCTCTGGAGAAGTGGGACACAGACATGGACAGAATCCTGCAAGCCAGCGAAATGCCATCAGGTGTAAAAGACTTCCTGTTCCAGTCAGATTGTGCTGGGAATATCTCCAGAAGTGCTTGTATGGCATTGTATGAGCGAATACACAACTATGACAATAACATCGCCTATGGGTTTCGGATTGTGAAAGACAGCTTCGGAAACCTGATAAGGCAGGAACTTGGTTTTCAAGACTTTGTGGAACTGATAAAAGAGTGTATCGACACAAATTGTGACCTGCTCTGGTCGTAAAATATGCAAGGTGGTGATGGAAATGGAAAAAATACAACTTCTTGAATTGTTTGGTGGCATAGGTTCACCGAGGTGTGCGTTGCGGAACATTGGTGTTCCTGTAAAGTCCATTGATTATGTGGAAATAGATGAAAAAGCAGTCAGGTCATACAATGCAATGTTTGCTGCTGAACATGAATATTCACCGCAGACGGTTGTGGGTTGGAATTTGAAACCTGACATTTTAGTTCATGGTTCACCTTGTCAGGACTTTTCCATTGCCGGACATCAGGGCAAGGCAACCGCAGAAGGTGGAAGAATCAACAAAGGGAAAGGTGCAAATGAAGGTTCAGGGACAAGGTCGAGCTTGATGTGGGAAACGGTTCATATTATTGAACAGATGGGCGAATGGAAACCAAAGGTTGTGATTTGGGAAAACGTGAAGAATGTTCTGTCAAAACACATGGTTCATAACTTCAACCGATACCTTTCCTATATGGAGAAGTTGGGATATACCAACAATCACAAAATACTAGATGCAAGGAATTACGGACTGCCACAGGCAAGGGGAAGGGTTTTTACTGTGTCAGTGCTTGGCGATGAACAATTCAATTTTGACCTGATGCAGACTAAACCAATGGTGAACATCAAAACATTCCTTGAAAGTGGTGATGTTCCTGATTGCTATATGGTTACACAACCAAGTGTATACAATGCCATTGGTAAAAAAGGAATCAGGCGAGCAACTGTCATTGATGAATATGCAAACACTATCACCACAAGACAGGACAGAACCCCAGCACAGGTCATTGACCTTGGCGGTGGAAAATACAGATACCTGACAGAACTGGAGTGTTGGCGGTTACAGGGCTATTCAGATGACGATTTCTATGCAGCAGAATCAACCTGTCAGGTTGAGCGTGAGAAGATGAACAGAACCCTATATCATCAGGCAGGCAATTCCATTCCAGTTGTGATATTTGAAGCAATGTTCAAGGCAATGTTTGAACAGGGTATCATTGAAGTCGGCTCTTGAATTACTTTCAAAAATCAACATGCTATGATATAATAATGTAAGAACTTTTGTACTCAAACAAAGCTTGCGGAGGTTGAAACTATGAAAAAAGAAAACAATTGGATTGATAAAGAAATCGACATTTCCACATTTTATGATAAATTGAGTGATTCAGTAAAAGAACTCATCGTTGAGGCAGAAGAAGCCGAAAAAAACGATATGGATATGGCATTTTATGAGATTTGTGATAACATAGAAATTCAATCGAAACTGCTTGTACCAGATGTAATTTCTTTTAAGGAATGGGATTTGCTTTGCAGTAAATATTATCCACAAACTGATTGAATATGATATGAAGAGTTTTTGGCTTTGCCATATATATAACCACCAATGGTCTGCCCATATATCGATATGAGTATGTTGTGAATAGCGGACAGATTACTCTTGCCTACGCATGAAAGTAAAGTGTCAACTTGTTCTTTATCATATTCAATCTGTGATATTGGGTCAGATATGGATGAATTATCATTTGCATCAGTAACCTCAGTATTCTCTGAAGTATCAGTAATTGGATGACTGTCAGAGCACTGGTCAGAGCTGTCAAATACTTCTGTCACATGTTCATTAGATAATGTGTAGAATATTGATGGTGCTTTGCGACATATATTATATCCACGGTCAGACCAAAAATGAACTACACTGTCAAATCCTTTATCTCTTGAAACAATTATGAGATTGTCTTCTGGATTTTTTACTGTATATGAACCAAGGTAGGTTACAAGTTGAAAATCCAGAGAGTTCTCAGTCCCATTTTCACACATGATAAATTCAGGGAAAAATGGTGATTGTTTCAATGTGATCAGGTTTGCGTATGACATATTGGGTGATTTGTCTGTGTAAAATACAAGGATAATATCTTCGCCTTTTAGATAATCGAATAATTCTATCCATGAATCACCGACATTTTCACTATCCACAAAAAATATGTTTTTCATATCCACCTCGTTAAGCCAGAACTTATATATTATATCATCAAAGATATAATAATTATCAATTTAATTGCAAAATTTGCATATAGATAATGCCACATGCTATATTTGAATAAAAACGGGTAAGATGGAGGAAATTTTGTACAGATTCATCAATTTAGAAGTTGTATATTGTACTTGAAATAACAAAAGATTTACTATATTATAAAAACATGTTGGTGCACGACTGGCGGAGACAGCCGATGGGCTGGTAGGAATTACCTACAGGGAGTGTACTGTTAAGACAAGCCGACCGCCTGGGCAAGCAAATATATCAAGATATGTATTTGTGTGCGCAGGTGGCCGGCTTTCTTTATGGCATCAGCTCACAGGTACGAGAAAACACATGGAGGTACAACAGAAAATGGAAATGTTATCACTTGAGAAAGAACTTAGCGAAAATGCATATCCGGGACGTGGAATCGTGATCGGTGTGTCAGAGGATGGCAAGAAGGCAGTTACAGCCTACTTCATCATGGGAAGAAGCTCAAACAGCCGTAACAGAGTATTTGTGACAGAGGGTGAGGGCATCAGAACAGAGGCATTTGATCCTTCAAAGCTTGAGGATCCAAGCCTTATCATCTATGCACCTGTAAGAGTTCTTGGCAACAAGACTATCGTTACAAATGGCGATCAGACAGACACTATATATGACGGACTTGACGATGAGCTCACATTTGAGCAGTCGCTCAGAAGCAGACAGTTTGAGCCGGATGGCCCTAACTACACACCTAGAATCTCTGGTGTTATGCACATAAAGAATGGTGTGTTCGACTATTCAATGTCCATACTTAAGAGCAACAATGGCAACCCTGAAGCAAATAACAGATACACATTCTCATACGAGAACCCTGTAGCTGGTGAGGGACATTTCATTCACACATATATGCACGATGGCAATCCGCTCCCAAGCTTTGAGGGTGAGCCAAAGTGGGTTAAGATATCCGGTGATATCGATGAGTTCACAGACAAGGTATGGAACAGCCTCAATGAGGACAACAAGGTGTCACTGTTCGTCAGATATATTGACATCGCAACAGGTGAGTATGAGACAAAGATCGTGAACAAGAATAAGTAATTAAAGAATAAAGGAGATATTTGATCATGAACGAGATTCAGTTAAAGTATGGTTGTAACCCAAATCAGAAGCCTTCAAGAATATATATGGAGGATGGCAGTGATCTTCCTGTCAAGGTTTTAAATGGCAAGCCAGGATACATCAACTTCCTTGATGCATTCAACGGATGGCAGCTTGTAAAGGAACTCAAGGCGGCAACAGGGCTTCCAGCAGCAACATCATTCAAGCATGTTTCACCAGCAGGTGCTGCAGTTGGACTTCCACTTAACGATACACTTGCAAAGATCTACTGGGTAGATGATCTCGGAGAGCTCTCACCACTTGCATGCGCATATGCAAGAGCAAGAGGTGCTGACAGAATGTCATCATTTGGCGATTTCATCGCACTTTCAGATGTATGTGACGCAGACACAGCACGCCTTATCAAGAGAGAGGTATCAGATGGTGTTATCGCTCCTGGATACACAGATGAGGCTATGGAACTTCTTCTTGCAAAGAAGAAGGGAAATTACAACATCATCCAGATAGATGAGAACTATGTTCCTGCTGAGATCGAGAGAAAGCAGGTATACGGTGTTACATTTGAGCAGGGAAGAAACGAGCTCAAGATCGACAAGGATCTTCTGTCAAACTTTGTTACAAAGAACAAGGATCTTCCAGAGCAGGCTGAGATCGATATGAAGATCGCGCTCATCACACTCAAGTATACACAGTCCAACTCAGTATGCTATGTAAAGGACGGACAGGCTATAGGTATCGGAGCCGGACAGCAGTCAAGAATCCACTGTACAAGACTTGCAGGACAGAAGGCAGACAACTGGTTCCTTCGTCAGTCACCACAGGTTATGGGACTTCAGTTTGTTGACGGACTTGGAAGAGCCGACAGAGACAATGCCATCGACGTATACATGGGTGATGAGTATGAGGACGTTCTTAAGGAAGGCGAGTGGCAGAAGAGATTCAAGGTTAAGCCTGAGGTGTTCACAGCAGAGCAGAAGAAGGCATGGCTTGCGCAGAACACAGATGTTGTCCTTGGATCAGATGCATTCTTCCCATTCTCAGACAATATAGAGAGAGCTCACAAGAGCGGTGTCAAGTACATTGCACAGCCTGGCGGATCAGTTCGTGACGATCTTGTTATCGAGTGTGCTGACAAGTACGATATGGTCATGGTATTTACAGGAATCAGATTATTCCATCACTAATCTGCCAGGCCTGTCGGCGTCAGATATTGTATTTATAGAAGAATTGAGGGCGGTTTTGCTGATGAAAATCAGCAAAGCCGCTTTTTTACTTTATATTATTGTTGGATTGTGCTAATATAAAATGATGTATAAACTGCGGTAGTTATGCCGTGTAATAAAAATACTGTGATTCAAAGGAGATAACATATGTCTAGACGTAAACGCAGCATATTTAAAGAGAGAAGAAAGATCAACTATAAACTAATTTTTGCATTGGTGATACTTGCGTGTGTGGCTGTATTGCTGATCTCATACGCTATATCGGCAATAGTGTCACAGAAGGATGAACTTTACGATCAGGGCGTAAAATATTACAAGTCAGGTTCGTATCAGGAGGCAATAGATTCATTTGACAATGCCTTGGCAGAGAATCAGTTGTTCTCAAAGAAAAAGGATCAGAATATAAAGCTGTATCTGGCTGATGCGTATCTCAAGAGCGCGCAGTACACAGAGGCCGCAAATACATACAACGAATTGATACAGGATTCATTTACCGGATCAAATGTAAAAGATCTGAAGGAACTGGCAACTGCACTCAGTGATTTCTCACAGGGAAATTATGGCGGTGCTCTCGATGTGCTTCTGAAGCAGGCGGAGACATATCCGGAGCTTTATATGTACATAGGAACATGCTACGCAGTTACTGATGAATCCGATAAGATGTTTGAGAGCTATGAAAAATATGTCCAGACATTTGGATTCAACTCGTATGTATATGCCATGTACGGTTCATATTATCTGAATAACGGTGATATGGAGTCTGCGATCGCATATATTACAAATGGACTTGACAGTGGAGACAAGATATACAGAAAAGAGCTCCTGATGCTTGAGATAACATATTATGAGAAGAACGAGGATTACGATAAGGCTTATGAGATAGCGGGACAGCTTGTGTCTGAGTATCCGGATTATGAGAAAGGACAGAAGGAGTATACATTCCTGAGCACAAGAGTGTCACAGTAGTATTTGTATTGGGAGGAGTTATTTTATATGGAGATTCAGCTTTGGAAGGAGATACTGTCTCCTTACGAGCAGGCGGTTGATGAGCTTCTCGTGAAGTTCAACCACATAATAATGCAGTACAAGAGTATGGGAAAGTACTCACCTATAGAGAGTGTGACCGGAAGGGTGAAAACGGTCTCCAGTATTATCGATAAGCTTCAGAAGAAGAATATTCCTATGGACCGGATCGTTGAGGAGATGGATGACATAGCCGGAATCAGGATCATGTGCCAGTTCACCGAGGATATCAGCAAGGTGGTTGAGATTATACGTGGCAGACAGGACATGAGGATACGTGAGGAGAAGGATTATATAGCAAATGCCAAGGCCAGCGGCTATCAGAGCTATCACATCATACTTGATTACGATGTATATACGGTAAATGGATGCACCACCATACAGGCGGAGATCCAGATAAGGACAATGGCGATGAACTTCTGGGCAACCATAGAACATTCATTGCAGTACAAGTACAGGAAGGGAATTCCAGAGGACATAAGGGCGAAGCTCAAGAACGCTGCGGATGCCACCGTTGCACTTGACAGGGAGATGTCATATGTCCGCGGAGAGATCATGGATGCACAGAATTCGTTCAATATCAAGGCGAATATAGTTTCGGAGATCATTGTGAATATCCAGAATCTGTACAAGGTGGGAAATCCAAGAGAGATCCAGAAGATTCAGGATGAGTTTTATTCTATATATAAGAAGGATGATATGGAGCTGCTTGAGAATTTTGCAAAGCAGCTTGACATAATAGCTGAGGGTTACAAGGCCCAGAGCGTAAGATAAAGGAGTTTGTTATGACTTTACCAAAGGCGTTTGACGAGAGGATCAGAATACAGCTTGGCGATGAATACGAAGATTATATAAAGTGTTTTGACAGTGATATGTATCATGGAATCAGGGTGAATACATCCAAGATATCCGTGGAGGACTTTCTGAAGATAAGTCCTTTCGAGCTGGAGCCTGTGCCGTGGACTAAGAATGGTTTTTACTATGATCACAGGAAGTATACGCCGTCCAAGCATCCATACTATTATGCGGGGCTCTATTATATACAGGAGCCAAGTGCCATGACACCTGCCAGCGTTCTGGATATAGAGGATGGAGATGTGGTACTAGATATATGCGCGGCACCGGGAGGCAAATCCACCGAGCTTGCGGCGAAGCTTAATGGCACAGGAATACTTATATCCAATGATATAAGCAATTCAAGAGCCAAGGCGCTTCTGAAGAACCTGGAACTTTTCGGAATAGGAAACATGTGTGTGGTAAGTGAACCTCCAAATAATCTGTCAAAGGCATTTGAGGATACATTCGATAAGATACTTATAGATGCACCGTGTTCCGGAGAGGGCATGTTCAGAAAATCCTCATCGATGATGACTGCATGGGAGAACAACGGAACTGAACTTTTTGCCGGACTGCAGAGAGGAATATTAAATGAAGCGTGCAAGATGCTGAAACCGGGCGGAAAGCTGCTTTATTCCACATGTACATTTTCCCCCGAGGAGGATGAGAGGTCGGTGGAGTATCTGCTGTCGATAGATGACAGTATGCATCTTGTGGATTTTCCTAAATATGAGAAATTTGATGACGGCAATCCGGCCTGGGGAGAGACCGGCAATCCTGAGCTTGTGAAGTGTTCAAGACTGTGGCCTCATCACGTGAAGGGCGAAGGTCATTTCATAGCTCTGTTTGAAAAGGATCAGGATGACTCATATAGAGGAAACTTAACATACTCGTTCAAGTCGTACAGGCCGGATGAGGATTTCATCGCATTTATAAAGCATGTATCTGAGTCTGCGGGTATAAAGACAGACAGGATAGAGGAAAATAAGGGAAGACTTTATTATATATCAGAGGGAATGCCTGATGTTAAGGGACTCAGGCTTTTGAGGCATGGACTGTTCCTCGGTGAGGTCAAGAAGAACAGATTTGAACCGAGTCAGTCACTTGCGATGTATCTCAAGTCAGATCAGTTTGACAATGTTGTGAGTTTTTCGGCGGATGACATAAGGGTCATAAAGTATTTAAAGGGAGAGACCGTCGAGCTGGAAGATGATCAGGATATAGAGAATGGGTATGTGCTTGTCTGCGTGGATGGATATCCGCTCGGGTGGGCCAAGAACAACAGAGGAGTATTAAAAAACAAATATTTATCGGGATGGAGGATGATGTCATGAGAAAGGTAGCTATAATCACAGGAGCATCTTCAGGGATTGGAAGAGAATTTGCAATTCAGATATCACAGAAATACAGAACTGTCGACGAGATATGGCTTATCGCCAGAAGAAAGGACAGGCTTGCAGAGGTAAAGGCTGAGATAAATGCGGTCAGCGGAAAGCTTGTCAGGATACTTGCGCTTGACCTCACAAAGGAAGCAGATATCAAATTCTACAGAAATCTTCTCGAGAGACAGGATCCGTCAATAAGAGTCCTGGTCAATGCGGCCGGATATGGAATAGCGGGACATTTTGAGAATATGACAGTGGACGATGTCACGGGAATGCTTGACCTCAACTGCAAGGCGCTGGCAGCCATAACTCATATTTCATTGCCATATATGGCAGGCCCATCAAATATAATCAATCTTGCTTCGTCAGCGGCGTTCCTGCCTCAGCCATCATTTGCAATATATGCGGCATCAAAGTCGATGGTTTTAAGCTTTTCAAGGGCACTTAACAGAGAGCTTGCAGGCAGGGGAATCACAGTTACGGCTGTATGTCCGGGACCTGTCAAGACAGAGTTCTTTGACGTTGCCCAGAAGTATACCAAGTCAAAGCCTTACAAGATGGTGCTCAGAGCAAATCCTGTCAAGGTCGTAAAAAGAGCATTATTTGACGCATATTACATGAGTGATATATCAGTTTATTCACCGCTCATGAAGGCGTTCAGACTTGTGAGCAAATACCTGCCTCACAATTTGCTGATCAGATTTATGAAGTAGATATATGGGCTGCAGGCGGACATAGCTCTACAGCCAGACCAGAGATAAATGGAGGATGATATGGAAAAAGGACAACACGGATACATGAACAGGCATAAGAGAAATGTTCTTATAAGTATCATTGTACTTGGATTGTTTGTTATAGCCGGAGTATTCTTTACTGTGGCTATGTTTGACACAAGAAAGACTGTATTTATAGTCATACCGATACTCGTCGCCCTGCCGCTCGCAAAACAGCTTGTGGCATACATAATGTGTGCGGGGTTCAAGGAACTCACGAAGAATGAGTACGCTAAAATTGAGAAGTTATCATACTTTGGGGATCCGTCACTTGTATATGATGTGTCGATAAGCAGGTACGAGGGAATATTGTATTTCCCTGCTGCGGTCATAAGAGATGGCAGAATGTTGTTTTACTACAATGGTGGATATGGCAAAAAGATACCTGATGAGGCAGCGCTTAAGAAGATCATTACAGAGGCTCTGGCAGACCAGAAAAAATATGTTGTGATCATAGCCACAGACATTGATGGTTTTGTGGCAAAGGCCGAGAAGATCAAAGCACCTTCAGATGAATTTGTCGGTGCCGATGAGAAGATCAGAAACAGATTATATGAGCTGGGAATATAGAAAAAAATGAGAGAGATAGTTATTTCAAAGAACGAAGCCGGCCAGAGGCTTAACAAGCTGGTCATGAAGTACCTTAACAAGGCTCCTTCAAGCTTCGTCTACAGGATGATAAGAAAGAAAAACATAAAACTTAATAATGGCAAGGCGGTTGGAAATGAGATCGTGTATGTTGGGGATGTGATACAGCTCTATCTGTCGGATGAGACCATAGAATCATTCAGGGATGACAGCGTGAGAGCCGGTGCTTCCACAGGTGGAAACAGGTTTAAACCGGAGATCATATATCACGACCACAACATACTTATAGTCAATAAACCGGCGGGTGTATTGTCACAGAAGGCATCGAAGGACGATTACTCGATCAATGAGAGTGTCATCGATTATCTGCTTGACAATGAGTATATAACTGAGACTCAGCTCAGAACCTTCAAGCCTTCTGTATGCAACAGGCTGGACAGGAATACCTCCGGCCTTGTTCTGTGTGGAGTGTCACTTATGGGAAGCCAGGAGCTTTCGAGGATCATAAGGGAGAGACGCATAGACAAATATTACTACACCATAGTCAAGGGTAATATGACGGAGACGCAGGATATTACGGCATATCTCGTGAAGGATGATAAGAAGAACACTGTGACAATACGTGACAGCGTGGAGGAGATACGCAGGGCTGCCGGGGACTTGGGCTATGATAAGATCCATACTATATTCCAGCCGGTCAGAACAAATGGAAAATATACAGAGCTTAAGGTAAAGCTCATAACGGGTAAGACCCACCAGATAAGGGCACAGCTCCAGCATATGGGGTATCCGGTGATCGGTGACCAGAAGTATGGTGACAGGGAGACAAACATACATTTCAGACAGACATACAAGCTTAGAAACCAGATTCTGCACTGCGGCGAGGTGGAGTTTACCGATGTTGTCGGTGGACTGGACTATCTGACGGGCAAGAGCTTCTCAGCATTCAAGCCTGATATGTATAAAAGAATAGAAAAGGATTTGTTTGAATAGATGGCTACATGGAATTCGCGAGGACTTCGTGGCTCCACACTGGAGGATATGATAAACCACACAAATGAATATTACAGACAGAAGAACCTTGCGCTGGTCCAGAAGATCCCGACACCTATCACGCCGATAAAGATTGACAAGGACAGCAGCCAGATCACTCTGGCGTATTTCGAGAAGGATTCAACCGTCGACTATATAGGTGTTGTCCAGGGAGTTCCGGTATGTTTCGATGCGAAGGAATGTGCCACTGACACATTTACAATGCGCAACATTCATGAGCATCAGATAAGGTTCATGGAGGATTTCGAGAGACAGAACGGTGTAAGCTTCCTTATCATAATGTTCTCGGGACGAAATGAACTGTATTATATGAGATTCGAGGAGCTTAAGGGGTATCTTGAGAGAGTTCAGAATGGGCATGCCAACAACTTCAAGTACAATGAACTTGATCCCAATTTCTTTATAAGAGCCAAGGGCGGTGCATTGGTACATTATCTTGAACCTCTAAGCAGGGATCTTGATGATAGAGGTTGACAAATACAATGCGCTTTAATATAATGTGCACGTTGTCATGCTACCAAAGTAGCAAATTATCACTTTAATGTGATGAAGTAAAATAAAGAACGTGAAGCATGGCAAAGTTTAATTGACAAGGAGATATGATTATGCAGGACAAACTGTTACAGACCCCGGATGGAGTGAGGGACACCTACGATGTAGAATGTAAGAAGAAGAGAAAGGTTATGCATGAACTCCACCATATTCTGGAGTTATACAGCTATCATGATATAGAGACACCTACATTCGAGTTTTTTGATATATTTAACAGAGACAAGGGCTCAGCACCTTCCAATGAGATGTACAAGTTCTTTGACAGGGACAACAATACTCTGGTGCTCAGACCTGATATAACACCTTCGATAGCAAGATGTGTTGCAAAGTATTATGCAGATGAGGAGCTTCCGGTCAGACTCTGCTATACGGGTAACACATATACCAATACACTTAAGCTTCAGGGTAAGCTTAAGGAAGTTACACAGATCGGTGCCGAGCTTGTAAATGATGATTCATCCGCTGCTGACGCTGAGATAATCGCAACTGTGATAGACTGCTTCAACGAGATCGGGATCAGTGATTTCCAGATCGAGATAGGCCAGATCGACTACTTCAAGGGGCTTGTGGCTGAGTCGGGAATCAGTGAGGACGAGGAGAATCAGATAAAGGAGTATATCCACATCAAGAACTTCTTCGGACTTGAGGAATATGTGGATGCGCTTGATATAAGTGAATCTCTTAAGAAAGCATTTGTTGCATTTGACTCTCTGTTCGGCGGAATATCCATGCTTGACAAGGCAGAGGGATATGTGTCAAATGAGACATCACTTGAAGCTGTGAAGAGACTCAGAAGAGTATATGCAGCTCTTGAGTGCTATGGATATCAGGATCACATAAGCTTTGATCTCGGTATGCTTGACGGATACAACTACTATACAGGAATCATATTCCGCGGATATACTTACGGAACCGGTGACGCTGTTGTCAAGGGCGGCCGTTACAATAACCTCCTTAAACAGTTTGGAAAGGATGCACCGTCTATCGGTTTTGCCTTCACTGTTGAGGAGCTCATAATGGCCATGAACAGACAGAATATAGACATAGATGTGGATTATTCCAATACGATCATCCTCTATGATATAGAGAATCAGGGCAAGGCGATCAAGGCCGGCATGAAGCTCAGAAGTGAGGGACGGAAGATAGAACTCATAAGAAAGTCACAGAAGAAATCTGTTGACGACTATATTGAGTATGCGGGAAGAGAACATTTCTCAGGCCTTATATATTTTGAACAGTCAGGCGATGCGGTGGCATACGATCTGATAAGCCGATCACACTCCAAGTGGGATGGCAATTTATAGAAGAAACTTTTACGGCTTGATTGAGAATAGATTGAATTAGATGAAAGGTTATGGAGAGATGAGATATTTAACATTTGCCCTTGCTAAGGGGCGACTTGCAAAAAAGACACTTGCGCTGCTTGAACAGATAGGTATAACATGTGAGGAGATGAAGGATCCCGACACAAGAAAGCTTATATTTGTGAACGAGGAGCTTAAGATGAAGTTCTTCCTGTCAAAGGCCACAGATGTTCCTACTTATGTAGAATATGGTGCGGCCGATATAGGCGTTGTAGGTAAGGACACAATACTTGAGGAGGGAAGAAACCTGTATGAGGTCATGGATCTTGGCTTTGGAAAGTGCCACATGTGTGTATGCGGACCGGCATCTGCCAGAGAGCTTCTCAAGAAGAATGAGATCATAAGAGTTGCAAGTAAGTATCCGGTGATCGCAAAGGATTACTTCAACAACCGTAAGCACCAGACAGTTGAGATAATCAAGCTTAATGGTTCAGTGGAGCTCGCTCCTATAGTTGGACTTTCAGAGGTGATCGTAGATATAGTTGAGACAGGAAGCACACTCAGGGAGAATGGACTTGAGGTGCTTGAGGAAGTTTGTCCACTCTCAGCCCGCATGGTTGTGAACCAGGTAAGTCTCAAGATGGAGAATGAGAGGATACACAAGCTGTTGGAAGATCTCAACAGACTTATAAAGGAAGAGAACAAGTAACATATATAGATAATATAACAAATTGATAATCACACGGAGGCATAACAGAGATGAGAATCGTAAAGCTTAATGCAGAGACAAAGAAGGATCTTCTGAAGAATCTTCTGAAGAGAAGTCCAAGTAATTTCGGTAATTATGCAGAGACTGTACAGGGAATAGTTGACGATGTGAGGGATAACGGTGATGCCGCACTCTTCTCATACACAAAGAAGTTCGACAAGGCAGAAATAACAGCAGATAACGTGAAGGTTACACAGGAGGAGATAGACTACGCATATACACAGGTCAGCCCTGAGCTCCTGGACGTTATCAGAAAAGCCAAGAAGAACATTTGGGAGTACCATGAGAAGCAGAAGCAGTATAGCTGGTTTGACTCCAAGCCAAATGGAACTCTTCTCGGACAGAAGGTTACAGCACTTGCATCTGTAGGTGTCTATGTTCCGGGTGGAAAGGCTGTTTACCCTTCATCAGTTCTGATGAATGTTATGCCGGCAAAGGTTGCAGGTGTTGAGAAGATAGTCATGACAACTCCATGTAATGCTGAGGGTGAGGTGTACGCCACAACACTCGTTGCAGCAAAGGAAGCAGGAGTGGATGAGATATACAAGGCAGGCGGCGCGCAGGCCATAGCTGCCCTTGCATACGGAACAGAGTCAGTACCTAAGGTTGACAAGATAGTTGGCCCTGGAAACATATTTGTCGCTCTTGCAAAGCGTGCCGTATACGGACATGTCAGCATAGATTCCATAGCCGGCCCATCAGAGGTAATGGTACTTGCCGATGAGACTGCCAATTCTAGATACGTGGCTGCAGATCTGCTGTCACAGGCAGAGCATGACGAGATGGCATCAGCCATACTTGTGACCACATCAGAGGAGCTTGCCGAGAAGGTATCAGTTCAGGTTGACAAGTTCATCGATGAGCTTTCAAGAAAAGAGATAATGAGAAAGTCTATAGACAATTACGGGTATATTCTTCTTGCAGACAACATGAGCGATGCCATAGATGCTGTCAACGACATTGCATCAGAGCATCTCGAGATCGTCACAGCCAATCCATTTGACGTGATGACAAGAGTGAAGAATGCTGGAGCTATATTTATCGGAGAATACTCATCAGAGCCTCTTGGAGATTACTTTGCAGGCCCTAACCATGTACTTCCAACAAACGGTACAGCAAAGTTCTTCTCACCGCTTTCAGTAGACGATTTCATCAAGAAATCCAGCATAATCTACTATTCAAGAGAGGCACTTGAGGCAGTTCACACTGACATTGAAGCATTTGCCAAGGCTGAGCAGCTCACAGCACATGCCAATTCAATAGCAGTAAGATTTGAAAAATAAGACATAATGATATAGAATATGGGAAGGAGACAGGGATATGGCAGAGAAAGCAGCTAGAATCGCCAAATGTACAAGAACAACAAACGAGACAGACATAACCCTCGAGTTTAATATAGATGGAAAAGGACAGTCAAAGATCGACACAGGAATCGGTTTCTTTGACCACATGCTCACAAGTTTTGCGAGGCATGGTTTCTTTGATCTCAACGTTACAGTCAAGGGAGATCTGTATGTGGATTGTCACCACACCATTGAGGATGTGGGAATTGTGCTGGGCAAGGCCATCAAGGAGGCTCTTGGAGACAAGAAGGCCATCAAGAGATTTGGCAATTTCTTCCTGCCGATGGACGAGACTCTCGTAATGTGTGCCATAGATCTGTCGGGAAGACCATATCTTGTCTATGATCTGAACCTCCGCACAGAGAGGGTTGGATACTTCGACACACAGATGGTCAAGGAATTCTTCTATGCAGTATCATACGCTGCTGAGATGAATCTCAATATTAAGCAGTTCTCAGGGGAGAACGATCACCACATCATAGAGGCCGCATTCAAGGCATTTGCGAAGGCTCTTGATGAGGCGACAACTTATGACAGAAGATTAAACGGAAAGGTGCTTTCTACCAAGGGCACACTTTAAGGAGGTGCTGGTTCACTATGGATAATGATATGATCTGCAAAAAGATAATTCCATGTCTGGATCTGAACAATGCGGTCGAGATGGCAAAATATTACAATGATGCCGGAGCTGATGAGATAGCTTATTTTGACAGCAAGGCAACAAAAGATGGCAGAGAACCCAATGTTGCCATTATAAGACAGATATGTGACAGTGTTGATATTCCACTTATTGCCTGTGGCGGTGTGAGGGAGCTTGAAGATGTCAAGAAGCTTCTGTATGCAGGTGCATCCAAGGTATGTATGAAATCTGCGGCACTGAACACGCCGGAGCTTGTCACTGAGGCTTCTGACAGATTTGGTTCAGAGCGAATAATCTGTACTATAGATCTGAGTGAGTGTGATGATCCTGTCGGATATGCCAGAAAACTGAAGGCGCTTGGAGCGGGAGAACTTCTGCTGCTTCACAACAACATGGTGCCGGAATATCTGGATATAGTAAAATCCATAAGAGAAAATGTTGCACTTCCTGTTATAGTTTCTACATATTCCACTAACGGGGAAGCTGTGGCAGAGATGCTCAATGAGACAAATGCTGAATCAATTTCTCTGTACAATCTCCAGAAGATGGATATAATGGAGATTAAACAGCGTTGCCGTGAGGCAAATATAGATGTGGATCTGTTTGAATCGTCCATGCCTTTTGAGGCGTTCAAACTCAATTCGGATGGACTTATTCCATGTGTTACACAGCACTATAAGACCGGTGAAGTGCTCATGGTCGCTTATATGAACAAGGAGTCGTATGAGAAGACTATCAGAACAGGACGCATGACATACTGGAGCCGCAGCCGCAATGAGCTGTGGACCAAGGGTGATACATCCGGTCATTATCAGTTTGTCAAATCTCTTACGATAGACTGTGACAAGGACACCATACTTGCCAAGGTGTCACAAATAGGAGCTGCGTGTCATACAGGCAGCCGTACTTGTTTCTTTACAGATCTGGTGAGAAAGGAGTACAATGATACCAATCCTATGAAGGTATTCGAGGAGGTATACAATACCATACGCGACAGAAAGGATCAGCCAGGAGATGATTCTTATACCAATTATCTGTTCGGCAAGGGTATTGACAAGATCCTGAAGAAGGTCGGTGAGGGAGCTACGGAGATAGTCATAGCTGCCAAGAATCCTGATTCAGAGGATATAAAATATGAAATATCTGACTTCCTTTATCATCTCATGTGTCTGATGGTAGAGAGAGGAATCAGCTGGAAAGATATTACAGAAGAACTGGCTGACAGAAGATAGAGTGGAGGATATTAGACAATGCAAAATTATGGCGTGAACGAACTGAGAAAAATGTTCCTGGAATTCATGGAGAGCAAGGGTCATCTTAGAATGAAGAGCTTTTCACTTATTCCACACAATGACAACAGCTTACTGCTGATCAATTCAGGTATGGCACCACTTAAGCCTTACTTTACAGGTCAGGAGGTACCACCTAGAAGACGTGTGACAACATGTCAGAAGTGTATCAGAACAGGAGATATCGAGAATGTAGGTAAGACAGCCCGTCATGGTACATTCTTTGAGATGCTGGGTAATTTCTCATTTGGCGATTATTTCAAGCATGAGGCTATATCATGGACATGGGAGTTCCTCACAGAGGTTGTAGGACTTGACAAGAACAGACTCTATCCATCGGTTTACCAGGATGACGATGAGGCATTTGATATATGGAATAAGGAGATCGGTGTCGATGCTGACCGTATATTCAGATTCGGCAAGGAGGACAACTTCTGGGAGCACGGAGCTGGTCCTTGTGGTCCTTGTTCAGAGGTTTACTATGACAGAGGTGAGAAGTATGGCTGCGGTAAGCCCGGCTGTACTGTAGGCTGTGACTGTGACAGATACATGGAGGTTTGGAACAATGTATTTACACAGTTCAACAATGACGGACACAACAACTACACAGAGCTTGAGCAGAAGAACATAGATACAGGTATGGGTCTTGAGAGACTCGCAGTTATTGTTCAGGATGTTGATTCTATATTTGATGTTGATACGATCAAGGCTCTCCGCGACAAGGTATGTGAGATGGCAGGCGTGGAATATGAGACAGATCATGAGAAGGATGTATCGATCAGACTTATAACTGATCATATCCGTTCAGTTACATTCATGACATCAGATGGTATCGTTCCATCGAACGAGGGCCGTGGTTATGTTCTTAGACGTCTTCTCAGACGTGCTGCAAGACACGGAAGACTTCTCGGCATCAATGGCAAGTTCCTGTCAGAGCTTGCAAAGACAGTTATCGAGGTGTCAGAGGATGCATATCCTGAACTCAGTGAGAAGAAGGAATATATCTTCAATAAGATAGACAAGGAAGAGGAGAGCTTCAATAAGACCATAGATACAGGTCTTGCGATCCTCAAGGATTATATAGACGAGACTAAGGCTGCAGGTGAGAAGGTTCTCTCAGGTGACAAGGCATTCAAGCTCTATGACACCTATGGATTCCCTCTTGATCTCACAAAGGAGATCCTCGAGGAGGAGGGGATCGAGGTTGATGAGGACAGATTCACCGAGTGCATGAATATCCAGAAGGAGACTGCAAGAAAGGCCAGAAAGACCACAACATACATGGGTGCAGACGCAACCGTATATGAGCAGCTTCCTGTTGACATGACATCTGAGTTTGTCGGATATGACAAGCTGACATACAAGTCAACTATATCAGCCATCACAACAGAGGTTGGTGAGGGTGATGATAAGAAGTCAGTTCTTGCAGATACTGTATC
Organism: Coprococcus sp. AF19-8AC; assembly: GCF_003603115.1. NCBI lineage: Bacteria > Bacillati > Bacillota > Clostridia > Lachnospirales > Lachnospiraceae > Coprococcus > Coprococcus sp. AF19-8AC. The sequence goes on along the minus strand of NZ_QTMI01000001.1, from coordinate 782,594 downwards.
TGAGGGAGCACAGGCTTCAGTTATAGTTCCTGAGACACCTTTCTACGCTACCATGGGTGGTCAGATCGGTGATAAGGGAATCATCAAGACAGAGAACGGTACATTCGTTGTTGAGGATACTGTCAAGGTTGTAGGCGGCAAGATCGCACATATCGGTTATGTTGAGTCAGGCGAACTCAATGTTGGTGATGAGGCAGAACTCACAGTTGATGCTGAGAACAGAGCACTCATATGTAACAACCATTCCGCAACACATCTTCTTCAGAGAGCACTCAAGATGGTTCTCGGAGATCATATAGAGCAGGCAGGTTCACTCGTTGAGCCGGGAAGACTGAGATTCGACTTTTCACATGATCAGGCGATGACTAAGGAAGAGATCAAGAAGGTTGAGGATATTGTAAATGAGCAGATCCAGCTCGATATACCTGTATGCACGGATGTAATGTCTGTAGATGAGGCTAAGAAGACCGGAGCCATGGCTCTGTTTGGTGAGAAGTATGGTGAGAAGGTCCGTGTGGTATCAATGGGAGACTTCTCAAAGGAGCTCTGTGGTGGTACACATGTTGCCAGCACAGGAGCCATAAAGACATTCAAGATCATATCAGAGGCCGGTGTGGCCGCAGGTACAAGACGTATCGAGGCACTTACATCTGTCGGAGCACTTGATTACTACAGAAATGTAGAGCAGGAGCTCATGGATGCTGCAAAGGCAGCTAAGACTGATATCCATGGTGTGGCATCAAGAATAGAACAGCTTCTTGCAGAGGTTAAGGAGCTTACGAATGAGAATAAGAAGCTCAAGGATAAGATGGCAAAGGAGGCAGCTGGAGACGTTCTTTCAAGTGCTATAGACAAGGACGGAATCAAGATCCTCACAGCGGCTATCCCAGATACAGATATGAATTCACTGAGAAACCTCGGAGATGACTTCAAGAGCAAGCTTGGTGACAGCGTTGTTGTTCTTGCATCTGCAAAGGATGGCAAGGTAAATCTCATTGCCATGGCTACAGACGGCGCAGTTGCTAAGGGAGCCCATGCCGGTAATATCATCAAGGCTGTGGCTGGCCTTGTAGGTGGTGGCGGCGGTGGTCGTCCTAACATGGCTCAGGCCGGTGGAAAGAATCCTGATGGAATCGAGGCAGCTCTTGCCCAGGCGGTTACAGAGGCTCAGAATCAGATAGCTTAAGGTTTCGTGACAGATATTTTATTAATTTGTCATTTTCCTGTTGACGATTAGGAATTTTATGTATATAATACATTTTGTGCTTAAAAATACCCAATCAGTTGTTATTTGGTAGCATAATTTTACAACTGGAGGGAGGTCAGGTGAGAGAATGTCAAGTGTAATAGTTAAAGAGAACGAAAACTTAGATAGCGCTCTTCGCAGATTTAAGAGAAATTGTGCGAAGGCTGGTATTCAGCAGGAGATTCGTAAGAGAGAGCATTACGAAAAGCCTAGTGTAAAGCGTAAGAAGAAGTCAGAGGCAGCTAGAAAGCGCAAGTACAAATAAATCATAGTATATATATATTTGATTTTAAATTGATTTCTAAGAGTACCGAGTTTATTCGGTACTCTTTTTTTATGTGTATTCATATAATGTTCCAAAAGCGTTATGGTGGTATTCATGAAAGACAGAGCGAAAAAAGTTATAGCATTTGAACCTCCGTGCTGGTGTCCGGACTCGGCGGGAACGACCTCCAGACTCACCATGTTCAACAATGATGAGCTGGTGATAGAGAATTTCAGACATGTGATCTACTCTGACGACGAGAGAGTGTCTGTTAAGACCCGGAAAGGGATATTGAATATATATGGGGAAAGATTACAGATCGCTTACTACGCATCCTATGAAGTGAAAATATGCGGTTCGATAAATAGTGTAGATTGGCTGACAGTGTGACTGCATGAATATTAGAAGGGAAATAAGAGGTGTGTGCTATGTGAGCAGTGACAGCCGCGCAGCTCTGCGCCTGATGAATATATGCAGCCATAAAGGAATACGTACATGGTGCGAGAGGGATGTAAAGAAGAACAGAAAAAAGAATGGCAGCAAACAGAATGACAGTAAATGGAATGGCAAGGCGGAAAACTTCTGCATATACTCCGATGACAGAAAAAGACTTGAAGAGATAGCGGACAAATGTATGATAGATATCCGAATAGCTGAGAAGAAGACTCTGAGAACCGTTTTGCTGGGCAATAGGAAGAGAATCTCGATATTGCTCGGAGTTTTATTGTTTTTGCTGTTTGTATACTGGGAATCAGGGTATGTATGGTACATAGAAATTGATGGATGTGAGGATTATACAAGTGAGGAAGTTGAAAATCTTATTGAGATGGAGTATCCGTGCTATGGACATCGGAAAAAGAGTATTGATCTGAGTGAGCTGACAGACATGCTGACGGATAATCTTGGTGAGATATGCTGGGCGTCCTGCAGCATCAGTGGGACAAAGCTTACCGTTGCGCTTAAGGAGTCCGTGGATGTCTTTACAGTTCCGGAAGTTGACAGACCGTGTGACCTCGTGGCAACAATGGATTGTACGATCTATTCCATTGTTGCATCGGCGGGGACGCCTGTTGCATTAGTAGGAGATGAAGTGAAAAGAGGGGATACTCTTATATCAGGAACAGTTAACATATGCAATGATGACAGTGAGGTTGTGGATACGGTATTTGTACCTGCTTCCGGAGAGATATATGGTATTTGCGATGTAGAATACAGAGATGTGGTTGAGAGCGAGCTCCAGGAAAAGGAGACTACAGACAGGGAGATAAATAAAGTAGATATAAAACTTGGACGCCGGGTATTTACTCCGTATAAAACTGCTGCCTCCGACGGCTCATACGACCTTTCCGCCGAGGAAAAACGGCTGCATATCGGCGATATGTATTTTCCGTTATCCGTGAATATAGAGCGAAAAGTATTCTATAAAGTAAATACACGTAAGCTTACGGAGAAGGAGCAGAAAGACAGACTTAACCAGCATCTGCATGTTTATATTGGCAAAATGCAAGAAAAAGGGGTGCAAATTGTCCGAAAAAATGTTATTATTACTAATGAACGCGGTGAGGCTTCGGCTGAAGGCGATATCAGTATCAGACTTCCGGTTGCTGTGCCGAGATATATTGACGTAAACAATACATCGGGGAGCGAAGAGGTGGAGCCTGACTGACAAATAATAATGACAGGGGATACAAGTATTGAGCGAATATTCAGAATCCGTAACTGTTGCATCAAACTATATACAGACTGTGTTTGGACAGTTTGATGCCAATATAAAAAAGATTGAGAAAGAATACAGTGTGTCAATGATACTTCGCGATGACAAGCTTAAGGTCAGCGGTTCCGAGGAAGGCGTGAAGAAGTCTATTCAGGTTATAGAACAGCTCTTCCAGATGGCAGACCGTGGCTCGTCCATCGATGAACAGAAGGTAGACTACACTATATCGATAGTCAATGAACACCCGCAGGAGGCTAAGGAGAGTCTTGCTGAGCTTGACAGGGACATAATCTGTCACACGATGAGCGGCAAGCCGATCAAACCGAAGACTGTCGGACAGAGAACATATGTCAATTCAATAGAAAAGTCCATGATAGTATTCGGAGTGGGTCCTGCCGGAACAGGAAAGACTTATCTTGCCATGGCAAAAGCCATAACGGCATTTAAGAATAATGAGGTTGGAAGGATCATACTTACAAGGCCGGCCATAGAGGCCGGTGAGAAACTGGGATTTCTTCCGGGTGACCTTCAGAGCAAGGTTGATCCTTATCTTAGGCCGCTCTATGATGCATTGTATGAGATAATGGGTGCTGATGCATTTATGAAGAATATGGAAAAGGGACTGATCGAGGTTGCTCCTCTTGCCTACATGAGAGGAAGAACTCTTGATAATGCGTATATTGTGCTGGATGAGGCCCAGAATACCACTCCTGCCCAGATGAAGATGTTCCTTACCAGAATAGGATTTGGCTCAAAGGCCATAATAACAGGAGACCTTTCACAGAAGGATCTTCCACACGACGCGCAGTCAGGTCTTGATGTTGCACTCAAGGTGTTAAAGGATATTGATGACATAAGCATTTGCCATCTGACGAGTCTTGATGTTGTGAGACATCCTTTGGTGCAGAAGATCGTAAATGCGTATGAGAAATATGAGGATAAGAGGAGCAGACAGGCAAAGCCTAGAAAAACCACAACTGCTCAGAAAAACAGAGGAAAATAATATGTCAGTTAATATTGAGAATGAGTATGGAGATATTGATATTAAGAATTATGAGGATGTCATAACAAGTATCGTCCAGGCTTCGCTGGAATTCGTTGGGTGTCCATATCCCTGCGAGGTGAACGTGCTGCTCACGGACAATGACTCCATACATGAAATCAATAACCAGCAGAGGAATATAGACAGGGCGACAGATGTTCTGTCATTTCCACTGATTGATTATACAATTCCTGGAAACTTTGATGGTCTCGAGGATAGCCGGTGTGACTACTTTGATCTTACTACAGATGAACTGCTATTGGGAGATATCGTTATATCTATTGATAAGGTGTATGAGCAGGCAACTGAGTACAATCACTCAAAGACGAGAGAGCTGGCTTTTCTTGTAGCCCACAGCATGCTCCATTTGTCAGGATATGACCATATGGAGGACGATGAGCGCAGGGTCATGGAAGAGATGCAGGAAAAAATACTTACAATGAAAGGATATACAAGAGACTATGAGGAGAATTAAGACGGGATTAGTTCTGGCAACCGCTCTTGTGATGGGATTATCACTTTTTGGATGCGGCTCGAAGAAAACGGAGGAGAATGTCACTACAACGGAGGCTAAGGCAGAGGTGGATGTATCACAGGCCGATATGATGAAGTCTGCCACAGCGGTTGATGAGACTTACCATGAGGGAGTATATAATGATCTTACAGGCGAGTGGAACACCGACAGAAAGGAAGAGTACGGAAGACCGATCGCTATAATGATCAACAATATTGAGAATGCGATTCCTCAGTCAGGCATAGGCCAGGCTGATGTTTTATATGAGTTTGTCGTTGAGGGCGGAATAACAAGAATGCTTGCAATATTCAACGACTATGACAATCTTGAGAAGGTCGGTTCGATCAGAAGCTGCAGACCTTACTATGTTACAACTGCCATGGAGTTTGACGCTATATACATGCATTATGGTCAGTCTCCACAGGGACAGGAGGAGCTTGACAGGACAGGAATAGATCATATAAGCGGACTTGGTGGAGAAGGATCTGTATCTTTCTACAGATCATCAGACCGCGAGGCTCCACACAATGTGTACACAAACAGCGATATGATCAAGGCTGGTCTTGATTATCTTGGATGCTCAACTACCCACAACAAGGGATACAAGAGCAAGTTTGAGTTCAATGAGGAAGATACGGTTCCTGAGGGCGAGTCTGTAAACAAGCTCACACTCAACATGTCAGTTTACACACAGCCTTGGTTTGAATATGATTCAAAGAATAAGGTATATAACAGATTCCAGTATGGTGACAAGCAGATCGATGACCTCACAGGAAAGCAGCTCACATTTAAGAATATCATCATACAGTTTGCTCACTACACCAGCATTGATGATCACGACAGACAGATGATCGATCTCGTTGGCACAGGAGACGGATACTATGTTTCAGATGGAAAGATCGTTCCTATCACATGGACAAAGTCAACCGATGACTCCGTGACAAAATATTCAACAGCAGATGGAAAAGAACTTCAGCTCAATCCGGGCAAGACCTATGTCACAGTATTTGAGAGTGATAATAAGGCCGGAGTTGTATGGGAATAATACAGACATAAACCACATATATTAACAAGGACAGAAGATGGGATGGAATATCCTGTCTTCTGTTTTTTGTTATGAAGAGAAGGTGTGGTAATGTTTAAAAGAATTATATATTTTTTTGTTATCATTATAGCGGTATTTGTGTTATCTTTTATAACTAGAGAGATCGTGGTGAGCACGGCGTGCAGATCCGGAGACAGTAAAAGTGTGTATAGAGAATTTGACGGTACGGATAGCGGGCATATATTACCCATATCAAATGAGAGTGAACCGGAGCTTTACGGAGGGCTCGTGATTGCTGCTGAGGGTGGAACACCACATGGCAGTTTCTATGTGAGCACTTATAATGGACATGTGGCGGTGTACAACAGATTTGGCAGTCTTTGCAGGGAGACGACTCGTACAGTGGATTCATTGGACAAACGTATAAGAGAACTGATCCACAAGCACGTGTATTTCAATGATATAGATGACATGAACAGGTTTATTGACAGCCTGTAAAACGTATGATAAATGATTATGGGAAAGGTGTATCGGAATGATTTATGATATTATAGTTATCGGCGGTGGCCCGGCTGGGATGACAGCCGCAATAAAAGCAAAAGAGACAGCACCATCGGCTTCGGTAAAGCTTATAGATAAAAACAAAAAACTCGGAAAGAAGCTGTATGCGACGGGAAATGGCAAATGTAACATTGCAAATACGAAGCTTGATCTGTCGTGCTATTCCAGTGCAAATGAATTTTTCCCATTTCAGTTCGTAACAACGGACAGTCATAATGATGTCATGGATTTTTTTGAAAGTCTTGGTGTTTCCAGCTATGATGATAATGGATATATATATCCTGCATCGCTGCAGGCATCTACCATAGTGTGGGCACTGACGGACAGGCTCAAAATTCTTGGTATAGAAAACAGCACATCGGAGGAAGTCCTGAGTATAAAACAGGGAAAAGATGGTACATATATTGTAGACACAGACAAAGGCGGGTATAGGACGACCCAGGTGATACTTGCACCCGGAGGTGCGGCTGCGCCAAAGCTTGGCGGATCTGATAGAGTATACAGACTTCTGGATGATCTGAATGTACGGTTTGTGAAACCGCATCCGGCTCTGTGTAAATTAAAATGCCATGAATATATATCTGATATGTCAGGGGTACGTGCAAAGGCTGTTGTCCGCCTAATGTGTGATGGCGAGGAGTATGACCACGAGAGAGGCGAGGTTCAGTTTGCATCGGGATATCTTTCGGGCATAGCGGTTTTTAATATGAGTATACAGTGTATAGACCTGATGGAGACTGGCAAAAAGCCATACATAGAACTTGAACTTGTTCCGGACATCAGTGATGATATGCTGGCGGACAGGATGAGACGATTTGCCGAGGTAAATGGCAGACGGAGAGTCGAGGCGATGCTCAATGGTATTGTCAACGAGAAGATCGCCGGGTATATTATAAAAAGTCTTGGTATCAAAGCTTCTGAAGCAGCCGGACTTGACGCGGCTGATATAACATCCATATGTGATATGCTCAAACATATGAGATTTAACATAGATGGATTCGGCAGCTATGAGGACAGCCAGGCGGCAAGCGGTGGAGTTGACACATTGCAGCTCAGGGCAGATAACCTGGAACTTGATGGACACAGAGGCTTATACGCCGCTGGAGAGTATGTCGATGTGACCGGCAAATGTGGTGGATATAATATAATGTGGGCTGTTATAAGCGGCATGAGAGCTGGGGAGTCTGCAGGAAAGAGAATAAAAGATGATCAGAATTAACAATGTAAAACTGCAACTTGGATTTACAGAGGCAGATGTTAGAAGTGTTATTAAAAAGACGCTGAAGACAGATAAGGAGTTTGAGTATATTTTTTTCAAGCTGTCTCTTGATGACAGGCGGAGAAACCAGGTGAAATATATTGCATCCATAGATGTGGATGTTCCGAATCCGGAAAAAATATTGAAAAGACTTCACAATAATAATGTTATGTTAACAAATGCTACCCAATATAGATTTCCGGTGCCGGGAAATGTCAAAATGACCTATAGGCCTGTGGTGATAGGAACAGGACCGGGTGGCTTATTTGCTGCACTGTATCTTGCCAGAGCCGGATACAGACCGGTTGTTTTTGAGCGCGGCATGGATGTTGACAGGAGAATGGAGCATATAGAGAGATTCTGGAAGGGTGAGGAAGGACTTGATTCAAATTGTAATGTACAGTTTGGAGAGGGCGGCGCAGGAACCTTTTCGGACGGCAAGCTGAATACGGTCATAAAGGATGGCTCGGGCAGACGCACTGAGGCCATGCGGACATTTGTGGAGTATGGTGCAGATCCGTCCATAATGTATATAAATAAGCCACATGTCGGCACTGATGTGCTGTCTGGTATTGTAAGGAATATGCGTGAGGATATAAAGAGACTTGGCGGAGAGGTACATTTTGATTCACTTTTTACCGATTATGAACAGATCACACAGGATGAGGTGTGTGTACATATAAAGAACATTTCAGATGGCAGTGAGAAGGAATACAGGACAAATGCCCTTGTTCTGGCACTTGGACACAGCTCAAGGGATACTGTGGAGATGCTTTACAAAAAAGGTGTTCCGATGGAGCCAAAGCCATTTGCCATGGGACTTCGTATCGAACACAAGCGAGCAGATATAGATGTCATGAAGTATGGCGATGATCCGGCGTATGCAAAGCTGCTGCCGGCGGCAGACTACAAGATGACGCATCAGGCGTCAAATGGCAGGGCTGTATATTCATTCTGTATGTGTCCTGGAGGTTACGTGGTGAATGCATCGTCCGAGCACGGTGAGACGTGTGTGAATGGTATGAGCTACAGCGGCAGGAATGGTGAGAATTCCAACAGCGCCATTGTGGTAAATGTTACCCCGGAGGATTACGGGTCAGATCATCCTCTTGCGGGAATGAAGTTTCAGAGAAGATGGGAGAAGGCCGCATACGAGGCCGGACAGGGGGCTGTTCCGGTGCAGCTCTTCGGAGATTACAGAAGGGACATTCCTACGGAAAAGCTGGGCGGTGTTAAGCCTCAGATTAAGGGTAAGTACAGGCTTACAAGCCTCAAATGCTGTTTGCCAGAGTATATAAAGGATGCTATAATAGAAGGAGTTGTGTCCTTTGATAAGAGGATGCCGGGATATTCATCTGACGATGCAGTTCTCTCAGGAATCGAGGCCAGAACCTCATCACCTGTTCGTATGATACGAGGCGATGAGCTGCGCTGTGAGGGGACATGTATATACCCGTGCGGGGAAGGCGCGGGCTATGCAGGGGGAATAACCTCAGCCGCTGTCGATGGTATGAAGGTGGCCGAGGCCATAGCATCCAGATTCAGCAATGAGGCAATAACAGACGGTACACAGGAGAATATAAATGGATAGAGAGTATTTGAAAGACAAGAAAAAGATAGTAATAAAGATTGGTTCATCTTCACTTATTCACGAGGAGACGGGTGGACTTGACTATACAAAGCTTGAGAAGCTGGTGCGCATCATATGTGATCTGAGAAATCAGGACAAGGATGTGGTCCTCGTATCATCGGGAGCCATCGGAGTCGGAGTACAGGCGCTGGGACTTGCCAGAAGACCTAAGACGACCTCGCTCAGACAGGCGTGTGCTGCAGTGGGACAGGGACAGCTAATGATGATATATCAGAAGCTTTTTCAAGAGTATCACAGCACAGCAGCTCAGGTTCTGCTAACATTTGATGTTATATCGTCGGATGAGAGGAGAAAGAATGCCATCAACACATTCAATGAGCTTCTTCAGCTCGGTGTCGTACCGATCGTCAATGAGAACGATACGGTTGCCATCGATGAGCTGGATGACAGCGTGGCATTTGGCGACAATGATACACTGTCTGCCATAGTTGCATCCATGATCCATGCAGATCTCCTGATACTTCTCACGGATATAGACGGTCTGTACACTGATGATCCACACAATAACCCTGATGCAAAGCTTATACCAGAGGTAAACTGTATAGACGACCATATAATGGATATGGGTAAAGGTGCAGGCTCCAAGTACGGAACCGGCGGAATGACGACCAAGATCGCAGCCGCCAGGATAGCAACCAACTCCAACTCGGATATGGTCATAGTATCCGGAGCGGATATGGACAATATTGTTAAGGTAATGAACGGAGAAAGTATAGGAACTCTGTTCACAGCATATAAAGATCATGACTTTGACGTTGTCAGATTTATTTTGAATAAGGAGTATCTTATATAGTTATGAAAGAGACGATAATCGATGCGGCAAAGATCGCACGTATAAATGAGTTATATCACAAGTCCAAGGCTGAGGGGCTCACCGACGCTGAGAAGAAAGAACAGCAGCAGTTAAGGCAGGAATATATATTTGCGGTGAAGAATAATCTCAGGAGCACGCTCAACAATATAGACATCAAGGAGAAGGACGGCTCCATAACCAGACTTCAGGACCTTGATCCTACAAGAAAGGCATAGGCACGGCTGTATTATGAATAGCGAAGACAGTGTAAAATCCGGCAGCAAGGACAGTATAAGAAAAAGAATAAAAGCGGTCAGAAATGCCATGGACAGGGATGATCGTGCGCAGAGATCCGAGCTTATATGCAGACGGCTGTCAGCGCTTCCTGAATATGTGAATGCCATCAATATATGTGCATACATCTCCAAAGGGAATGAAGTGGATACAAGGCTCATAGTTGAGAAGGCGTGGTCGGACGGAAAGCATGTATATGTTCCAAAGGTTTATGGACAAGACATGGAGTTTATTGAGATCACAGACTACGGGGAACTTACATCCGGAAACTTTGGGATACTCGAACCGGTTTCTGATGATTTTGAGGAGATCGAAGATGGGCTTATGTTCATGCCCGGGATTGCATTTGATCACAGCCGCAACCGCATAGGCTTTGGCGGAGGGTATTACGACAGATATCTGGCGAGGCATGCAGGGCTTGTCACGGTGGCACTGGCGTATGAATTCCAGATAGTTGATAAGATAGACAGTGAACCTACAGATATCAGACCACATATCATAGTAACAGAATCGGAAGTTATATCATAATGGAGGGTCAATGAACAGAGACGAGATAACAGCAAAGATCGCTGAACTTGAAAAGAAGATACAGATGGATAAGTTGCAAAATGCCGGGGCGGATGATGCCGGAAAAGTTACAGGACGCACTCAGTCCGGTGCTATTGCTGACAGCTATGCGCTGTGCCTTGGCGGTGGCGGCGGTAAAGGAGCGTACCAGCTCGGGGTGTACAGAGCACTTGCAGAGTATGGACTTATGGACAAGGTTACAGCCATATCAGGAACTTCCATAGGTGCGATAAATGCCGTGCTCTTCGCGTGCAATGATCCTGACAGAAGCGAGGAGGCATGGAAGAAAATACATTTTGAGACGGTGTTTGACGTTGATCCTGATCTGATGTTCAATGATAAGCCTGGATTCATGTCACGCAGAGAGATGATAAGGCTCATGGACAGCTATGTGGATTATGGAAAGCTGTCTGATGGACAGGTCACCGTGTATGCAGCCATAGCTGAGTGTGTGCAGGAGGGCGAAAGACAGGCTGAGTATATAAGCCTTGCAGGAATGGATGCGGAGGAGATCAGGACAGTTGTCATGGCATCATCCACTCTGCCTATGCTCTATGAGTCTGTGACTTATAACGATAAGGAGTATTGTGATGGCGGTCTCGCCGACAATGTTCCGGTGAAGCCTCTGTATGATGTGGGATACAGGAATATCGTTGTGTGCGGACTCAACCCTGATTCGAAGAAGAATCTGTCGCCGTATCCTGATGCGGATGTCATAGAGATATATCCAAGCGTTAGTCTGGGTGATCTGATAGACGGAACGTTGAATTTCACAGCAAATTCGATCAAGTTTAGAAGTATGCTAGGATACAGGGATGCCATGAGAGCCCTGAAAGTTCATTTTGAGCATGACCCTGATTATATTGCGGCTCTGGATCATTACAGAGACATTGATCTTGCAGATATACAGACTCAGATGAGGATGGATGCTGCGGATTCTGGTGTGAAAGATACTATGGATAACATAGGCAGGATACTTGGTAAGCTAGGCATAGAGGAATAACTCCAGTCGGATTTACGCAGCTTTAAAGAAATAGATAAGGATACATAGAGATTATGAATGATTTGGAAAAAGTTATTGACGGCATAGATCTGGGGCTTCCAGCTCCGTTTGAGGAACCGGAGAGGCAGTATTATTTTATAAAAAAGGGCAGGGAGTATGTCACAGCAAGAAGCAAAGAGCTGGGACGTGACCTTACCTGTTCCATACAGACATTTGGCTGTCAGATGAATGTCCGGGATTCTGAGAAGCTTGCCGGAATACTTGAGCAGATGGGATATGTTAGGACCGAGTCCGAACATGCGGACTTTATAATATATAACACATGTACGGTCAGGGAGAATGCCAACAGAAAGGTTTATGGTCACCTTGGTCTCATGAAGCACCTCAAGGAGAAAAATCCTGAGATGAAGATAGCTCTGTGCGGATGCATGATGCAGGAGCAGCATGTGGTGACAACCATAAGCAAGAGCTATAGGTTTGTCGATATGGTATTTGGAACACACAATGTATATAAGCTTGCTGAGATATTTGTGAGCAGGATAGAATCCGGAAGCATGGTCATAGATATCTGGAAGGATGCCAAGGAGGTCGTGGAGGATCTTCCTGCGGTGAGGGAATTCCCATTCAAATCAGGTGTAAATATCATGTTTGGATGCAACAATTTCTGTACCTACTGTATAGTTCCATATGTAAGAGGAAGGGAGCGAAGCAGAAATCCGGAGGATATCATAGCTGAGTGTGAGAGGCTTGCTGACGACGGAGTGGTGGAGATCATGCTCCTCGGGCAGAATGTCAATTCATATGGCAAGAATCTTGAGCATCCGATCACATTTGCGGAACTGTTGAGGCGTGTGTGTGCCATAGAGAAGATACAGAGAGTAAGATTCATGACCTCACATCCAAAGGATCTGTCGGATGAACTGATAGATGTCATCGCGGAGAATCAAAAGATCTGCAGACATCTCCATCTGCCGGTACAGTCGGGCTCGACAAAGATACTGAATGCGATGAACAGACGGTACACAAAAGAGTCATATCTTGCACTGGTTGACCGCATAAGGGCAAAGGTTCCGGAGATATCACTCACCACTGATATAATCGTGGGATTCCCTGGTGAGACCGAGGAGGATTTCCTTGAGACCATGGACGTGGTTGAGAAAGTACAGTATGACACCGCATTTACATTTATATATTCAAAGAGAACAGGAACTCCTGCCGCCGGAATGGAGAATGGTTCCACAAAGGAAGAGATACAGGATAGATACAACAGGCTTTTAAGGCGTGTGCAGGAGATAAGTGATGTGAAGACCATTGCGATAAAGGGACAGACACAGCCGGTTCTGGTTGAGGGCTTTGACGAGAAGGGCGACGGCCTTCTGACCGGAAGACTCTCCAACAACATACTTGTCCATTTCCCTGGGTGTGCGGAGATGGTTGGAAAGATCCTGAATGTAAAGCTTGTTGAGTGTAAGGGATTTTATTACATGGGTGAATTAGCAGAATAGGAGTAGTTGAAGTGGCAGCATTAACACCAATGATGGCTCAGTATATGGAAGTTAAGAATCAGTATAAGGACTGTATTCTCTTCTACAGACTGGGAGATTTCTACGAGATGTTCTTCGACGATGCCTTGACGGCATCCAGGGAACTTGAGATAACACTGACCGGCAGGGACTGTGGTCAGGAGGAGCGCGCACCGATGTGCGGTGTTCCGTATCATGCTTGTGACATATACCTGAACAAGCTGATAGAGAAGGGCTACAAGGTAGCCATATGTGAGCAGATGGAGGATCCAAAGCTCGCAAAGGGTATAGTAAAGAGAGAAGTTATACGTATAGTTACGCCTGGTACAAATATGTCCCAGGCTATTCTTGATGAGACGAGAAATAACTATCTCATGTGTATATTTGGCTGTAATGAGGAGTATGGTGTGGCGGTGTGTGATATCACGACCGGAGAGTTCAGATCATGTCATATCTCGTCTACATCCAAGCTGTACGATGAGATCAACAAATATTCACCGACGGAGATCATAGGAAATGAGGTTTTTCTGTCATGCGGCCTGAACTTTGATTACATGAAGGAGAAGATGAAGATAACGATATCGGAGGCCCCGTCTCATTATTTTAACGATGACACCTGTGAGGATTTCATCAAGAGACAGTTTAAGGTCGGATCAATAGATGGTCTCGGCATAGATGAGCAGGAGGATATGCTGCTGTCAGCGGGTGCACTTCTCCAGTATCTACATGAGACACAGAAGAACTCACTGGATCATATCAACAGGATAGATATATATTCCATAGAGGACTTCATGATCATAGACAGCTCATCCAGAAGAAATCTGGAGCTGACAGAGACACTCAGGGATAAGCAGAAGAGGGGTTCACTGCTCTGGGTGCTTGACAAGACCAAAACGGCCATGGGAGCGAGAATGCTCAGAAATATGATAGAGCAGCCCCTTATCCATAAAGATGATATAGAAGCCAGACTTGACGCGATAACAGAGCTCAACGACTCTGTCATAACCAGAGACGAACTCCGTGAGTACATGAATACCATATACGATCTCGAGAGACTTATGACGAGGATATCGTTAAGAACAGCGAATCCAAGAGATCTTCTGGCATTTAAGACGTCCATACAGCTTCTTCCATTTATAATACAGCTTCTCGGTGAATTCCATTCGGATGAGCTTACCGAGATCAGGGATGGAATAGATGATCTGCAGGATCTCTATGACCTTCTTGACCGTGCCATAGTTGATGAGCCGCCTATACTTATCAGAGAGGGCGGAATATTCAAAGATGGCTATCTTGAGGACATAGACACTCTGAAGAATGCCACAACTGATGGCAAGAACTGGATCGCAGAGCTTGAGGCCAGAGAGAAGGAAAAGACTGGAATCAAGAATCTCAAGATAAAGTTTAATAAGGTGTTCGGATATTATTTTGATGTAACCAATTCATATAAGAGTCTTGTGCCGGATTATTTCATCAGAAAGCAGACACTTGCCAATTCTGAGAGATACACAACCGAGGAGCTTGACAGACTGGCTGGAGTTATACTCGGATCATCCGACAAGCTTGTTGCGCTGGAGTACAACACATATGTTGAACTCAGGGACACCCTTGCTGCAGAGCTCACAAGGGTACAGAGAACAGCACACAGCATAGCCATGCTCGACGCTCTGTGTTCACTCTCATATGTGGCTGTTGCAAATGGGTATGTTAGACCTGAGATCAATACAGATGGAGTCATCGACATAAAGGACGGACGTCATCCGGTCGTTGAGAAGATGCTGAACAACGATATGTTCATCACAAACGACACATATCTGAACAACCATGAGAGCAGGATATCTATCATCACCGGTCCTAACATGGCTGGTAAATCCACATATATGAGACAGACTGCGCTCATAGTTCTCATGGCTCAGGTTGGAAGCTTTGTCCCTGCGGCATCTGCCAATATAGGCATATGCGACAGGATATTTACAAGAGTGGGAGCTTCCGACGACCTTGCATCAGGACAGTCCACATTTATGGTGGAGATGAGCGAGGTCGCAAATATACTCAGAAATGCCACGAAGAACAGCCTTCTCATCCTTGATGAGATAGGTCGAGGAACAAGCACATATGACGGTCTGGCGATCGCCTGGGCTGTCGTTGAGTATATAAGCAACAGTGAACTGCTCGGAGCAAAAACTCTGTTTGCGACACATTACCATGAGCTCACGGAGCTTGAGGGTAAGCTGTCGGCAGTCAACAACTACTGTATAGCGGTCAAGGAAGACGGAGACGACATAGTGTTCCTCAGAAAGATCGTCAAGGGCGGTGCCGACAGAAGCTACGGTATACAGGTTGCAAAGCTTGCCGGTGTGCCGGATGTCGTTATAGCGAGAGCAAATGAGATATGTAATCAGCTTATAGACAAGGACATAACCACCAAGCTGAAGGAGATAAAGGTTACAAATGATTTCAAGCCGAAGAAAGAAGACACCCAGATGTCAATGTTCGGCTCACTTGCCGAATCACAGGTGATCGAGGACATAAAGTGTGTTGATCTGTCCAACATGACACCTATGAAGGCGTTGCTTTATTTAAATGAATTGCAGGAGCGACTTAAATAATAAGGAGCGATAAGTGATGATAAAAGTATTAGACCAAAATACGATTAACAAGATAGCAGCCGGTGAGGTTATAGAGAAGCCGAGCTCGGTCATCAAGGAGCTTGTTGAAAATTCCATAGACTCAGGTGCCACAGCGGTAACCGTCGAGGTAAAGGGAGGCGGACTGTCATTTCTCAGAGTCACCGACAACGGAGCAGGCATAAAGAAGGATGAGGTCAAGCTTGCATTCCTCAGACATGCCACAAGTAAGCTTGTGACAGTCGAGGATCTCCTGAGTATCTCTTCTCTTGGTTTCCGTGGTGAGGCACTTGCAAGTATAGCGGCGGTTGCACAGGTTGAGATGATCACCAAGACCGCTGATGATGTGACCGGTCTCAGATACCAGATACATGGCGGTAAGGAGATATCCAGCGAGGAGATAGGTGCTCCGGGTGGAACAACCATAATTGTCAGAAATCTTTTCTACAATACACCGGCGAGAAAGAAGTTCATGAAGACTGATGCCACGGAGACAAGCTATATCTACGACTTGATGTGCCGTATATGCATGTCACACCCGGAGATCTCATTTAAGTTCATTGCAAATGGAACAGACAAGCTGTTCACATCAGGCAATGGCAAACTCAGAGACATAATCTACCATATCTATGGAAGAGACATCACCTCAAATCTTCTTGAGATAAATGCGGAAAATGACTATATGAAGATCTCCGGATATATAGCAAGACCTTGTATATCAAGGGGCAACAGATCATTTGAGGGCTATTATGTAAATCACAGATATATAAAGAGTGCGGTGCTCACCAAGGCGATCGAGGATGCTTTCAGGACATTTGTCATGATACACAAGTTTCCATTCACCGAGATCAATTTCCAGGTGAGACCTGATCTCCTCGATGTAAATGTACATCCGACCAAGATGGAGTTGAAATTCGCCAACAGTCAGGATATATACAGCTTCACCTACAATGCCATAAGGGAGACACTGTTATTCAAAGAGCTCATTCCTGATGTGGCGCCGGGTAAAGATCCAAAGCCTGAGACCTTCAAGCAGAGGGATGTTGGCAAGGCACCGGAGGCGTTCGAGAATAAGAGGCGTGAGGCGATAGTCAGGGCGGAGGAGCGTACTGTACCGCAGAGTCAGCCTGAGCAGCATCGTCCGGCAGAACCGCAGAGTCAGCCTGAGCAGCTTAGCTCGGCGGAGACGCAGACATCACCACAGCAGCTTTGCCCGATCGAACCACAGACATCATCACAGCCGGTCCGCCCGGTTATAGAGATCATAGATGAGACTAGCAGCTCAAACAATAAAGGATCAGACGTCATAGATAATAACAAGACGGAAAAGCCGGCAGGAAACTACATATATGCGGATAGAAAGAATGATCTGGGGAGATCTGTAGTACAAAACAGGAATGTGGTAAACGAGAGTCCGGCATATACAGCTCCGGCACCTGCTAGACCTTCGGTCACAGCGGCGACACCAGACTCAACAGTATCTGCAGTTTCAGATGAAGCTTCAGATACTGACTACGATGAAGAAGCCAGAAAAAAGTACGTCCAGCAGGATATGTTCCAGGAGAAGTTCCTGACAAGGGAAGCCCGTGCAAAGCACAGACTAATAGGACAGCTTTTCAAGACATACTGGCTCATAGAGTACGATGGCAAGTTCTTCATAATGGATCAGCATGCTGCCCATGAGAAGGTCAAGTACGAAGAGCTTATGGAGAATTACAAGAATAAGAAGATATACTCACAGTATCTTATGCCTCCTGCGGTCGTTACACTCAGTGCCGCAGAGATAGAGTTCCTTCATGAGAATATGGAGATGTTCGAGGCGCTTGGATATCAGATAGAGAACTTCGGAGGCAGGGAGTTTAAGCTGAACGCTGTACCTGACAACTTGTTTGGTCTTGATGGCAGAGAGCTTTTCATAGACTTCATAGCTGATGCGAGCAGCAGTGCGAAAAAGGTGACCGTAGACACATTTATACATAAGCTTTCCACCATGGCGTGTAAGGCTGCGATAAAGGGTAACACGGAGATAAGCTTCAAGGAGGCTGACGCACTTATAGATCAGCTATTAAAGCTTGAAAATCCATACACATGTCCTCACGGACGTCCGACTGTCATATCCATGACGGAGGCGGAGATTGAGAAGAAGTTTAAACGAATAGTGTAGGAGATTAACATGATGGATAAGAATATGAAACCACTGATAATCCTCACCGGCCCCACGGCTGTCGGCAAGACGGCACTGTCCATAGGACTGGCGAAGGCGGTGGACGGCGAGATCATATCCGCTGATTCCATGCAGGTATACAGAAAGATGAATATAGGAACGGCGAAGATAGGGCCCGAGGAGATGCGGGGAGTGAGACACCACCTGATCGATATTCTTGATCCGGCAGAAGAGTTCAACGTTGTGCTTTTCAAGAAATATGCTCTTCGTGCTATGGAGGATATATATTCCCGGGGAAAAATTCCAATCATAGTAGGTGGTACTGGCTTCTATATCCAGGCGCTTTTGTATGATATAGATTTTGAGGAAAATGACAATGATATGTCATACAGGGAAAAGCTGCAGAACCTTGCAGATACCCACGGCAAGACATTTCTTCATGACATGCTAGCGGAGGTCGACCCTGAATCCGCTGAAAAGATACATGAGAACAATGTAAAAAGAGTGATACGGGCTCTTGAATTTTATAAAAAAACAGGTATGAAGATATCTGAACATAACGAGACTGAGTCGCAGAAGAAGTCACCATATAATTTTGAATATTTTGTGTTAAATGATGACAGACAGAAATTATATGATAGAATAGACAGACGGATAGATATCATGCTTGAGGCAGGGCTTCTGGACGAGGTAAAACTGCTTGTGAGCGAGGGTTACAGCAGGGAGCTGGTGTCAATGCAGGGGCTTGGCTACAAGGAGATAATCGATTATATTCAGGGCAGATGCACTCTGGATGAGGCAGTATATACGCTAAAGAGAGATACAAGGCATTTTGCCAAGAGACAGATCACATGGTTCAAGAGGGAAAAACATGTGACCTGGGTTGATAAAAGTGAGTACGACAGCGAGTCTGAAATATTGTCATTTATGCTGGACAGGCTTCGCGAAAAGGAGATTATACAGAGATGAAAGATATGTTAAAGGATTACTACAGATCACTGAATGTGGATGAAAAGGTGTTTGAATACTGCAACAGTGTGGAGGAGAAACTTAAGGATAGATTCGCAGCCATCGATGCTGTGAGTGAGATCAACCAGCTCAAGGTCCTGAAGGCCATGCAGGACAACAGATTGTCCGAGGCGCATTTTGCCGGCTCTTCAGGCTATGGCTATACAGATGACGGAAGAGATGCCCTTGAGAGGATATATGCAGATGTATTCCACACGGAAGATGCTCTTGTCAGGACACAGATAGTGTGCGGAACCCATGCACTCTGCACGGCCATGTTTGGTAATCTGCGCCCGGGAGATGAAATCCTTGCCATAGCGGGAAAACCGTATGACACACTGGATGAGATCATAGGCATCCGTGAGTCCAGGGGGTCACTTGCAGAGTATGGTGTCACATATGCCCAGGTGGATCTGCTACCGAATGGAAACTTTGACATTGACGGAATAAAGAATGCGATCAATAGCCGCACAAGACTTGTGGAGATACAGAGATCTAAGGGATATGCAGTCAGAAAGACGCTGTCTGTACAGCAGATCGGTGAGGCCATAAAGGCGGTCAAGAGTGTAAATCCTGATATCATATGTATGGTAGATAACTGTTACGGAGAATTTGTACAGGATATAGAGCCGTCGGATGTTGGGGCTGATCTGGTAGTCGGCTCTCTTATCAAGAATCCGGGAGGCGGACTTGCACCGATAGGAGGTTATATATGCGGTAAGAAGGAGTATGTGGAGAATGCTTCATACAGACTCACGACTCCGGGACTCGGCAAGGAGGTTGGAGCCTCACTTGGCAATACAAAGGCTCTCACTCAGGGACTTTTCATGGCACCTACAGTTACTGCAAGTGCGCTTAAGGGTGCGATATTTGCAGCAAATGTATACGAGGGACTGGGCTTTAAGGCTGTTCCTGACAGCACAGAGGACAGATACGATATTATTCAGGCTGTTGAGCTTCAGACTCCTGAGAGGGTCGTGGCATTCTGTGAAGGAATCCAGGCTGCAGCGCCGGTTGACAGTTATGTAAGACCTGAGCCTTGGGACATGCCGGGCTATGATTCACCGGTCATCATGGCCGCTGGAGCATTTGTGTCTGGTTCATCCATTGAGCTCTCAGCGGATGCACCTATGCGCCCACCTTATGCGGTATATTTTCAGGGGGGACTTACATATCCCCATGCCAAGTACGGCATAATAATGTCATTACAGAAAATGGTAGAAAAAAACCTTATAGTATGGTAGATTAATTAGTCGGCCATATAAAATTTTCTCTGGAGCTTGGAGAGGCGGAAGGAGGAAATATGGATA
This sequence comes from Coprococcus sp. AF19-8AC, assembly GCF_003603115.1. Taxonomy (NCBI): domain Bacteria; kingdom Bacillati; phylum Bacillota; class Clostridia; order Lachnospirales; family Lachnospiraceae; genus Coprococcus; species Coprococcus sp. AF19-8AC. The sequence continues at coordinate 762,009 of NZ_QTMI01000001.1, read as the reverse complement.
AAAATTATTGCAAAGAGAATTTTGCAGGAGGACTTTTGGTCTCCATGAAAGAAATGTCGGAGACTGAGAGACCGTATGAGAAGAGCTTTAAGTATGGAGTTGAGGTTCTCACAGATGCTGAACTTCTGGCAGTCATCCTCAGAACCGGAAGCAGGAAGGCAAATGCGCTGTCCACAGCCTACAGGATACTGGATGCCCATCCGGTCCACAAGGGTATAGTGGGGCTTAATTACCTGACTGTGAGTGAACTTGAAGAGATAAGCGGAGTTGGAAAGGTAAAAGCAATACAGATGAAATGTCTGGCTGAGATATCCAGGAGAATGGCCAGGGCTTCATTTAAGCCGTTTTTGTCGTTCCAGTCCCCACAGAGCATTGCGGATTATTTCATGGAGAACACAAGATATCTCGAAAAGGAATACGTGTATCTCCTCATGTTTGATGCGAAGCATAAGCTCATAAAGGATGTCCGCATTTCAGAGGGAACAGTGAACAGTTCGATGTTATCTCCGAGAGAGGTGTTTGTGGAGGCGCTCAGATACGATGCTGTCTATATCATACTTGTGCATAACCACCCATCCGGAGATCCGACTCCGAGCGGTCAGGATATAGATATCACCAGAGAGATGGACAGAGCCGGGGAACTGATAGGGATAGAGCTTTCAGATCATATTATTTTGGGAAATAACTGCTATGTCAGCTTAGCTGAGCGAGGTATTTTATAATGAAACGAAGACGAAATAGGAACAGAAAAAGAATAGAGATCACACCGAGATATTTTTTGCTTGGACTCACAGGCTTTTGCGTTGTGCTCATGCTTGTATCTCTCTTTGCGGGAGGAATATTTGCACCGGTGAGGAATTTTACCAACATATTTGTCCAACCCATGCAGAAAGGGGTAAATACCATAGGCAGATGGGTTCAGAGCAAAACTGAGGCATTCCAGAATTATGACGCACTGTTAAAGGAGAATGAAACACTCAAGGATCAGCTTGAACAGAGTCAGAAGCAGGTGGCACAGTACCAGCAGAATTCGTATGAGCTCGAACGTCTTCAGGCACTTTATGAGCTTGATCTCCAGTATTCCGATTATAAGAAGACTGCTGCCAGGGTCATATCAAAGGATACCGGCGGATGGTTTCAGGTGTTCTATGTCGACAAGGGAACAGATGATGGTGTTGTCGAGGGCTGCAATGTCATGTATGGCAACGGCCTGTGTGGAATAGTCACAGAGGCCGGAAAGGATTATGCCAAGGTAAGAGCCATCATAGACGATACATCAAATGTAAACGGAATGATATTACCGTCAGAGGCTATTTGTAATGTTGAGGGAAGTGTCAGCAATTATGAGAATGGCTATCTTATCGCTGAAAACATTGACAAGGACGCAGAGGTTGGAGTCGGCGATCAGGTCGTCACATCCTATGTGTCAAGCAAATATCTGTCGGGAATTAACATAGGGTATGTAACAAAAATAGAGGAAGATTCCAACAATCTTACAAAGACTGCATATATCACTCCGGCATGTGATTTTTCAAAGATACAGGAGGTACTCATAGTCCTCCAGACCAAGAAAACTGTTTCGGAGTAGAAGTAAAGAGGTTAAACAGACATTGAGAAGAGTTATCACACTTGGATTATTAATCATAATATGTTTTGTGCTTCAGTCAGCACTTTTTCCATATATTTCAGTTGCGGGTGCGACTCCCAATCTGATGCTCATCCTCACGGTGTCCTTTGGACTTATGAGAGGTCGAAAAGAGGGAATGCTGGTGGGATTTTTCTGTGGCTTTTTATATGATCTGTACTTTGGCTTTGCCATAGGCCCTTTTATGATCATATATATGCTCATTGGATACTGTAACGGATTTTTCCACAGACTGTATCTCGTGGAGGATGTACTGCTGCCTATCATCATCATAACACTTGATGATTTCATATTTAATTTCATAACATTTATAATATTCTTTGTAATGCGTAACAGACTCAGTTTTGGGCTGTACATGAAGGATATTATTTTGCCGGATATGATATACACAGCCATACTTACGATGATAGTATTCAAGCTGTTTGTCTTTATAAACAAGAGGCTGAAACGCGCTGAAAAAGGAAGTGAGACATAGTGATCAGAGATATATTAGAGATAATCAAAGATTTTATAGTAGAAAAGTTAAAGAGCCGTATTTTTTATGTCACTCTGTTTTTTTTGTGCCTGTCAGGCGTGCTTGTGTACAGATTGTTTAATCTTCAGATCATAAATGGAGAAAAATATCAGTCCAGCTTCCAGTACAAATCACTTAAGACGGTGTCGGTCAAGGCCACCAGAGGAAAGATTTTCGACTGCAACGGAAAACTGCTTGCATCTAACGAATCTTCATACAATCTGAGTTTCACCAGCAATGCAGACCTCACTGAGGCGGCAGACAAGAAGAATATGTCGGTCAATGAGCTAAGAAATGAGATAGTTTATAAGACGATACTTATACTTGAGCAGAATGGAGACAGTCTGTCCGTGGAGCTTCCGATCAAGCTGGATGCAAATGGCAACATGAAATTCACGATAAGCGGCTCACAACTCAATACATTTTATATGAATGTTTATGGTGCAAGCTCAGTTGATGCCCTCACCGATGCACAGAAGAATGCTACAGCAAGGGAAGTATTTGACTATATGAGAAGTGATGAACTTTTCAATATCTCGGGTGATTATTCGGATGCCTATGTGCTCAAGATCCTTGCCGTGAGATATGAGGTATGGCTCAACAGATACCAGCAGTACATGACAGTGGATATCGCCAACAATATAAGTCAGCAGAGCTATGCTGCGATAACTGAGAATATGGATACACTGCTCGGAATGGATGTGAGTATTGAATCAAACAGAGTATACAATGATGCCATATATTTTTCGCATATAATCGGATATATCGGCAACATTTCAAATGAGGAGCTCGAGGAGTACAATGCGAAGCTTGACGAGGATCAGCAGTATGATTCCAATGATATGGTTGGAAAGCTTGGTTTGGAACAGTCGTACGAGGATCAGCTTCGTGGTGTTGACGGTTCCCAGAAGATGTACGTTGACAACATGGGAAAAGTCCTTGAGATTATAGAAAAAACTGATTCTGTTGCAGGAAACGATATTTACCTCACACTTGACTCTGATCTTCAGAAATACTGCTACAACGCACTTGAAAAGGAATTGTCGTATATTCTCCTTGCAAATCTCAAGAACGTGACGACATCCAAGGAGAAAGAGGATATACCTATAACGGATGTGTACTCGGCATTCTTTGACAACAACATTATAGACATAAAGGCCCTTAATGCTGCGAATGCAACTGACAATGAAAAGAATGTGTACAACACATTTGTATCAAGCAAGCAGTACACACTCAATGCGCTTTCGGACATTCTGAAGAGCAGTCACACGGAACTGTATAATCTTTCGGATCAGTACAAGGATTATATGGAGTTTATATGTGAGACGCTGAGCTCAAACGGCATATATGACAGCAGTGCAGTGGATAAGGACAGTGACACATATAACAACTATGTAAATGACAAGATATCATTATATGAGTATCTGAAATACTGCATAAGCCAGGGAGTAATAGACATAACCGGCATTCAGACAAGCAGTGATTATTATGATACGGATGAGATATACAATGTTATTGTCGATTATGTACTCAAAGAATTTGAGGATGACTCCGATTTCGACAAACGAGTCTTCAAATATATGATATTATCAGGTGAAATAACAGGTTCCCAGGTAATATACCTGTTATACGACCAGGGAATCCTTAATAGTACAACAGACGAAGATTACGAGGGATTTACGTCAGGAGTCCTCAGCAATTTTGAATTTATTTACAGAAAGATCAAAAAGCTTGAGATAACACCTGCCATGCTTGCTCTTGACCCATGCTCGGGATCCATCGTGGTGGTCGATCCGGCGACAGGAGCTGTAAGGGCTATGGTAAGCTACCCAAGCTACGACAACAACAAGCTCACAAATGTGATCGATCCTGACTATTATGCCAAGATAACAGAAGATAAGACGACCCCTATGTACAATCGTGCAACCATGCAGAGAACTGCACCGGGTTCCACATACAAGATGCTCATTGCTGCAGCGGGTCTGCAGGAGGGCGTTATAGACGTTGGATCAGTGATAACTGATTACGGTACATTCTCAAAGGTTGTTCCTTCACCGGCCTGCTGGCTCAGAAGCGGACACGGAACGCTTGGTCTCGCTGACGCCATAGAGGTATCGTGTAACGGTTTCTTCTATGAGGTTGGATACCGCCTTGCCACAGACAGCAAGGGAGTATATCAGGATGCACAGGGTATAGATAAGATACAGAAGTACGCTTCGTTATTTGGACTTGACCAGAAGTCAGGTGTGGAGATAGAAGAGATGGATCCGCATGTGTCAGATACTGATGCGGTACGTTCTTCTATCGGACAGGGTACAAATAACTATGCGCCTGTCCAGCTTGCCAGATATGTGACAACCATCGCCAATGAGGGCAACTGTTATGACCTGACACTGGTGAACGAGATAAAAAATATAGATGGAAGAACAGTGTATAAGAGTGACAACGTTCCTAAGAATACAGTTGATCTGACGGACAGCCAGTGGGCGGTCATAAAACGGGGAATGCGTCAGATGGTAAGTGACCACACAAGTCCATCGGCTCTTATAAATCAGATAAATGTCAATGTTGCCGGCAAGACGGGAACAGCAGAGGAGGATACCACAAGGCCGGATCACGCATTGTTTGTGTCATTTGCGCCTTATGAGAACCCTGAGGTCAGTGTAACATGTGTTATTCCACATGGATATACATCGGGTAACGCAGAGGAGCTTGCCGGAATGGTGTACGCATATATGTATGACCCTGACAAGCTTGATACGCTTGACATAACAGGAAACAACCAGATGTCAGATTAATTGAGATACCAAAGATATATCACAGAACCTGTGTGTAGGAAATAATATGACAGGAGCAGATGATATGGATGGTATGGACAGATTATCAATCAAGGCAGACAGATCAGGCATAGTTGTCTATGTACCGGCGGCTATGTCTGTAAATGATATCTGCTGCGATCTGTATTGCAGGATCCTCGATAATATAAGTGCCTTCCAGAAAAAAGGAACTGTATGTATATCTTTCAGGGGATGTACCCTGGAGCGTGGAGACACGGAGGAGATAATCAGTTTTTTAAACAGCATTGATAAGATTCATGTCAGATTTGCAGCTAAACCTGACATAGATCAATATACAGGTTCCGGTGTCCGGGATGATGGGGATCGTGAACCACAACAGGCAAAAGTCAGTATGGCTTTGCCGGATATGACTAAAACGCACAGTGACAATGAAAGACCATATATCTTCCGCGGTGACATAGGGAGAAAGCAGACCCTTGAGATCAGGGGAAATGTCATTATCCTCGGAGATGTTGCCAGGGATGCCAGGGTTGTATCCGGTAAGAATATCGTGGTCGTTGGGGAACTGGCGGGAGCTGCCATAGCGGGTAAGCTGGCGGCTGGAAACAATTTCATAATAGCGATGAGAATGTGCCCACAGCTTTTGCAGATAGGAAAAGCGAAAAGTACAGGAATCAGACTTCCGGGTGCAAAAAGAATGCCAATGATAGCTACGAATGATGAAGGAATCATAAATATAACCTACATATGATAGTAAATTTAGGAGGATTTTTATTATGTGTGAAGTTATTGTTGTTACATCAGGAAAAGGCGGAGTTGGCAAGACGACCACATCGGCGAATATAGGAACCGGTCTTGCGTCCCTCGGGAACAGAGTGGTGATGATAGATACAGATATAGGTCTCAGAAACCTGGATGTTGTGCTTGGCCTGGAAAACCGCATAGTCTATAATCTGATAGATGTAATAGAGGGAAACTGCAGATATAAGCAGGCTCTTATAAAGGCGAGGAACTACAACAATCTGTACCTGCTGCCTTGCGCGCAGACCAGGGATAAGACAGCGGTCAGCCCGGAACAGATCATCAAGCTCATAGACGAGATAAGAGACGAGTATGACTACATAATCATTGACTGCCCGGCCGGTATAGAACAGGGCTTTAAGAACGCCATAGCTGCTGCTGACAGGGCTGTCATAGTGACAACTCCCGAGGTCTCGGCCATAAGGGATGCAGACAGGATAATCGGTCTGCTCGAGGCGTATGGAATTGAAAAACAGCACCTCATAATCAACAGGATAAGATATGATATGGTCAAAAAGGGCAATATGATGTCCGTCGATGATGTGGTTGATATACTTGCAGTGGATCTGCTTGGAGTAATCGCCGATGATGAGGACATAGTCATATCGACAAACAAAGGAGAACCGGTCGTGTGCAGCAACACGAAATCGGGACATGCATATATGAATATATGCAGAAAGATAGTGGATGATTCCCTTGAAGTTGAAGATTATTATTCAGGGAAGAACCGCTCACTGCGTTCGCTTTTCAGACGTAAAAGAGCCTGAAGGGAGGAATATGGGGATGAATAAGATATATTTATATAACACAGGAAGTTATGCCAAAGAAAGGCTTATAAGCATGCTGGCTTCAGACAGGATAGGGTGTAATCCGGATTTCCTGGACGATATGAAGCATACCATAAAGCAGGAGATAGACAGATACATCAATGTAAAGGAATCAGATATCGATATCCAGGTCAAGGAGCGTATGCTAGTGGCATATATTCCATTGTTAAGCGTGGATACAGAGAAGAAGGATAACGAATATACATACAGAACAATAGGACGAGGATCAGTGAATTATGAACTTATTCAAGAAGGATCAACTGAACTTAAAACAATTCAGTCTTGATCAGGATCAAAAAAAATACAGTATACTGGATTACAATTTCAAATTGTTTTTCCTGATAATAGCAGCCATGGCCATGGGTACTGTGATCATAGTGAGCGTAGATGAGACAAAACTCACAAAGCAGTTGATCGGTGCCGGGGTGTGTATACTGGGAATGATAATAGTATCACTCATAGACTATAATTTCATATGCAAATACTACATGGTACTATACGCTGCAAATATAGTGCTGTTGGGACTTGTACTGGTGGCAGGATCAGGTGCGGATTCCCATGGAGCCAGCAGATGGTTCCAGATATCCGATTCATTTACCATACAGCCATCGGAGTTTGCCAAGATAATACTGATAATCTGCACGGCTGTTTTTCTTGAAAAACATGCGGATGATCTGAACACGGCAAAGACGCTGCTGAAGCTTGCAGCTTTCCTTGCAATACCGATCGGACTTATATTTGCCGAGCCGGATCTTTCAACCACGATATGTATATGTGCAACATTGTTTATAGTCATATTTATAGCGGGGCTCTCACTCAAGATAATAGGTATTGCGGTACTGATACTCATACCATTCTTTGGAGGTTTCTTCTGGTATATCCAGCAGGACAACCTGCCTCAGTTTCTGAACGGATATCAGAGACAGCGTATACTTGGACATATGTATGGAGGCGGATCCACCCAGGATCAGCAGAACAACTCGATCATGGCCATAGGATCGGGACAGTTGACCGGTAAGGGGATCAACAGCTCTGATGTGGCAACCGTAAAAGATACAAATCTCATATCTGAGCAGCAGACAGACTTTATATTCTCGGCAGTGGGAGAAGAATTAGGTTTCATCGGAAGTGTTATTATTATTGCAATTTTACTGCTCATAGTGTTACAATGTATTAGGGTTGCTAGGCGTTCCGGTGATAAAAAGGGAATGTATATAGCAACAGGTATGGCAGCACTGGTCAGCATCCAGTCATTTATCAATATTGGTGTTGCCACATCCATACTTCCGAACACGGGATTACCTTTGCCATTCATAAGTTACGGACTGAGTTCACTCGTCAGTTTGTGTGCCGGAATGGGCATGGTTCTCAATATAAATTTGCAAAAGAAAAAGTATTAGGAGGATTTTCATGAATATTGGTTTGATAGCACATGATGCTAAGAAAAAACTGATGCAGAACTTCTGTATAGCATATAGAGGAATTCTTAATAAGCATGAGCTTTACGCAACAGGAACTACCGGAAGACTTATTGAGGAGGTTACCAATCTTACAGTTCACAAATATATTGCAGGACATCTTGGCGGTGAGCAGCAGCTCGGATCACAGATAGAGAACAATGACATCGATATGGTCATCTTTCTGAGAGATCCGCTTCATCCAAAGAATCATGAACCTGATATAAATAACATATTTACATTGTGTGATACACATAATATTCCGCTTGCGACTAATCTGGCAACTGCCGAGCTTCTTATACTGGCACTTGACAGAGGAGATCTTGACTGGCGTGAATTCTACAAGTAAATATATTTCAGCACCGTTATCAGGCTGTTGAATATATTTCGGAGGTTATATTATGTTTAATCAAAGCAGAATAGGAAAATACATGCGAAGAATTATCTCTTTGATATTTGTGTTGTCGATGGTCCTTCTGACCGGCTGCGGAAGCAAGACCTACAAAGCTGGAAAACAGCTCGATATAGGTGTGTTGCCTGATCTTCCGGTGTATGGGGAGCTCGGAATGGCATACGATAACGCTGTGATAGCACAGGGCGAGGAGATAGATGCCGCAAACTACAACGGATGTTATGCCGCTATGCTTGTCGATGAGACGACCAAGGATACCATAGTGGCTCATAATGTACATGGAAAGATATATCCGGCAAGTATGACCAAGATCATGACAGGTATACTCGTTATGGAGAGCATAGAAAAGGGAGATATATCCCTTGACGATGTGGTAACTCTCAACAGAAAGGTCACATTTGACGATTGGGATGCCATGGCCAGTGACCTGGTCGGAGGCTGCAGCCTGACGGTCAAGAACCTGCTGTACGGTCTCATGATAACATCATACAATGACTGTGGTGTTATACTTGCAGAGCTGATAGCCGGCAGCGAATCAGCATTTTGTGACATGATGAATGAAAAGGCGAAGGAGATCGGTGCGACAAATACCCACTTTGTCAACTGTCACGGACTTCACGACGATGACCATTACACTACAGCGTATGATCTGTATCTTATAATAAAGGAATTTTCAAAGCATGACCTTGCGTATGTGATAGATTCACTTGATACATATGATTTCACATACACGGATGCAGATGGCAATGAACAGGTGGTAACCATAGAGCCGACAAATGAATTCTTAACTGGTGAGGTAAATTTTCCAGATGGATACTCGATAGGTTCGTGGAAGACCGGAACCACAGAGGAGGCACTCAACTGTCTTATCATGGAGCTTAAGAACGATTCCACCGGTGAAGAGTATATTGCTCTTGTAGCCGGAGCAGATGGAAAAGAGGCACTGTACAGCGCCATGACTGAACTTATAAATAAGGCAAAGTGATGTGTGTATCTGACATATATGATACGGACATTATTTGTATAAATTTTACACCAAGATTCAGGAGGCATGAAAAATGATTCACATTATTGCAGGAGATAAGGGTAAGGGAAAGACAAAGGCACTGATAGATAAGGTCAACAATGAAGTAAAGGTTGTTTCCGGTACGGTAGTATTTCTTGATAATAACAACAAGCATCTCTATGAGCTCAGCAACAGAGTCAAGATGATCAACTGTACAAGCTATGGAATTAGCAAGCTGGATTCGTTCACCGGATTCGTGCGAGGAATAATCTCCCAGAACAGTGATATTGAGAAGATTTATATAGATAATTTTAAGACGGTTGCATACGTTGGAGAGTCACATATCGTTGAGGCATTGGACGAGATAAAGAACATATCCGATATGTTCAATGTTGATATAGTGATCTGTCTGGCAACAGATGTCAATGACGTACCAGAGGATTTCAAGGACTGCGTTATTGCGGCATTATAAGCTGGATGCCGCCTTATATTTCAGATAGAATGTGGTTGGCATATGTATGTTGCCAGCCATTTTCTGTGCCAGAGTAAATTACGGGAGACATATTATGGCGACAATAAAACGAAAAAAACAAAAGACAAAGATCGAACTTCCAAAGCTCAAAATGCCGGGCTTTGGAACATTCCTTTTTGCATTCGTATTCATATATATACTCATCAGGGTCGTTGCGTATGTTAATGATTCTGATCCGATAATATTCACGGTTGAGCAGAGTACGTACGATACTGATTTCACGGCTACAGGGCTTGCGGTAAGAAGTGAGACTGTCATAACCGCCTCGGCGACGGGAACACCATGCTACTATATAAGAGATGGCGAGAAGGTATCCAAGGGTGCAAATATATATGCCATTGATAGCTCGGGCTCCATGCAGGCAGCAATGAGCGACATGCAGGAGAATGGTTCAGCACTTCTCACGAGCGCAGATTACACAAGTCTGAACAATCAGATAAAGATGTTCAAAAATGGATTTTCGGCATCCAATTTTGGTAATGTATATAATTTCAAGACAAGCATCGACAACAAGCTTTTAGAGCTCTATGAGGAGCTTGCTCTTGAGCAGGTCAGCAATGGTTCTTCATCATTTTCACTTGATGCCCAGAAGGCACCATTCAGTGGACTTGTCACATACTATCAGGATGGATATGAGAGCGTCGATGTGAAGAATCTGACACCTGAGCTTTTTGATAAAACTGTGTATACAAAACAGTCACTCAAGTCAGATGGCCAGGTTTCTGCGGGCAGCGCTGTATGTAAGCTTATCAACGATGAGGAATGGAATATTGCCATATCGCTCAGCAAGGATGAATTTGACAAGGTTACACAGAATGAATACGCTTCATTTACCATCAATAATTCGAGCAGAAAGATCAGATCGACATACGATAAGATCGAAAAAGATGGTCATTATTATATAGTGGTATCATTCAACAAATATATCGCGCAGTATGTAAATGAAAGATTTCTGGACATCAACTTCATGTTTGAGGAATCCAGCGGTCTGAAGATACCGGCTTCATCCGTAATAACAAAGGATGTATATATGATACCTGTGGATTACCTGACAGGAGGCAGTGGTGATTCAGATCTGACTCATTTTAATCAGGTAACATATGGCAATTCGGGAAGCACTTCAATAAAACAGATATCACCGATAATATATTTTACCGACAAGAGATTCTGTTATGTTGATCCGTCAAGTATAGATTCAGATGCGGTACTGCAGAAGAATAATTCCAAGGATACATTTTCCGTTGCCACAGCCGCCAAGTATACGATGGATGGTGTTCTGTGTGTATCAAGAGGAACTGCGGAATTCAGAAGAATAGAGGTTATCGTATCGGGCGATGATTACTCGATCATCAAGCCGGATCTTTCATATGGAATATCCAGATATGACAGAATATTACTGGATGGACATTCCATGAAAGAGGGAGAGCTTATATATCAATAGTACAGACACAGGAGATGATAATATGCTTAAAGAAAATTACGAAAAAGTAAAAGAGAACATAGTCAGGGCATGTGAAAAGGCCGGCAGATCACCGGAGGATGTCACTCTGATCGCCGTTAGCAAGACAAAGCCTTTGTCAGATATAGAGGAATTGCTCAGTGATACGGATGCCGTTGATTTTGGTGAGAATAAGGTTCAGGAGCTTGTGGACAAATACGAGAATGTCTCAAGACCTGTAAACTGGCATATGATAGGTCACCTGCAGACGAACAAGGTAAAATACATTGTAGATAAGGTGTGTATGATACACTCCGTTGATTCGTTAAATCTTGCCAAAACCATTGAGAAGGAGGCTGCAAAGCATGATGTCACAGTCAATATTCTCATTGAGGTAAATGTTGCACAGGAAGAAACAAAGTTTGGACTGTCATGCGACGAGGTACTTCCGCTTATCCAGGAGATAAAAGATTTCCCTCATATCAGGGTTAAGGGTCTTATGACTATCGCTCCATTTGTGGATGATCCCGAGGACAACAGGGTCTATTTCCGCAAATTGAAAGATTTATCACTTGACATACAATCTAAAAGCATTGATAATATCGATATGAGCGTCTTGTCGATGGGTATGACAAACGACTATGAAGTTGCAGTTGAAGAAGGTGCAACGTTGGTTAGAGTTGGCACGGGAATATTCGGTGCCAGAAATTATAATATTTAAAGGAGAACAATCATGGCAAAGGGAAATACAAAGAAAAGTTTTCTTGATTATTTCAAATTAAGTGATTCAAGCGACGATGACTTTGATGATGATTTGTTTGATGAAGATGAAGATGACTATGAAGATGAAGACGATATGGACGATCGCTTAGATGATGAGTACGATGATGAGGATGATTACGATGCGCCTCAGACAGAGTCCAGAGTGAAGGCTTCACCGCTCAAGTCCTTTAATAAGTACAAAGGTTCTGCATCATCTGACAATGGATCGGCCAGATCAAAAGCTGCAAGATCTTCTCATGGTCAGCAGTCAGGAGCAGGTAATGGAAAGCTCGTATCGATCAACAGCAGATCCAGAGCAATGGATGACAGTGAAGTATTTGTTATCAAGCCGGACGAGTTTGACGATGCGCAGATGATAATCGATCATCTCAATCGAGGACAGATAATCGTAATAAACATGGAGGATCTTGATCTTCCAACTGCACAGAGAATAGCGGATTTCATTGGAGGAGCAAGTTATGCTGTGGATGGCCTGTTTCAGGCTATTTCGGGCAACATATTCCTTGCCACACCTAATGGAACCTACGTATCTGGTGATTTAAGGGAGGAATTGGCTGGAGGATCTCTTCAGGGGGAAACTCTTTCAAGTAAGGCAACTTACTAATATATGTTTTTACGGGGGATTACATATGCTTACACCAGTTGATTTACAACAGAAGAAGTTCACGCATGGAATGGGATATGCGCGAAAAGATGTAGATGCATTTTTTGACATAGTTGTGCTCAGCTACACAGAACTGTATAAGTCCAATGCAGATCTTACCAATCAGGTAAAGACTCTGACTGACAGTTTAGTACATTACAGAACAACCGAGTCAAAGCTTCAGAAATCTCTCATGCTAGCAGAGAAGAATGCTGAGGAGTCTACAAAGAACGCCACTGATAAGGCGAGACTGATAGAGAATGATGCCAAGATCAAGGCTAATAATATAGTGCAGGAGGCCAGGGAGGAGCTTGAGCGCATAGAGGGAAGTATTGATGGAATAAAACAGCAGTACAAGGACTATGTATGTGCATTCAAGGCACTCATGGAAGCCCATATGAATTACCTTGCCCAGAATCCTATCAATGAGGAGATGGGGCTTAATTTTGACGATGTATTAAGCGAGGGCAGTTCAAATGCTTCTTATTCACAGTCGACACAGAGCGCAGCCATGAATTCGTTTATGAACTCCTATGACGGCGATCCACAGGGCCGCGAGGAATCAACTCTCGGATCAGGAGGTGGCTCAGCCATGGGTGATTCAACACTTGGCGGTGCCGGTGGCGGAAGTGTTACAAGTGATTCGTCTGTATACACAAAGAATCTTGGCGGTAAGTCATTTGTTAATCCATTTGGAAACTAACAATATATTTTATACTAAGGGAGAATGTTTATATGTGTAATGCACTCACAGTTCATCTGAATGATGAACCAATCTATGACATTTTCTTTGCAAACGATTTTAATTCCCTGCCTGAGCTTTTAGCCGGACAGGGAATTGCTGATAGAAGGGTATGTATCGTTACAGAGAGTAATGTTGCGCCTCTTTATCTCGATGAGATCAGGAATCAGCTTGATGGAAAATGCAAAGAATTGATATCTATCGTATTTGAGGCCGGAGAGTCTCAGAAGAATCTTGATACAGTAAAGATGATCTACGAGAAGCTTATTCTTGCAAAGTTTGACAGAAAAGATCTTCTGGTGGCTCTTGGAGGCGGCGTAACGGGCGATATAACCGGATTTACTGCTGCAACGTATCTCAGAGGCATAGACTTTGTACAGATACCTACAAGCCTTCTGGCACAGGTGGACAGCAGTATCGGTGGAAAGACAGGCGTTGACTTTGATTCATATAAGAACATGGTCGGAGCCTTTCACATGCCAAAGCTTGTGTATATCAATGTGTCAACACTCACCACGTTATCCGATGAGCAGTTTATTTCGGGAATGGGTGAGATCATAAAACATGGACTCATAAAGGATTCTGCATATTTTGACTGGCTTATAGAAAATCACGACAGAATACTTGCAAGGGATAAGGATGTCCTGATGGAGATGATCAGGGTGAGCTGCAACATCAAGAGAGTTGTTGTGGAAAACGATCCTACTGAGAAGGGCGACAGAGCTCTGCTCAATTTTGGACATACTCTTGGACATGCCATAGAGAGATACCTCGACCTTAAGCTGAGTCATGGGGCATGTGTCGGCATCGGATGCTGCCTTGCGTCTGTTATCTCATACAACAGGGGTGACATCACAGAGGACGAGCTTCATAAGATCATACACGCATTTGATATGTTTGGTTTCCCTACTCTTGAGGACTGCCCTGTCGATGCAGATGCTGTCATAGAGTACACTAAGAACGATAAGAAGATGGTTGGGGGCAAGATCAAATTTATTCTTCTTTACACTATTGGCGATGCATATATCAATACCGATGTCGTTCCTGATGATATGAAAAAGGCATTTGAGTGGCATTGATGTTCAAAGGAGGAACGGATATTATGAAAAAGAGAATACCGATGGCTATACTTGCCATTATTATTCTTACAGCTTTAGATCAACTGGTGAAACATCTCATATCCACCAACTTTCAGGTTGGACAGACAAGGAAAATAATTGACGGAGTTTTCCAGCTCAACTATGTTCAGAACAGAGGTGCGGCCTGGGGAAGTTTCTCAGGTAAGATCGTTTTCCTGCTTGCGATAACATTTGTTATCCTGCTTGCGGCTATATATGTATACATCAGGCTTGCAGACAATCAGGAAAAGAAATATACACCGCTCAGGATATCACTGGTATTTCTCATATCGGGAGCTGTCGGCAATATGATCGACAGAGTTGCCCGTGGATATGTGGTTGACATGTTTGACTTCTGCCTTATTAACTTCCCGGTATTCAATGTCGCAGATATATTTGTCACATGCAGTTTTATTGTTATAGTTATTCTGGTGCTGTTCAAGTATAAGGATGATGAGCTCTCAGAGATCATACACCAAAAACAGACAGATGGACAGGAATAGTATATGGAAGAATATAACATCGAAGCCAGCAGCGACTGGGCAGGGAAAAGAATAGACAAGGTTCTCAGCGGGTATTTCAGCGATTATTCGAGATCTTTCATAAAGAAGTTATTTGATGACGGATATATTCAGGTCAACGGTAAGGCTTCAAAGCCGAGCTACAGTGTACGTACTGGAGATATTTTTGATATATCTGTGCCGGATCCGGTCAGCATTGACATTGAGCCTGAGAACATACCGCTCGACATCATATATGAGGATGATGACGTGATACTTGTGAATAAACCAAAGGGAATGGTGGTCCATCCGGCACCGGGACACTACAGTGGGACTCTGGTCAACGGACTGATGTACCATTTTAAGGATTCCCTTTCCGGTATAAATGGGGAATTCAGGCCGGGAATCGTTCACAGGATAGATATGGATACAACAGGTGTACTTGTGGTGTGTAAGAACGATAATGCCCATAGATCATTGTCTGAGCAGCTTCACGAGCATAGTATAACCAGAAAGTATTATGCCATAGTCCATGGAAATATCGCACAGGATGATGGTACTGTGGATGCGCCGATTGGAAGAAGTCCTAAGGATCGGAAGAAGATGGCGATCA
Organism: Coprococcus sp. AF19-8AC; assembly: GCF_003603115.1. Classification (NCBI taxonomy): domain Bacteria; kingdom Bacillati; phylum Bacillota; class Clostridia; order Lachnospirales; family Lachnospiraceae; genus Coprococcus; species Coprococcus sp. AF19-8AC. The sequence continues at coordinate 746,180 of NZ_QTMI01000001.1, read as the reverse complement.
ATACCAGAAATGGCAGACATGCCGTCACACATTACAGGGTTCTGGAGCGTTTTGGAGGAAAGTATACCTTTATTGAGTGTCAGCTTGAGACCGGCAGGACACATCAGATCCGAGTTCATATGGCATCCATTGGACATCCCATACTTGGGGATGAAGTTTATGGACCGAAGAAATGTCCGTTTAAGCTGCAGGGACAGACGCTGCATGCGGGTATTCTCGGTTTTGAACATCCCTCAACCGGGGAATACGTTGAGTTCAAGGCTGATCTGCCGGAATATTTTGAAGATCTTATAAAGAAGCTAAAACTGTTAAATTAATATAATGTAACAAACGAGTATAGACAATTGTCACAAATTACGTGCAATTGTCTATACTTTTTTATTTACAGTTTATTGTATAAATGTTATAATAACCCATATAGGAATTTAAGTATTTTGTACATAAGTAATATATTTTGATATTTCTTACATGGAGAATACGAGAAGATGGGAGTGGTTACTATGGCAGAGAAGAAGATTATTACTATAGGTAGACAGTTCGGAAGTGGAGGCAAGCAGATCGGAGAAGCTCTTGCAGAAAAGATGAACATACCATTTTACGACAAGGAGTTACTTAAAGAGGCAGCAAAGAACAGTGGAATATGTGAAGAGATTTTTGACAGCTTTGACGAAAAGCCTACGAATAGCTTTCTTTACTCACTGGTGATGGATCCATATTCACTGGGATTTGGCAATTCAACAGAGCTTCCTCTCAACCACAAAGTTTTCCTTGCGGCATTTGACACCATCAAGAATCTTGCAGAGAAAGATGGTTCATGTGTATTTGTCGGCAGATGTGCTGATTACGCACTCAGGGATCTGGACAACGTGGTGAATATATTCCTGTATGCAGACATGGATGACAGAACAGCCAGAATCGCCAAGAAGTACAACATAAGTGAATCGAAGGCCAAGGATATGATCAAGAAGGAAGACAAGGCAAGAGCTTCATATTACAACTATTATACATCCAAGAGATGGGGCGAGATGAAGGGATACGACATATGTATCAATACTTCGAAGTACGGCATAGATAAGACGATAGATCTGTTATATGACATTGTAAACAATTATTGATCTCAGTCATGATTATTATTGAAAATTGTAATATATCATCATAATAATGTTATTATAAAATCTTGTATATAAAAAATGACAGTAGGTTGTTTGTTAAACGCTTACTGTCATTTTTGTTTTGTGATTGGATTTATTTTTTATATACATAAGCTATTAATCAGTGCCTTGACCATCCGTCTATTCCGGCACCCTCGATGGAGGAAAATATACGATCTTTTACATTAGGCACGCGTACTTTGAGTTCGTCTATAATGTATTTGCTTTCCTGACGCTTTGTGACGCCGTCAGCGGGACAAGGGTTCTTGCAGACTGGAAGATCGTTGGCGCGTGCAAATGCTCTTATTTCGCCTTCCAGGGCGTATATAAGAGGTCTTATGAGTGTGACACCTGATTTCTCCAGATGAGTGACAGGAGAGAAGGTGTGAATGCGCCCCTCATACAGCATGGACATCAGGAAGCTGTCTATAACGTCATCCTTGTGATGGGCATATGCGATCTTGTTGCAGCCAAGTTCTGCAGCACAATCATTGAAGGCTCCTTTACGCATACGACTGCAGAGTGAACATGGATTAGGTTCCTTCCTGTAATCGAAAACGATCTCGCCTATATGAGTTTTGCAAACCGTATAATTGACTCCAAGTGACTCGCAATATTCCTTAAGTCTGGACGTGTCAAAATCCTTAAATCCAAGATCTACGGTTATAGCTTCAATTTCAAATGGTATGGGATAAAACTTTTTCAGTTTGGACATTGCATATAAAAGTGTCAGACTGTCTTTGCCTCCGGATATTCCTATGGCTATCTTGTCACCGGGACTGATCATATCGTAATCAGTTATAGCTCGTCTTGTATATGATAAAAGCTTTTGTGATTTCATAAAAATACTCCTTAAGTTAACATAATATTATTATGGTTTAATTGTGCGTTTTTCACGAAGCTGTACTTCGTTCCTGAAACGACGTTTTCTGTCCTCATCCATATCAGCGTAGTGTTTTCTTGTTGTATTTACATCCGAGTGGCCTAATACGTCCGCCACCAGGTATATGTCGTCTGTAGCCCTATAAAGTTCAGTGCCAAACGTACTCCTGAGTTTGTGAGGTGTTATATGCTTTAAAGGAACGGAGGTAAGAGAGTATTTTTTTACAATATTCTCAACTGATCTGACAGATATTCTTTTTAATTGACCGGACAGAAATAACGCATCCTCATGGCCTTTTTCCGGTATCAGTTTTTTCCTTTCATCAAGATATTCAAGCAAAGCTTCACTTGCCTCATCACTGAAGTATACGTATGCCTCCTTGCCACCTTTTCGAACGATCTTAATCCGCATATTATCGAAATCAACGTCACGTATATCAATTCCAACGCATTCGGATACACGCATGCCGGTGCTGAGCATAAGTGATAAAAGCGCCAGGTCACGGACTTTATTTTTCTCATGATATTTTTTCTGGCGTTCAGTCAGGCCGCTGCCATACTCAACATTATCAAGAAAATCTGCAACTTCGTTTGGCTCCATTCGTATAATTTTCTTATCGTGTATCTTTGGCATGTCGACCTTTTCTGCAGCGTTTGAGCTTATACGGTCGTTTTTATACAGGTATGCAAAAAATACCCGGAGTGCAGATAATTTGCGTTTTAACGCCTGCTCACCGTTGGTGTATGTACGTCCGTTTTTAGTGTAAAGCTTCATGGCATGCAGGAACTCCTCGATGTCCTCGGCCTCAAGTCTGCTGAGATCCTCAGTAGTAATATCAAGTGGAGTTTTATCACGAAAGAATGGGTTATTTTCACATAAATACTCGTAGAATGTTTTTATATCCCTGGCGTAACCAAGGCGTGTTCTTGTGGATGTAGTATTCTCAATTCCACGAAAAGCGATCGTTGCGTATTGTGGTAACTCGGAAAGAATATCTCTGAGCAATAATATATTATTCTCATCGACCTGTTTGTTGTATGGCTTGGCTGGCATCGTTATATTTGAAACCTCCTGATATATGTTAATTTGTGGGCATATTCATGTATATGACTAAATGGATTATAGCATAATGTAATAAAATATGCTATATTTTTTCGTAAAACCTGAGTTTAGCGAATAGAAACATATAGACCAAAATACATTCCAACTGCACTGCTTTCACTGATTCTTACGACTCTCTAAGCAAAAATCTAAACAGAAAACGCATATAGAATCTATCATTTAATAGAATCTATATGCGTTGATCAAGAACATATAATTCCTTGTTTAATTGAGATCAGTCACTTCATAATATGGTATTACCAGGTTTGTTCCGGCTACTATCGATGAATCGTTGTTCAGATTGTTGATCGAGACAACTTCATCGATATAATCCTGGGTTGATGTATATTCATCAGTCATATACTTCTGAGCTATATCCCAAAGTGAATCGCCAGACTCAACGGATATACATGTGTAATACTTGGTGCTGGCATTGGTGGCATCAGCTTCGGATGCATCCATGTGTGTGATCGAAACATATAATACTGCTGCTATGATTATGGCTACAATTATTGTCACCTTTTTATTGCTAATGAAATTAAATAATCTATTCATCTCTATCCCTCCTGAACGTATGTTTGTTACTATGTTCGTATTATACCGAACAGATGTTTTGTTGTCAAGTGATTTTCGAACACTTGTACGACTGCAGTTCGTATTGTAACTCTGAATCCTTAATACTCCTATATTATGCACTATCAGGTGTCCATTTTTATTCCCACGAAAGAATAGATCCGGTCAAGAATATTCAAAACAAAGCAAAATTATAACAGAACATTCGTTTGCAATATCAGAACATATGTGCTATCATATTTTGTATATAACAGATTATGTTAAATAGAATTTATTTGTGGAGGTTCAATATACATGGGAAAAGGAAAGATATCTGATAAACAGACAGAGATTTTGGAATATATCAAGGAAGAACAGCTTAAGAAGGGTTATCCACCTTCAGTAAGAGAGATCTGCAAGGCTGTTGGACTCAAGTCTACATCATCAGTACATGCTCATCTCGCATCTCTTGAGGAGAACGGATATATAAGGCGTGATCCAACAAAACCAAGGGCTATAGAGATAATAGATGATGATTTTGCATTGTCAAGGCGTGAGGTTATTAATATACCTGTTGTTGGACAGGTTGCAGCTGGACTTCCTATCCTTGCCACACAGAATATTATGGATTATTTTCCTATTCCACCGGAATATTTACATAACACCAATAATCAGACATTCATGCTTCGCGTTAAGGGCGAAAGTATGATCAACATCGGAATCAACGATGGTGATCTCCTTATTGTTGAACAATGCTCTTCTGCTTCCAATCGTGATATTGTGGTTGCACTTATCGATGACGGGGCTACAGTAAAGAGATATTTTAAGGAGAATGGTCATATAAGACTTCAGCCGGAGAATGATTATATGGATCCAATTATCGTAGACCACTGTGATATACTCGGAAAGGTTATCGGATTATTCAGGCAGATGTAATTACAATATAATATAATAAATCCATTAAGAAAGAGATCCCCAGGTCAACATACGTCAGCAACATTTACGTATATGACCTGGGGATCAATTTATGTCATATTTTTTAAGAGGGGGCTTATTAAAAGTAAATTAACTTCAAAATAGTTAATTTATATCAATTTGTTAATTACATTATACCAATTAATTAGCTTATTTCAAGCCTAAATCCAAAAAAATAGACTAAAAAACCATAAAAAACAGTTTTTTAGTCTATTAGCTTAATGTATATTTAGTCTATTTTTAAGTAATCACATTTTAGTATATGTGCTTATCAGCATTCTGTTCTGCTATCTGTTTGAATTCCTTGAAATGAGCCTGGAATAATAATACCACCTTTGGATCAAACTGTTTACCACTCTGGCTTACTATCTCGGTATAAGCCTCCTCCATAGACCAGCCTTTCTTGTAGTATCTTGCTGATGTAAGGGCATCGAATACATCACATACAGCCATAAGCCTGCTGATATATGCGATCTCTTCTCCCTTCATATGCAGATATCCAGAGCCATCCCACTTCTCATGATGTTCCTTGGCGATCGTTCTTGCAATCTGAAGGATCTGTCCCGGACATTTTGAGAGAAGTGCGTCGCCATATAATACATGACTCTTCATAATGGCGAACTCCTCATCTGTAAGACGGGAAGGTTTGTTGAGTATTTCTTCGCTGATCATCAGTTTGCCGATATCGTGCATCATGGCTGCGGTTGAAAGCATGTCAACATAATCGTCATCAAAACCGGATGCCTTTCCAAGAACCTCCATGTATTTTGCAACTCTCTTGATGTGCTCACCTGTTGATTTTGACTTGCTCTCTGAGAGCTCGGCAAACGCATATATGAGTTCCTTCTGATTAGTCTTGACCTCTTCAGCATGGTCTATAACATTATTGAGCATTGTTGAGTTTCTTGATACTATGAAATATGATACAAATGACATGATAAAAATGGCTATAACACATGGCGCTATGACCAGTATCATATTGTCAGCAAAATCATCATGTGCGGGTGGAATAACAAGATCACATAATCTGTAATTGACTATATCTGCAGCGAATACACCGACTGTAGATAAAAGCGCAGTATAGAGAACCATTGTCTTGTTATAATAAAGGGAAGCTACAAGCATAGGAAAGATCCAGACGATCATAGCAGTGTATGATAAAGTAGTATTTAGTATAGAGCAAATGAGTACTGCCAGGGCAATTACTACATATTTGATGCTTTTGCTTTCGTTGTTCTTGAGAACATCAATAAAAATTGTAGGTATAAGGGTCAGAATACAGCACACGCTCATGCATGAACACAGGATCACAATATTGCACTGTCCCCCGATATATGTAAATACCCAATATAGAAGTATCAATATCACGAAAAGCCTCATACATTTTGAGGCTATATGATTGATCTTGATATAATTGTCGCTTAATAGCCTGTTACTCTCCATGTTTTAATCCCCAAATTCTTACTTGCAACCCAATCTTATTTTAAACTGAATATCTTATATGCTGTCCAGAGATACAATATCTCCGTCACTCCATATCTTCTCTATGTTGTAGAATCTTCTTGATTCTTCAGAAAATATATGGATTATTATATCATAATAATCCAGCAAAATCCATCCACCTTCAGAATATCCCTCCACTCCCTTGTGGGAATATCCAGCTTCGTGCATATTGTCCTCAACATTATCGCTGAGTGCCTGAACCTGCTTTTTGTTTGTTCCATCAGCTATCACGATATAATCACATAATGTTGATATTTTGCTTATGTCTATTATCTTGATGTCAAATGCTTTTTTATCCTCAAGAGCAGCACATGCTATCTTGAGCATCTCTCTGGAATCTGCCATATTAGTCCTCACTGTTCAATGATGTATAATATTTATATGTCCGGACAGACATTTCGTCCGTGTCTCCACAGCTGCCACTGTCCAGATAAGTTAAAGTATTCTTTAATATGTGGGCCACCGAAGCGTCAATATCGGAGAATGCCTCATTTCTTATTTCATCTATCTCCGGCAAAGGCTTACGGTTCGGCTCTATATAGTCAGCCACAAAAACAATCTTTTCCAGAAGCGACATAGCCGGTCTTCCAGTTGTATGGAATTCTATAGCCGATCGGATGTCCTCATCGTCAACTCCGTATTTTTCTCTTGCGTAATATGCTCCCAGCTTTGCGTGTAAAAGCTCAGGATTAGCAAATTCGACCTGGCTTATTGGAAGTCCGTGTTTTTTGCATCTTGCTATCTTCTCGTCTGCAGGCAGACATTTGGCGCAGTCATGTAGAAGTCCGGCAGTCAAAGCTTTGTTAACATCTGCTCCGTGAACCATGGCCAGGCAGCCTGATACATATTCCACACCAAGTGAATGTTCAAATCTTTTCTTTGTGAGCTTGTTTTCAAGGCGCTCACGCATCTCAAATCTGTTCATCTTATCTCCTATCTGTTGCAAATGTTCAAGTATAAGTAATATTCAATATATGTTGTTATACCTGCCAGATCAAACGTGATATAGACCATTGTCCTTGATATATGTTATCACGCTGTCGGGAACCATATCCCTGATATCTTCTCCTGACCGCACAGCAGCTCTTATATCACTTGAGGATATATCGTGCTGGTGGATGTACTCCCGACGGATATCAGAAGCCGGAAACAGGCTGTGCAGGCTTGCTATCTTGTTGTTGATCATATCCTCAGGAGCTCCACTTCTTGTTGTGACAAGCAGCGTTGCATGCCTTGATATGATGTCAGGTCTGTGCCAGTGGTCAAAATACATAATGGAATCCCCGCCCATGATAAAATACCAGTGAACGTCAGGATATAACTCATGAAGGGCCTCAAGCGTATCTGAGGTGTATGTGATTCCGGGACGTCTGAGCTCAAAATCAGAATACTCCAACCCTTTTATGCCATCTATGGCAAGTTTTATCATGTTGACCCGGTGATCTGTTGTAACTTCGTTGGAAATATCTTTATAACCAGGCTTATTGTTGGGCATCACAAGCACTTTATCCAGTCTAAACTGTTCCAGTGCCTGTACGCCAAGCTCTATATGTCCATAGTGTATAGGATTGAATGTTCCGCCGAGTATACCTACATGTCCTGCTTTTTGTGCCAGCATGGCTTATTCCCCCTATGGAAGTTCGATCTTCTTATGTTCCTTTGACTCCTTGTACAGAACGATCTTTCTGCCGATCACCTGAACTACCTGTGAGTGTGTTCTCTCACCGAGCATAGCTGCTATCTCACGAGGATCGTCAAGACAGTTCTTGAGAACAGAGATCTTGATTAGTTCTCTCGCCTCAAGAGCCTCTGCAACAGATTCTGTGAACTCAGGTGTGAGTGATGATTTGCCTATGTTGAGTATAGGCTGGATGGTCTGTGCCAGCCCCTTTAAATATGCTCTCTGTTTGCTATTCATACGTGTTTATTCCTTTACTTATAATAATCAAATTCAAGGAAATACATTCTTACAGTATCTCCGTCTACACAGCCAAGCTCCTCAAGCTGTGCAAGTATTCCATTGTCTCTGAGGAACTTCTGGAAGAAATCAAAGCCCTTCTCAGATTCAAGGTTCGTATATCCGAGCATCTTCTCGATTCGTGGACCCTCGACGATATATACACCCTCCTCCTCGTCTGACTTTCTGACTTCAAATGGAAGCTCAGGATCATCCTGCATGGACAGATCTATCTCAGGTTCAAATTCGATGATCTCCCTTGGAGACTGCTTTACAAGGTCATTGACATACCAGAGAAGTTCATTGATACCCTTTCCTGATACTGCAGATATAGGGAATATCTTATATCCTTCATCCTCCGGGAATTCCTCCTTAAGCATCTCTATGACAGTCTCATAGCCCATATCATCCAGAAGATCGACCTTGTTGGCTGCTATAACCTGTGGACGGTTCTCGATGTCTTTATTGTACTTCTTGAGCTCTTCATTGATTACGTGGATATCATTGATCGGATCTCTTCCATCCACCGAGGCTGCATCCACGATGTGGATTATAACCTTTGTACGCTCTATATGTCTTAAGAACTGAAGTCCAAGACCTGTTCCTTCTGACGCACCTTCAATTATGCCTGGAATGTCTGCGATCACGAAGCCGTTCTTATCCCCGAGATCCACCACACCCAGGTTCGGAACTAAAGTGGTAAAATGATATGCCGCGATCTTAGGACGGGCATTCGTAACTCTTGCAAGGAAGGTTGATTTACCTACACTTGGGTATCCGACAAGTCCTACGTCAGCTATACACTTGAGTTCAAGATCTACTGTAAGCTCCTTGGCTGGCTGACCAGGCTGTGCATACTTTGGCGCCTGCATGGTCGAAGTTACATATGTTCTGTTGCCACGGCCACCACGGCCTCCTTTAAGGAAAACAACAGGTTCCTTCTTGTATGCCATATCGAGAATAACCTTACCTGTCTCTGAATCTTTGACAACAGTTCCAGGTGGAACCTTGAGCACGATATCGGCACCATTGCTGCCATGGCAGTTCTTCTTGCCGCCCTCTTCACCGTCACCGGCTCTGTATTTTGTTACATGTCTATAGTTAGTGAGCGTGTTCATTCCCTCGTCGACAACAAAGATAACGTCACCGCCATTACCTCCGTCACCGCCGTCAGGACCGCCGTTTGGAACATATTTCTCTCTTCTGAAGGATACATGTCCGTCACCGCCCTTGCCTGATCTCACATATATTCTGGCTCTATCGGCAAACATAATATACCGCCTTTCTATGTCAGATATTCTATACCGAATATTCAATGTCTAAACTACCTGTGTCAAGTTCTGCAGATACATCTGCACACTATTTCATAGTATACCCCATATCTGCACTTTTGTCTGTAAAAAAAGACTGGAATAATAAAAATTACTCCAGTCTCTTGATAGTATTACTTATATATATCCAATATTACTCGTTAACTACTGGATAGATAGAAACCTGCTTCTTGTCTCTACCCTTTCTCTCAAATCTAACGATACCATCAGCTGTAGCGAACAGTGTGTCATCTCCGCCAATACCAACGTTAAGACCTGGGTGAATCTTTGTTCCACGCTGTCTGTAAAGGATGTTACCAGCCTTTACGAACTGACCGTCAGCTCTCTTAGCGCCAAGTCTCTTGGACTCTGAGTCTCTGCCGTTCTTTGTAGAACCTACACCTTTCTTATGAGCGAAAAACTGAAGTTCCATCTTCATCATGTCAATTACACCTCCTTAAAGGTCATACAAATATAATCGCCATAGGATTCTTCGATTCCGGATATACCGATCACAAGCGCCTGCATCAAAGTCTGTGCCTTGATATCCGGCTCCTCTGTGAATATGAAATCCATATGTCCGCTCTCCTGATCGCAGTCAAGTGTGAAATTCACATCTGAAAGCTTCTCAACAGAGTTCAGGATGGTTATCGTGATCGCTGAAACTGCGCTACAGACGATATCTTGTCCAGGATCATCATATTCCGCATGTCCATCTGTCTTAAATCCTATATATTCCGAATTGCTGTTCTGATAAATAACTACATCAATCATGTCTTATAATCGATACAATCAATACCAATTAAGCGTTGATCTTCTTGATCTCAACCTTAGTATATGACTGTCTGTGACCATTCTTCTTGTGATAGCCAGTCTTTCTCTTGTACTTGTAAACAATAACTTTCTTAGACTTGCCTTCACCAACTACTGATGCTGTTACAGATGCATTAGCAACTGCATCTCCACACTTAACGTCTGAATCAGTGCTTACTAAGATAACATCATCAAATGTTACTTCGCTTCCAGCCTCTGCTGCGAGCTTCTCAACCTTGATCACGTCTCCTTCAGCTACCTTGTACTGCTTACCGCCTGTTGCTATAATTGCGTACATGGTTAATACCTCCTTAATCAAACTCGCCAGTTTTGGTGGTGTCTGTTGACACACTTATACCTAACTGTGCGGCATACTCATATAATCTACCATTGAGATGATTATTTGTCAATAATTTTCTGATATATTTTTACAATATTTTTTGATTTATTTTCATCAAAGCTTAACCATTTCGTGAAGCGGTCTCTTTAACTTCTTTCTGGTCAGCTCTATAAGTCCAAGCTTGGTGATATCTACGAATTTGGCTGGTACAGGATCGTCTGCCAGCTCTCTTATCAGGGTATCACGTATCCTGAGAATATCATCGGGATTCTTCATGTTTATAAAGTCTATGACTACTATCCCTGACAGATTGCGGAGTCTTAACTGACGGCAGGTTTCGATGGCAGCCTCGGTGTTGACCTTCAGCATGTGCTGTTCCATATCTCTGCCTGATATAGCCTTGCCTGTATTCACATCCACAACTACCATGGCCTCAGTCTGCTGGATTATAAGGTAGGCACCTGACTTAAGCCATACTCTCTCCTTTAGAGCTCCCTCCACTTCTTTATTGAGATTGTAGATTGCCGTAAGCGGACATGCTGTATCGGTATGAAGCGTTAAGTCTATTGTTCCAGGCTGTTTTTTCTCTATGTAATCCTCAAATACGTGGAATATTTCTTCATCATCGGTTACCAGTGAATCTAGCTTATTACTTCCCATGAAAGTTATGTTTTCTATATATTCCGGTGGATTCCGGTACAGACAGGAAAAGCATTTTCTGGTTGCTGCGGCCTTCAGGATCTGCGTGAGACGACCGCCCAGCTCATTCAGTTCACGTTTTATGAGTTCAGGGTCCGCATCCACAGCATTTGTCCTAATGATACAACCTATACCCGCCGGGAGGGTATTTCGCGCGATGTCCTTAAGCTCGTCCCGGAGCTTTCTGCTGCTTATCTTGTTCGATACACCGATCTGTTCCCCGGTGTGGACCACACAGTAATCCCCGCGGAGGGTGAGCTCCGATGAACCAACAGGGTTCTTGGTCTTGACTGCGTCACGGCTGATCTGAACGACTATCTCATCGCCGATCCTGAGCTTTGTGTGCTCCCTGCCATCGGCGTATATAATATCATTGTCATCCAGACTGTAGTAGCAGGGAAGTCTGTCACCGTAATCCACGAAGCAGGCATTTATATTGTTTACGATGTTGGCCACCTTGCCCACATAGATATTGCCGAGGACTGTACTGCCCTCTGACAGGTTAAGATCTGTGACTTTGCCATCCTGTATAACAGCCTGTAATATTTTGTTGTCGTAGTGTGTAACTACCAGCTTTCTCATGTGATATTCCCCTTATAATCTTTCAAATATACGGTCAGGCAGACTCTTAGAATGGTGAACCGGCCTTGTATAGAGGTATTATATTGCCATCAGGGCCATCCATGTACGTCTCCAGTCTGTGAATATGATAATGGAACTGGTTGTGACTGACACCCGCATACGCGCAGAGAGCCTGCATGACGAGCTCCGGCTTGAGGTTGTATTCACTTCCGGTTGACAGCAGCATATATATCTGATCGTCCCTCAGCTCGCAGGTCATGATACCAGGTTTTATATTCTCCTCGCGTTCGCTCTTCTTTGTTTTTTTCAGAATGACGATCTGATCCTGCGACATGAAGGATTCCACACTGTCCAGTATATTATGCCGTTCTTCAGTTCCTGCTTTGTCAAGGAATGAGATGACATAGTCCGATGCTGACACAACTGACATGGAGTTCTTTGCATCATCGGGAAGAAGTACACACTCAGTGACCTTCATCTCATCAACCGATACGGCATTCAATGCGTCGATCATCTCTCTGGATGTTGTAACGGATTCAAATTCTCCGTCAAAGTATTCGCCATCAGAAGTGATTCCCATGGCCAGCGGAGCGGCAAACGAGATGATCTGGTGAGGCGAATATCCCTTGGAATAGCTCACATCCAGACCGGCACGTCTTATCTCCTTCTGGAAATATCTCATAACGTCAAGGTGTCCTATAAATCTGAGGTTACCGAGCTTGGAGTATTTAATTCTTATTTTCAAAACATACACCTCCTCCAAATCTTGCGGCACCACAGCCGGAACACTGCTGTCTGCAGTTAGGGGTTACCTTTTCGTTCTGGGCGTTCTCCCACTCTCTCTCAAGGAACTTTCTTGTGACTCCTATATCAATGAAATCCCATGGAAGTATCTCATCAACACTTCTGTCCCTGTATGTGTAGAAATCTATATCCAGACCGTGCTTTGCCATGGCGTTGTCCCAGTTTTCTTTTTTGAAGAACTCTGTCCATGCGTCAAATATCTGACCGGCCTTATAGACATCATATATTACATCGCAGAGCTTCCTGTCGCCTCGAGCAAGCAGTCCCTCAAGTATGGTGATATCTGCTTCGTGGTACTGGAACTTAAGACTCTTATGGTTCTTCTCTGCGCGGAATCTGTCCTTCACAAAGTATGCACGCTTGACAAATTCCTCAGGCCTTATCATCGGAGCCCACTGGAACGGAGTAAATGGCTTTGGCACAAAATATGATGCCGATGCGGTGACCATGACACGTCCATTTCGTTCTTCTCTTGGGATATTTGCAAAGAAAAGCTCAGTGATCTCCTCCGACAGGTCTGCAATCCCGGCAATATCGTCATATGTCTCAGTAGGAAGGCCCATCATGAAGTACAGCTTCACCTTATCCCAGCCGCCTTTGAAGGCCTTCAGGGCACCATCCATTATGTTCTCCTTTGTGAGACCCTTGTTTATAACATTTCTGAGTCTCTGCGTTCCTGCCTCAGGGGCAAATGTAAGTGAACTCTTCTTCACATCCTGGATCTTGCTCATGACATCCAGAGAAAAGGCGTCTATACGGAGCGATGGCAGAGAGATATTTACATGCTCATTGTCCATCTTCTCGATCAGGCAGTCTGTGAGTTCCGGAAGCTCCTCGTAATCACTCGACGACAGACTGCTGAAGGTTATCTCCTCGTGTCCTGTACTTGCCAGCATTTTCTCAGCATAGCCCTTTAACAGATTGACATCCTTAGGTCTGGTTGGTCTGTATATCATTCCAGCCTGGCAGAATCTGCAGCCTCTTATACATCCGCGCATGATCTCAAGAACAACTCTGTCCTGAGTGAGCTTCATGAATGACACAACAGGCTTCTCAGGGTATGTGACTTTGCTGTGATCCATGACAACCGTCTTGGTTATCGTGGCAGGCACATCTTCAAATCTAGGAGCAAATAAAGCTATCGTGCCATCTTCCTTGTATGTGACTTCATAGAGCTCAGGAACGTATAATCCCGGAATGTTGGACACCTTTATGAGAAATTCTTCCCTGGTCATATCAGAGTGCTTATACACCTTGTAAAGCTCCAGAAGTGCATCATATGATACTTCGCCCTCACCCATATAGAATATGTCAAAGAAGTCTGCTATAGGCTCAGGATTGTATGAGCATGGGCCTCCGCCTATAACAAGTGTGTCTCCCTTTTTTCTGTCTCTTGTACGGAGTGGGATTCCAGCCAGATCAAGCACCTGAAGAATATTGGTGTAACACATCTCGTACTGGAGTGTTATTCCAAGGAAATCAAAATCCTTTATAGGATCCTGGGATTCCAGCGCGAACAGAGGGATGTCATGTTCTCTCATCTCCGCGTCCAGATCAGGCCATGGCGAATAAACTCTTTCACACCATGTGTCCTCTCTCCTGTTGAACATATCGTACAGTATCTGAATTCCGAGATGGGACATACCTATCTCGTATACATCAGGAAAACACATGCAGAAACGCACATCAACCTTGTCCTTGTCCTTCATAACACTGTTGTATTCTCCGCCTATATATCTGGCGGGCTTTTCAACCTTCATCAGTATTTCATCCGGTAAAGCTAATCTTCTCATAAAATAATATCCTTAAATAATTTTCTTGTGATCATATTATCTGATATCTCCAAATGGAAATATTCAATTACAGCAAAAGAGATGCGCACGGAATTTCCGTATTCAGTGCGCATCCTCTATATATCTATATCGTATCAGGAACTGTGATCCTATACCGCATTATCCAATATTAGTTTTTGAAACTATGGATAGGGGCTGGAATACGTCCACCTCTGTTGACAAACTTATCACATGCAAATCTGTTGACAGGCATGATAGGTGCGTATCCGAGAAGTCCGCCAAATTCAGCCTGATCTCCAACTGTCTTACCGATAACAGGGATAAGTCTTACAGCGGTTGTCTTCTGGTTGATCATACCAAGAGCCATCTCATCAGCGATAATTCCTGATATGGTTGCAGGTGATGTATCACCAGGAATTGCTATCATATCAAGACCTACTGAACATACACATGTCATGGCCTCAAGTTTCTCAAGAGTTAATGCTCCTGCGGAAACTGCATCGATCATTCTCTGGTCCTCAGATACAGGGATGAATGCACCGGAGAGTCCTCCGACGTATGATGAAGCCATAACTCCACCCTTCTTAACCTGATCGTTGAGGAGCGCAAGTGCTGCTGTTGTACCAGGAGCTCCGGCGTATTCAAGACCGATCTCCTCGAGAATCTCACCTACACTGTCTCCGACTGCAGGAGTAGGGGCAAGTGACAGGTCAACTATACCAAATGGTACGCCGAGCATCTTGGATGCCTCTTTTGCAACGAGCTGTCCAACTCTGGTTACCTTGAAAGCTGTCTTCTTGATGGTCTCGCAGAGTTCCTCAAAGTTTTCTCCTCTTACCTTCTCAAGGGCTTTCTTTACAACACCAGGGCCGCTGACTCCGACATTGATGACACAGTCTCCCTCGGTAACACCGTGGAATGCACCGGCCATAAATGGGTTGTCATCAGGTGCGTTACAGAATACTACAAGCTTTGCACAACCGATGGAATCTGCTTCCTTGGTGAGCTCGGCAGTGTCTTTGATCATCTCTCCGAGAATCTTGACTGCATCCATATCTATACCGGTTTTGGTTGAACCTACATTTATGGAGCTGCACACCTTTCCTGTGCTTGAGAGTGCTTCAGGAATTGAACGGATAAGAAGCTCATCAGCAGGAGTCATGCCCTTATTTACAAGCGCTGAATATCCTCCGATGAAGTTGACTCCTATGGTGTCTGCAGCCTTGTCAAGAGCCTTTGCGATCTTTACAAAATCTCCGGTGGTCTTACATACGGAACCACCAACCAGTGCTATAGGTGTTACAGAAACTCTCTTGTTGACGATTGGTATACCATATCTTCTTGATATCTCCTGACCTGTTGATACAAGATCCTTGGCATATGTTGTTATCTTGTTATATATCTTTGTACATGTATCATCCACATCTGTACCTACACAATCCAAAAGACTGATTCCCATTGTGATGGTACGAACATCCAGATTCATGTCTGAGATCATCTTATTGGTCTCGATTACTTCATTTATGCTAATCATGTATATCCTCTTTTCTGTCTGTCAGACTGTATATTATTAGATTCTGTGCATTGTCTCAAAGATCTTCTCGTGCTGTACCTTTATCTGTACTCCAATCTCTTCTCCGATCTGTCCGAGCTCTGATGCGATGAGCTCTGTTGATTTGGATGACTCCTGTGTATCAACCACCATCATCATGTTGAAGTACCCTGCAACTATAGTCTGTGATATGTCAAGTATATTGATCTGGTTGTTTGCCAGATATACACATACCTTAGCTGTGATTCCCACGCTGTCCTTACCTACTACAGTTATGATTCTCTTTTTCATTTCATTTATCCTCCTTGTTGATGATGGAGCCTGTACATACAGAACCCATCTTTATTCACTCCTAAAAATCAGCCTATGCCTCTATGGCAGCCATAGGCATGTCTCTTCTGGCTACTGCCAGCCCAAATTCCCTTACATCGTTGGCGTATGAATTGTTTTCAAGCTCCAGCTTGACTGTCTCGTATGCCAACTCTTCAAAATTGTTCTCCTTGCTCAGATGTCCCAGAAGGATACCCTTCACATGGTCATTCAGAAGTCTGTATATGAGCTGCCCTGACAATTCGTTGGACAGATGACCATAGTTGCCAAGGATTCGTCTCTTGAGATAATAAGGATATGGTCCTGCCTCAAGCATTCTGACATCATGATTGGCCTCAACTACCATTATATCTGAGTTGTCAAGCTTATCTACAATATAATCATTATAATTGCCCATATCAGTCGCTATGGACACTTTTTTGCCATCTCCATATAGGCTGTAGCATACCGGATCCGCTGCGTCATGCCAGATGGATGACGGATCAACGGTTATATCCTTTATTAGTATCTTTTCATCAGGACGAATCTCATGAAACAGTCCCTCATCGATACTGCCAAGGGAGGTCATCTTCTTCATCTCAGCTATGGTTCCTGCAGTGGCATATATAGGAACACCGTGCTTTCTTGCCAGAACACCTATGCCCTTCACATGATCTATATGCTCATGCGTTACAAGAACACCATCGAGTTCAGACGGCTTTATTCCCTCATCCTTAAGAGCGTTTTCAACCCTCTTGCAGCTTATGCCTACATCCACAAGAAGATGGGTATCGCTATTGCCGACGTAATAGCAGTTACCGCTGCTACCGCTTGCTATACTTAGTAATTTCATAATCTACTCTTCTGTTGTAATTTATTTGTACCATGTGACTGTGCGGTCCATGGTCTGAGATCCATATGACTGTAATATCTTCTGTCAAAGCCCTCAAGCTCACCGAGATTCACAGCAGTCAGGGTCTCTTTAAACGCATATATTCTATCAATAAAACTCTTATCAATCAAGCACTTATGTGCTCCGTGCAGGGATGTATTTCCTGCAAATTCTGATTTTCCCTGAAAACTGTCCGGAAAAAGTCCAAGGCTTACCGCACTTGATATATTAAGACTGCACCCGAAGCCTCCTGCCAGATATACACGTGATACGTCCTCTGCCGTTATCCCCGCCATATCCATGAGGGATTCTATCCCTGCACATATGGCTGCCTTTGCAAGGAGAAAGCTTCTGATCATATCCATGTCAATTGTCACTCCACCCGCAAGTCTGTAGCCTCCGTCTATATACTGATCAACCAGGACTCCATCGTCATTCACTATGTGTAGCAAATTAAGTCTGTTCAGCAGATCAAAGGCTGTGGTTGGAGCTGCAACACCTCTCCTCAGCATTCCCTCAAATGCCGGACCACATGCACATGAGGTGGCATAACCGATGCCCTGCTTTGCAAGTATGAGTTCTCCGTTTGTTCCGAGATCTGCAAACAACTGATATTTGTCAGACCTGTCAATGTTACAGACGACTGCACCGCACAATGCGTCAGCTCCAACAAATGCGCTGAGATTAGGAAGACATGTGACTTCCGCACTGCAAAATCTATCATCATCAAAGAAATCCTTCCCTGATACTGTTATACTGTCAGGATTCCTGATCTCAAATGGTGCATGCCCGAGATTGTCCAGAAGCAGCCGCTCAAGTATTGCATTCATGGTGGTGTTTCCGGAAATAATTATCCTTGATATATCTGCAGGGGCATCCCCCATTCCGGCCAACTCTGAGGAAATCCTTGTGACTACTGAGCTTCTGAGCTTTGCCAGACCATCTTCTGTGGAGCCTGTTCGGATCCTTGATATGACATCGCTGCCATATTCAATTTGCGGATTCATAAATCCACATCTGTCCGTGACACTTCCATCAGACATATCTATCTGTTCTATGGCGATGGTGGTGGTGCCTAAATCTATAGCTATGCCTATACCACAACCATCGCCATTATATACGTTGTTGGATTCATCAGCACCCTTGTACGAAGCAAGGACTGACATGTTATCCTCACCTATGGTTATCTGTATGTTATCAGTGATAGTGTAGGTACAGCTTTTTACCGTGCCCGCACCTTTTACATCCACCAGACATCTCTGACACCTTCCAAGACCTCCGCAGTTTCCACTGAACACATATCCGGCGCTGCACAGCACCTTGAACAGATTGTCACCGCGTCTGCAGGCGATTATTTTGTTGTCATTTACGGTTAAAGTGAGTTCATCGTTAATCATCGATATCAACTACAATTAATTGTATATTCCCTTTGTCATGACTTCCTTTGGCTTGTAGCCCTTATCAGCAAGTGTGTTGATGATGAGCTGCTTGTGCTCAGGGCCAAATGCCTCCATAGTGATAACAAGCTCAACTGCTGAATTCCTGTTGATGGATACGAACTGGTTGTGCTCAAGCTTGATAACATTTCCCTGGAGATCAGCGATAACCTTTGAAATGTTCATGAGTGCACCCGGCTTGTCAGGAAGAAGTGTTGAAACTGTGAAGATCCTGCTTCTTGCGATAAGTCCGTGCTGTACAAGTGAGGCAAATGTTATCATATCCATATTGCCGCCCGACAGTATGCTTACGACCTTGGCACCCTTTACATCGAGATGCTTAAGTGCTGCCACTGTGAGAAGGCCTGAATTCTCAACAAGAAGCTTGTGGTTCTCAAGCATATCGAGGAATGAAACGATGAGTTCGTTATCCTCTACAGTTATAATATCATCTATGTTCTTCTGTATATATGGGAAAATCTTGCTTCCCGGTGTCTTTACTGCAGTTCCATCTGCAATGGTGTCGACATATGGAAGTGTTGTAACCTTCTTGTTCTTCAGTGATGCCTGCATACAGTTTGCTCCGGCAGGCTCAACACCTATGACCTTGATGTTCGGATTCATCATCTTGGCAAGTGTGGACACACCTGTTGCCAGACCGCCACCTCCGATAGGAACAAGGATATAGTCAACGAAAGGAAGCTCCTTTATGATCTCCATAGCAACCGAGCCCTGTCCTGTGGCAACATCGAGATCATCGAACGGATGAATGAATGTATAACCCTTGTCCTCTGCAAGCTCAAGAGCGTATGCACATGATTCATCATATACGTCTCCATACAGTATAACCTCTGCGCCGTATGCCTTAGTTCTGTTAACCTTGATGAGAGGTGTAGATGAAGGCATAACGATGGTCGCCTTTACTCCATATGCTTTTGCAGCATATGCCACACCCTGGGCATGATTTCCAGCAGAAGCTGTTATCAGTCCCTTCTGTCTCTCTTCATCTGAAAGAGTGCTTATCTTGTAATATGCACCCCTGATCTTGTATGCACCGGTCTTCTGAAGGTTCTCAGGTTTGAAGTATACCTTGTTGCCTGTTATCCCACTGAAATAGTCACTGTATATGAGCTTTGTAGGGAGAACCACCTTATGTACAATGTCGTAGGCCTCCTCAAATTTCGCAAGTGTCAGTTTGTCTGTTGTGTTCTGTTCTGCCATTTGTTAATGTCTCCTTATGTAAAAATCCTTTTGAAAATCATATATGGTTGTGCACAGATATAAGTACATTGACATACATACATATGATCATTATATATGCCGTAGTATTACATGTCATCGCCGATGAGCATATCGATCTCGGATCTGTCCTCGTCAAAATCTGCGAACAATGCGTTGACATATTCCTGAGGGTCAAATCTCTGGAGATCACCGATCTTCTCACCAACTCCGATAAACTTGACCGGTACGTCAAGCTCTGCCTGGATCGCTATCGCAATACCACCCTTGGCAGTTCCGTCAAGCTTGGTGATAACTATACCGTCAAGCTCAGTTACATTGCTGAACTGTCTTGCCTGTTCAAGGGCATTCTGACCTGTTGTTCCGTCCAGAACTATGAGCGCCTCAACATTTGCCTCCGGATAATCCCTTGTGATGATCCTTCTCATCTTTGCAAGCTCGTCCATGAGATTCTTCTTGTTGTGAAGTCTTCCCGCTGTATCAACGAGAAGGATATCCGTATCTCTTGCCTTGGCGGCAGCCACTGCGTCGTATACAACTGCAGCGGGATCAGCGCCCTCATTGTGTGAAATTATATCAACCTGTGCCCTGTCAGCCCAGGTCTTTAACTGATCTATGGCGGCAGCTCTGAATGTATCGGCAGCAGCCATGAGAACCTTCTTGCCTCTCTGGCGGTACTGGGCAGCAAGCTTTCCGATGGTCGTTGTCTTGCCGACACCATTTACCCCGATGACCAGCACAACGGACTTCTTATTCTCGAAGTCGTACGCTGAATCGTCCACAGACATCTGGTTCTTGATTATATTGATCACAAGTTCCTTGCAGGCAGCAGGTTCTTTGATGTGTGAATCCTCAACCTTCTGCTTAAGTCCCTCTATAACCTTCTCAGTCGTCTCATATCCCATATCAGCCATGATAAATGTCTCTTCAAGATTCTCATAGAAATCATCATCTATATGGGATGCACCGAATACATCTGTAAAGCTTTCTACTATATTATCTCTTGTCTTTGCAAGACCTGCCTTAAGTCTCGCAAAAAATCCTTTTTTCTCTTTTTCCTCTGCCATGACATACCTCCTGTTTAATATCTTCTATTGTTATTTATCCAGATCGTTCTCAATAAGGTTGACTGATACGAGGGTAGATACACCCTTCTCCTGCATGGTTATACCGTATAGGATATCAGCAGCCTCCATGGTTCCCTTTCTGTGTGATATAACTATGAACTGCGTATCCTTTGTAAGCCTGTTGAGATACTGTGCAAATCTTCTTACGTTCGAGTCGTCAAGAGCCGCCTCTATCTCGTCCAGCAGACAGAAAGGTGATGGCTTCAGACTCTGAATTGCAAATAACAGTGCTATGGCGGTGAGGGACTTCTCTCCACCTGACAACTGCATCATATTCTGGAGCTTCTTTCCAGGTGGCTGTGCTATGATCCTGATACCTGTTTCAAGAAGATCCTCGGTATCAACCAGCTCAAGTGCACCACGTCCACCACCGAACAGCTCCTTGAATACCTTGTCGAACATGACCTGTATCTCCTTGAACTTCTCGGCAAACTGCTCCTGCATTGATTTTTCAAGCTCCGCAATGATATTTACAAGGTTGGTCTCCGCACTGACTATATCGTCATGCTGTCCCTTGAGAAATTCGTATCTCTCAGAGACTTCCTTGTAGTCATCTATGGCATTGACGTTGACATCTCCAAGGGATTTGATCTTGGCCTTTACTGCAACGATCTCCTTCTTTAGTGCCGGCAGTTCAGGAAGATTATCGTCCTTGAGTTCCTGGGCACTGCTGTATGTAAGCTCATACTCCTCCCACATATAGTTGCTGAGTTCGTCTGCTTTCTCAGTGTTCTTCTCGATTATCGATGTGAGCTTGTATGAGTCCTTCTCGAGTCCTGCAATCTTTTCGGAAAGTTCTTCTCGTCTGGCAAAGAATTCCTTGTGGCTCTGCTGTAATTCCTCTCTCTTGACTGAGAATTCGTTTACCTTGTCCTCGTTGTCAGCGATACTTCCGGTTCTGCTTGCGATATCTGTCTTTATAGCAGCTATCCTGTCTTCCAGCTCTGTGATCTCACTGAATGATGACTCCACGCGGCTTGTAAAGCCCTCAAGTTCTTCCTTGTATTTTTCGATATCCATATTTATTCTTCGGATATTTTCTACAATGAAGTCCTCTTTCTGCTTGACGGAATTAAACTTAATCATAAGCTCAGATACCCTTGCGTTTGCAGCGGTGAGCTTATCCTTGTTCTCCTGTCCCTGTCCCTCAAGTTCTTCCACTCTTGCCTCAGCTTCAAGCCTCATGGCTTCATGCTTTTTGTTGTTGTCGGCAAGAGAATTCTTATTGTTGTTTATCTCCGTTATCTGATTATTGAGCTCTGCTACCTCTTTCTCAATCGAGACAAATACTCTTTCAGATTCGGCAAGCTTTTCTTTGACCTGTTCAATACTCATGGTCAGAGTATTCTTTTTCAGATATGCCTGCTGCAGTTCGGAGTTGTATTTGTCTATATCCTGTCTGAGCTGATCTCTTGAAGTCTTAAGTTGTGCGTCGAGAGCCGCAGCCTTTGACGCTGTTGATTTCAGGTTATCGATCTGCTCCTTGAGTTCATCCAGCTCCCTCTTCCTTCCGAGAAGGTTACTGGAATTCCTGAATGCACCTCCGGTCATTGATCCGCCCGGATTTATCAGTTCTCCCTCTATGGTGACAAGTCTGAGCGACTGATTGTTCTTACGCGCTACCGCCAGGGCATTATCGATATTGTCGACAACTATGATCCTGCCTAAAAGGTTCTTTACCAGCGTGTTGAATTTGGAATCGACCTCAACAAGATCTGATGCAACTCCTATGACTCCTTTTTCCCTGAGCACATCATTTCTGACGGAACCGCGGTCTGTTATGGTGTTAAGCGGAAGAAATGTTGCACGTCCGAGTCTGTTGGTCTTCAGATATGAGATCATTCTCTTGGCAGTGGCATCGTCCTCAGTGACAATGTTCTGTATACTTCCGCCAAGGGCAGTCTCCACAGCGACCTCGTACTTCTGATTTACCGTGATTATGTCCGCAACAACGCCTATTATACCCGGATTCCACTGCTTCTGTTCCATGACTCGTCTGATACTGTTGCCGTATCCGTCGTATCTCTCAGTTATATTTCTGAGAGCCTCCATCTTGGACTCTGTTGCCGAAAGCTTCTCGTTGGTGTTGTGGATCAGCTCACGGTTAGTTTTGTTTCTATTCTGATTCTGGGCAAGCTGATCGGTTGCACTGTCCAATCCCGCGAGAATGACCTTTGCTCCCGCCTCAAGTTCGGCAAGCTGTGATGACAGTGACTCATAGTCCTTCTTGTCCTCGGCATCGTCGCTCTTAAACTGCAGAAGTCTCTGGTTGAGCTGTGTCTTTCTAAAGTTGATATTCTCCAGCATGGCGTCATATCTTCCGACCTTTGCCTGGAGATTACCGCTCTCATGCATATATTCTATGATGTCAGCCTTGCAGCTCTCAATCTCCTGCTGGCAGGCCTCTATGTAGGAGGTCATGTCGGAGCTTTCCTTCTGGGCTGTTTTAAGTGCCTGTTCAACTTCTGAGATAGAGTCATCCAGTTCATCTTTCTGGGATGTGTAATCTGTGAGTTCTTTCTCGCCGGACTCGATCTGACTGTTGATTCGGTCTATCTGATCATGTATGTTCTGATCGTTCATTTTGAGTGTGATTATCTGCTGGTTGATAACATTTATCTCACCTTCAGCACGCTCTTTTGCAAGCCTGTTCTCATGAATCTCGTTTTTAGATGACTCAATTATGGAATTGAGCTGCTCTATAGCAGTCTCTATCTGGTCGTATTCTTCCTTTGTCTGTTCATACGCCTGCTTGCTCTCATCTATATCATCGTTTACGATAGTGAGCCTGTTCTGATCTTCCTCGAGAGCTGTTTTAAGTTTCTCTGTCTCGAGAAGGAATGCATTCACATCGAGTTTTTTTAATTCATTTTTAAATGCCAGGTATTTCCTTGCGGTCTCAGACTGCTCCTTGAGTGGTCCGACCTGTTTTTCAAGCTCCTTGAGAATGTCGTTGACACGGCTGAGATTGTCCCTCTCTGCTTCAAGTGATTTCTCCGCAGCAGCCTTGTTCTTCTTGAACTTTACGATTCCGGCAGCCTCGTCAAAAAGCTCTCGTCTCTCCTCAGGTTTACCATTGAGGATCTTCTCGATCTGGCCCTGTCCGATGATTGAATAACCCTCCTTACCGATACCAGTGTCAAAGAAGAGAGAATATACATCCTTCAGTCTGCTGACAGTACCGTTAATCAGATATTCAGACTCTCCTGATCTGTATACTCGTCTTGCAACTGTGACTTCATTATAATCTATAGGAAGGCTGTGATCGCTGTTGTCAAGAGTTATGGCAACATATGCGGAGCCCTGCGGCTTTCTGAGCTGTGTTCCCGAGAAAATGACATCCTCCATCTTGGAACCACGGAGACTCTTGGCACTCTGTTCACCCAGAACCCATCTCACTGCATCCGCTACATTGCTCTTACCCGAACCATTAGGTCCAACGATACAGGTTATTCCGTGATTGAATTTGAATACTATCTTGTTTGCAAATGACTTGAAGCCATTTACCTCTATACTCTTTAAATACATAAATTAATCCTGCTTTTTTCTTAATTGTAACAATGTTTTGTATGCAGCCATCTGTTCGGAGTTTTTTCTGTTTGAACCCTCACCTCTGGCTGTAGCCTGGCCATCTATCATGGCATCCGATACAAATATCTTGTTATGTTCAGGCCCCTTCTCCTCTATGAGCTCATACTTTAATTCTTTTCCATTCTTCTGGCAGAATTCCTGAAGGGTTGACTTTGCATCGTAGAACAATGATTTTGTCTCAACGTCATCCAGCAGGAACTGATGGACAAACTTCTTGGCGACATCCATTCCGCCATCAAGATACATCGCACCGAGAACGGATTCAAAGAGATCACACAGAATGGATTTCCTTGTTCTTCCGCCTGTCTGGGCTTCACCCTTGCTAAGAAGGACAAATTTGCCATATCCAAGACTCTCGGATATCTGTGAAAGAGTAAATTCGCATACGAGACTTGCCCTCAGCTTTGTGAGTTTTCCCTCCTCATATTCTCTCTTCTTGTGGAAGAGATAGTCACTCACAATATACTCAAGGATGGCATCCCCGAGAAACTCAAGTCTCTCATATGACTCAGTTTTATTAACCTTAAGCTCATTTGCAAATGACGTGTGTGTCAGAGCCGTTATCAGAAGTCTTATATCCTTGAATTCGTATCCTATTCTTTTTTCAAGCTCACCATAATCCTTCTTCATTATGCCTGCTCCTCACTCAGCTTATCAGCTATCTTGGCATTTACACCGGTCTCGCTGAAACTGATACACTGGAATATTGCACTTTTAACTTCTTCGTTATGTGAATTGCCGTGGATTTTGACAACAAGACCCTTGAGACCGAGGAGCGGTGCGCCACCCTTAGTCTTGGCATTAAATCTCTCCTTGAGCTCGCCGAGTGAACCTTTTATCAGTGCGCCTCCGATCTTGGATTTGAATGAGGACATGACCGCCTTCTTTATCTCTCCAAGAAGCATTTTTGCAAGCCCCTCATAAAGCTTTAATATTACATTTCCCACAAATGCTTCACAGACAATTACATCTGCAGCACCGTTTGGTATCTCACGAGCCTCTATACTTCCGATAAAGTTGATATCCTTACATTCCTTAAGAAGCGGGTATGTCTCCTTTACGAGAGCGTTGCCCTTCTCTTCCTCGTCGCCGATATTCACAATGGCTACTCTAGGTTTTTTGATCTTCTCTATGTTCTCCATATATACAGTGCCCATCTTAGCAAACTGAACAAGATGCTCAGGTCTTGCATCAACATTCGCACCACAGTCTATGAGCAGGGAGTATCCTTTTGTTGTTGGGATGAGAGGCGCAAGTGGTGATCTCTTAACACCTTTAGATCTTCCAACTATTAGCTGACCTCCTGCAAGTATGGCTCCTGAGCTTCCCGCAGATATTATCGCATCTGCATCACCGCTTTTCACCATATTCATTCCAACTGTAAGTGATGAGTCTTTCTTGCTTCTGATTGCCTGAACAGGTGCATCGTGACATGTGATCTCCTCAGTACAGTTCTTTATCTCTATCTTGGAGGTGTCATATGTGTATTTTGCAAGCTCACCCTTTATGACAGCCTCTTTTCCAGTGAGAATTATATGAGCCTTTGCCCCTTCGTTCACAGCTTCTACAGCACCTCTTATGATCCACTCCGGTGCATAATCTCCGCCCATAGCATCTACTACAATTCTTGTATCGCCCATATCAAAACTCTCCTATCTTACGTGTATTATGGGATATCCCACCATATAATTATTTTTAGGTGCAAACGCACAAGGTCATTATATATTTCTGAATTGTCAAAGTCAAATATTTCAGTACAAATATACAAACCGCTATGTATATATGTGCACGAAAAAAGACCTTCCTTATTATAAAAATAAGAAAGGTCTTGTTTATTCTACTACTCAAATACCGAGTGAGAACTGGAAATTACTCAGCAACTGAGATAATCTCTTTCTTGTTGTATGAACCGCAGTTCTTACAAACTCTGTGTGGAACCATTAACTCGCCACACTTGCTGCACTTAACTAATGCTGGTGCAGACATCTTCCAGTTAGCTCTTCTCTTATCTCTTCTAGCCTTTGAGCTCTTATTCTTTGGACAAATTGACATTATTCACACCTCCTCAATTCTTTAAGATGTCATTAAAAACTGATAATCTCGGATCAGGAACAAAATCATCACAGTTACATGTACCATGATTCAGATTCGTTCCACACACCTTACAGAGTCCCTTGCAGTCATCCCTGCACAGAATCTGTATTGGAACTAAACCCATCAGTTCCTTTTTCAACAGTGCGTCCATATCGATATTACAGTCTTCAAAATAGCTTAACTCATCTATCTCATCTACCTTATCAGAATCCAAAACGGAAGTATCAATAACTGTGTCGATATCTATATGGAAAGTTCTCTCAAACTCCTCCAGACATCTGTCACACACAAGCTCCATGACAACATCAGTGCTTCCGGTAACCTTGACTCTGTTCTTGCCGTCATTCGACAGATTCAGTTGAAAATCATCTGCCTGTCCAATCCGGTAGTCCATTCCCTTAAACTGGAAATTATCAAAGTCTACATGTACTTCAACGCTTTTAGTCAATCCCTCAGTGGATAAAATCTCAGATAAATCAATTAACATAATATCTCCTAAAAATCGCACATCTGCTATTATACATATACAGATATTTATTGTCAACAAAATATTGCAAAATTTTTATACAATTCCGTCAACTGAATCCTGTCGTTATACAGAAGACTTATTTTGTAACAAGCTCTACAGTCTCTCTTGCAATGGCAAGCTCTTCGTTTGTAGGAACTACCCATACCTGAACCTTTGAAGCGTCAGTGGAGATCTTCTGCTCTTCGCCGCGGATCTCGTTCTTAGTCTCATCTATATCGATACCCATGAATGAAAGATCCATTGTTGAAACTCTTCTTACATATGGATTGTTCTCTCCGATTCCTGCCGTAAACGCTATCGCATCAAGACCTCCCATTGCGGCTGCATATGCTCCAATATATTTCTTGACACTGTAGCAGAATACATCGAGAGCAAGACGGCATCTGTCATTGCCTTCCTTCATGCCGGCGTCAAGATCTCTGAAATCACTTGATACGCCTGAAAGTCCTGATACACCTGACTTCTTATTAAGAATAGTTGTTATCTCCTCAACGCTCTTGCCCTCTTTGCCGGCAATGAACTCAAGAATCGCAGGATCTATATCACCGCTTCTTGTTCCCATAGGAAGACCTGCAAGAGGTGTGAGTCCCATGGAAGTGTCCACTGACTTACCGCCGTCAACCGCAGTGATACTTGATCCGTTTCCAAGGTGACATACGATAAGCTTGGTATCTTTGATATCTTTGCCTATGAGCTCTGCCAGTCTCTTGGATACAAAGCTGTGGCTTGTTCCGTGGAAACCGTATCTTCTTATCTTATAATTCTCGTAATATTCGTAAGGTATTGCATATGTATATGCTTTATCAGGCATGGTCTGGTGGAATGCTGTATCAAATACCGCAACCATAGGAACACCCGGCATATGTGCCTGACATGCTCTGATTCCAATGAGGTTGGCAGGGTTGTGAAGTGGTGCAAGATCATTACACTCTTCTATGGCCGCCATTACTTCGTCTGTTATAACTACTGAATTCGCAAACTTCTCACCGCCGTGAACTATTCTGTGTCCAACAGCGTCGATCTCTGACAGTGAAGCGATAGCTCCCTTATCTGTATCAAGAAGAGCGTCAAGAACAAATTTTACAGCAGCATTGTGATCCGGCATAGCGGCATCCACTGTATACTTATCTTTACCCATGGTCTGATGTGTGAGCTTTCCGTCGATACCGATCCTCTCACACAGTCCTTTTGCTATAACAGCCTCTGTATCAGAATCAATAAGCTGATACTTCAGTGATGAACTACCACAATTAATTACAAGAACCTTCATTTCAATCCTCCTGCACAACTTATGTGTAAATAAATCATCTTTAAAAATTATCTTTTACTATCTCTCTTTTGGAGTTACCTTCATTCTGCCGTCCTCCTGAGCCTGAGCCTGGATAGCTGTTATGGCAACAACTCCAACTATATCGTCTGCAACACAGCCTCTTGACAGGTCGTTTACAGGCTTTGCAATACCCTGTGTAACAGGACCATATGCATCAGCCTTTGCGAGTCTCTGTACAAGCTTGTATCCGATGTTCGCTGCATCAAGATCAGGGAACACAAGAACATTCGCATGTCCTGCAACCTTGCTTCCAGGTGCCTTTGATGCTGCAACCTCAGGAACGAGTGCTGCATCTGACTGAAGCTCACCATCACACAGAAGGTCAGGGAACTCAGCGTTAACGATCTCTGTAGCTTCAATAACCTTGTCAACGTCAGGATGCTTTGCGCTTCCCTTTGTTGAATGTGACAGCATAGCCACAACAGGTGTCTCATCAACCAGAAGTTCAAATGACTTCGCTGACTGCTCTGCGATATCTGCAAGCTCTGACGCTGACGGGCTCTGATTGAGTCCTGCATCTGCAAATACAAATGTTCCGTTGGCACCATACTGACAATCTGGAACTACAACCAGGAAGAATGCTGATACGATTCTTGTTCCCGGAGCAGTCTTCAGTGTCTGAAGTGCTGCACGGAGCACATCTGCTGATGCGTTGATCGCACCGGCAACCATACCGTCTGCATCATCCTGCTTAACCATCATACATCCAAAATATAATGGGTTTGTTAAAAGCAGTTCCTTGGCTCTTGCCTCGGTCATGCCCTTCTTTCTTCTCATCTCTACAAAAGCATCCACGTATTCATCAAATTTCTCATAATTCTTAGGGTCAACAAATGATGCTCCGCTGAGATCGATATCACCAGCTCTGCTCATGATATCTTCCTTGTCTCCAACCAGGATAATGTTCGCAATGCCCTCTGCCAATACCTTGCCGGCTGCCTCGATTGTTCTCATGTCTGATGTCTCAGGCAGTACGATCGTTTTCTTATTCTGTTTGGCTTTTTCTTTTAACTGATCAATAAACTTCATGTTTATTTCCCCCTTTGAAATAATGAAAACACACATAGTTAAAGTTTAACTCATTGCCCCATTATTCTCAATAGAAATAGCCAAAAAAATTGTCTTTTTATCCGTACAATCCGTGATAATAACTAAAAAAATCTAACACTCAATTCCCATCGCCAGCTTAAGCTGGTTTCTCAATTTTTCTAAATTGCCTGAATTGTCTATCTTTTTTGAACAATTTTCCTCATAATAGCTGTCAGGCTCCTGCGAAGCGATGACTTTTCTTGCTTTTTCATCGGTAAACCCGCGATAAGCGCACAAACGTTCAATTCGTTTTGAAACGTCTGCATAGACATACCACATCTCATCGCAGATGTCCAAATACCCATCCTGGATAAGCAGTGCAGCTTCAAGAACGTATAGTCTGCATCCTGACTTTTTCTGCTCCTCCATGGATTCAAGAATGGCCTTTTTTACATTTGGGTGGGTTATGGAATTGAGGATATCGAGCTGCTTCTGATCGCTGAAAACGACCGCTGAAAGTTTTGCTCTGTCGATCCTGCTGTCTTCATCAAGAATATCTCTTCCAAAGTGTTCCACTATGTCATTGTATGATATCTGTCCCGGTTCCATGAGTCTGTGAGCCAGGGCATCGGCCTCCATAATGAATGCTCCGTAGTCTCGCTGCATTATATCAAGCACAGCGGTTTTTCCAGAACCGATACCACCAGTTATTCCTATGATTTTCATATTATTTTGCCTCATACCAGTTATTTCCTGATGCAACGCCCACCTCAAGAGGTACGGTCATATCTGCGGCATGCATCATCTCATCAACGAGAAGCTTCTTCACTATGTCCACTTCATCCTCGGCAGCCTCTATAAGAAGCTCATCGTGTATCTGCAGGATAAGCTGTGACTTCAGTCCGAGCTCCTTGAGCTTCATGTTAACTCTCACCATGGCGATCTTGATTATGTCCGCAGCGGTTCCCTGTATAGGCGAATTCATGGCAACCCTCTCGCCAAAACTCCTCTGCATAAAGTTGGATGACTTCAGCTCAGGGATAGGCCTGATCCTTCCGAACATGGTC
The DNA here is from genome assembly GCF_003603115.1 of Coprococcus sp. AF19-8AC. Lineage (NCBI taxonomy): Bacteria > Bacillati > Bacillota > Clostridia > Lachnospirales > Lachnospiraceae > Coprococcus > Coprococcus sp. AF19-8AC. The sequence continues at coordinate 715,522 of NZ_QTMI01000001.1, read as the reverse complement.
GTCACATAGCCTTTTTCCTTTGCGTGGGCTACCTGTTCATCCAAATACGCTTTTATACTCTTATAGGTGTCGTAATACTTTGCAATGAAATCTGAAGCCTCCTTTCTAGATATACCCAAATCCTCACTCAGACCAAATGCGCTGATTCCGTACACGATTCCGAAGTTGACAGCCTTTGCATGCCGTCTCTGAAGAGATGTAACCTCATCGATAGGAACCTCAAACACTTCGGATGCGGTTGTGGCGTGTATGTCCACGTTGTTAAGGAAAGCGTTCTTCATAACCTCATCTCCCGACAGATGGGCAAGTACACGGAGCTCTACCTGTGAGTAATCGGCATCTACAAATATATATCCCTCCTTAGGGATAAATGCCTTTCTGATAAGTCTTCCGAGTTCCAGCTTCATAGGTATATTCTGAAGGTTAGGCTCTGTTGAGCTTATTCTTCCGGTTGCCGTGATAGTCTGGTTAAAGGTTCCGTGAATACGTCCGTCATCCGATATATAGTTCACAAGTCCCACTGCGTATGTGGAATTGAGTTTTGTGAGCTGTCTGTATTCCAGAATATCTCCGATGATAGGATGTTCGTTTTTGACCTTTTCAAGTACATCCACACTTGTTGAGTAGCCCGTCTTGGTCTTTTTGCCGCCCGGTATGCCCATATCTTCAAAAAGGATAGGTCCAAGCTGCTTCGGAGAATTGATATTGAACTCTTTTCCTGCGTAACCGATTATCGAATCGTGAAGCTCCTGAATCCTCTTCTCAAGCTTTTTGCTGTATTCCTCAAGCTCTGCCTTATCGACTCTTATTCCGCGTTTTTCCATGTCGTATAAGGTGTAAACAGTAGGGAGCTCAACCTTATTGTACAATTCAAGCATGCCTTCTTTGGCAAGCTTATCCATGACGATATCCTTTGCAAGGAGCGGAACGACCGCCTTGTACGAAAATACTTCAAGGAAATTATCACTTATAAATGTAAATATATTCAATTCATCTTTGCCGATGAGTTCCTTCTCAGAAGGAAGTATGTTGCCAAGATATTCCTTTGCGACATCATCATAATCGTATGAATCCTCCATCGGATTGAGGAGATATGCTGCCACTCCTATATCAAGTACATTTGTATCACATTCATGAAAATCTACATATTTCAGCGCGCTCTTAAGATCCTCCATGCATATGATGATTCCGGCATTCTTCAGATCGTATATGAATTTGACTGCCTCATCAGGATCTATACCCGATGAACAGTTTATCACATACACATTCTTTGAATCACAGGCAATGGCTATGCCGAACATCATGTCATCACTGTGGGCAACGTATACACCGACAGCTTCTGATTTCTTTGCAGCATCCTCAATATAAGCAAAGTCGGCTGTAGAATTTACCACTGTTATATCCGGTTTCAGTTCACTTACGGTCTGCTTGTTGTCAAACTTCTTTAAGAGACTCTTGAATTCCAGCCTTTTGAAAATGTTGTATGAACTGTCATTAAACGCGTTCTCATATGTGGTATCCTCAAGCTTGAAATCCAGTTCACAGTCAAGCTTGATCGCTGCAAGCTCCCTGGACATTATTGCCTGTTCTGAGAACTCCGCAAGATTTTTCTGGGCTTTAGGAGGTTTGATCTCGTCTATATGTTCAAGAGCTCCGGCCACAGATCCCCACTGCTGAATGATCTTGGATGCGGTCTTCTCGCCTATTCCGGGAACCCCTGGGATGTTATCTGACGTATCTCCCATAAGTCCCTTCATATCTATAAACTGGACTGGTGTAACTCCGTAGAGATCCTTCACATCATCTGCGTAATAGTTCTCTATCGTGGTTCCACCTGCTTTTGTCTTCGGAATACGGACGAGGATATTGTCTGTTGCAAGCTGCAGAAGATCCCTGTCACCCGATACTATCACGACTTTGTATCCGGCAGAATCTGCAACTCTTGACAATGTTCCTATAATGTCATCAGCCTCATACCCACCCTTCTCAACTATGGTGACGTTCATCGCTGTCAAGACTTCTTTTATGAGTGGTACCTGCTCCCGCAGTTCATCCGGCATAGGCTTTCTTGTGCCCTTATACTCTTTGTACACAAGATGTCTGAATGTAGGCTGTTTAACGTCAAATGCCACGCATACATTTGTCGGATTCTCTTCGTCGATTATCCTGAATATAATATTAAGAAAACCGAGGACAGCATTCGTGTGAAGTCCCTCATAGTTGGTGAGATCCGGAAGCCCGTAAAAAGCTCTGTTAAGTATGCTGTGTCCATCTATTATCAATATCTTTTTACCTCTATCTGGCATGAAAACCTCCTCTTATTTACCGCTCGCCATAGAGTATTCTGACTATTCGATACCCTTATGATTTGCATTATATTTTTTGATATTCTGCATAAATTCCGTACTTTCATCCCTGACTTTGTTTTGTTCTTCGTAATATCTGTCGATATCACTGAGATCATAGCGGGAATCGTCCAAAAGTCTTGAGCCAAAGAATTCAGCATAATAGTATTCAGGTTGCTCACTGAGTTTGGAATTCTGTTCATAGTTGTAGACCTTGTCAAGAGCACCGCTGTACAGCCATATAAGTCCGGCAACAACGGCTGCAATTCCGACCAGTATCGTAGAATTTGCTATTCTCTTTACCGTGGTAAGTCTGTTCATCTCTTCCTCAAGATGCTTATCCAGGGCATTCTTAAAATCTGTAGATATGTTATCAGACTCGTCCAGTTGTTTCATACCAACTATAAGCGTGTAATAGATATCCAGCTCTTCATAGCAGTTTTTGCATGATCTGACATGCTTAATAAACTCTCTGAGTTCATCGTCAGGGAGTTTATTCTCAATAAACGCCATTATCTTTGACTGTGCTTCCAAACAATTCATATGATCCACCTAGTTAATCTCAAATGATCCATCATCCTGTGTGTTTTCAATCTTTCTTATGACCAGATAATACGGTTCACCCTTCTCTGGAACGACCTGGACTCTGTCGCCAACCTTGTGTCCCATGATCGCCCTGCCTATAGGTGATACGTTGCTCACCCTTCCGTCAAGCACATCAGCACGAACGCTTGTGACAACTCTGTATGTTTCCTCCTCGTCGTCATCCTCAAAATAAACGGTTACCGTGTTATCAATTCCAACCTCATCGTCTGCTGAAGTATCATCTATTATATCTGCAGTCCTGACAAGCCTGTCCAGATATCTGATCCTTCGCTCATTGGCATTCTTGTCTTTCTTTGCTGCATAATATTCGAAATTCTCACTGAGATCCCCCTGAGCTCTGGCCTCCTTTACGGCTTCAAGCTTCTCCTTCCTGACTACACATTTTCTATATTCGATCTCCTGTTCCATCTTTTCGATGTCTTTTTTTGTAAGCTGCTTACCCATATCGATACGCCTCCAAATCTAACGCAATACTTTATATATACTATCACAAAATCCATTCAAAGTAAAATGAGGTGTTGCTGCACTGGTTATCATGGCGGCTGCCTGTATCCAGTGCGGATACGGCCCTCATAAAAAATACCCGGCAACCACTGCATGCAGTAATTACCGGGTAAAGTGTATACGTTTAAATATATAACCAGAAATTAGTTGTTGATAAGCTTGTCTGACTCGTTGTTCCAGCTATAAAGTGCTCTGATCTGCTCTCCAACCTTCTCTGATGGATGCTCTGAAGCAAGCTTTCTCATAGCCTTGAAGTGAACCTGACGTCCTGCTGGTGACATGTCAAGTAGGAACTCCTTAGCAAATGAACCATCCTGGATGTCCTTAAGGATCTGCTTCATAGCCTTCTTTGTCTCTGCTGTAACGATCTTAGGACCTGTTATATAGTCACCGTACTCTGCTGTGTTAGAGATTGAATATCTCATTCCAGCGAATCCTGACTGGTAGATAAGGTCTACGATAAGCTTCATCTCATGGATACACTCGAAGTATGCGTTTCTTGGATCATAACCAGCCTCGCAAAGAGTCTCGAAACCAGCCTGCATAAGTGCACAAACACCACCACAAAGGACTGCCTGCTCACCGAAGAGGTCTGTCTCTGTCTCTGTTCTGAATGTTGTCTCAAGAACGCCGGCTCTTGCTCCACCGATTGCAAGTGCATATGCAAGTGCAAGGTCAAGTGCCTTACCTGTAGCATCCTGCTCTACAGCAACAAGACAAGGTGTACCCTTTCCTGCCTGGTACTCTGAACGTACTGTGTGTCCAGGTGCCTTTGGAGCGATCATTGTTACGTCAACATCCTTTGGTGGCTTGATACAACCGAAGTGAATGTTGAAACCATGAGCGAACATAAGCATGTTACCTGGCTCAAGGTTTGGCTCGATATCCTTCTTGTACATATCTGCCTGTAACTCATCGTTGATAAGAATCATAATTATATCAGCCTGCTTTGCAGCCTCAGCGGCTGTGTATACCTTAAATCCCTGTGCCTCAGCCTTAGCCCATGACTTGCTTCCCTCGTAAAGACCGATGATGACATTGCATCCTGACTCCTTAGCATTGAGGGCATGTGCATGACCCTGACTACCATATCCTATGATTGCGATTGTCTTTCCATCAAGTAATGAAAGATTGCAATCCTGCTGATAATAAATCTTTGCTTCTGCCATTTCTTTAATCCTCCTAAATATGTATAAAATGACTTATATATTAACTACCACTTGGATAATTAAAAACGTATTAACCTCTGATGAGACCTGTGAGACCTGTGCGTACAAGCTCAACTATCTCATGTCCATCGAGCAGTCTGAGGAACGCCTCACACTTGGTTGTTGTTCCCGTAAGTTCTATAATAACCGAATCTTTTGAAACGTCAACTATATTTGCTCTGAAAATATCTGCAACCGAGATAATGTCTTTTCTCTCAGATGGATTTGCCTTGACCTTGACAAGTACAAGCTCTCTGCACACAGACTTGCCCGGCTCAAGTTCTACGATATCTACTACATCCTCAAGTTTGTTGAGCTGCTTTTTAATCTGGATGAGACTGGCTTCATCGCCGCTAACTGCAACAGTCATTCTGGAATAAGCGGGATTCTCAGTCTCTCCTACTGTCACACTGTCAATGTTATAACCTCTTCTACTGAACAGTCCTGACACTCTGCTCAAAACTCCCGATGTGTTGTCAACAAGCAGTGACAAAACAATATTACCCATCTATATGTACCACCTTTCAACTCGTCTCTTTAAAATGTACTAAATTATTATAGTTATAAACCACTTTAATGTCAATTTATAACGTGAATTTTGTAATTATTTTTATCTGTTATTTCTGATAATTTTTGTTGTGTATTTACAAATACCCCAAAACTTATAGTGAGATATCCGGATTTTTCCAAATATTTACTCTATGCCCAAAAGATTCTTGACTACAACCACGCAGTTTGCCGCATCCTCGGAATATCCATCCGCACCGATCTCCTCGGCGTAGCTCTCGGTTATAACTGCACCGCCTATAACAACTTTACTGTCCAGGCCATTCTCCTTCACAGCTTCAACAACATCCTTCATCTTGACCATGGTGGTTGTCATGAGGGCTGACAGTCCGATTATGCTGGCGTTATTATCCTTTGCCGCTTGTATTATCACATCACAAGGAACATCCTTGCCGAGATCTATAACATTAAATCCATAGTTTCTGAGCATAAGAACCACGAGGTTCTTACCTATATCATGTATATCGCCCTCAACTGTCGCCACGACTATGGTAGGCATATCAGAGCTGTCCTTGTCCTTCAGAACAAGTGGACTTATAACACCTATCGCCATCTCCATGGTCTCAGCACTTGATATGAGCTGTGGCAGGAAATATTTTTTCTTCTCGAAGAGTCGTCCAACCTCATTTATCGCACCTATCAGATCGTTATCTATGATGGACTGGGGATCAGCTCCGCTGTCAAGCACAGCATGTACATCGTCAAGTATGGTTCTCTTATTTCCTTTGAGAACATCTATATAAATCTGACTTTTTCCTTCCAGATCAGATCCTGCTTTGCCGCCGGATGCACCCGCTCCCGGTGAGGCAAGCTCAAGAGGTTTGACATTCTCAATATAACGGACATCGCTCTCCTCCTTGAAAAGCAGCATATCAGAAGCAAATGCAGCATTCATAAGCATGGTCTGGGAAGGATTTGCTATAGCCATCGTAAGTCCACGAGAAATAGCCATGGTGAGGAATGCTGTATTTACAAACATTCTCTCAGGGAGTCCAAATGAAATGTTGGACAGACCACAGATGGTTGCAAGTCCGTTGTTATAACAGTAGTTTATGGTTTTCAGGCAGTTGATGGCAGCGTCCTTCTGGGCACCGACCGTTGCAACAAGTCCGTCCACAACCACATCATTCTTCGTAAATCCCATCTCATACGCAGTGCCAAGCACCGTGTTGATTATGTCCTCCTTCTCCTGTGGACTCTCCGGAAGCCCCTTATCCGACAGAGGAAGAAGAATAAACATAGCTCCGTACTTCTTTACAAGAGGCAGTATCTCTTCCATCTTCACCTTCTCAAGGGATACTGAATTGACAAGCGCACGTCCCGGATAGATACGAAGTGCCGCTTCAAGTACCTCTGGTGAGCTGGAATCAAGGCATAACGGAAGGTTTACAGCCTGCGATACCTGATATACTACCTTAAGCATCATATCTCTCTCATCGATACCATTCATACCGACATTGATATCAAGTATTGAAGCGCCTTTATCTACCTGCTCTTCGGCCATATTCATGACAAGCTCAAGAGATCCCTCCCTGAGTTCAGCCTGAAGCTTCTTCTTTCCAGTCGGGTTGATTCTCTCTCCAACAACCTTAAACGGAGCATCCAGATCTATTATGAGAGATGAACGCTCAGATGATATACATCTGACATGCTCTGAACTTATCTCAGGAACAGGCATCTTGGAAGCCATATCAGCAAGAGCCTTTATGTGTTCAGGTCTCGTACCGCAACAGCCACCAACCATTCCAGCCCCGGCCTCGATTATCATCTTCATATCTTCAGCAAATTCCTCAGGGGTCATCCGATATACGCTTTTATCATTTACAAGCTCCGGCATTCCGGCGTTCGGCTTTGCAAATACAGGGATAAATGCGATGCTCTTCATCTGTCCAACAAGCTCGACCATCTTATCAGGGCCTGTGGAACAGTTTACACCTATAGCTGCCACTCCAAGATTCTGAAGAACATTTACTGCTGTCACAGGATCGGTTCCATACAGGGTACGTCCATCCTCGTTGAATGTAAGGCTGGCGATTATAGGGAGATCTGACACTTCATTTGCCGCAATAACCGCAGCTCTGGTCTCAGCGAGGCTCATCATGGTCTCGACCACAAGCAGGTCACAACCACTCTCGTCTATGACCTTTATCTGTTCCTTATACACGTCGACCAGCTCTTCAAACTTCAGTTTTCCCATAGGATAGAGCATCTCGCCGGTCATGGTGATATCGCCCGCCACAAGGCCATGGCCTGCAGCCTTGACCGCTTCCTTAGACAATTTTACAAGTCTTCTGTTCATGTCCTCAAGGTCATCGGCAAGCCCATACTCGTTGAGTTTTATCCTGTTACATGTAAAGGTTGGAGCATACAGAATATCTGTGCCGGCGTTCAGATATGCAACCTGGAGGTCAAACATTATCTGTGGATGTTCAAGTATCCATTTCTCGGGGCACACGCCAAGAGGCATGCCTGCATTCATAAGATTTGTTCCTGTGGCTCCATCAAGTATAAGTATCTTATCATCAAACAGTTTTCTGAAATCTGTCTTTTTCATGTCTTATCTCCTCGTACTCAGGCCTGATCCAGACCTTCATCAGTTATTTTTCCATCGCCGTCTGCGGCTGCTGTTGCAAGCATGTCACATCTCTCATTTCCAGGGTTGCCGGCATGACCCTTGACCCACAGGAATTCCACGTTGTGTGGTGCTTTTGCTGCAAGCAGACGTTCCCACAAATCCCGGTTTTTGACCGGTTCATTCTTGCCGCGCTTCCAGCCTTTTTTGATCCAGCCCTCTATCCAGTGCTGGTTAAATGCGTTGCACAGATACTGTGAATCTGAATACAATTTCACATTACATGGCTTTATAAGAGCCTCAAGCCCGACTATCGCCGCCATAAGCTCCATTCTATTGTTTGTTGTCTTTATATATCCCTGGCTGTATTCTCTCTCATGAAGCTGTCCCTTTGCATCGATAAACTGAAGAACAGCGCCATATCCACCAGGTCCATTTGGATTGCCTCTGGCAGATCCATCAGTGTACAATATTACATCCATATATGATCTCCATAATTATATTTTCTGTATAAATGAGTCTATGATACGAACAAGTCTTCCTGACGCTTCATCGCCCGCCGCAATGATCTCCTCGTGCGAAAGCTCTCCGCCGAGGCCTGCAGCTTTGTTGCATATTGAGGAAAGACCTGCGACACGCATTCCCATATGTCTTGCAGCTATGGCTTCACATACAGTGCTCATTCCAACTGCATCTGCCCCCATTACCGCAAACATTCTTATCTCTGCAGGAGTCTCATACTGAGGACCGGTGACCTGAATATATACACCCGACCTGAAATCAATATCATTTTCAGCAAATGCTTCTCTGATATAGCTATTCAGCTCCACATCGTAGACATGTGTCATATCGGGAAATCTCACACCCAATTTATTGTAGTAACTGCAAATGAGTGGCGATGGTACAAATGTTGAAATATGATCACTTATCATCATGATATCGCCCGGCTCAAGCTTCTCAGATATTCCGCCTGCAGCATTTGTGAGCAGAAGTTTATCTACACCAAGCAGCCCTATGACACGGACAGGCATGACAACCTGGCTCATATCGTATCCTTCATAATAATGGACCCGTCCCTGCATGATAAGGACCTTTTTCCCGTGGATACATCCGTATACGAAGCGGCCTCTGTGTCCTGCTACTGTAGATACAGGAAAATGTGGAATATCTCCGTAATCCACATACACAGGGTTCTCAATAACGTCCGCCATATGTCCCAGACCACTGCCCAGGATAAAGGCTATATCAGGAACATCTCCTATCGCATGTCTCAAATACGAGGCAGCCTCCGTCAACTGATCGTATGTTACCAAATCATCACCCCCATAATACAAAACAAGGTCAGGATATTATTCCTGACCAGGATCTATATAAATTATAACGGAGACGGAGGGATTTGAACCCTCGCGCCGGTTGCCCGACCTACCGCATTTCGAGTGCGGACCCTTCAACCTCTTGGGTACGTCTCCAATTACACTTTAATAATAGCAGATGACAGGCATTCCGTCATATACTATATTAAACAACTGTTCTGCCGCGGATACAGGAAGATTTACACATCCATGGGATCCGCTGTTCTTGTATATATCACCGCCGAATGAACTTCTCCACGATGCATCATGGAATCCGATTCCCAGCTCGCCTATGAATGGCATCCAGTATGTTACAGGAGTCTCATAGTCATCGCCGATAAGCACAGCAGGTGTCTTCTTATACAGGATCGTATATACACCTTCAGGTGTTCTGTATTTGCCATTGTTTGCAAGGCTTCCGGTTACGCAGTCGGAATCCCACACAAGATTGCCGTCTACATATGCATATACATGCTGCTGGCCAAAATCACATTCGATATATGAATCACCGATATCATCGCCGCCATCGTGATAAACTGCAGCGTAGCAGTCAAACGGCGGTGTATGTGTTGTGGACTCTCCGGCTTCAAGAAGCTTCATGAGCTCTTCTGTCTCACCGTCCACATCGATCATCCAGCCATACCAGGTATTCGCCAGAGTGATGACATCACCATTATGAGTTCTGAAATTCCTCGGCACACCGTATGTATCGTATCTGCTTGCGATATTCTCGACATACTCATGCACCTTGTCTTCTGAGAATTTCCATTTTCCTTTTACGTTGCTGATCCAGTCGCCATATTCCTTGCTGGTAAGCTTCCATGACACCTGATCTATCTCATATGTAATGGTCATCTCAAGGATCTTTGCAAGTTCCTTCTGCTCATTTACTATCTCTTCACTGTCGGCTGTGAGCTCAGGACTCTCGTATGCGTCACTTTCCGATACATCAAGCACGGATTCACCTTTAACAATCGCCTCATCTATTATACAGCATAATCTGTCAAAATCAAGATAATTTCCTTCAGATTCAGGAATAATTGTTGATTCTCCATCCTTGATCGTAACATAGGCATCTTCCGGTTTCTCCATCTTGGACTCGTCAAGACTGTCATAGCTCTTCAAAAGCTTCTCGAGAGCATCCTTGTCATACGACGCTGAATAGTAAAGGTCATAATCTTTTCTCTTTAGCATGTAATAAGGCCAGATAAAACCATTCTGTTCGCTTATGATCTTCTTGGCTGTTATATTCGGCTTTATATCAAGCGATATATCTTCTGGTTTTATGACATGTTCCTCACCGCCCCTGAGCTTGAGTGCGAGGGAATAATCCTGTATGTAACTCTCTATGTATGCATCGACATCATCAAGTGAGTAAAACGAATAGTCTATATCATTGATGTATGTCTTGTAGTTGTAATGGAACATGAACCATATCGATATAACTATATATGTACATACGACCACCGCTCCACATATAGCCGCTGTGATCTTCAAAGCTCTGTGAGTCTTTTTTGCAGGCTTGTCATCCGGTTCGTCCGCTTCATCAGAAGCTTCATTATCTGGGAATATCGGTATTCCTGCTCCATCGGGAATGGCTGCATCCGATGCCGCAGTCTCCGGTTCGGCCTCTGTCCCTCCGAATATTGTCTCTTCAGCAACTGTCTCTTCAGTGGCATCAGTGTTCACATTATCTTTATCTATATTGTTATCATCTGTGTTATTGTTCATAAAATCACGCTCTTCCCCTTCGCACATAATTCCATGCGAACTTATGTCCAACATACATAATATTATATGCTATATTGCTATAATTCAACTCTTAATTATGTTTAAATATAATAGGCTAACGCACTGTTATCTGGACAAATTGATGGTCACCAGATCCGGTTCGTTATTAACTCTGATTCGGATAGTGTGAAGTCCGAGTCCTGCACTGACTATCATATTATGTCCATCGCAGGAATATAACCCCTTATAGTATTTCGGAAACAGTCTGATCATAGGCGATATCACGCCTCCGAGAAATGGCAGGATCACAAGTCCGCCATGTACATGGCCGGATACAGTAAGATCAGCGCCCCATCTGGAATATTCTTCAAAATAATCGGGATCATGTCCTATAAGTATATTGTAATCGGATCTGCTTATCGGTGGAAGTTCATTCAGCAGATACTCTTCATCCATATCGAGCTTTTTGAATCTTCTGTAATATTCCGTCTTCATGTCAAGTCCGTATATCGTGACATTGTATTCATCAAGATGAACACTTTCATTTATAAGCCAGGTGATGTTATCTTTTGTTCCTTCATATAACCTGTTCCACATATCACCATATTTTTCATATATGGATGCGCGCATCTCATGATTTCCTTTTCCCATATACACAGGAAAACGCTTGCCAAGTTCATTCAGGAAATGTATACCTATATCTACTGTAAGTCCCGGCTTCCCGACTATTATATCCCCCGCCACCAGTATGAAATCCGGATTGATCTTTTCTATACAGCTTATAAGCTTCTCGTTGTCCTTTCCAAATTCCGCATTGTGGAGATCTGATATCATGACTATCCGGGCTTTTTTTCTTATTCTCCTGTCATGCAGTTGATAATTTGAAAACGAGATTCTTCTGTTTTCGCGGTAACTCTCTATCAAAACATTAACAAGCGTTATAATGCATAGTACGATAACTACAACTAAAAAAATCTTCATGTATTTAACCTCAATATGTAAATTGTAACTTGAGCACTTTAACGAAAGCGTACTTCATACTCATGGAATCAACCTTCTCCGCCGCATATATCGGCACTGAACCGATGCACCTCTCGCCAATATAATAGCTCATCTTTCCAAGCTCTTCACCACTGTCAACCGGGGCAGTCAGAGGATCTCTCATCTCCAGTTTCTTCTTCACATCCTCCGCGTGTTCTCCCGCAAGCAGGATCCCGGTGAATTGTGAGTCGGTCTTAATTGTAACACAACTTTCGGTGCCATTGTCTATGGAAATCTCTTTTTCCTGAAGAATATTCAGATCTGTATATTTCTGGCACATCGAATATCCATAATCAAGCAGCCTGCAGGCGTCTTTGTTTCTGATATCCTTTGTATCAGCTCCCATGATGACAGCAATAAGCTGTATGCCGTCCCTCTCAGCAGTCGCCGACATGCAATATTTTGCGGTATTTGTGAAACCTGTCTTAAGGCCGGTTGCTCCTGTATACATATTCAAAAATTTATTTGTGTTGACGAGATCAAACTGACTCTCGCCCCTTCGTGTTTTATGTATGATCGAATCCATCCATATGCCTGAATAATCAAAGATGGCAGGATATTTTGTTATGAGTTCTCTGGACATTATGGAGATATCCCTTGCTGACATTTTATGTCCATCCGCATCCAGGCCACACGCATTTTTGAAACTTGCATTTGTCATCCCCAGCTCAGCAGCCCTCTCATTCATCTTTTTCACAAACGCTTCTTCGCTTCCGGCAACCTTTTCCGCCATGGCAACAGCCGCATCGTTTCCGGATGCAATTATAATACACTTTATCATATCTTCAACAGTCTGTTCTTCTCCTGCCTCAAAGAAGCATTGCGATCCGCCCATGGACGCAGCATGTTCACTCACAGTTACAATATCATCAAGAGTCATTTGTCCGGCCTCTATCGCCTCAAAAGCCAGAAGAAGCGTCATAACCTTTGTAACCGAAGCCGGAGCCATGGCTTCATCACAGTTTTTCTCAAATAACACCTGACCTGTGGATGCCTCAACGAGTATACAGCTTGGAGATTCCACCTCCAGAACTTCTGTCTGGTCTGCCGCCTGAGTCTCTGTCTGTTCCTCTGCATATACCATAAGATTCGTACTCACTGTGTTTGCAAATATGATAAAGATGAGTACCGTTATAACAGATAATCTTCTGATATTTTTCTTCCTGCCCATCTTTTTTCTATCCGGAAAATGCAGCATACAACTCCTCTTTCAGTTTCTGTTTATATATTATATTATGCATTTATCCGGCAATATGACTTTTTATCCCACCAATATAGTATTATTTTCTTTATTTTGTAAAGTTTTTCTGATATAATCAATGGCTAGAAAAAAGGAGGACATGTTTCATGAGTATGAAATTAGTTAAACGAGTACCAACTGGCGATGAGATCAAGGAACTATACCCTCTTTCAAGCGAGTTGAAAGCCATCAAAGCCAGAAGAGATGAAGAGATCAGAAAAATTTTCGTAGGCGATGATGACCGATTTATATTTATCATCGGACCTTGTTCAGCAGATAATGAGGATGCTGTTTGCGATTATCAGAATCGTCTTGCAAAGGTTGCAGATGAAGTTAAGGATAAGATACTGGTCATTCCACGTATATATACTAACAAGCCAAGAACTACTGGTGATGGTTACAAAGGAATGCTCCATCAGCCTGATCCTACAAAGGCATCAGACATGCTCGAGGGCCTTTACGCCATCAGAAAAATGCATATAAGAGCTATCAGGGAGACAGGACTCACCGCTGCTGATGAGATGCTTTATTCAGAAAACTGGCAGTATGTAGATGATATCCTCTCTTACGTTGCCATAGGCGCACGTTCTGTTGAGGATCAGCAGCACAGACTTACCGCAAGTGGAATGGATGTTCCTGTAGGTATGAAGAATCCTACAAGTGGTGACTACAACGTTATGATGAATTCCTGTATAGCAGGACAGCATCACCACACATTCCTCTATTCTGGATGGGAGGCACATACAGACGGAAATCCTTTGACACATTGTATATTGAGAGGTGCACTGAATAAGCATGGACAGTCTATATCCAATTATCACTATGAGGATCTCAGGCTCCTTGCTGACACATACAAGAAGTTCAACCTCGTAAATCATGCATGTATAGTTGATGCCAACCACAATAATTCTGGCAAGAAATTTATTGAACAGCCAAGAATTGTCAAAGAGATAATCCACAGCAGGAATTACGATTCTGAGATCAAGAATCTTGTAAAGGGTGTTATGGTTGAGAGTTATATTGAGGATGGCAACCAGCCAGTAGATGGTGGATGCTATGGTAAGTCTATCACAGATCCTTGTCTTGGATGGGATAAGACAGAGAGACTTCTCAAAGAAGTTGCTGATCTTCTGTAAAAAATACATTTTAAGCCTGCGCGCTTATACAATTACACGTGCTGTGCTTATACAACAAAAAAAAACCGGCGGATCTATCATGATACCACCGGTTTTCTTTATTTATCTGTCAGGCCGAAGCCTCGCAGAGTTTGACGAGGATGCATCTTCCCAAAGACACATCTCCCATCATCTTATATTTACTTGTAGTATACGCATACATCGGATCGACAACTCTTCTCAAAAGTCTCGAAAGAACTGGAACTGTAAATACATATTTAACCTTATACTCCCTGTCCGAATCCTCTGTTAATCTGGCAGCATGATCCCTTATATCTATGTAGAACACCCCACTATCATTGCCGATAACATTGAACTGAAGACAACAATCACCAATATCCGCCAATTCCAAAGAACTGAGAACGCCGTCAATACACTCCACGCATTCTTTATACGTCATATAAACACCCAATCTTATAAGAACTCGAAATCTGCATCCTCATCGCCATCGCCGATAAGTACCTGATTACGCTTAACGCCCTCTTCAACTTCTCCGATGATAAGCTCTTCTTCCTCTTCCTCCTGAGCAGCCTGAGCACTCTTACCTGTGAATGCTGCCGGCTTTGGCTCTGCCTCTGGAGCAGCCTTTGGTGTCATCTTGAGCTTCTGAGGTGCATCTCCGCCCTGCGACTTCATCTTAAGCTTTGTTATAGGATCCGCCTCAACTGCAGCTTCAACCTTATCTGCAGCCTCAGCAACCTTTGCACTTGATCCGCTCTTGAGTGTCTCCATCTCTTCCTTGAGCTTGGCAAGCTCAGCCTTTGCATTTGCGATAACCTCGTTAGCCTTCTTCTTAGCGTCGTTTATTATCTTGTTAGCCTCAGCATTTGCTGCGTTGGCTTCCTTCTTGGAACCAGGAGCAGCCTGCTCGAGCTGCTTCTCAAGCTCATAAATCTTTACGCTGTTCTCCATAAGGTTCTTCTTTGACACTTCGTTCTCTGACTCAAGAGCTGCATACTTTGTCTCAAGTTCTGCATAATCTTCTGCAACTGAGCGCAGGAAGCTGTTAACCTCATCCTTATTATATCCAAAAAGTCCTTTTTTAAAGGTTTTAGATTCAATCTGATCCTTTGTCATTGTATAGTTCTCCTTTTCAGTATTAGTTCTCTCTATAATATTATCCTTTGCATATAGAAACTCCACTTGTAATTATATTAACAAATATTCATTTTTTCAACAATATTGTTGGATTTTATAAAATTTTCCCAATATATTACAATTTTTTCGGCAAATCATGGATATATTACAATTCATTACTGTCAAGTAATATGGTAAATGGCCCATCATTGGACAGATCTACTTTCATATCTGCGCCAAATTCTCCATGTTCAACCACAGGCACAAACTCACGGCATCTTTCAATTATATACTCATACATATCATTGGCCATATCAGGCGCTCCTGCCCCCGTAAATGATGGTCTGTTTCCCTTCCGGCAGTCTGCGCACAGAGTGAACTGAGATACGATCAGGAGTTGGCCGTTTACACTGTTTATGTCAAGATTTGTCTTGCCATTTTCGTCGGCAAATATCCTCATCTTCACAAGCTTGTTTATCATCTTGTCAGCAATCTCTTTGGTATCCGAATCGTATACTCCGACAAAAACCAGAAAACCTTTCTGTATGCTGCCGATCACTTTGCCATCTACCTCGACTGATGCGTGATTGACACGCTGTATTACAAATTTCATTTTATTTTACGGATCCTTTCATAATCTTTTTACAGACTATTTTACCAGCAATATCATTTTGACCGCTATTTGCCGGTTGTTCTATCTGTCCGACATGCTTATCGCTTCAACTGCAACACTGCCGCCTCTTACAACTTCTATCCTGTTAGGGAAACTCTCCTTGAACAGTTTTATGGCATTGTCGTTCTTTGCATCCGTCTGAACGCACTCAACAAGAACAGATTTCTTATTATAATCTGTTATCTTATAGCCAAATGCATTTGCAATTCGGAATACCTCGTCCTTATCTTCATTTGAGCAGCTGTTGACCTTGATAAATAAAATCTCGTTGTTGTGAATGGCTATATCAGTGTAGTCAACTACCTTGATAACCTCAACACTTCTATTGAGCTGCTTTTTCACCTGCTCAAATGTCCTGTCATCACTGGTGAAACCGATGGTCATTCTGGATATTGTCTCATCCTCGGTTACTCCAACGGTTATAGTATCTATATTGTATGATTTGCTTGAAAACAAACCTGAAATTCTTGCAAGTACACCTACCTCATTCTCTACGAACAGGCATATCCATCTCTTCTTTACGCTCATTCTATATACCCCTTTCATCTGGATAATATACAAATATATATATGTACCATTCTATTACCAATATAAAATCAATTTATCAATATCAGCAGTCAAGTATCATGTCATTCAGTGACTTTCCACCCGGAACCATAGGAAATACGTTGGCCGTAGGATCGATGAAGAATTCTATAACTGTAGGTCCGTTTGTATTTGCCCTGGCAGCCTCAAATGCCGGCCTGATTTCCTCAGGCTTTGTAACTCTGATGCCCTTTGCATCATAGCTCTCTGCCAGTTTTACAAAGTCAGGAGAATACTTTGGACAGCATTTATCCGGATTCTGACAGTCTCTGTTACATCTTCTTCTGTATCTGAGACATGTACTGCTGTATCTCTTATTGAAGAACAGCTCCTGCCACTGGCGTACATTGCCGAGATAGCCGTTGTTCAGTATACAGAGGGTAACAGGAAGCTCAAGCGCAACAGCTGTAGCCATCTCCTGAATGTTCATCTGGACTCCGCCGTCTCCGGATATACAGATAACATCTTTATCCATGTTGCCAAGCTTTGCGCCTATGGCAGCAGGAAATCCATAACCCATGGTTCCAAGGCCTCCAGAAGTTAAGAGCTGTTTGTTCTCGTCTATATCAATGTACTGCGTTGTCCAGAGCTGATTCTGTCCAACATCAGTTGTAACGATGAGATTGCTGTACATATCGTTTATGGTTCTGATGATAGCCTCAGGGGTCACACCATCATATCTGTTCATGTTGATAGGATACTCAGCCTTGACATTCATAATGTCATCCACCCAGCCTTTGATATCAAGAGGTTCTGCATATTCAAGCATCTTGGATATGGCAACCTTGGCATCAGCAACAATAGGTATATCTACCTTTATATTTCTTGATATGGACGCTGCATCTATATCAACATGTATGATCTTGGCATTCTTGGCAAATGTATCTATAGTACCTGTTATTCGGTCATTGAATCTACATCCGATGGAGAAAAGAACATCGCTCTCCATGATAGCCTTGTTGGATGCCATGTTACCATGCATACCGATGTTACCGACATAGAGTGGATGGTCAGTAGGTATAGCACCCTTACCCATAATTGTAGTAACTACAGGTATACCGGTCTTCTCTGCAAGCTCCTGCATTTCTTTTCTCGCATGTGCGATATTGACTCCGCCGCCGCAGAGGAACACAGGCTTCTTTGCATTCTTAAGCTCCGCAAGGGCTCGCTTGATCTGTCCAACATGTACACCCTCTGAAGGCTTGTAACCTCTGATATTTACTTCTGTAGGATACTCGTCACTTCCCATGGCAAGCTGTATATCCTTAGGAATATCAACAACTACAGGACCTGGCTTTCCGGTTCTTGCTATGTAAAAAGCATTTTTAATGATCCTTGCAAGATCTTCTCTCTTTCTTACTGTGACTGCATACTTACATATGCTTCTTGTGATTCCAACTATATCAACCTCCTGAAAAGCATCATTTCCAATAAGATTCATTGGAACCTGTCCTGTAAAACATACCAGTGGCACGCTGTCGTAGTTGGCTGTGGCAATTCCCGTTACAAGGTTTGTCGCACCCGGACCACTTGTTACCAGACACACTCCAACTCTTCCTGTTGAACGTGCATATCCATCTGCTGCGTGGACAAGCGCCTGCTCGTGTCTTGGAAGTATCATATCGATACCTTCTGCATCATACAACGCATCAAACAGGTCTATCGCCGTTCCACCAGGGTATGCGAACAGAGTGTCTACCCCCTCTTCCTGCAACGCTTTTACAAACATCTTTGCTCCATTGATCTCCATATCTTATACCTCCTGTAAAGTTCATGATAATCTAAACTTACGCCTCGGGATGTATATATGCATCCCATGCATAGAAAAAGCCCTAAGCGCAACTGTTTTACGCTTAGGGCGAATATGCTCATATCCGTGGTACCACCTAAATTCAGACAAATGTCTGCACTCATCAGATACTATAATAAATTATCACTGTAATCATTATTAATATCTTATTCCTGTAACGGGGAAAACCGTTGAAACCTACTCGACAACAGCCGACAAATATGTATGCTGCAATCTTTCAATCCACTGCTCGAAGGCTACCTTCCACACATTCCTGATGAAGACTCTCACCATCGTCTTCTCTCTGTTGATCGGGGGGATGCATGTACTCCTCCTCGTCATAGCATTTGACTATTTCCCGGTCGTTTTACGACCCTTAGATGTGATTATTTTATCATTAACATGAAGATGTGTCAACGATTCTTTTACTTGCCCGCCAGCAGTTCAAACCAGAACACATCATAACCTGCCGCAGCGGCAACTCTCTGGGAGGCTATATGGGACATGCCAGTTCCATAATATGGAATTTTGCCACATCTGAGTATATCCTTGGTCAGTTCAGATACCAACGATGTACCCACATGCCTTCCCTCAGCATCTTGAACAACATTTATACCAATCTGCCAGAAGTCGTCACTGTCAGCGCTTGCGCCAGCCATACCAATAATCTCACCATCTGATACAGCAGCCACAGCCAGCACATCAGGTGTGTTATCATCAAAACAGAAAGCTTCATCCCATCTGTCATCTCCTTTGAATTGCAGGATTTCATCCCCAGTATACCTGACAAGGTTAAAATCTTCTTTTATCATCGAATCAACGGTTTTATCTGTATTATCTTTTCTCGCTGCCTGTTCGCTCAGTTTCGTCGGAAGGTAAAATGGGTGGGCAGATTTCAATTTGCATCCGTATCTGGAAAGAATATTGTCGAGTTCACGAAAATTCTCTATATCCATGAACCATTTTCCAGATGCATTCTCATAGCGTTTTCTGCATTCATCTACAATCTCTCTACGACCGGTAAATAACAGCTTGCCATTTACCACAGCTATTTTGAGCGGGCACTTTTCCTGTCCTTTGAACTGCCTCTGCCCTGCTATCTGTCTGTATTCAGAGAATATATTGTCACTGGAATATATATCGGCCGCATCACAGCAATAATCCCTGGCCAGCTGATCATACAGTGCATTCTTCATCTTTCCAGACAGCCAATGTTTTCTCGTCAGAATATTCGTATGTCCTATCCGGACTTCATTCAAAAGAGGCACATCCACTTCATCACAGGTATGATGAAACACAAATCCGAGCTTTTCCTGTACTATGCGTGACTTGGAATTGCCATCGTAGTAACCGCACCATATCGTTCTCATGCCCAAATCAAGGAATCCATGTTCTATAAGCCTCCCAGCCGCCTCCGGTGCGTATTCGTTGCACCAGTGAGGCTTTCCTATCCAGTATCCAAGTTCACATTCGTCATCGCGGTCTGTCATATCTGTCCTTCCATTTAACAGTAATTCGATGGCACCGACAACCAGACCGCTGTCCTTCAGACACACAGCATAACACTCCGGCCCATTAAATACATTCCGTATCACATCAAGGCTGTACTCCCTGCTCTCATGCACAGGCCAGCCAGCTATAGGTCCCACATCAGGGTCACTTGCATATTCAAATAATATATCTGCGTCACTCTCCTGCCAGTGACGTAATATCAATCTCTTAGTTTCTAAAATCAAATCATATATCCCCTTTCATATAAGACTTTCTTTCCCCCAGTCTGTGCTTTCCCAGTTCTTCACTATCCTCAGATATTTACCGAGATTGATAAATGATCTAACGATCTCGTCCACTATGACTGCAAGAAAGACGCCTGCTATTCCAAGCTTAAGGACAAACACAAACAAAAGCGCCACAGAAACCACCCACACCGTGCCAAACAGCTGTGTTATGAGCATCCATATCGTGTTGCCACTGCCCCTGATCGCATTGCCAACAACTATGTTTGCTGATTTTGCGAACAGATTGATACTGATAAAGATCAGATATATCCCACACGATGCAATTATACTCTTGTCGTTGGTGAAAAGTGATATGATCTGCTGCGGAAACGCAAAACAGACACCGAGTGTAATGATTCCAACTACTATGCACAAGCCATACGCACAGACACATACTCCCTTGTATTTACCCAGATCATTGTTTCCTTTTGCCTCACCGGTTAGTGTCATTGTACCATTTCCTATCGCTCCAATGATGACAACCGCCAGGACTTCAACACTGAATATGATGGAATAAATTCCGGCAGCCATCTCATTTATGGCGTTGAGAATCCTTATAAGCAACAGATTGCCGAGGTTCCACGCAAAATCCTCAAGAGCTGTGTTCACTCCCAGCTTTGCCGACAAAAGATACGGCTTTATATGTGCCTTTACTACCCATTTCATTGATGGTTTAGTGTTAAGCTTCTTGCTTGATACCACGAATATCACTGCAAATATAAGTCCAGAGTACTCCGCTATTGTCGTCGCTATGGCTGCACCCTTTATCCCCATGGCTGGAAACCCAAATCTTCCAAATATCATAACCCAGTCAAGGAGTATATTCACACCAGATCTTAATATTCCATATACGACAAGTGGTTTGGTATAGTTTGATGTCTGGAGTATGACGCTGAATGCACCGCCCAGTCCTGTTATAAGAAATACGGGCGCATAATACCTGGAATAATCAAGACACATCGGCATCAGGCCGTCTGACACACCCATGAGTCTGAATACAAATTCAGCGCAGAATGTCCAGAAGAAAAATAACAGTATCGGTATGATATTATTGTATTTCACCATGGCACCGGAGTATTCCTCTATGTGTTCGGTATCTCCTGCACCAACGCTCTGGCTTATCAGTATAGACGCTCCTGTCACGATGGAGAAACAAAACGACATGGTGGTCCACATCGGTGAAGTCACATTGCCAAGTGCACTCATGTACATGCTGTTTACATGTCCTAAGAATATTCTGTCTATAAGCATCTGGAGCTGAGATATCAGATTGCTAAGCATGATCGGAACCGCAATATTTAACAGTCCCGGAAGGTATTTTTTATTAGTCTGTATTATTGTATTTTTCACGATAGATTTCCTCTTTCTGTATTGTTTCTTATGGATATGTATTTCTATAAACTCCAAGCTCTATTGTCGCAATAATCATAACATGACAGCATATTCAATTATATCAACGCATGCTTTATTCTGCATTACACCTGTGGTGTGATATAACAAAATAAAGTGCATGAAAAACCGATTCATGCACTTTGCTTTAAATACATTTATCTACAAATTATCAGTCCAGATCAAGCCAATATGCTATATGTTCAGCAAGATCATCCTCGTCCATCTCAGGATGTTCTGCTATGTAATCTTTTATCTCATATATTTGCTGTTCTTTGATTCCCAGTATTTTAGCAGCAATCTCGGCATCTTTTACATCTAGCTTCTTTACCTGATCAATCAGATGCATATATTTGCCCAACAGCTTATTTTCGTTATCTCTCATCAACAATGTCATAAATTCGCGCCTCCATTTCTTATTGCTTTTAACATTATTAACCTCTTCATCAAGCAATTTTGTTAGAGTGCTTGATGGTTTATCTCCACCAATATAGTGGAGAAGCTCTTTTACTTCATCGCTCACATCATCCATAGTGCCTTTTGTATTAAGTATAATTTTTACAGTATCATCATTAAGCTTAAGTGCAGGTTCCTGAATGCACGTATTCTCAAAAGTATAGATATGACGACCCATGCCAAATTCATCATAATCACATATAAATATTACATAACTCTTCTTTAACTTGTTATAATCTTCGCCCTTGTCGATGATATTGATATCTATTATACCTTGATAATATCTCATCCTTTTAGGAAGATTTTTCTTATTTGTTGTCTGCATCTCAATGTTGTATATTGTGTCGAATTCATCTTCAATATACACATCAAGTCGAACACTTTTTGAGCCTACGCCTTTGCTTATCGTCTTTTCAAGCTCTGGATATTTTATCTCCCGTATTTTTATGTTTAAAATGCATTCCAGCAGTGCTTTACACAATTTCGGATTCTGCATTACAGCGCCAAAAATAAAATTGTCCGTTATAGTCTTATCTTTAAATATCGTCATTTTATATGTCCTCCTGTATGTGCCTCTCCAAGCGCAATGTCAGTCCTTCATATAAAAATCTTGTTTAGATTATAACTTTTATTTAATCATACTACAACCGCATATCATCTAAAAGTTCTATAAAATCAACTCCCCAATATAATATATAGATACCACAAAAAGAGGTAAATATATGTGTTCCATCGCAGGATTCTATAACTCCAGCAGGGATTTCAATACCGAACATGAACGATACTCATACATATTGAACGACATGAATAATGCGCTTGCTCACAGAGGTCCGGATGCACAGAATACAGTGCTGTCATCCCACTGTGGGCTTGCTCACACCAGACTGTCCATACGTGACGTGGCAAGAGGCGAACAACCCATGAAAAAGACAATCGGAGAAAATGCTGTATACATAGTGTACAACGGTGAGATCTACAACACAAAGGAACTGAAATCGGAGCTGCTAGCCCTTGGATATACATTTGACACAACATCGGATACAGAGGTTATACTCAACTGCTTTCTGCATTATGGCCCGGACTTTGTACATAGATTGAACGGTATATTTGCATTTGCAATATATGATGAGCATATCCAGACAATATATCTGTACAGAGACCACTTCGGTGTCAAGCCACTGTATTACTCAGTGACAGACGACAGGACTCTGGTATTTGCATCGGAGATAAAAGGGATACTATGCTATCCGGGCATACGACCTGTCATAGATGCAAATGGACTGTGTGAAGTGTTTGGAATCGGTCCGTCCAAAACTCCCGGCTGTGGTGTGTTCAAGAACATAGATGAAGTGAAACCGGGACATTTTATGAAATTCTCAGCATACGGCATGACAGATTTCACATATTACCGTATCACAAGCACACCACACACGGACAGCTACGAAGACACGGTGGAAAAAGTTCGATATCTTGTTAAGGACAGTATAGAAAAACAGATCGTATCAGATGTACCTATTTGTACTTTTCTCTCAGGCGGGATCGACTCGTCAATAGTCAGCAGCGTATGCGCTGCAAAACTCAGGGAGCAGGGAAAAAAGCTGCACACTTTTTCATTTGATTTCAAAGATAATTCCAAATATTTCAAGTCAAATGCATTCCAGCCGGAGCAGGATCGTCCATATGTCGACATGATGGTCTCGCATATAGATTCAGACCACACATATCTCACCTGCAATTACAGTGATCTTGCAGACTATCTGTATACTTCCGTGGAATCAAGGGATATGCCGACCATGGCGGATGTGGATTCTTCCCTTCTCTACTTCTGCTCACTTGTGGCAAATGAATACAAAGTAGTATTGACCGGAGAATGCGCGGATGAGATATTTGGAGGATACCCATGGTTCTACAGAGAAGAACTGCTTTCATCTGATACATTCCCATGGATGAAGGATCTGTCGCCAAGGCTCTCAGTACTGTCGCCGGACATCAGAGATAGTCTTGATATACCGGGATATGTGTCATCTCTGTACAATTATCTCTTATCCGAGATCAATCTTCTTCCGGGGGAATCCGATACAGAAAAGCGGCGCAGGCAGATATCTTATCTGAATATCAGGATGTTCATGCAGACATTGCTTGACCGAATGGACAGAACAAGCATGGCAAGCGGACTTGAGGCGAGAGTTCCATTTGCAGATCCACGAATACTTGATTATGTGTTCAATGTTCCATGGGAGTACAAATATTCCGAAGGCTGTGAGAAAAAGCTTCTCAGAGAGGCCATGAAGGATTATGTTCCGCACGAGATCATGTACAGAAAGAAAAGCCCTTATCCAAAGTCATATGACCCTCATTATGAGCAGGAGCTTGCAAAGAGGCTTCTCTGCGTGCTAAATGATCCGGAAAGTCCTCTTCTGCCTCTCATCGACAGAGAATATGTGAAAAACTTCATAAACGCGCCAAAGGATTACGGCAGGCCGTGGTTCGGTCAGCTCATGGCAGGACCTCAGATGATGGCATATCTTCTTCAGATTGATCACTGGCTGAGAAAATATGCTATTGTCCTTGACATATAAAAAGACTTCCAGACTTCTGTATACATGCGGCGTATCGAAAATGGCGAATACGCTGCATGTACAAGAGTTCTGAAAGTCTTGTTTTTACAGGCAATTTATATATTTGTTATTTATAGATTGCTTTCGCAGAAGGACTGCCCTTCTTTATCAGTTTCTTGTATGCTGTGGCCTTATTCCTAGGTACTGCAAATGTAATTTTGCTGTATGTTCCACTGAAGGCTTTTGCGCCAACGCTCTTGAGCTTAGCTGACTTTATCGTCATCTTCTTAAGGTTTTTGCATGATAAAAATGCGTTTGCCCCTATGCTTGTCACATTGTTGCCGATAGTGACATTCTTAAGAGCAGTGTATCTGCTGAATGCATTTGCGCTTACAGATGTTATCTTAAACCTTACATCACCTATAACTACAGTGTCTGCGATGGTCAGTGATGCAAATCTTTTATCTGACCTTGAGTACGTTGTTCCGGCAATTGCAACTGTTCCTGTGCCGTCTGCCTTTGCTCCGGTTATTGTGTACCTGAACTTTCCAACTGTATATGTCTTTCCCTTAGCAGCCTTTACTATGGCAAATGTCTTTGTTATCTTTCCTGAATATGCATTCTTACCACATATAGTCACGCTTGCCTTGCCAACCGCTTTGTTCTTGCTGTAGGTTACAGTGTAATCCTTGTTCAGTCTAAGTGTCTTTGCACCAGCCTTGACAACAAGAGACTTCTGGGTATGTACCTTTCCATTATAGATCTTGTTCTCTATTCCGGAAACAGTGATCTTGCTTGTCTTTTTACTTATATCAGTTGTTGCAAGTTTGGCAATACTTCCAATTTTAGTTGCTTTGCACACGGTACATGTGAATGTCTTCACACCTGTCGCCGTGTATGTAGGTTTCCTTGTCACCCTGCCGGAATTCCACTTATGTCCAAGTTCCTTTACATACACACCTGTGCTCATGACATCACCGCAGATTGAACACTCTGTATGTCCAGTACCAGACTTTGTACAGGTCGGAGCCTTCTCTCCTTTTAGTGTATACTTTACTGTCTTCCCCTCTGAACATGCCGCTCTGTAGATGGTTATCTTCAGCTCTGTGCTGTCATAATTTTCCTTGTCATCGCCAACGTATACAGCGGTTGCCTCCACTGATCCGCCTGCCTTTATCGCAGTCGATGTATCCGCATCAAGCCATGTCCAGCCCCCCGGAAGTGCTATACTTCCGACTGTCTTATGTGTATTATCTACACTTAACAGCAGATTCGGCATTGCAGCCTTGCTCACATTTACCGTGATCTCAATTTCTGCTGTGTTGTAATTCACACTGTCAGCCGGCGTAAATACAACGGTATACAGCGTCTTGTCACTGTCAGATACAAACGGCTTTAGAGAATCATCCTTCCATGCAAATGTTCCAAATATCTCAACCTTGTTAATACCGTCAAAATATGCTGTTCCTCCGTATAAAACAGACTTTGCAAGGCTGTCGCCGTATGTTATTGCACTTGCTGTCGGCAGATCAGCTATGTTTACATTGGCCTTTAAGACATTTACCTGAATAGTTCCCCTGATCGAATTGTAGTGTTTCTGGTCATCCGGGGTAAATACTACATCATAGTCTGTTACATCAACCGCAGGAACTGCAGAATCGTCAGCCCAGCTCCATGTTCCGGTTATACTTTCTCCTGAAACCCCGATTACGGCTCCGCCCGAAACGCTTGCTTCATTTAAGGTTTTGTGTGGATCGTAGCTTATCGGATCTGCCACCGGAAGTTCACTTATAACCGGATCAGCTTTAACTATATCGAATTCAGCCTTGCAGTTTATATCGTAATTTCCGTCCGTGGCGTCCGTGATGGTTATTGTTGCTGTTCCAACTTCTGTGTTGTCACTGTAAGATACTTCATATTCGCTTGAAGGAATGACTGTATCACCGTCCATAAGAGCAAACTCAGGCTCTACCTTCTGTCCTGTGTATGTGTACTCAGGCTTAAGTCCGTCAAATGTTGGACTGCTGATCTTCTTTGGCTCGATGGTAAATGTCACGTTCTTTGTTCCTGAGTAAGCACCGATTCCTGTTACAATCGCAGTCGCTGTGCCGGCGTTGATATTGTCGGAATACGTTACATTATAATCTGAGCCTTCTTTTAGCTGTACAGAAAACATATTGTCCCAATTATAATATACCTTTACAGATGGTTTTAACTCACTTCCGGAGTAGATGATGTTTTTATTTTCATCTAACTCTGCATATACTTTATCGTTCAGCAATGCTCCAATTCTAAGCTTATTATCTTCTATACTTGTTGACAGATCAATTATAGAATCATCTGATGATGCGTTGAACCAATCTGACTTTAACGCAATGCCATCACCTGCTACAGCATATGCAGCACCTTGTTGTACACCTATTCCATCCAGAACAATCGGAATAACATTATGAGGCTCTGCATTTATAATTATTTTTTCTCCGTATATTCCATACAAATATATTCCGTCATTGATTTTTATATCACTGTTGTTAAAGTATAATTTTATTGTTTCATCAGCTAGAATTATCTTGTTTATATCTCCACCATTTAGTATCAATTGACCCATAGTATGTATCGTTCCCGAAATTTTTACATTACCAATTGTTACTGTTGAATCTTTTTTTATATCTAAATGACCTTTTACGTCTCCTCCCGTCTTAGAATCAATTATCGTTATTTTTCCGTTTTTTACATCAATATCATCTGTCTTATGTCCATTTATGTCTATAGTAAAATCAGAATCGGGATTGTTTATATCAAGAGCTGTATTTGTATCTTCCATAACGGTGACAACACTGTCCGGCATGTTTTCGGCATAACTTATTGCTTCTGGCAGTGAAACACAGGATATAGTCTCATCACCTTTTGTGACTGTCGCTGCAAGTTTCTCACCGCAGTATCTGCATATGCCACCCTCGAAGTTATGTTTGCCAAATACATCCTTTTTCTCATTGCTGTATGACACCGAGGCAACGTCAGATGAATCGTTACAGCCCATATAAGTTATGCTCTTATATACCTTCGGACCATGTAATACAGGATAGGTGTCTGTTCCGATGGTCTGTCCCCAGATTTCTTCTGACTGACCGTTCTGCAGGAGATATGTAACTTCACCTGTTTTGAATTGCTCTGTCGTTTTACCTTCAACCTTTTCAGTGGTTCCGTCATTCGCGCCTATCGCATTTCCAGTATAAATAGTGCTGTCGTAATAACAGTTTGTAATGCTTGCATTGGATTCATTACGTCCGATCACACCTCCTACATTAACCCCTGTACCACTGACACTACCGGTATTATAACAGTTTGTGATAATTCCTTTATTCCATCCGTTCACGCCTCCTACATATCCACTACCACCAACACTACCGACATTATAGCAGTTTGTGATAGTTCCTCCGTCATTATATCCGCTCACGCCTCCTACATAACGTTCTGTACCACTGACGCTACCGGCATTATAACTATTTGTGATGGTTCCTCCGTCATTATATCCGTTCACACCTCCCACATTACCTTCGCTACCACTGACGCTACCGATATTATAGCAGTCTGTGATGCTTCCGGTATAATTAATTCCGCTCACGCCTCCTACATATTCTAAGCCACTGACGCTGCCGGCATTATAACTGTTTATGATAGTTCCTTTACTATTATATCCGCTCACGCCTCCTACAAAACCGCTACTACCACTGACGTTTCCGGTATTATAACAGTTTGTGATGCTTCCGGTATAATTATATCCACTCACGCCTCCTGCTGTTCCTATACCACTAACGCTGCCGGTATTATAACAGTTTGAGATAGTTCCGGTATAATTATTTCCACACACGCCTCCTACCTTGCTGGTACCATAGAAATAAGAATCCAAAATACCTGCATTGGCAATCTTACCATTGTTACGACCGAACAATCCTACATCATAACTATCCTCTTGATTGAAATACAATCCACTGATGGTGTGGTTTTGTCCGTCAAATATACCGCTATATGTACTATTGGAAGAACCTGTAATAGGTGTCCATTCCTTAAATGTTCCCTCGTTCAAGGTTCCATCCGACTTCAGAACATTTTTATTCACAACAATGTCCGCGGTCAGGACTGCATTCGCTGATACATTCTGCTCTACACCTAAAAGTGTACCATTTACAAGCCCGGCAAACCAGTAAAGCTGACCCGCATTACTGATCTCGTAAACCGCATCCTTTGTCCCGTCCTCATTAGTATCATACTTGTCTGTTGTGAGCACCGCCGGCTGGTACGCGTCGCAATCTGTACAAAATCCCTGCGAATTATAATTGTGTGATTTCGTTTCTTTAGTCACATATCCGATCGGACAGTCTTTGCATGCTACTCCTTTTGTATGTTCTTTGTCATCTTGCCAAATATATGTAATATTACCGTTTGTATTATGTTTGTGTTCAGCTCCATCTATCAGAATTGTGGCTCCATCTTTAACAATAAGCTTGTCCAGATTGGCGATACTTGCACTACTCTCAAATTCTATGCTTTCTCCACTTGCAATCGTTAAATCTTCTTTTAAAGCGGCTTTACCATATACATATGTTTTCGTTACATCATCACCGGTATCAATGTCGTTCCATTGCTTTGTGATGACAGAGTTGCTGAAGTCACAATCACTTAATACAGGTTCTTGACAGGCTAAAGCACGGCTAACCACGATCTGGCTTCCTGATACATTAATTTGTTGATTTGATCTAATTACCTCACCTTCGTATCGTTCTGTTGTTGCTTTCGCTTCAACATAACTGTCTACTATATTAATTTTATCACCACTAATTACGTTTGAATGATCCTCCTCATTTGCTACCACATGGCTATTTTCAATCGTTAAGCTGCCGCTACATTCAATTTGGGAAGTCTCCAGCGTTGCTCCTATAATTTTTATATTATTATTATTTGAGCCTAAGTCATCTGCACTGATTTTTCCACAACTTAGACTTTCATTCTGATTGTTACCATTTATTTCTAATGTAGGCACAATTCCGCTTTCTGTTAAAATACTTTGAATCACCATATCTGATCTCATAGTATTTGTTCCGGATAACATAATCGAAAGATCACCGTTCTGAATCGTAATGTTTCCAGAAATAGACGCATTTTCCAGTACAAGCTGATTCCTCGTGATGTCATAGTACCAATTAGTTCCCTGATATATCGTGTCATCATTACCAGAAACTTCATCATCTTGAAATTCCCCATTATCAATAAGACGTGTTGAGCCCATCAATAAATATTCGGGTATTTTTTCCGTTGTAGTCTCCTCTGCCTTAGCAGTCATCACTCCCCAGTCACTTACACCCATCACCGGCGCAGGCGACGTAAACACCGCGGCAGCAAGCGCAATTATAATTCCCTTCTTAAATATTAATCCCTTTCTCATATCATTCCTCCGCTTCTATTTAACCCTGTTACTTTATCCCTTTTGTTGCATAATCAAGTATCATTTCCTTGATCATTATAAGCTCGTCCGTGTAGTCCTTGTTGTCGTCCGATCCCCATATGAAGCCCTCCGCATAATGAGCGCAGGCCGTCATCATGGAGTGGACGGTGACACGCATGAATTCTGCTTCCGGTATGTCTGTCCGGATAGTTTTGTCCACCCTCGCTTTCTCGTACATCATGTGAAGTCTTGTATCCACCGAATACAGTGAACTGTGAAAATCTACAAGCTGATCATTGTTCTTGCCCTCATGGGTTACATAGTAGTTGAAGTTATCGTTGTACTTCAGCAACGCCTTGTGGTTCTGATACATGTCTATGTAACTGTCCATGGTAAATCTCAGTCTGTCTATGGCTGGTATGTCATGTACAGACGATATAGGTCTTCTCGCGTCCAGACCATCCAGATATCTCTTCCACTGATCAGCACATACTGCTATGACCAGCTCAAGCTTACTTGGATAGTACCTGAACAATGTAGCCCTTCCCACGTCGGCAGCCCTTGCGATATCTCCCATGCTCACCGCCTCTATCTTCTTGTCTACGAACAGCTCAAATGCAACGTCAAGGATCTTTCTATTGCGCTCATCCATTTCCTCTTTTAGTTTTTCCGGATCTCTCATATATTACTTTACACTCCAAAGTTATATTGTGATACTCCATGTCTCACAATAAATATTCTACAGGACTATCTTATGTCAGTCAACAAAAATCCCAGAAGTCACATTTCGAATCACATTTCGATAGTAAGTAACTACTGGGACTTCGTATTATATTAAATTTTTATCAATCTGACAAAATCAGCATTCTTTCCTCAATCAAATGATTGAAGTCTGATTTCATTTTTTCAGGTATATAAGATTCGTCACAAATCTTTTTCATTTTGTCCTTATTTTTAACTACCAAACTTATCATCTTCTCCGCTGATATCCGACTTAAACCACATACATCAGCAAATATAAGGAAATCTTTTCTTCTCACATTTCTCTTTTTCCCATTCATCGGTATCGCCAATTGCTCTGTATCCTCAGGCATGATAACATTTACCGGCAGCAGATCATAGGCTGGTGAGAGAACATAATCTCCGCTTCCCACCTCTGTTTCAATAAGCGAAAAATTCTTCAAATGCATATCGGAATTGCCAGTCACGAAAGAAAATACAATTCTCATATAGAATTCTGCCATATCCAGACCTACACGACTTGAATATTTTTCTATGATCTTTGCGCATCGCTCGTATGAACCTTTATATTTGTCCTGTGTAAGACGATAGTCCAACTGACAGAAATCTTCCATTGCAAGCATTTCAACAGTTGTTTTCTCGAATATCCTATCCACTCTTTTAGTAATATATGCCATCTGCCCATTTCCTTTGATCAACGCATGCGGCACCGTTGAAATTCCTATCATATCAGCCATAGACATCACAAGTTGCTCCGCTTCAGGCATCGCTTTAAACTGATCAACCTGAGGTTTAAGTATATATCCTGTTGGGTAGTTTACCAATGTAAGTCTTGGATTACCTGGTTCAGAAAGCAGGTGTAACGACAGTTTCTTCTGCACACCCGGGACCGTATAACCCTTGTTTATACTTTCCTCTGCAAGAACTTTTAGTTTCTGATCATCTATATCTATATCTGGCAGCTTAGTCGTCGTAAAAAATCTCTTCACACAAGCTTTATGCCAACCTGTTCCGTCGTCATTTTTCAAAGTTTTTCCACAGCACAAACAATTCATACGCGATCCTCCATGACACTTACATTGCCTATCGCATCGCGGCATGCAACAAGCAGCAATCCAAACCTGTCCCTTACATCTATTTTCCAGTTTCTGCTGACAACATCAAGCAGCCAGCCCTCGGGGATTAGTCCATCAAAAAAAGAAAATAAAGTCTTGGATCGATACATGTCCTTCGACAATGGCATGGTAAGTGATACAGCACTGGCATTTTCTCTCTCAAGATATTCTTCATCGTAAGAAAATGTATATCCCTCGTCGGTCTCACATAAAATTCCCGCAAATTCATTTCTTATATATACATAAGCCGTTCTAAAAGTATTATCCACCATCAATCATCCTTTCTCCCTGGAACCGCCTCCATGCCGAACATTGCAAGAGCTTCATTGACCTTGTCCATACGCACAGTTTCTTTCCCCTGTTCAAGTTCACGGACAAATCTGAGTCCAAGGCCTGATCTTATTGCAAATTCTTCCTGTGTAAGACCCGCTTCTTTTCTGTTAGTCTTTATAAATTCAGCTATCTTATTCATCGTTATTACCTCTTATACGTGATTCTTCTTATACGCTATTCTCCTTATATATTACACCCGATAAGGTATAATTTCAATCAAATATAATATTTTTTATACCATAACGGGTATAAAAAATATTATACAAAGCAAAACTACACCCGATGGGGTATAATAGCCGCAATAAGCAACAAACTTATACCCTATCGGGTGCAGTAAAACTACTTTATGAGAACCGGCTGTATCTGCCTTCCCTCAAGAGCCTCCTCTATGGTGGCTGGGATGAGATCAAGTCTGCTTATGAGTGAATTGGGTTTTTTCACACAGTTATCCTGTTCAAATGGAACAAAATAAATATTTTTCATATTCATGAGCTGGCCGATGTTCTTGAAGTTCATACCCATGGCATCATTTGTCGAAACAGATATGATGAGTGGCTTATTGTTCCTCAGATGTGCCTTTGCAGCCATGAGAACCGCGGTGTCAGTTATGCCATTTGTCAGCTTGGCGATGGTGTTTCCGGTACAAGGTGCTATGACCAGCGCATCAAGATAGGCCTTGGGACCTATAGGCTCAGCCTCCTGTATAGTGTAAATACCCTTTCGCCCTGCTATCGTCTCAACGTCATTTACGAATTTGTCAGCTTTTCCAAATCTTGTGTCGTACTCTGCGGAGTGAGGCGAGAATATCGGATACACATTTATTCCCATCTCAACCATTTTCTTTATTTCTATCTTAATCTTATCAAAGGTACAAAATGAACCGGTTATAGCCATACCTACATTGCACTTTGATAAATCCATGTTATATACACTCCTATTTATTAAGCGTCAGTTCATACAAATCCATTTCAGCGGTGAGCCGACACTGCCTCTACCACTGCATCGGCAAGAATCATCCCCGAGGTCTTTGGAGACAGCTTACCCGGGATTCCCAGGCTGTGTTTATAAGGAATATCATGTTCCTTGCAATAATCAAAATCCACCCCTCCCGGCATAGATGCTATATCTATTACAACCGCATGTCTGCTGAGCAGAGACAGGATATCTTCACATACAACTCTCGCAGGTACTGTATTGAAGCAAAAATCCACTTCTGACAGTATATGCCTATATATCGGAATATCCTCAAATGACATAACCTTGTAGCCTATGAGCGCCGCATCACTCCTCTGCTTTGGACGTCTTGCCATAACTATTACATCTGCTCCCCAGGATGCAAGCCTTTCGGCAAGAACCCTGGCACATTTGCCAAATCCCGTCACCAGACATACGCTTCCGTCTATATTAATATCAGACAGCTCCTCCGCATCGCAGACTGCCCCCTCCGCGGTTGCAACTGCATTTCTCTCGGCCACAACATCATCTGCAAGAAAATCAAATACATAAGGACTATTTTCGTTTGTATCAGACATATATTTGCCTATCCCGCCTCCAAACACAATGTCAAATTCCTTGCTGCATTCCAGAATGCTGTTCACGGTGAGAAGGGTTCTGCCGTTGACAAATTCACCATCCCTCGTAACAGGCACAGGAAGAATGATAGCTTTCAGCATTTCTACAGATGGAGACGCACATTCGCCCTCTATCAGTCTGCGAAAGCCCACTCCTGAAGCCCCCGAAATAATGGTGACCGGCGAATGTCTCAGCAGATCGGCATCATATGGATCGAAATGAAACACATTACTGCCTTTCTCCGCCAGACTGAGAGACATATAGCAGCTTCTCCTGTCACCGCCTACCACGTAGTATACACAATCCATATCCATACCTCAGTGCACCGCCCTTATATTATTGATAATTTAGGATATGCCTGTGCCAGGCAAATGTTACATTGCAGCACGATATAAAACTTTTATTATCTCATCCTTAAATGTCACATCTGCTATCTCCTCGGACACAATAACATTCTCAACATCTATAAGTTCATCGTCCAGGTACACTTCAAGCGAACCGGCCACAGCGCCTTTATGCACAGGTGCCTTTAATGTATCCGCGACTTTGTATACATACTGTATACTACCTTCAGATGCTGTCACAGTCCTGTTCAGCCTGCATTTTGTCGCTGTGCTTCCATCTGCCGACGAGCCCGATGAATATGTTATCCTGATGTCAGGCGAAGCAGGCGCCTTAAGCTCCGTGTATATGGTGTGTTCCTGCGCAAATGCCACAAGTGCCCTGGAATCTTTCCATTTATAAGTCTTATTATTCGGCCATCCGCAGCCAAGGAGAGCCCATATATATGTATGTCCCTCAACCTCCGCAGCTCCTATATAGCAATATCCAGCATCGCAGGTAAAGCCGGTCTTTCCTGACAATGCGCATGGCATCATATCGAGAAATGCATTGTGATTAATGCATGCAAATGTTCTATTTCCGGTATTATCAGTGAATGTGTATGATTTTGTTCGGGTAATCTTCAGAAATTCATCCTTTTGGGGTGAAATAAGAATACAATACCTCATGATCCTGACAAGATCCTCCGCAGAGGTGCCATGGACGCCATTTTCGTCCTGGGCATCCAGACCATTTGGCGTGATAAAATATGTAGAATGGCAGCCTATCTCCTCAGCCTTTGCGTTCATCATCTCCGCAAAGTGCTGTACACTGCCACCGATATGTTCCGCTATGACTACAGCGGCGTCGTTGTAGCTCTCGAGCATCATGGCGTACAACATGTCTTCAAGTGTGTACTTCTCGCCGTCACGAACCCCAAGTCTGACCTCAGGCATCTTGGATGCATAGGATGAAGCTGTCACATCATCCGCCAGATTCCCGCACTCGATTGCAAGTATACATGTAAGTATCTTGGTCGTGCTGGCGTTGGGTCTGTGCTCATCACTACATTTGTCATATAGTATATCTCCAGTCTCCCCATCCAGCAGAATCGCATTTCTGGCAAATAGCTGTACATCCGCTGTATTGTCTTCCTCAGCATACGCTTTTATAAATATATTGTTACCAACGAGAAACTGTATTACCAGACTTGCTGCAGTCCAGGCTGCAACAAGCAACATAAACCGCCTTATGCGTGATCTTTTTCCTGTAGAAAACATATGCATATACCGTCATATCCTCATAATATTGGTCATGATATTATATTACAGGAACATGTCTGTTATTCTTCGGATGTCGTATCTACACTGAGCGTGAAATCTGCTTCCTCCAGCGCTTCTTTCTTGAAGTCCTCTATCTTATCAGGGCTTATCATCGGAAGATCATTTGTCGATGACACTCCAAAGCATCTGAGGAATTCCTCTGTTGTTCCAAACATGATAGGTCGTCCAGGAGCATCAAGTCTTCCAACCTCTTGCACGAGATTGTACTCTATGAGCTTGTTTATGGCATGTACACATGAAACTCCTCTTATAGCCTCGATCTCGGGCCTTGTTATCGGCTGTTTGTATGCAATTATAGACAAAGTCTCAAGAACAACGTCCGTGAGGGAAAGCTTCTTCGGTGTATTGACAACCTTGGCGAGAATTCCATAGTATTCGTTGCGCGTACAGAGCTGAAGCGAACCGTCAAGATCTATGATCCTGATACCCCTGTCGCTGTTGTTGTAATTATATATGATACCCTCAAGCTGCTTTGTAAGCTTCCTCTTGTCCATCTCAAGAGCTGAGGCAAGTCTGTCGATCGATACAGACTCACCCACTGAGAAAAGTATAGCCTCGATGGCGGATGTGAGATAATCGTCACTGTACTCCTTGTCCGTCCTGGCCTCCTCATTCTCTTCTGAAGGGGTATTTACTTCATCTATTTCCTCATTCTGTAAATCTTCGTTATTCATCGTTACCTCATCTCTATATAGTATCCAGAGAATCAATGATTATCTCTCCGAATATATCTTCCTGTCTGATCGCTATTGCGCCTATCTTCATAAGCTCAAGTATGGCAAGGAATGTGACTATGATATTCATCTTTGATGCCTGCATCTCAAGCAGTGTCCTGAAGTTTATGCCCTCCAGTCCTCTGACTTCTTCTCTTACCTCCGCCATCTTCTCCTCAAGGGAAATCTCCTCCCTCTCGATCTCTTTGAATTTGCTTCGTATCGGATCTACCTTGTCGACCTGCTTACGCATAACCGATTTGAATATCTCATTGAGCTTCTGGAGATCCACATCAGCCTTGGAGATCAACTCATAAGGATCGACCTCCTGCTTGACATTCTTCACCTCAGCCGGTATGGTCGCCTTCTTGAAAAATGCCTTGTTTCCCTCAATCTCCAGATCCTTCAGTTCACCGGCAGCATACTTGTACATCTTGTACTCAAGCAGTCGTCTGACGAGCTCTTCTCTAGGATCCTCTTCATCCTCAGGATCCTCCTCATCCTTCGGCAGGAGCATCTTGGACTTGATCTTGATCAGAGTCGCCGCCATGACCAGAAATTCGCTCATGACGTCAAGATCTTCTTCCTCCATGTTGTTCACATATTCCAGATACTGCTCTGTGATAGTGACGATCGGAATATCGTATATATTGACTTTGTTTTTCTCTATCAAATGCAAAAGAAGATCCAGTGGGCCCTCAAATACATTAAGCTTTACATCTATCGCAGACATATGTACGTCTCCATCCTGAATTGATAACCACCATAATGTTCCATGCCCGGACAATCAAATGTCTAAGGCATCCACCAGAACACCTTAGACATTTTAACATAGCCTGCCATAAATATGCAATCTTATATTATTATGCACACCATTCCGCCATTTCCGTCATTTACGATCTTCTCCATGGTATTCTGAAGCTTCTGCTGACTCTCCGCACCTATCTTGCTGACCTTGTTGTTAAGTCCATCGTCAACGAGTTGTTCTATGGTCTTGCCAAATATATTAACTCCCCACATATCTCCATTATTGCTGTTGTCAGATATGTATGTGACAAGATCATCCGCCTGCTCCTTGCTTCCCACAAGAGGCATGATCTCGGTGGTGATATTCGCCTTGATCATATGTACCGATGGCGCGCTTGCCGATATCTTCACTCCAAATTTTCCTCCGGTCTTTATAACCTCAGGACTTCCGAGCTGGACATTCGACTTATCCGGCATAACGAGGCCATAACCTCCATTGTTCACCTGCTCAAGCGCTCCCATGACACTCACACAATACTTACGATTATCTGCCATGGATTTGAGCTCAGTGATAAAATCGTACTCGTTTGTTATATCTGCGCCCATCATATCTGACAGCATTGCGTAATAATAATTATCGTAGATATCGACGTCTATATTCACACATCCATCCGCCATATTTATGCTGGAACACTTATACCTCTTGACATATTCGTTCTCAGGGTAGTCCATATGATCGATATCCCTCAGGCTGTCTGCAGCCGCCATTATCTGGGCTGCATCACATATAACGCTGCTCTTGATCTCATTGTCATCATCGACAACCTCAAGCCATTTCGGTATCTCAAAATATATAGATGTGACAGGGAAGCTCATAAGAAGTTCTGTAAAAATATATGTAATATCCGATTCTCTGAGCTGCTCCACGTTTACTGGAATAACACTTGCACCATATGTATCGCTCATTTCTGCCGAGAGCGCGGCCGTCTGACTGCTGGATGGTTTGTCGGTGTTGAGAAGAATGACAAATGGCTTCCCAATGGTCTTCAGCTCATCAACAGTCTTCTGCTCAGCTTCAAGATAGCTCTCCCTCGGAAGCTCACCAAAGCTGCCATCCGTGGTCACAACAATCCCAACAGTTGAATGGTTATTTATAACCTTGTTTGTGCCTATCTCCGCCGCCTTGGAAAACGGAATGTCATAGTCAAACCACGGCGTTCTCACCATTCTCTCCTTGCCATCCTCAAACTGACCCTCGGCATCCTTGACGACATATCCCACGCAATCGATCATCTTTACCTTCATATCCAGATTGTCAGCAACATTGATTGATACAGCTTCCTTTGGTATAAATTTCGGCTCAGTCGTCATTATGGTCTTTCCTGATGCCGACTGCGGCAGTTCATCCTGTGCAAGCTGCCTGTCATTTTCCCCTGAAATGTTAGGAATAACCATCTGGTTCATAAATCTTTTTATGAATGTTGATTTTCCTGTTCTCACCGGACCGACTACGCCGATGTATATTTCTCCGTTTGTTCTCGCCTTGATATCCTGATATACCTGATACTCCTCCATACATCCTCCTGACATGCTATTTATTTACATAATTATATTACTGTAAACACAATAGATCTACGGTCATTTTCTATATATAGCATATGAATGTAACTGCTGTTTTATGAACAAAAAAATCCCCCAGAATACCACCATATAAGGTGATATTCCCGGGGGACATGTCACAGCTTTGTATTACTTGCTGCTCTGATTATCTTTTCTCTTTTTAGATGCCACAATAACACCGCATCCGGCAAGACTTATTAAGAGCACAACTGCTATTGGTACAACAGGAGCTCTGTCACCAGTATCCGGCTTGTTCTTGTCCTCTGTTGTTATTTCAGTAGTCTCAGTTGTCTGTGTTGTCTCGGTTGTCTCTGTGGTTTCGGTTGTCTCTGTGGTTTCCGTAGTCTCGGTCGTTGTTGTCTTCTTATCAACCATTGTGATAGTCACTACAATATCCTCACCGGCTGCAACCTTATCATCAGATACTGTAAATTCAATATCCTTTGCAAGGTCATAGCCAGATGGAGCCTTGACCTCTATGAGTGTGTAAGTCTTACCGATCACAAGTACCTTGTTTACCTCATGTACACTGCCATCTGTTACCCACTCATCAATCATTTTTCCATTAGCATCTTCAATTCTGAGTGTTGCACCCTTCACAGGGTTACCGTCCTCATCCACCTTCTCAAAGCTGTATTTTACTGAAGGCTCAAGCCATGTGATATTTCCATTATCATCAACTCGGGCTGTAACTTTACCAGTGTCAGTATTGAAACCACCGTCAAATGAATCAACTGTGATCTTTCCGTTCTCATCTTTCTTGAACTTGATTGATATTGGCTGTTCAGATACATAGTATCCATCCGGCGCCTGTATCTCTCTGATCGTATACTCTGTGCCGATCAAAATACCGTCAAACTTGAGAACTCCGTTGCTGTCTGTTGTAGCCTTAGCGACAAGCTCTTCCTCACCATTCTCGTTCTCCTTGTAGAGTCCGTATACTGAATTTGGAAGCTTAATGCCATTGTTCTCCTCTGCAACCTTCTCTATCTTGAGATCTGTTCTAGGAAGATCATTTATCAGTGTGTTATCCTGAACACCATTTAACACTGCATAAGTGTCAATGTTTGCCTCTGTTACCTCTGCTGTGTAGACTGTGTTATCGATAATATAATCTCCGATAGTCTTACTCTCTTTTACAAGATACGTACCAATCTTAAGATTCTTGAATGTCACAACACCATTTACACTTGTTGCTGTCATTACAGAATTCTCACACTCTGTATCTGTACCCTCATAGAGCGCAAACTCTACACCATCAAGCATTTTTACATCATCAGGGTCTTCAGCACATGACTCCTTATAAAGTCCAGCCTTAGTGAACTTGACAGTGCCAAGCTTGTAGGTATCAACGAACTCTACATCGGCTGTATTTCCACCAATAAGTGTTATTCCGGATGCCTCTGTTCCTTCACCGTCTATTCCATCCACAGTATAGCTGACTGTTACCGCTGCTCCATCATATGCATATGATGTTTCCTCAACTGTATATGTACCATCCGGCACATTTACAAGAGTTATCTCATACTTGCCATTTCCGAGCTTTGCCACCTCAGGGTCTGTAAGCTTTATGAGCTTACTATAGCCTGCATTGTTTGTAACATTGAACGTTACATTTGCCGCTGCATCATCTGCTGTAATATCTCCATTTATGGTCTTGGTAAGTTTTATAACATTTGGCTTGTATGTGTTTGTTATGTCATATCCAGTAACAGATGCCTTGTATCCCGAAACAGCATTCTCTGATACAGAATACTTGACCATGGTTCCATTATCTCTGTACTTTGGTAAATCCGTAAAGCTGTAATTCCAGTCAGTATCTGCTGTAACCACGAGGCTCTTTATACCAATACCATCTGCAAGAAGCTTAACTGTTATCGAATCTGGTCTCTGACCATCGTGATCATCGTCATCAACCCACGTCTTAGTGCCTGATACATTGATTGTCTCAGGTGTGTGCTGATTGTCAACCACATATCCATCAGCTGCATTTCCTGTTATGACTGTTGTGTAACCATCTATAGTTGTAGTCTCCTCAACTGTGTAGTCGATGGTCTGTCCATTTTTCTTC
The DNA here is from genome assembly GCF_003603115.1 of Coprococcus sp. AF19-8AC. Lineage (NCBI taxonomy): Bacteria > Bacillati > Bacillota > Clostridia > Lachnospirales > Lachnospiraceae > Coprococcus > Coprococcus sp. AF19-8AC. Next base: position 674,857 of record NZ_QTMI01000001.1, on the reverse strand, counting down.
TCGTCAAGAGCGTTCCATGTATGTGTCCAGTTATTTGCCTCGCTGAGTGTTACCCCAGAGCCAGCTACAACCTGTCCATCAGCCAGAAGACGAACCATTACGCTAGGTGTTCTCTTGCCGTCCTGGTTATCGTTATCACTCCACTTCTTTGTAACTGATACACTTGTCTTTCCCGGTGTGTAACTGTTCGTGATATTATAACCTGTAACCACACCTGTATATTCTGGTACATCAACCTCAGATACAGAATACTTGATCTGAATTCCACCATCTCTATACTTTGGAAGATTTGTAAAACTATACTCCCAGTTTTCTGCCTCGGTTACCGTCTTTGTAGCATATACACTGCCATCTGCAAGAAGGTTTACCTTGATATTTCCAGGTCTCTTGCCGTCCTGATTGTCCGCATCATCCCATGTCTTGCTGCCGCTCACTGATGTCGTCTCTGGTGTATAGCTGTTCTTTATTGTGAATCCTGTCTCAGCATCGCCTGTGACTGTGGTTGTATATCCATCAATTGCGGTTATCTCTCTTACACTGTAGACGATATTCACACCACTCTTCTTGACATCAAGTCCTGCCCATGTATATGTCCAGTTGTTGTCAGCACTGAGAGTTGTTTCTGATCCAACGACAGGAGTTCCATCAGCAAGAAGTTCAACCTTTACTGAACTCTCTCTCTTGCCGTCCTGATTGTCGGCATCATCCCAAGCCTTTGTAACTGATACACTTGTCTTTCCTGGTGTGTAACTGTTCGTGATATCATATCCATTTACAAGTGTCTGATAATCCTCAACAGCATTTTCTGTGATACTATATGTGATCTCGTTGCCACCTGCGTACTTTGGAAGATCTGTAAAGCTGTACTTCCAGCCGTTCGCAGCTGTAACTTCCTTATCATCCACCTTCACTCCGTTTGCAAGAAGATTTACTGTGATCTTTCCTGGTCTCTTACCATCCTGATCATTTGCATCATTCCATATCTTCTTACCACTTATTGAAGTTGTCTCTGGTGTGTAGCTGTTCTTGATGATATAACCGGTCTTCGCAGATCCTGTGATAACTGTTGCATATCCTTCAACCGATGTAATCTCTTCAACAGTATATTCAATAGGTGATCCATTCTTGTTGATATCAAGATCACTCCATGTATGACTCCAGTTGTTGGCATCACTGAGATCCACCTCAGAATCTGCAACTACGTTTCCGTCGGCAAGAAGTCTTACTTTTATATTTCTAGCTCTCTTGCCATCCTGGTTATCAGCATCATCCCAGGCCTTTGTAACTGATACACTGGTCTTTCCAGGTGTATAACTGTTCGTGATATCATATCCATTGACAAGTGTCTGATAATCATCAACAGCATCCTCTGTGATGGTGTACGTGATTTTATTGCCATTTTTGTACTTTGGAAGATCCGTAAAATTGTACTTCCAACCATCTGCCTCAGTTACTTCCTTCGTAGCATATATGTCTCCATCTGCAAGAAGATTTACCGTAATCTTTCCTGGTCTCTTGCCATCCTGATCGTTTGCATCGTTCCAGGTCTTTGTTACTTCTATATTGATCGTTTCAGGCGTATGACTATTGGTAAATGTATATCCGTTTTCTGCGTCTCCTGTTACAGCTGTAGTGTATTCGGAAACAGCATCCTCAGTTACTTCGTATGTTATCTCTGATCCATCTGCATATTTAGGAAGGTCTGTGAAACTAAACTTCCAGTCATTTGCTGCTGTGACTTCAAGACTCTTGATCTTTGTTCCGTTTGCAATCAGGTTGACTGTGATACTTGGAGGTCTGATACCATCCTGATTCTCGCCATCGTCCCAGATCTTAACACCCTTTACCGATGTCGTCTCTGGTGTGTAGCTGTTCGTAACTGTGTATCCTGTTGTCATATCTCCGGTTATCACTGGAGTATATCCTTCAGTAATATCTGTTTCTTCTACAGTGTAAGCTATCGGAGCTCCATCCTTGTTCACATCAAGATCTGTCCATGTATATGTCCAGTTGTTATCTGCTTTTAATATAGTCTCTGAGCCATCTACTGCTATTCCGTTCGCAAGCAGCTGAACCGTTACACTCGTAGGTCTCTTTCTGTCCTGGTTGTTTGCATCATCCCAGCTCTTTGTGACTGATACACTTGTCTTTGCCGGTGTATATGTGTTTGTAATGTTATATCCGTCTATTACGGTTGCATAATCACCGACCGCATCCTCTGTGATTGTATAAATGATCTTGTTGCCACCGCTATACTTTGGAAGATCTTTGAAACTATACTTCCAGTCTTCCTCTGCTGTAACAGTCTTTGTCTTGTATAACTGACCATCCGCAAGAAGATTTACAGTGATGCTCTCAGGTCTCTTTCTATCCTGATTGTTAGCATCATCCCATGTCTTTGCACCAGCTATATCAATGGTCTCTGGTGTGTAGCTGTTTGTTATGACAAATCCTGTCTTGGCATCACCCGTGACCTTCTTCGTATATCCGGTCACTGTGGTGGTCTCATCTACTGTATAAGCTATAGCCGTACCGTTCTTATAAACTGCAAGATCTTTCCATGTATACGTCCAGTTGTTATCTGCTTTAAGAGTTACCTCTGAGCCAGCGACCTCTGATTCATCAGCATACAGTTTAACCTTGATTTCTGTTGCTCTCTTACCATCCTGATTTCCAGCATCGTTCCAGATCTTTGTAACCTTAACATCTGTAACCTCTAGAACATGTGTGTTTGTAATATCATATCCATTTGGAACTGCCGTATACCCCTCTACGCTGTCTTCTGTGATGGTATACTTTATCTCCTGTCCATCGCTGTACTTTGGAAGATCTGTAAAACTGTACTTCCAATTTTCTAACTTTGTCACTGTTTTTGTTGCGGTCTCAGTTCCATTTGCAAGAAGTCTGACTGTGATTTTATCAGGTCTCTTGCCATCCTGGTTATTATTATCATCCCAGGTCTTGGTTCCCTCGATATCAATAGTCTCAGGTTTATGACTATTAGTCACTACAAAACCTGTCTTGGCATCGCCTGTGACTTTGGCGCTATATCCATCGATAATGCTAGTCTCTTTAACAGTGTATGTTATGTTCTTTCCGCCGGACTTCTGTGGAAGGTCATTCCATGTATGTTTCCACTGATTGTCAGCACTCAGTGTAACCTCAGAGTTCGTGACATCGATACCGTTTGCCACAAGCTTAACCTTTACGCTTGTAGCTCTCTTGCCATCCTGGTTATCAGCATCATTCCACTCCTTGAGTACTGAGATGCTTGTCTTTCCAGGTGTATAACTGTTGGTAATATCATATCCATTGATATCAGTATTGTAATTCTCAACCGTATCCTCAGTGATGGTGTACTTTATCTCATTACCACCTCTGTACTTTGGAAGATCTGCAAATTTGTACTTCCAGCCCTTTGCTGCAGTTACACTCTCTGAGTTAATCTCACTGCCATCAGCATAGAGTCTGACTGTGATAGCATCTTTTCTCTTACCATCCTGATTATCATTGTCATCCCAGGTCTTGGTTCCCTCAATGTCAATTGTCTCAGGTGTATGAGTGTTTTTGATGGTAAAACCGCTCTCTATACTGCCGGTTATCTGAGTATTATAGCCAGTTACCTTTGCCTCTGATACAGTGTATGCGATCGCTTTGCCTGCCGCATCATACTTAGGAAGATTCTCAAAGCTGTATGCCCAATTTCCTGCTGCATCAGGTGTAACCGTTTTCCTGTCAACTTCCGTATCACCATTCTTAACAATAACAGTTATGTTATTCGGTCTCAGACCATCCTGATTGTCATTGTCATCCCATACCTTGGTTCCGCTTATATTGACGTATGCAGTATAGGTATTGGTAATGGTCACAAGTGATGTAGCATCTGAAGATATCTCTACAGTGGCATCTGTATCATTTTTTGAAGCACCTACAGCATATGTAACTGTGTTCTTATATCCGTCAAATGCAGCATTCGTCTCTGTTATTGTATATGTTCCGTATGGAGCATTCTTTACAACGTAGCTTCCAGCGGTGAACTGATCATATGTAACTGATGTTGGTCCATTATATCCATCTGGACCTGCGATTGTGAATGTGATCTGTCTCTTCTGTGCATCTGTGAGCTTTGTATCATCAAGGTCCCCACTAAACAGCTTGGCGATCTGTATCTTTCCAACTTTCAGTGTGTTGGTAAGCTCTGCAGCCGTAACCACTCCATTCTCATCTTTTGTGAGTTCAAGCTTTCCTGTATAGCCATTCACATCATTCTCGACAACTGTGTAGTTAATCAGATTGCCAGCGGCATCCTTCTTATCAAGATCTGTAAATGTTCCACTCCAGTTATTTGAATCATTGAGTGTAAGTGTCTTGTCAACGATCTTTGTTATATTGCCCGCCGCATCCTCTGTGGCAAGTGTAACTTTGATGTTCTTTGGTCTTGCTGACAGAATGTTGTCGCTGTCATCCCACTTCTTGGTTACAGGAATATCGATCGTCTCATTTGTCACCTTTGTGTTGGTGTTCGTGATGGTGATCGTTCCGGTTGCTGTTCCATTATTACTTATTGTGACCTGGTAATCAGCATTATCAAAATCCTCTTCTGCAAAGTAGTAGAGGTATTTGCCATTTGCATCAGCTACTTTAAGCTCTATCTCATCGCTTGTCCACTTATTTGCACTATTTAAGGTAATTGTCTTTACAACAGGATCTGTATTCTTGTCGTAACTTGATGGATTAGTTGATGCATAGATCTTAACTGTTATACTGTCAACCGGAATATCCTTCAGTGTTCCACCTGCGGCATCCTTCCATACCTTTTTAACAGTTATCTTTCTGTTCTCAGGAGTGTTATCTACTGGCAGTGTATAATCCTGTGAACCTTTGCTGTCAAGGACTATGTCTGAGATAGAATCAGTTGTCACCTCAGCAGGTTTCGGTCCTGTCAGGCTGGATGAGATATTGTTCTCATATATGTATATAGGATCTGTGAGCTTCTCATAACCCTCAGGTGCTTCCACCTCTATAAGCTTGTAATAGTAATTATAATACAAACTTGATAATGTAAGTCTTCCCTGTTCGTTAGTTACTCTTTCCTCATCGCTTCCAGGTACCATGAGATTCCAGTTAGTGTCTGCACTGTTGTTTGGATCACCATATCTGTAAAGCTCAAACTTCGCACCAGCAAGCTTGATTCCTGTCATTATAGAGTCAGTTTTTATTATCGAAAGATTAAACTGCTCTGTATCAGTTCCCATTGATGAATCCTGATCATTGATGTTCGTGTCCGTCGATGACGAATCTGCCGAACTTGTAGATCCAAGAATACCAACGCTGTTCTTAACATCCGCTGTAAGCTTACCTGTATATACAAGAGTATATGTATACTTCAGGATAAACTTTGTCTCATCCGGCATGGTGAGTGTCAGTGTAGACATCTTAGCTGCCGTATCATCTGCATATGTATAGCTGTATTTGTCCGCCGGAACTTCAGCGCCTGTATCTGCGTACAGAAGCTTAAGCGAACCATCCTTGATAAATACTCTCTTTACTGCATCCGCATTGCTGTAGTCATACTTGTCAACTACAGTTATGGATCCTGTATTGCCAAGAGCCTCACCCTTCTCATTGATATACACAGTATATTCAATACTGTTGGTGTCATTATCATAGTTTCCTGCAGTTTTGGTAATATTCGGTCCAGTCACAGTAACCTTTGCGCTGTCATCCTTGGTCTTAGTTGAACCGTCGGTTCTGACAACTGTTGCCGAACAATTGTTGGTGAATTCCACGTCACTGCCACCAACAACGGATGATATATCCTTTGTGACCTTGACTGCATAGTACATAACGACCTTGGCATTAATGCTATAAAATTTAAGTGAGCTAATATCAAAGCTGATATGGTTATTCGAGACTGTATAATTCTTAATAAAATTAGACGCACCTATGTCAGGATTGTTCTTGCTGTTCTCATAGCCATAATATGTCACAAAATAAATACCCTGTATATTACCTGCCGTTTCACCTTTTCCACCTGGCAGCATACTGCTATTTAAATACGTAGTGTCAAGAACCGTCCCTTCAGGTAATGTATCTGTAAAGGAAAGTCTGTCTCCATCTCCATACGCAAAGTCACCGTTGAGAACTACCTTATATACGAACACATTGTTGGCCTTGTCATATCCGACAATACTCTCCTTCTCGTCAGCGCCATTGGTATAGCTGTACTTCTCTACTATAGAACCCTGGGGTATTCCAGATACAGGATGTGAATCCTGTGATGTCTTGGATGAACCATCAATAGTAAGAGTACCCTTATTGACTGCCGTATACTTGCTGTCAGACTTTACTGTCGTATTATATGTGATAACATAATCTATCGGGTTCTCCTCTGTACCTGTTATATCTCTGAGGAATTCTATTGTATATCCCATTATGTAGTTGTCAGATGATGCTGGAACATCTGCAACGCTGTCAACAGTTGCAAACTTTGGCCCCCATACATTTGAGAAGTCAGCGTATGTTACCTTTACCTTGTAGTCAACTTCCTCTGTGAGGCCAGCTATTGTAAGTCCGTTTATCTGATCTGCCGTAAAGTAATGCTTTGGAAGTGCTCCATTATCATATGTTACAGAGTCAGTATATGTATCATTCGCATTGAGCTTGTCAACGCCAGATATTGTAGACTTCCATGCAAGGGTATATGTATCATCGTTCTCCGTCTCTGATACGAATTCCTTCTTTATTGAATCACCGGCCACCTCTACAGTCGCCTTGGCGCTGTCCGTAACTCCGTTCTTCTCTATTGTCGCTACATTCTTATAAACATCAGTCAGCTTATCAAGCTTGGATGAATCTGTTGTGTAGATGAACACGATCTTGGATTTGTTCTCTGTCACCTCAACCCTTGAAGTTCCATCCGTCAAATAAAGTTTACCATTCTCTTCCACAAAGCTTGCAGGAAGATTGATAGTGGTTGACACAGCTGTGTCATTTATGGATACACTGCACGTCTTTTCGTCTGTGAGCTCTGCTCCGTTCTTTGTGAGTATATCCGATACTGACATTCCTGTCAGATTCTTCTTCTTATCCGCATTCACGGTTACTGTCCATGTTATGGTTGACTTGTCACCTGACAGTGAACCGGTCTTACTTATGGATGCTGTAGACTTGCCGGCATTGTACCATGTACTGCTGTCGTTATCAGTATGCTCGTCATGTGAATCATCTGACACGTCTACACCATTCTTATTGTGTACATTTATGATTCCGATGTCATCGGCAATATCTGAGACAACAACTTCGTATGTGATCTCATACTGTGAATTAGCGTCAAGCTTCGGAAGATTTCCCTTTATAACTGTGTCACCGTTTCCTATGGTTCCTGTCGCAGGAGTCACATATCCATTTGATGTGACATCTGTGTACTGACCATTGCTGTCCTTGAGCTTGCATGTAACATTCTGTACTGTTCTCTTGGCATCAGATCCAAGTTTTGAGTCAAGTTCATTTGCAAGAATATCATCGAGTGTAATATCACCATCGCTTCCATACTCAGAACTTACTATAACCTTGTACTTGTAAACTATCTTGTGATCGTCAGGATAATTGCTCACACCATCTGAGGATTTTGTAACCTTGAGATCTGTGGCACCGTCCTTCACATATTTGTAGCCCTTGTTGGTCTGATCCTTATCATCAACCTTTGAATTCTTAGCCTCCGCGATATTGCTCTGGTTCAGATTGATCACGTCCTGAGAAAGATCATCGACTTTACTCTTTACTGTATAGGTTATCTTATATGACTCCTTTGCACCGAGTGCAGGAAGAGTTCCTTCTATAGTAGAGGTACTACTGTTATATGTGAGTGACGAGCTGCAGTCTGTGTTGTCAGACTTGATCACCTTTATATCTGTAACTTCAGGTGTGACACCTGCTATGTCGTTGGCTATAACATCACTAAAGTTCAGATCCTCACTGGCACTTCCATGATTGGATGAAACTTCTACGGTATAGTCAAAGTATACATATCCATCCTTAGGATCTGTAACTCTACCCTCGGATGCGGTCTTCTTCACATCCACATCAGGCTTGAAATCCACATCCACAGTCACAATCACAGTGCTTGTGAATTTGTTCTCGACCTGGTTTTTCTCATTGTACTTTGTGAGATCCATATCGATCCACGCCTTGAAGAAAGCCTTGAGCTGGGCTCCCCCCTTGAGTGCTGTATGATCGATAGTCGCAGTAAGGACTCCGTTCACAACTGAATACGAACCGATCTTGTTACCACTTCCATCAGTTATATCCTTATTCAGAATATCGGAATTAAACTTTATGGTATCCGGCATCGTATAAGTAAATGTTGCATCTTCACCAGACTCCAATATGCTATTAACAACATCTTCCGGGAACACTATATCCATAGACATCTGGATATCTACACCGGCTTTTGTAGGATCATTTGGATCTACAGGAAGCGGCGTTGTGGACGGTCTGGAACTGCTACCATATATATTACCTGCTTTATCAGCAATCGTAGCTCCAGTAATATAATCTTCAAGATTTCCGGTTACTGCTGCACTCGACAGCATTGCTATCGAATCAGTAGCCGTGGCGTATGCGTCTCCTCCTCTCGTCTCGGCCGCATTTGACCAACTATAATTAGAAGGCGAAATCAACGTAGTTATCATAACTACCGCCAGCAGCAGTGCTATAAGCTTTTTCGTAGTTTTTGCCATTGTAATACCTCTTTTCTAATTATTTTTCGAATTACAAACTTGCTTTAAATTTATCATAACACATGGTAATTGTAAACAGTTTGTGAACAAAAAGAACAGTTTTCTGTTGCTTTTTTGTTCACATTTACTTTATCGTTTAATTATTAGGTGATTTTGTACTACTATTCTTCGGCAGCATAATCTATCGAAATATATCAAACATATAAAATATAATCGATTACAATTCACTCTTTCTGTCTCTGTTGAGAAGCTCTGTGAGAGCCTCTTTTGCCGTCATGCCATTAAATAATACGTTATTGACTGCTTCAACGATAGGCATCTCAACCCCATGCTCCCTGGCAAGTGCCAGTGTTGCCTTGGCAGAATAAACACCCTCAACAACCATCTTGACCTCCGCCATAGCCTCCTCATAGGTCTTCCCCTGACCGATGAGATAACCGGCATTCCTGTTACGGCTGTGCTTGGATGTACATGTAACTATAAGATCTCCCATTCCTGAAAGTCCTGACAGCGTCTTGACATCTGCGCCCATGGCAAGTCCAAGTCTCATGATCTCCGCCATTCCTCTGGTCATAAGAGCAGCCTTCGTGTTGTCGCCAAGTCCAAGTCCATCTGATATTCCGGCTGCCAGAGCTATTACATTTTTCACTGAACCACCCAGCTCAATACCAGTCACATCAGTGCTTGTATATACCCTGAAATAATCGTTCATAAATGCGTTCTGGATCGTCTTTGCAATCTCTATATCACGGGCACCGGCAACTACCGTTGTAGGTATTTCGCGGCCTACTTCCTCTGCATGTGACGGACCCGAAAGGACAGCCACCTTAGCCTGTGGAATTTCTTCCTCAATGATCTCCACGAGAGCCTTGAGTGTGGACTCTTCTATTCCCTTGCTGACATTCACGATAAGCTGTCCGTCGCTCACCTTGTCAGCGATGCTCTTTGCTGTGCTTCTGACAAACGGAGAAGGCACTGCGCACACTATCATCTTCTGACCGATAACAGCCTTTGACGCATCTGTTGTATATTCAATACTGTTGTTAAGTATAACGCCCGGAAGTCTGTCTCTCTGCTCATGAAATTCCTTGAGCATGGCAACCTCTCTCTCATCTATAGACCACACTATAACCTCGTGTCCATTTCCTGCCAGCAGATTAGCAAGTGCAGAACCCCATCCACCTGCTCCGAGAACACCTATTTTCATCGTAAAATACCTCCAAAATATTTATATTTCTTTTTTCAATCCTTGAATCACTTTTTCTATTTTAACTTTTTTTCATCATTTAATCCAGTCCATAGTGACAATACATGGATGTTTTTGCAATTTTTTACTGTATTTTTAGATTTTTGTCCAGTTATGTAAACTCACATTATTCTATTCAACGGTTTTTAATACACTTTTCACTGCGTATAAATATCACATAACCATAATCTCAGTTTTATGTATACTCATTATGTTATCTGATTTTATTTTATCCAGACATCTATAAAACGTTGCTCACTACAAAAAAACCCCCTCCTTCCTGGTTTATCCAGTAAGTAGGGGATTCAATAACTCTCTATTCGCTTCCGCTTTCCATCAAGCCTTCTTAGAACCAAACGACAACTTATTCTCCGTTCCCGCTATCAGTCTCTTGATATTCTGCCAATGTCTTATCACGGCCATTCCGGCTATGATTCCCGCCATGATTATTCCTTCGATCATTTTGGCATTCGATGTGAAATTATAATCTCCATGAATTGCAAATACTGTGTATAATATGAAGAATCCGATCATGATCGTAAGTGATCCAACCGATACATATCTTGTTATCACAACACTTATAACGAACGCTGCAAGGAGTATCACTACCAATCTCCAGTCCCACAGACCTACTATCATTCCGCCGCTGGCAGCAATTCCCTTGCCGCCCTTGAACTGCATATAGAATGGGAAGTTATGACCAAGCACAACTCCAAGTCCTGTATACAGTACGAACATGTATGCATCACCTATACCTAACTGGCCAAGTATGATATGTGTCAGTGAGCAGGCGATTATTCCTTTGAGGAAATCCCCCAGGAAAACTATCAGTCCAGCTTTCTTTCCAAGAACTCTCAGTGCATTTGTCGTTCCCGCATTTCCACTTCCATACTTTCTTATATCAACACCTTTTATCCTGCCGTAAATATACGCTGTCTGAATGAGTCCTACTCCATAGCCCCCAACCAGACATATAGCTCTAATCAACATCTCCATGACTACTTCTCTTTCCTCTCCCTGATTATGAATTTTAGAGGTGTACCTCTGAATCCAAAGGATTCTCTTATCCTGTTCTCTATATAACGTGTATATGAGAAATGCATAAGCTCCTTGTCATTTACAAATATGACAAATGTAGGAGGTTTTACTGACACCTGGGTAATATAATAGAGCTTAAGTCTCTTACCCTTATCTGATGGTGGCTGCTGCATAGCAACCGCCTCACTCATAATCTCATTCAGAACACCAGTAGCTATGCGGAGTGAATGATTCTCTATAACAGCATCTATGGTCTCGAACAGCTTTGGAAGTCTCTGTCCGGTCTGGGCTGATATGAAGAGCAGTTCCGCATACGGCATGTATGAAAGCTTGTTTCTGATCTCCTCTGTAAACTTATATATGGTCTTGTCATTCTTCTCGATGGCATCCCATTTGTTCACAGCTATTATCATTCCCTTGCCACGATCATGTGCGATTCCCGCGATCTTGGCATCCTGATCGGTTATTCCCTCCGTTGCGTCTATTACGAGGACTGCAACATTACATCTCTCAACCGCTGATACTGTTCTTATGATACTGTATCTCTCTATATCCTCTTTAATCTTGCTCTTTCGTCTGAGTCCCGCTGTGTCTATGAATACATATTCTCTGCCATTTCTGACGATCTCTGTATCCACGGCATCTCTTGTGGTTCCGGCTATATCTGATACAATAACCCTGTCCTCACCGAGAAGCTTATTAATTATAGAAGATTTTCCTACGTTTGGCTTTCCTATGATGGCGATTCTAGGTCTCTCATCCTCCGTGTCATCCTTTGCAGACTCATTGAAGTGTGATACCACCTCATCGAGCATATCTCCTATTCCAAGTCTGGATGAACCTGATATAGGATGTGGATCTCCAAGTCCAAGATTATAGAACTCATACACATCCGGCATGAACTTTTCAAAGCTGTCTACCTTGTTGACAACGAGAACTATAGGTTTCTTGGATCTTCTGAGCATATCGGCAACCTTGACATCATCATCAACCATTCCCTGTCTGACATCCGTCATGAACAGGATGACGTCCGCTGTCTCTATGGCTATCTCTGCCTGTTCTCTCATGCTCTTAAGTATAATATTGTCTGACTCCGGCTCAATTCCTCCTGTGTCTATCAGAGTGAAATTGTAATCCAGCCAGTTGATATCAGCATAAATTCTGTCTCGCGTAACTCCCGGTGTATCCTGAACTATGGATATCTTTTCTCCGGCAAGCACATTGAACAGAGTTGATTTACCTACATTGGGTCTGCCCACTATGGCAACTATAGGTTTACTCATTCTATCTTCCTCCATATATAATTAATTACATATCATCGCCAATTACTGCATGAATAAAATCAGCACCACTTGATTCTACAATACAAACATCGACTTGTAAAGCATCTGTGAGCTCTGCAAGCGTCACATCATCAAGGAATTTTGGCTCATCCGCCATAAGAGTATTGGAAGGCAGTATAAGACGCTGCCCAAGAGGTTTTCCTGTGAGCTGCTTTCTTATATCTCCACCCGTAAGCAATCCTGTCACGGTTATTCTGTGTCCAAAAAAATCATTAATGATCTTATACAGATGCACCTTCACATTAGGAAACTTCTCAGGGATCCTGTTAGCAAGGAGCTTTATGGAATCATATACGAGCACTCCAGTAACCATGGACACCTCATACTCTCTGTCATCGCCCTCTACGCAGCTCCACTCTTCATCAAACTCATCCATGAGCAGTCTCACCATGCCCACACCATTTTCAAGCTGGATAAAGCCATCATACCTGTCAGCCTCAGGGAAATCCCTGCCAGCATTTATATACCATTCATCACTTGCCTGGACAAAATGTGTGCCATGCTTTTCAAATGCCTTTTTCTGAAAATGTTCTATTATATCAATAACCTCGCAGGCGTCCTCTCTGTTGAACGGTTCAAGATGGAACAAGCCATCTCTGTAATCTGACAAACCGACAGGAACCACGGACAAGCTCTCCATAACAGGAACAAACTCCATAAGATCAGAGATCGTACGCCACAATTCCTCCCCATCATTTATCCCCTTGCACAGAACTATCTGTCCATTCATAGGAATACCAGCTTCATAAAATTTCCTTATATAGTCAAGTATGGCACCAGCAAATCTGTTGTTCAGCATACTGCAGCGCAGCTTGGGATTGGTAGTGTGCACCGATATATTTATCGGAGCAAGGTGATAATTGATTATTCTGTCAATATCCTTTTCCTTCATATTAGTAAGGGTAATATAATTTCCCTGAAGAAATGACAGTCTGGAATCATCGTCCTTGAAATATATAGTGTCTCTCATACCTTTCGGGTTCTGATCGATAAAGCAGAATATGCACTTGTTATAGCAAGACTTGTAATTATCCATCAGGGAATTTTCAAAAACAATCCCTAGATCCTCGTCATAATCCTTATCTATCTCCAGAAGCCACTCCTCGCCGTCAGACTTCCTCACGAGAAGTTCTATATATTCGTCATTTATGAGATACTGATAGTCAAATATATCCTCTATAGGATGGTCATTGACCGCCAGAATATTATCTCCCGGTTCGATCTCCATCTCCTGGGCTATACTTCCCTCAAGTATTTCCTTTACAATATGTTCCATAATTTCCTCTTTTATATTAATTATCTACGGATCAAAAGCTGCAGCAAATGAATAACGCCCTATCATTCAGGGAGCATGATTACCGCCGCAAGATTACCCCGCAGGCCTTTGCTCGCCCTGTGTGAAAAAAGCCATTCGCTGTTACAGCATGTACATATATTTGTCACGTCAATATTCTCAGGTTTTACACCTGAATCAACAAGATTGTAATAGTTGGCCTTGTGGAGATCAAGCAGATATTTGCCATTACCCTTGCTAAATACGATCTGAGCCGCCTCTGCTTCCGTATATGCCGCCATAAAGCGTTCAGCTACATCTTCACTCACCTCATAGCAATTCTTGCATATAGAAGGTCCTATGGCGCAAATGAGATTCTCTGGAGATGTTCCATATTCAGACTTCAATCTGTTTATCATATGTCCGCTTATCTTGCTGACGGTTCCCTTCCACCCGGAGTGATTCGCCGCAACAACCTTTTTCACCGGATCATAGAACAATACAGGGACACAGTCCGCATAAAATGTCATAAGTGGTATTCCCGGAACATCCGTCATAAGTCCATCGATCTCCAGAATATCCGACTCTCTGATTATTCCCTTTCCGGCATCCTTCTCTGTAACTTTATATATGTCTGTCTTATGCACCTGATCTGAGAACACAAGCTTTTCGTGATCATACCCCACTGCAGTGGCAAATCTGCGGTGATTCTCCATTACCAGATCCGCATCATCGCCTCTGTGGAAGCTCAGGTTCATGGAACCCAGATATCCCTCACTCCCCCCGCCGATCCTGGTGGAGAATGCATTTACAACTCCGGCTCTGTCCAATTTGTCAAATGATATATAATCCACGCCATCCACCGTGTGGACATGTGTTGAATTGTCTTTCCTAATATACTTTATATCCATATCCGCCATCCTATCAATATCCCGAATACTCAAATGCATTTTCTATATGATGTATATCCTCACCAAGTATGGTTATCACATCAAATCTAACCGGGGTGTCCATTCCATATCCATATTTGTTCAGGAAGAATAATGCAGTCCTACATATCTGTCTCTGCTTGCGCACATCGACAGCCTCCTCCGGCAAGCCCTTATGTACTCCGGACCTATACTTCACCTCGATAAACACTATATATCCATCGTGTTTTGCCACTATATCTATCTCACCGCTGGCCACCCTGAAATTCCTGCACAGGATCTCATAGCCCCTGCCAGCCAGATGATCAGCAGCTAAAGCTTCCTTTTCATTACCGGTTGCTCTGCTGTTATACATCATTTCACCTTTCCATGAATATATGTGTGATGAACAATTGTTATACAAAGTTCTTGATAAACGTCCTTCTGTGTATTGCGCACGGACCGATCTTCTTGAGCGCATCAATGTGCTCTGCCGTACCATATCCCATGTTTTTTGCAAATCCATACCCCGGATACAGACTGTCATACTCAACCATAAGCCTGTCCCTTGTAACCTTTGCAATTATACTTGCTGCCGCAATCGACGCAGACAGCGTATCACCTTTTATTATGCCTACCTGCTCGATATCAACACCCGGAATATTAACCGCATCGTTTAACAGGAGCTGTGGTTTAACCTGAAGCTTCGATATAGCCTGCTTCATCGCCTCGTAATCTGCATTGAGAACATTTATCTCGTCAATTACTTTCTCGTTTGCCATACCCACGCCTACAGCTACAGCCTTCGCCATGATCTCATCGTATAGAGCCTCCCTCTTCTTCGGTGTGAGCTGCTTGGAGTCGTTGAGGTATAAAATATCACAGTCCTTTGGAAGAATGACTGCAGCAGCCACTACAGGACCTGCAAGCGGGCCTCTTCCGACCTCATCTATACCACATATATATCCCTTATCAGCGTATTTTCTCTCAAATTCAAACATTTTATAGCTGCGGGCTTTTTCCTTTTCAAGAGCATTGATCTTTTTCTGAGCGGACGCTATGATCTTCTTTACCCCATCTCTCTCATCGTCGCCATACTTCTCGATAAGCCCCGAATATTCACTTATATCAGCATCAGCAAATACTTTTTTTATCTCCGCTATACTTTCCATATGTCCTCCACCTAAAAACAAGGACCATTGCCACTTTTTAGGCAACAGCCCCTGATATCTTATCCTATTCTATCTTGCCAAAACCGCCTGTAAATCTGAATACAGCCCTGCCAATGATATCTTTCTTGTGTATATTGCCAACATCCTCCACACGGCTGTCACGGCTGTTGTTTCTGTTATCTCCCAGAACAAAGTACTCGTCATCACCCAGTGTGATCTCCTCGGCTGCAACTCCGCGCTTGTCGCTGGCTATAGCCTCTCTGCCATACACATCGCCCTCCAGAGGCTCGTCATTTATATAGATAACACCATCTTCGTCTATATACACTGTCTCACCCGGAAGTCCGATTATACGCTTGATGAAGAAGGTCTCATCATCGTCTCCATACGGGAATACAACCACATCAAATCTCTTCGGCGAGCCAAATTCATACTCAAGCTTGTCAATCCATAATGTATCTCCGCTGTGAAGAGTATTGCTCATGGACTCTCCACTGACCTCTGTTCGCTGTCCGACAAATGTGAGCACAGCCCAGCATATGCCAATTACTATTATTATATAAATACACAGAAATATGAGATCCTTGACAATATTGACTTCCTTTTCGGCCTTTTCTTTCTTTTTTGCCTCTTTCTTCTCTTTCCTGAGTTGCTTCTTTAAAGCCTTCTCGTCGAGTTCTCCATCCTCATTGTACACTTCTTCAGAAGAGTCTGTATTAACCACTTCTGCAGTTTTATCTGAGCTCTCAGATTTAGCTACTCCTGCAGCTTCTTCCGATGTCTTCTTCTGAGATGCTTCTTCCGATTTATCTGCTGTCTCCGCCTTTGCATCAGCCGAACTCTCAGCGACTGCTTTGTCCCAGGACCAGGAGGACTTCTCCTTATTTTCCTGCTCATCGTCGGCATTTTTCTTTTCAGCTTCCTTTGCTTCCTTCGCAGCCTTTTTTGCAGCCTTCTTCTGTTCTTTATCTATCGCTTTCTGACGCTTCTTCTCATATTTGGCGATCTCTTTGTCCCTTTCCTTCTTCGCAGGGTCATCCTCAAATATATCGTTTAACGCATCAGCAACATTCTTGTTTTCTTCACTCATCTAGTCTTCCTTCGGGGTCTCCAATGTAATACGCCCCAGCTTTCCCGATCTGAAATCATCGATCAGCAGAGCCGCAGCCTTGTCATAATCGAGCTCCCCGCCCTTCTTAATGCATTGTCTCTTCTCTGCGATACCTGTCAGCATCTGTACAGGATCATCAACACTTTCAATATTATACCTTTGAACAAGGGTATTACAATAGTTTGCCTGTAAAAATTTAATTAATTCAACCGCTATATCCGTTATGCTGAGTATCTCATCATTGATCGAACCAATGAACGCAAGTCTGAGACCAACGGCCTCATCATCGAATTTCGGCCATAAAATACCGGGAGTGTCCAGAAGCTCAATATTCTTTCCAAGTCTTATCCACTGCTTGCCTTTTGTGACACCAGGCTTATTTCCAACCTTGGTGCAGGCCTTTCTCGCATAGGAATTGATAAACGTGGATTTGCCGACATTCGGGATACCGACTATCATCGCCCTTATCGGACGGTTTATGATTCCCCTTTTTCTATCCCTCTCTATCTTCTCTTTGCAGGCCTCCTGCACGATATTGTTGATACTCTTCATCCCCATACCGTCACGGGCATTTATCTTTGCAACGGCAAAGTCTTTATTCTTATAATAGTTTTCCCACTTTGTTGTGACTGCATCATCCGCAAGATCTGATTTGTTGAGGAGTATGAGTCTGTATTTGTTCTTTGCAAGCTCGTCTATATCAGGATTCTTACTACTGAATGGGATTCTTGAATCCACCAGCTCTATGACGATATCTATAAGTTTTATATCCTCCTGCATCATCCGTCTTGCTTTTGTCATATGTCCGGGATACCACTGTATATTCATATCTCTACCTCTATTTTATCTTTACTCTGCCCAGCATCTCGCTCTTTTGCACATTGCCAGCCGCCTGAAATCTTGAATCCTGGCTGTTGTCCGGATTGTCTCCGAGCAGGAAGTATTCATTCTCTCCAAGTGTGATCGCAGATTCCGCTATTCCGGCTGTTTTTATCTCACAGTCGACGGGATAATCTGCAAGCGGATTGCCATTTATATATACCTGACCATTCTGGATAAGCACAGTCTCACCCGGCAGGCCTACTACTCTCTTGATGGAATAGTATTTGTCCTGATTCTCAACTATACGATACGCTACCACATCGTATCTTTCCGGGGATGTCACCAGATAAACAGCCTTATTGACCAGATACGATTCTCCATCCGTCAGTGTCGGCTCCATGGATGGTCCTACCATATATACCGTCTGGAATCCAAATGCAACAAAACCATAACCAAGTATAGCCGCTGTCAGTATCGATATGAACCAGCCAAGTGCGCTCTTCATAGTCTTTTTCAATGATCTCTGTTGTCTTCTCTGACGCCTTTTTTCTCTCCTTATCCTTCGGAGTCTGTCATATCTCTCACTCATGAATTCTATCCTTCAATCATCAATATATTTGTTCCGTTCATTTCATCCATTCTAAAAATGGCTGGAGTAGAAATACTCCAGCCACTTTTACTTTCATGTTACAAGCTTTATTATTTAACAAGCTCCTTAACCTTTGCTGCCTTACCAATTCTTGAACGTAAGTAGTAAATCTTAGCTCTTCTAACTTTACCTTTTCTTACAACTTCAATCTTCTCAACGAAAGGTGAGTGTACAGGCCATGTCTTCTCAACACCGCATCCGCTAGAGATCTTTCTAACTGTGAATGTCTCTCTGTTGCTTCCGCCCTGTCTCTTTACTACAGTACCCTCGAAGATCTGGATTCTCTCCTTGTTACCCTCTTTGATTCTGTTGTGTACCTTAACAGTGTCTCCTACGTTGAACTCATCAACGCTCTCCTTCATCTGTGAAGCTTCAAGATTCTTAATGTAATCGTTCATTGTGTTCCTCCTTAATATTCTGATGTTCTTACTACCATATCCACCGGATATATGGGCACAGAGGACCATCACTCTTTTCACAACTCATTTAATATAACATACTGAAATTGTAGATGCAAGAAGAATTTTCGGATTTTATCCGTTTTTTAGCAAACAGGGCATATAGATTGATTTCTATATGCCCTGTTGCATTAAATATCTTGTTCGACTTAATTCAGTCAAGTGGAGCTGGCGGGAGTCGAACCCGCGTCCAAAAGCTCATTCACTACAGTTTCTTCCATCACAGTCAGTGCTTTAACATTTCCTCAGCCTATCGCCCACTAACATGCTATAGACCTTAGTAGCTTCATGGATTTTCCTACATCGCAAAGCTTAGATGCAGGAGTTTGCCGAAAATCGACGCCATTCCTAAAGGCTCGGCGTTCCTAAAGGATGACGACTGCCCTTAGGCAGCGTATGCTAAATTATCGTTAGCGTTTATTTTTTTTCCAGCTTTTAGCGTGGCTCTGGTCCACGGATGGCTTCCATAGCTTCAAAACCCCTGTCGAAACCAGTCAACCCCTGATCATAGATCAGTGATAACCGATCATATATAATATATGCAGCAAATATCACAATGATACCTGCGCCTATATATCTTAATTTATCAGATGCTGTTACTCAGCGTCAGCAGTTGTATCTTCCGCTGCATCTGTCGCCTCTGCTGTATCTTCTGCAGCTTCAGTTGTATCTGCTGTGTCCTCAGCATCTGAGGCTGTGGCAGAAAACAGAGTGTCATAACCGCTGTCCTTCCAAGTCTTATCAACATATTCTGATAAGCTTGAAGCATCAACGTACTTAGGTATCGCCTTATATATCTTCACACCCGCAACACTTCCAACTATAGCAGCGATAACAACAATCGTAACTGTTATAGCTGTTATCTTCTTGATCTTCTGCTTCCTGAGAATCTCCTTGCGGTGCTTTTTCTCATATTTCTTCTTATCTACTTTACTCTGACTCATAACGCCCTTCTCCAGACTATCGTTTATTTGATTCCGATACACACATTATATCTGAACCAGCTTATCTTCTTCAACACCCTGCTAGTATAACACATGCTGTATCATATTTCCAATAATAAGTTTGATTTCACAGAAATTCCACAAACGCTCACGATCAGAAGTCCTTGCTCCTACTCTTGAGATCTCTCTCCATCTCGCGCTTCATATCCTTCTTGGCGATATCCTCACGTTTGTCGTAGAGCTTCTTACCTCTTGCCAGGCCTATCTCCATCTTGACAAGTCCATCTCTGATATATACCTTGAGCGGCATAATGGTATAACCCTTCACCTTCTGCTGTCCGATGAGCTTGTTGATCTCGTACCTGTGGAGCAGCAACTTTCTCGTCCTGAGCGGATCTTTATTGAATATATTCCCCCTCTCATATGGGTTGATATTCATTCTGTACACATACACCTCGCCGTGGTCTATTCCGACAAATGCTTCCTTGATACTGCAGTGTCCCTGTCTTATGGACTTTACCTCGGTTCCCACAAGCTCTATTCCGGCCTCAAACTTCTCTTCTATAAAATACTCGTGATATGCCTTTTTGTTATTTGCGATGAGAGTGTTTCCTCTTTCCTTTGACAAATGTATCCTCTCCTTTATATACAATACTGAAATCTATCGACTTCGTCATCTTGTCTGTATTCTTCACCTTTATCTGTATAGGATCACCGATGGCATATTGTTTGCCCGTATCCTCACCTATCATAGCATAATCTTCCTGAGAAAAATAGTAATAATCGTCGCGCATATCTGCCACATTCACAAAGCCTTCCACCGTATTCGGCAGTTCCACAAACATTCCCCTGTTTGTAACACCGGAGACAAAACCGTCGTAGACCTCGCCAATGTGAGCCGACATATATTCTACCTTCTTGAGCTTCTCCACATCACGCTCAGCTTCCTCAGCTCTTCTCTCCTTGCGCGAATTGTCATCAGCCACCCTGTCAAGTATCATGCTGTAATGTTCTATTCTCCTCGAGTCAAGTTTGCCATGTATGTTCTCCTTTATTATACGATGTATCTGCAGATCTGGATATCTCCTTATAGGAGAAGTAAAATGACAGTAATACTTACACGAAAGTCCAAAATGTCCTGTGCACTCTGTTGAATACTTCGCCTGTTTCATGGTCCTCAGCGCCATCCTACTCACAAGATTCTCATAAGGCTCACCCTTTATCCTGTCAAGCAGCTTCTGGAATTCTTTCGGATGTATATTCTCCTTTGATGCCTTAAAGTACATTCCAAAATTACTTATAAGGAGCGCCAGCTGCTCAACCCTGTCTGCATCAGGTGTCTCATGCACTCGATACTCAAATGGTATATCCTGCCAGAAATAATCCTCAGCAATCGTCTCATTTGCAGCAAGCATAAAATCTTCAATGATCTCATTGGATCTGCGTCTCTCATATACACCTATTGATACAACTTTGCCGTCGGAGTCTATCTTGATCTTCGATTCGTCAAAATCAAAATCTATTGAGCCTCGTTTTCTTCTGTTCGCTCTGAGAAGATCCGACACATGAAGCATCATCTCGAACATGGGCACAAGCTCCTCATATTTTCTGGTCTCCCCTGGATCGTGATCCTCGACAATTGCAGACACACTTGTATATGACATTCTACGGTCCACATTGATCACGGTCTCACATATCTTATGTCCTACTATGTGGCCCTTCTGATCTATGTCCATAAGGCAGCTAAGTGCAAGTCTGTCCTGTCCTTCATTCAGCGAGCAGATACCATTTGACAGCTTGTGTGGAAGCATAGGTATTACCCTGTCCACGAGATAACAGCTTGTACCTCTGTTAAGTGCCTCTTTATCCAGAGGGGAATTCTCCTTTACATAGTGGGTCACGTCAGCTATGTGCACACCAAGCTTGTACATTCCGTCCGCCTCATAGAGTGTTATGGCATCGTCCAGGTCTTTTGCATCCTCGCCATCTATCGTCACTGTCTGAAGATGTCGGAGATCCGTTCTGCCTGCCATCTCCGATGCGCTGACAAAATCAGGGATCTGTGAGAGGCTGTCCATAACCTCGTCAGGAAAATCGACTGGAATGTCCAGAGCTCTGACCACAGACAGCACGTCACTCTCCGGATCATTTATATGTCCAAGTATCTCTATAATCTTTCCCTCCGGAGACTTCACTTTGTCTCCATAACTGATGATCTCCGCCACAACCTTATGTCCAGCCATGGCGCCCATGGAATTTGCCTTGGATATAAATATGTCTCCTTCTATTTTCAGATTGTCAGGTATGACAAATCCAAAGTTCTTATTCTTCTGATAGACTCCGACAACCTTCTTTAGTCCACGCTCAAGTACCTTTATAACCGATGCTTCCTGCTTCATTCCCTTCGGTCTGTCCTCCGCACGTATGAGGACTGTATCACCGTGGAACGCTCCCATGGTATTCTTCTCAGGGACAAAGAAATCCTCCTTCATGCCCTCAACGCGGACAAATCCAAAACCTCTCTGATTGCCGATAAATGTTCCCTTGTATGTCCCTTCTCCGACCTTCTGATATCGTCCTTTTGCCGATCTGATGATCAGTCCCTCCTCTGTGAGGTCATTCAGTATATCGAGAAATGTCTGTCTCTCATCTCCCGGGACCTGAAGGAATGTACACATCTCCTTGAACTTCATTGGCGGATAATCATCATCGCATATAAATTCATATACCGTCTGTTTTCTTCTGTTGTATAACTCCAAATCCTTATTATCCATAACAAACCCTTTCTATATACATTATGCCCGCATCCCTACCGCACAAATACATTGCATAATGAGCAAAAAAATGCTTACATATATCAGTTAATATATGTAAGCATCAGAAATCATTATTAGTTGAAAAGCTTTGAGTCAAGCAGTAATGCAAGTACAAAGAAGAGAACTGTGAGAACTGCTGTTATCTTCTTAAGTATCTCCTGCTTTGAGCTTCCCTTATTCTTGCTCCAGTAGGAATTGTCAAATCCGCCGCCTGCTCCTGATATGGAACTTGTAAGGCTCGCATCCTTTCCTTCCTGTGAAAGAACCACTATTGCTAATACTATACATACTATAACATAAATTACCATTAATATTGTCTTCAGCATCTTAACACCTCCGTTTCCGAAAAAATGGTGTGTGTATAATTTTAACACCAACTTGAAACATAATAACACAACAAGATAATATATTCAATAACTATTTTCTTCGTTTTCTGTAAAACTCCGCAAATACCAGCATTGCGATACCTATTATCGAACAGGCAATACCTACGCCTGCATATTTCACATGGAATTTCATCTCAACAACATTCTCACCCTCAACAAGACTTATAGAATACAGGCTGTCTACCACCTTATCCGGCTGTACCTTCTGGCCGTTAACTTTGACTGTCCAACCATCACAGTAAGGAATAGATGTGAATAAACTCTGTCCTTCCTTGGCATTTACAACAAATTCTGCGCTGCCATTTTCTATATCCATCACATCAGGGGTATGTTTCTCAAGCTCCTCTGCTATGCTTTTCAGCAAATCCAGATCAAGAACATAAAACTGCTCTGCTCCATCATCCAGATCTAGCTTCATCTTTGAGTGAAGCACAACCTTGTAGTAATCACGATCCTCATTTACAGGAATATTGAACACTGACGGCGAAAGCCATCTGGCATATCTGGTCCTGTATATTCCATTGACATTCAGCTTTGCGTTAAACAGACTGTTCCATGGGATATTGCCATAAGCGATGTAATTGCCTTCCGGGATCTCCATCTTGTATACACGCTTCTTCGCTTTACTTACAACCGTCTCGTACTTTAAAGGCTTATAGATCTCAACCTTTCTGCCGAGCAGCTCGCTGTAGAGCTCATTTTGATATTCAAACGGATTGCCGTTATATTTTGCCGCTGTATATTTGCCTGAATCATATACAAATGCCATAGGCAGGCTGTATGGGTTCTCGTATACATCGGCTCCATTTGCATTGTCTGCAATATCCTCTACTTTATTCATGCCCTCCAGAGCATAATCAGATACGATGTATCTGACTCCCAGCAGTGAATCAGTTCCAAGCACCGGCATGTTGACAACACTTAGGTTATCGCCTTCGCTCCTGTATCCCGTGTCCACAAGGAAGTTCAACACTGTGCTGTCAGCGGTCGACACATACGATCCTATCGCCCAATACCCATAACCAAACGACTCGTCATAATTTGCTCTGACATTGTTCTTATATTTAAAATTATCATCCGTATCTTTGCCATTATTGTTTTTCTTTTTTTCGAGTGATCTTGTCGCCCTTGATCTGGTCTGGCTGATCCTGTATGTATCGGAATCATATTCTTTCAGATCATTTATAAGGCCTTCCATAGCCGTCTCATACTCAACAAAACTCTCACCGTTGTCGATATGGATATTGTCCATTTGCAACATCACGCTGTATCCTGTCTCAACAGTCAGCACTGCACACAGAATGACCGTAAATATAATTCCGAACACTCTTCCGGCTCCTACGTTTTTCGAAAGCCTGCTTACGAGTGCTATCAAAACGGCTACCCCTACAATTAGCGCAGCGGTCAGCCATACAAGTTTGTTATCCTGGACTCCATGCAGATAGTTTACACCAAGCATAGCCGCACTAAATATCGCACTTGCAATGATAACCCGCCATTTTACAGCATTCAGATCCTCCGAGAGGAAAAATTCAGCGGCAAAGAATAATATGCAGAATATTCCAACATGTGAATATCTGTACCAATATGATCCAACCTCTTTGAACAGAGAAAATGCCATGCACAATGGATTCCAGTAAAACATGAGCAGCATTACCACAAGCGTGACAAATGCTAATATCTTCTGCTTTACATTGTGTTTCTTACCGATGAAGATTCCAATAAATCCTATCAGCGCCAGACATCCGCAGTACAGAGACACGCTTCCCTTCTGACTCTGTGCGCCAAGCGAATATCCGTCTATCACAGATGAAACATCACCGATAAATGACATGTCGAGCAGAGAGCCGAAATCAAGACTTCCTCTTACACTGTAACGCATCGCACCTATCGTCGGAAGGAACAACACCCCACTGATAAGAACTCCCGCCAGCATTGAATATATAAACCGTCCAAGTTTTCCGGCAAAATCCTTTATGACAGTCTTCTCAGCCTTAGTATCCCCACTGTACAATCTTGAATATGCAAATTCAAACAAAAACCAGAAACAGGCAAATACACAGTTGATTCCGCCCATATACCAGTTGAACAGAACTGCCAATGCAACTGATACGGAAAGCATAACAGGCCTGCCACCGTTAACCACTCTGTACACGCCCAGCATTATGAGCGGTAACATATAGAAGCCGTCAAGCCACATTATATTACATGCCTGGGCGATTCCATACTGACTCACTGCATAGCTCACCGCCAGAAAAATGATAAGTGCCTGCTTTTTCACAGAACCATCATTCCACTCTTCAAATCTCCTGTTGAGATAAAATGCAAATGTCGCCGCCGCACAGGCAAGCTTTAACGTTATGATCACATGTACGAACAATACAAGCTGGGATTTGTCGAATAACAACAGCAATAAATTGAACGGGCTGGAAAGATAATAACTGAATACTCCTATGCAGGCCCCTCCTATAGATTTGCTGAAAGAATAATCTATATTATTTTTGCCGTCAAATACATCCTTCAGATATGCCAGAAAATCAAGATACTGAAAATCAGCATCCTTGGATGCGAGTGAGTGTACTCCGAACGGCACATACTTTTTTATATAAAACAGAAGCCACAGCAGGCAGAATGTGATAATGCCCGCTGTAAGCATCTGAATAACGAGCTGTTTTCTCTGTTCTTTCTCCATCGTATTCTTCTCCAGATTATTTAGTTTTAATATAATACTACACAATCTGTGAAAATACTATATAGATATAGATTAAAAATTTTTAATGAAAGAATTTCTAACTTTTACATACTGATTTATAACATATATCTACTTCGTATATCGAAACCATGATTCAGCGGTCCACTGCCCGATCCCAGATCCAGCATGGCCGCCAGGGCACCGGATATATATTGTTTGGCCATTCTGACTGAATCACTTACATCATATTCCTTTGCGAGATTTGAAGCGATCGCACTTGAAAGCGTACATCCTGTGCCATGTGTATTCGGATTATCAATACGCTCACCCGAAAACCAGGTGATATTCTCTCCGTCAAAAAGCATATCATTTGCATCATTTATGCTGTGTCCACCCTTTACAAGGACAGCGCAGCCATACTTTCCGTATATACATCTGGCGGCATTCTCCATATCAGCTACGCTCTTCACCGATATACCAGTGAGCGCCTCAGTCTCAGGTATGTTTGGCGTTATGAGCTTTGCAAGTGGGAACAGTTTACCGGTCATGACCTCCACCGCATCATCGCTTATAAGCTTAGCACCACTGGTCGCCACCATCACAGGGTCAAGCACGACATTCTCCGCATTGTATCTGGCAAGTCTGTCAGCTATCACATCAATAAGTTCAGGAACAGATACCATTCCTATCTTGACCGCTTTCGGCCGTATATCGGTAAACACCGCATCTATCTGGGCGCCAAGTACATCAGGGATAACGTTCATGATAGCAGTCACTCCTGTGGTATTCTGAGCCGTGAGGGCTGTGATCGCACTCATACCAAATACGCCATTTGCCTGCATGGTCTTGAGATCCGCCTGCACACCTGCGCCACCTGAGGAATCGCTTCCGGCTATGGTGAGGACAGGCACAAGACGGCTTCTGTCAGAATTTATACTGCACAGCATGTCATCCATACTCTTAAAATAATGATCACAATGTGCTATAAGATCTCCCTGTCTGTCCCTGCTGGATTCGTCATAGAGACCGACCACAACAAATCCTCCG
Source organism: Coprococcus sp. AF19-8AC (assembly GCF_003603115.1). Classification (NCBI taxonomy): domain Bacteria; kingdom Bacillati; phylum Bacillota; class Clostridia; order Lachnospirales; family Lachnospiraceae; genus Coprococcus; species Coprococcus sp. AF19-8AC. Next base: position 648,211 of record NZ_QTMI01000001.1, on the reverse strand, counting down.
TTCTGTGCTGTCTCCGCCGCATGATATGCGTCCTCGAATACAAATGTATCCGAAGCCGGAGTTCCCATAAACTCAGCCGCCATCTCATATATCTTAGGTGAGGCTGCCTTGCCCACGCCCACCTCAGAACATGTAAATATCCTGTCAACATACTTCATAAGTCCCGTCCGCACAAGTGCTGCCTCAACATGGCATCTGTCTGTGGATGTTGCAACAGTGACCGGGATATCATATCTCTTTAAGAACCTCAGCAGTTCAGGCACACCTGACTTCGGCTCAACTTTATTTGCATAGAAATCGCGCACAGTCTCATTGATACCGTCTATAATCTCCTTCGCGCTGAGTTCAAGTCCATAGTGTTTCTGCATATATTCTGCGCCCTTCATCATGGTCATGGTGAAAAGCACCTTCTCAAGATCAGGTTCTGCCTGTATCCCCTGTCCCGCCAGATACATCTCTCCGGCATGATCCCACATAGGCATAGAGTCAAGCAGAACCCCATCCATATCAAATATCGCACCTTTTATATCACTGATAACTATTTTTTTCATGTACACCTCTATATCATATATTTAGTCAGGCATCAAGCATATTCTCTACAGAAACCTTGAGCTCCTCTGTGGCCTTCTGTATGTCCTTTTGTCCGAATATGGCACTTATAACTGCCACACCGCATATTCCGGAGCCCGCAAGCTCGGCCACATTATCCTTTGTTATGCCGCCTATGGCAATGACCGGTATGGACACCGCCTCACAAATGGCCTTGAGAGTTTCATGGCTCACATCGTCTGCGTCATCCTTTGAACCTGTTGTAAACACTGCTCCTACACCAAGATAATCTGCGCCGTGCTTTTCCGCTATAATCGCCTGTTCGACAGTCTGTGCAGACACTCCAAGTATCTTGTCAGGGCCGAGTATCTTTCTGACGTCCATGGCCTCCATATCACTCTGTCCCACGTGTACACCGTCAGCATCTATATCTTTTGCTATGCTGACCTCGTCATTGATGACAAATGGAACTCCATATTCCTTACAAAGCTTCTGTATCTCCTTCGCCTCAGCGAGGAAGTCTTCTCTGTCGAGATTCTTCTCCCTGAGCTGTACAAATGTTGCACCGCCGTCAAGTGCCTTCTTTACCTGATCATACAGAGTCTCTTCACCAAGCCAGTGTCTGTCAGTTACTGCGTAGAGCAAGAGCTCTTTCTCACTGCAATTTATCATACTATCCGTCCTTCCTATATGTTTCGATCCCAATCTGATTCAGATCCAGGCAATTATTAGACTTCCGTCAATTATCTGATTTCAAACTTTGCTCCCTGTTCAAGTGTATCCCCGTCCATATTGTATATGGCATCGATTATCCTGTTCCTGTATGTTGAATTACCCTCAAATGCCTGCAGATGGGAATAACCGATCTCCCCAGCAAGTCCCATGACCATGACAGCCGCTGCAGCAGCCTCAAGCTTGTTGTCCTGATTTGCCACAACATATGCTGTCATCATTCCTGAGAGCTGGCAGCCTGTTCCAGTGATCTTACCCATCTCAGGACGGCCGTTTCTGATTACATAACATTTCTCGCCGTCCGCAACAAGGTCTATTGCGCCTGTTACAGCTATGATAGATCCCGTTTCAGCAGATAGCTTCTTGACAAATGTCACTGCATTATCAAGCGTATCCTCCGTAACCGCATCTGCCACATCGGCATCAACACCCTTTGTGCTGCCGGAACCATATGCCAGAGTTTTGATCTCAGAGATATTTCCTCTTATAACATCAAATCTAATCTCCTTCATAAGTTCAACAGCCGTATCAGTTCTGAGCTTACTTGCTCCTGCTCCAACAGGATCGAGAAGTACAACATGTCCAAGTTCATTTGCCTTCTTCCCTGCCAGGTACATTGATGGAATAGTGTTCTTGTTAAGTGTTCCTATGTTGATATTCAGACCACCACATATGCTTGTGATATCCTCCACGTCACCCTCATCATCCGACATGATAGGACTTCCACCGCACGCCAGAATGACATTTGCCACATCATTTACAGTTACATAGTTTGTTATATTGTGTACCAGAGGTACATTCTTTCTTACATTTTCAAGGCACTCTTTTATCATGTTTTTCTGTCTCCTTTATATATACTCTGTTGTTTATCTGCTAATCTTTTTTGACGAAAAGCGGCCATACCATAAGGCACAGCCGCTTTTCTTATGCTGTATGTATCCCTACGCTGGCGCTGATCCAGGTCAGACCTGATCTACTCCTGGGCAGGAGGTACATCAGATGTACAATGCATACACTTTGTTGCTTTGATATCTATCTCACCCATACAGTATGGGCACTTTCTTGTGAGAGGAGCTGCCTCCTCTTTCTTCTTACCAAGATCCATGATCGCATTGATTCCCTTCATGATGACAAATATAACAAATGCCATGATTATGAAGTTGATAACTGCTGAAATAAACGCTCCATACTCGATATACTGTCCTGTATGGAATATCTGAAAATGTCCACCAATCTCTGCTCCACCGATACTGTTGATTATTGGTGTGATGAAACAGTCTGTAAAAGATGTAACCAATGACTGGAACGCTCCACCAATGATAACACCGATTGCAAGACTCATCACATTTCCCTTAAGGGCAAACTCCTTAAACTCTTCCAAAAACTTCTTCATATGTATCCTTCCAACTGAATACAGCACCGATCATAACAATCTTATATTATAATTCGGTGCCGTATCTTTTATTTGTTGTTTCCCGCGCGATTGATATGACATATATCTACATTTGCTGTCATCGCTAATCGCACATCATCTTTTTTTACTTTCTTACAATAAGTGACTTGCCTGTCATCTCCTTAGGCTGAGGAAGTCCCATAACCTCAAGAAGTGTAGGTGCGATATCTGCAAGACATCCGCCCTCACGAAGCTCTACATCTTCACCATAGTTGTAAAGGATAAATGGTACAGGGTTAGTTGTATGAGCTGTATGTGGAGCACCGGTCTCATAGTTGATCATCTGCTCTGCGTTACCATGATCAGCACAGATAAAGAGAACACCATCAACCTTATCAATTGCCTCTACAGCAGCGCCAACGCACTTGTCAACTGTCTCTACAGCCTGGATAGCTGCTGGGATAATACCTGTATGACCAACCATATCAGGGTTTGCAAAGTTGATGATGATCACATCATACTCGCCACCAAGGATAGCTGCATTGAGCTTCTCGCTTACCTCTGGGGCACTCATCTCAGGCTGAAGATCATATGTTGCTACAGCAGGTGACTTTACAAGGATTCTGTCCTCATTCTTGTTAGGCTCCTCAACACCGCCGTTAAAGAAGAAGGTTACATGAGCATACTTCTCTGTCTCAGCAAGTCTGAGCTGCTTGAGACCCTTAGCTGCAAGGTACTCACCGAATGTGTTGTCGATCTCTTCCTTCTTGAATGCTACAAGCTTGTTAGGTATTGACTCGTCGTAGTCCTTGAAACATACATATGTGAGTGGCATGCGGCCATTTGCTCTCTCAAATCCATCAAAATCATCACAGCAGAATGCTCTGGTGATCTCGCGGGCTCTGTCTGGTCTGAAGTTAAAGAATATAACTGAATCATTTGGCTTAACAAGTGATACAGGCTTACCATTCTCTGTGATTACTGTAGGAAGAACGAACTCATCATATACTTCCTTGTCATATGACTCCTGCATAGCTGCAACCGGGTCCTCAGCCTGAACGCCCTCACCTGTTACAAGTGACTTGTATGCAAGCTCTACTCTGTCCCATCTGTTATCTCTGTCCATTGCGTAGTAACGGCCTGACATAGATGCAACCTTACCTACACCAATCTCCTTCATCTTTGCGATAAGCTCCTCAAGGTATCCCTTACCTGATGCAGGCGGTGTATCTCTTCCATCGAAGAATGGATGAACGTATACGTTCTCAAAGTTCTGCTTCTTGCAGAGCTCAAGGATCGCATAAAGGTGTGTATTGTGGCTGTGGACACCACCATCTGAGAGAAGCCCCCAGAGATGAAGATCTGAATTGTTCTTCTTGCAGTTTTCTATTGCAGCAAGCATCTCCTCGTTCTCAAAAAAATCTCCATCAGCGATTGCCTTTGTGATTCTTGTAAGCTCCTGATATATGATACGGCCTGCGCCGATATTCATATGACCTACCTCTGAATTGCCCATCTGACCGTCTGGAAGTCCTACAGGAAGTCCTGAAGCTGCGCCCTGCACAAATGGTGCTGTAGCCATAAGTTTGTCCATAACAGGTGTCTTTGCAAGTGCTACTGCATTGCCCTCTGTCTTGTCACTGAGACCATATCCGTCAAGGACCATTAAAACTACTGGTTTCTTACTCATAATTTTTCTCCTTTTTATTTATTCCGGCTAAATGCCTCTTAATCATAATTCACTCATTTGAGATTATACTTATATAATGCCTATTTTTCAAGTTCAAATCCAACTCAAATCACAGGTCGATATCCAGTTCAACCGGGCAGTGATCAGATCCCATGATATCAGTGTGTATCTTGGCATCGACAAGCTTGTCCTTCAAACTCTCAGATGTGAGAAAATAGTCGATACGCCAACCTGCATTCTTCTCCCTTGCCTTGAATCTGTACGACCACCATGAGTAGATATTTTCCTGATCCGGATAAAAATATCTGAATGTGTCGATGAAGCCATCATCTAGAAGCACCGTCATCTTCTCTCTTTCCTCATCAGTAAATCCCGCATTCTTCCTGTTTGTCTTTGGATTTTTCAGATCTATCTCATTGTGAGCCACGTTCATATCGCCGCACACTATAACAGGCTTATTCTCCTCAAGCTTTTTCAGATATGCTCTGAAATCATCCTCCCACTTCATCCGGTAATCAAGCCTTGCAAGCTCGTTCTGTGAATTTGGTGTATATACAGTCACCATGTAGAAGTTCTCATATTCAAGTGTTATGACACGCCCCTCATGGTCGTGTTCATCTATGCCTATACCTTTTGTTTCACTCAAAGGTTTCTCTTTTGTGAAAATAGCCGTACCTGAATATCCCTTCTTATCCGCATAGTTCCAATACTGATAATATCCTGGCATATCAAGTGTGAGCTGTCCCTTCTGCATCTTGGACTCCTGTATACAGAATATGTCTGCATCTATGCTGTTAAAAAAGTCCATGAAGCCTTTACCGGCGCATGCCCTTATTCCATTTACGTTCCATGAGATAAGTTTTTTCATAAATTTATATACCATTTTATCCTTTCATTATTATTTTGGGAAAATCATGTTTTATTTTATCATACAAACACCCATTCTGACTGTCAAATCATTAAAAAAATTCACCAAAATCCTGCTATGGCCACAATGAAAAAGGCAGCGACGATTCGCCGCTGCCTAAGGGTATATATTATTGTTTTTTAGGGGTCAAATTTAATTTTTTACAAATGATACATTTGATATAGAAACTGTATGTGCCCCAAGTGTGTATCCTTCAACATATCCCATTGAGAAGAATAATCCGGCACCTGTATCAACAGTGATACCATCTGTGAAAACTTCTTCCTTAGGTGTAATTGTGAGTGTTATATCTTTAGCCTCACCAGCTGTAAGAACTACATCTTCACCGCCATGCCATGCATATCCGGCTGAAGGAGTCATAACAGCAACCTTCACAACTCTATCAACATCAGAAAACAATGTACATTTAAGCGTATATGACTCGCCCTGCTCAAGAGACAATCCCATCTGCTTAAGCTGGATGTTCCAGTCTGCCTCACCCACGTTTGCAACACTGTATGTGATCTTTCCATCTCCAGTTTCAATTGTGGCATCTCCAGGAGCAGTCACTGCATTTTCCCAACCGGCAAGGCTACCATCCTCACTCATCTCAAATTCTGGGTTTGTGAGAAGATTCTTACCTACAGGCACATCTATCTCTGGAGCCGAAGTCTTTTCAAGGATAATGTTATCAATACATATTCTATGCTGATCTGTAATTGCCGAACCATTTTCTCCGCCTGCGCCAAGTGCAATATTGAAAATACTCTCTTCGTCTGTGTCACAGGCCATCTGGAATGTGTTTGAAACAGTCACATATTTCTGATCAGCCTGATCGTATGCATCAAGCTTTACTGTCTCCTGAACATACGGTGTCCAGTCCTCTGCACCTGTACTATCCTTATGTGTACTTCCATCCCTCTGTATCGCATACTGAACAGTTCTCGACACAGAACTCTTTATATCAAATGAAAGCTTGTACCACTGTCCTTTCTCAAGCTTGATATTATTCTGCTTGAGCTGTATCTTCCAGTTCTGGTCACCTGAATTCTTTATTGTGAAGTCAGCAGCATTGTCCTCCTTCTGGCTGTCCACAACAGACTCTGCATCCGCACTGCTGTCTATATACACATCATATCCAGCAAAATCTGCTGAAAAGTTCCCATTGAGAAGAAGTGAATCCTGCATTATCTTCACATTGTCTAACAGAACTTCTCCGCTGTTACCAAAATCAATGCTGATTGAACTGTCAGTCACTTCTTCTCCGGTCTCAAACTTGTAAACATAATTCTTAATTCCTTTATCCAGAGTTACAGCAAACTTTGAATCTCCTGTAGTGATAATTATATTCTTTCCCTCAGTTGCAGTCTCAGCATCAAATTTAAGTACATACTTTGTATTTGGGGCATACGCAAGCTCATCCTGTGATAATACGAAGTTGCCATCTATACTCTCATCCAATGACTTGTATGAAAATCTTCTTCCGTCAGACAGACCTGTCACCTTATACTCAGCACCGCAATTGTTGCTGACTGTCCAATATCCAAGTCTTCCTGTTCCTTCCTGAAATTCTCCATTGTAAACTAGGTTTCCATCAGCGAGGATCGTCTTCTTGTCAACTATCTCAGTCTGATTTGTCTTTACCAGCTTTACATTTGCAATATGTACACCAGCCACGCTTCCCTGATTGCCGAAGTTGAATTCTATTCTTCCCTTGTCATCAGATGAATCAGTCATCGTATACTCATACTCAAATGTCTGTTTCTCTGTTGTCATATCAAATTTTGTATCCTTAAGATATCTTCCCCATGATCTGGTTGGCGCTGAGACATCAATTATGCCTGTTCTCGCCTCATCCGCCCACGCATCAAATGAAAGCTTGTATGTGGCACCTTTTTCTACAGGAATATCAGGCTGTACCAACTGTATGCTGTAATCAACCGTTCCTGCATCAATTGTATTTATGTTGATTGTATTGTTCTCGATGACCGCTGTTCCTTCGCCGCCATTCTGCGCCATAAAAATCCAGTTTTCTGCATCTCCCAGATCCTCGGTCTCACTAAAATCACCATTTATTACATAATTGCCATTTTCATCCGGATCACGAATTATAACTTCACGCTCTGGCTTTGTCACATTTTCGTCATAAGACTCCTTCTGGTATACTCTCACATAATCAACATATAAGCTCTCACTGTTAATATAAGCTGCATCTGCATCCGGATTTCCTGGCCAATTACCGCCAACTGCAAGATTGAGTATTACATAGAATGGCTGATCAAACGGTGCCGGATAAGTAACTGTACCTTTTCCGGCAGTTGTAGAATACCAGTCATTTTCCTCATGCATCTTAACTCCATCTACATACCACGTAATTTTTCCAGGCTCCCAGTCACATGTAAATACATGATAGCTGTCCGCAAATGACTTTCCATTTGAAAGTGTATATTTTCCCTGTGACTCTGAATGCGGATTGCCATAGTGAATCGTTCCATAGGTTGTATATGTATTGTCTCCAAGAACCTCCATCACATCTATCTCACCACATCTAGGCCACTGTCCATACAGGCTCTCGTTTGTAGGCATCATCCATGCTGCTGGAAGATAACCCTTACCTGTAGGAACCTTTGCTCTGAACTGTACTCTGCCATACTTGAAATCCTGCTTATTCTGTGTGTTTACTCTTCCCGATGTATATGATATAGAACCATCCTCATTCACTTTTTTCTTTGAGCTTATAACAAGTGTGCCATTCTTGACTTTTATATTATCTTCAGAATCAACATATGACTGAAGCTCATTATTGACCCAGCCAGGCTCATGGAGTTCAACATTCCAAATATCACGGTTGAGCTCTGTTCCGTCAAATTCATCATGCCATAAAAGTTTATACCCCTGCGACTCGTATTTATTTTCTACAGTCACCTTCTTATTTACAGTCACTTTACATGTTGCTTTCTTTCCTGAACCGTCAGCAGCTTTTGCTGTGATTGTAGCTGTACCTGGTGCTATAGCCTTCACAACGCCTTTTGCTGAAACCGTTGCAATCTTTTTATTGCTCGATGTCCAACTTAACGTCTTGTTGGTTGCCGATGCAGGAGCGACAGTAGCTGTAAGCGTTTTACTGCTTCCCTCTGTGATAGTGAGTGTTGCCGCTGAAAGCTTGATAGAAGTAACTGGCTGTTTTACTGTAATCTTACATCTTGCATATTTGCCACTTCCATCCATAGCCTTCGCAGTTATATATACTCTTCCAACCTTAACTGCTTTTACAACACCTTTCGAGGAAACTGTTGCTATTCTTTTATCTGATGATGACCACTGAATTCTCTTATATGTGGCATTCTTTGGAGCAATTGAAGCTTTTAACGTCCTGCTGGTTCCTTTAAACATGTTCACAGCCTTTGCAGACAATTTAACAGTCTTCGTAGGAACCCCAACATAAACATTAAACCTATACATTACCTTTGGGTTTGCAGCACTCTTCACTGCTACAACCGCTTTTCCTGATTTTACCGCTTTGACAACACCCTTGTTATCTACTGTAACTATCTTCTTATTTGATGATACATATGTTACTTTTTTGCTGATCTTACCTGTAACTACAACTCTAGGTTTCACCCGAAACTTTGTACCCTTTTTTAGTACAAGTTTATTTGTGACAAGATTTGTCACAGTTACAGACTTTACCGCAGCTTTTGATGTTCTAGCACTAACGTCTGATGGACACAGAGTGATCAGCATACAAACTACAAGTATCATAGCCACAAGCTGTTTTAACCTTCTCATAAAATACTCCTCTCCAAAAATAAAATAATAATATTTACGACGTCGCATCTTTATAAAGTATTTTGATAATAACATCTTATACATTTGCCATATATCGTTTTATTGCTTTTTATATAGTTTACATGATATATTATAGAGGAGTTGTAAAGTAAGACTTTTATAAACTTTTGATAACATATAAATTTTTACCCTGACACAATTTACTGGAAAGGATTTATACACATATGAAATACTCAAAGGAAATATTCTACCAGGAATTTATAAGACGCGAAGATTCAACCAATAGAGCGCCCTATAACCCTGAACTTGAATTTTACTCAATAATACAAAATGGAGATATAGAACAGGTTAAAGAATTGTGTAAAGCCTCACCACTTAAGGATAAAAAAGGACTCGGCTTACTATCTGAAAAGCCGGTCAACAACATAAGATATCATTTTGTCATAACAACAGCCCTTGTTGCAAGATACTGTATTGAAGGTGGTCTCGATGTGGCAACTGCTTACAATCTCAGTGATTTTTATATAAAAAAGTCAGATACAATGAAGTCTGTGGAGGATATATCTGAATTACATGCGTTCATGTGCATCGACTATGCAAAAAAAATGCGAAACCTTAAGAAAAATTCCATATGCTCCAAACCGGTCGCAGAGTGCATAGACTACATATACGATCATCTGCATACTAGGATCACTGTTGAACTTCTGGCAAAACGTGTCAATCTCACCCCGTCATACCTGTCAAGGCTGTTCAAAAAAGAGACCGGAGATAATATCGGACATTATATAAAAATGCTAAAACTTGATACTGCAAGAAACATGCTCATATACTCTGATTATAGCCCTGCCCAGATAGCACAGACTCTCGCATTTCCAAGTCAGAGTTATTTTACCGAACAGTTCAGATTACATACTGGTCTAACACCTGCGAACTATAGAAATATAAATTTAAGGCAAACCCCATTTCATAAAAACAATACTTAGTTCCTGAAATATACCACCTTGTTTTTCTAAGCGTAAACAAAAGGGATTACCTTGTGATAAAGCACTTGATAATCCCTTTCAATATTCTATATCAGATTTAATCTAAAACTAATATATTTTGGCCTGTTTAAAATTACTTTCCGGCATTTACAACCTGACCGAAATCAGCCTTGAGTGAAGCACCGCCGATAAGACCACCGTCGATGTCTGGCTTTGCAAGGAGCTCAGCAGCGTTGCCAGCGTTCATAGAACCGCCGTACTGAATTCTTACCGCCTCAGCTGTATCTGTATCGTAGATCTCAGCGATGAGATCACGGATTCCCTTACATACTTCCTGTGCCTGATCTGATGTAGCTGTCTTACCTGTTCCGATAGCCCAGATTGGCTCGTAAGCGATAACCATTGACTTAACCTGATCTGCTGTTACGCCAGCGAGATCTGACTTGATCTGAAGACGGATCCAGTCCATAGTAACACCGAGCTCTCTCTGCTCAAGTGACTCACCACAGCAAAGAATAGGTGTGATACCAGCCTCAAATGCCTTCTTAACCTTCTTGTTGAGAAGAACATCATCCTCCTTAAAGTAATCACGACGCTCTGAATGTCCGATGATAACGTACTTAACACCAGCATCAACAAGCATTGCTGCTGAGATCTCGCCTGTGTAAGCTCCGCTCTCCTCGAAGTACATGTTCTCTGCACCTACAGCTACGTTTGTTCCCTTTGTTGCCTCAACAACTGGTACGATATCGATAGCTGGTACACAGTATACTACATCTACGTCATCATTCTTTACTAAGTCCTTTAACAGGTTAACAAGCTCAACAGCCTCGCTAGGAGTCTTGTTCATCTTCCAGTTACCTGCAATAATCTTCTTTCTTGCCATTGTAATCTACCTCTTATATTTGTATTTTTTGATGAGTACCGGCCTGAACCGGCACCCACCAGTATAATCTTTATATCTCAGTGATATACAAATTACTTGTCGTTAGCTGCTGCTACGCCCGGAAGCTCCTTACCCTCAAGGAACTCAAGTGAAGCTCCACCACCTGTTGAGATGTGACTCATCTTTGAACCATAACCAAGCTGGTTAACAGCTGCTGCTGAATCTCCACCACCGATGATTGTTGTAGCGTCTGTATCAGCAAGTGCTGCTGCAACTGCCTTTGTACCAGCTGCAAGTACAGGGTTCTCGAATACACCCATAGGTCCATTCCAAACAACTGTCTTAGCTGTCTTAACTGCGTCTGAGTAAAGCTCGATAGTCTTAGGTCCGATATCGCAGCCTTCCTTGTCTGCAGGCATCTTGTCAGCGTCAAATACCTCTGTCTTGATACTTGGATCGTCGATAGGGTTAGGGAAATCCTCGATCATAACTGTATCAACTGGAAGAAGAAGCTTCTTGCCAAGGCTCTCTGCCTTTGCCATCATCTCCTTGCAGTAATCGATCTTAGAATCGTCTACAAGTGACTTACCGATCTCATATCCCTTAGCCTTAAGGAATGTGTAAGCCATACCACCACCGATGATAAGTGTATCGCACTTCTCAAGAAGGTTTGAAATAACGTTCAGCTTGTCAGCAACCTTAGCACCACCGAGGATAGCTACAAATGGTCTAACTGGGTTCTCTACTGCATTGCCAAGGAAGTCAATCTCCTTCTGCATTAAGTAACCAACTACTGCTGTGTCAACAAGTCCAGCAACACCAACGTTTGAGCAGTGAGCTCTGTGAGCTGTTCCGAATGCATCATTTACAAATACATCACAGATGCTTGCAAGATCCTTAGAGAAAGCCTCTCCATTCTTTGTCTCCTCAGCTCTGAAACGAGTATTCTCAAGAAGGATTACATCCCCATCCTTCATAGCGTCAACTGCAGCCTTAACTGTATCGTCAACAACCTCAAGGCTTGGTACGAACTTAACCTCCTGTCCAAGGAGCTCTGTAAGTCTCTTAGCAACTGGTGCAAGGGTCTTAGTCTGCTTGTCTTCCTCAGTCTTAACCTTTCCAAGGTGTGAGCAAAGGATAACCTTTCCACCGTCAGCGATAAGCTTCTTGATTGTTGGAAGAGCTGCAACAAGTCTGTTCTCGTCTGTAATCTCTCCGTTCTTTAATGGTACATTGAAGTCGCATCTGCAAAGCACGCGCTTGCCCTTAACATTGATATCATCTACTGATTTCTTGTTTAATGACATTTCTAATTCCTCCTAAATAATGTTATAGAACAGAAAACTATAAGTTGTCCTCTGCCCAGCTACCTACCCGCTCTTATGCGGGAACATAGAAACGCATAATTGCTTCCTACGAAGAAAAAAGGGCCCGGTCCTTGGAGACCGGACCCTCTATTAGGTCTAATAAATACTTTTAAATGAGCTTACATTATAAAAGCTAATTATAGCTTGAAATAACTTATGCTAACTCTGCGAAGTACTTGATTGTTCTAACCATCTGGCTTGTGTATGAGTTCTCATTGTCATACCATGAAACAACCTGAACCTCATATAAATCATCAGCGATCTTTGATACCATTGTCTGAGTTGAATCAAATAATGAACCATATCTCATACCGATAACATCTGATGAAACGATTGGATCTGTGTTGTAACCGAATGACTCTGAAGCAGCAGCCTTCATTGCAGCGTTGATTCCATCAACTGTTACATCAGCACCCTTAACAACTGCTGTAAGGATTGTTGTTGAACCTGTTGGAACTGGAACTCTCTGAGCTGATCCGATAAGCTTGCCATTTAACTCTGGGATAACAAGACCGATAGCCTTAGCAGCACCTGTTGAGTTAGGAACGATATTAGCAGCACCTGCTCTAGCTCTTCTTAAATCGCCCTTTCTGTGTGGTCCGTCAAGTATCATCTGATCGCCTGTGTAAGCGTGGATTGTTGACATGATACCAGACTGGATTGGAGCATAGTCATTAAGAGCCTTAGCCATTGGTGCAAGACAGTTAGTTGTACATGAAGCTGCTGAGATGATCTGATCATCAGCTGTTAATGTATCCTGGTTAACTGAGAATACGATAGTCTTAAGATCATTACCAGCTGGAGCTGAGATAACAACCTTCTTAGCACCTGCGTTGATATGAGCCATTGACTTCTCCTTTGAGCAGTAGAAACCAGTACACTCAAGAACTACATCAACACCGATCTTACCCCAAGGAAGGTTGTTTGCATCTGCCTCCTTGTAGATTGTAAGAGTCTTACCATCAACTGTGATTGTGTTAGCCTCATCATCAGCTGAAACTGTGTGAAGGTTCTCACCGATCTTGCCACAGTATCCACCCTGTGCTGTATCGTACTTGAGAAGATCTGCAAGCATTGAAGGCTTTGTTAAATCGTTGATTGCAACAACTTCATAACCCTCTGCACCGAACATCTGTCTGAATGCAAGACGACCAATACGTCCAAAACCGTTAATTGCTACTTTTACTGCCATTTTTTATTCCTCCTAGGTTTTTGAAATATAATAAAAGTATTTATCAATCTGCTACGCGGGAACGTAGCAAATAAATCGTGTTAAATACACAAGCTAATCATACATTCTTTAGGTATAAATTTCAAGCCTTAATCTCATTTTTTTAGTTATCATCTATCCAAAATAGACAAACTTGTTTTAACAAATTATACTAATGGGCTGAGACTATAGAAAAAATGTTACTACTACAATTTGATAATAATAAGATTACTCAACAGCTTTACTTTATATATTTTTTTCAGTGTTTTATGTTATAATATGAAACGCAATGATTAAAAACGGAGGTATACAGAAAATGATCATCTGTGATTCGCATATACATTCGGAGTTCTCAAGCGACTCTTCCGCCCCATTGGACAGTATAATCCAGAAGGCAATACAACTTGGAATTCCAAAGATCTGTCTGACAGATCACCACGATATAGACTTTCCTATCAATCCGGAGGACGGTTTCGACTTCCAGCTTGATTTCGATTCATATTTTGCTGCGCTGGATGAAATCCGGGACAGATACAGAGATAACATAGACGTGAGAAGCGGCGTGGAGCTCGGTCTCATGAATACCGTTGCTGATAAGGCAAGGGATATTGCAGGCAAATACAAAAACGAACTGGACTTCATCATAGGATCATCGCATCTTGTAAAAGGTCTCGACCCATACTATCCAGCTTACTATGAGGGACGTACAGAGATAGAAGGCATCCGCGATTACTTTGAGTCCATCCTTGAGAACGTGACTCTGATAGACGACTTTGACGTATATGGTCATCTTGACTACGTAGTAAGATACTGCCCATCAGGCGAGAATATCTTTAGGATGGCAGATTATACTGATGTGCTTGAACAGATTTTCAAAATAATCATCCCAAAAGGGAAAGGTATAGAGATCAATACCGGAAGCCTGTACAAGAATATGAGTTACGCACATCCTCACATGGATATCCTGAAACTCTACAAGGATATGGGCGGTGAGATCATCACAGTGGGGTCTGATGCACATAAGCCCGAATATCTGTGCTATGATTTTGAGACATATGCAAGGGATGCCCTCACATCACTCGGCTACAGATACTACTGTACATTCAAGAACAGAAAGCCAGAATTCAATCCGCTGTAAAATAAAATTGCAAAATATCAATTTATATACTTATAAATATAAAAAGATGGAACACATACGCCAGTTCAATGGCTTATATGTTCCATCTTTTTTATACCGTAAATTCAATTCCGGCAGTCACCTGACTGCTCTATTTGTTTCATATCTCATTATGCATTGTTTCCTGTATAGTACGGACTATGTGGTATATCATGAATGTCTGTTTTTCTCATTTTTTCAAGATAATCGCCTCCGGCGCCATCCAGATCACCATATATCGCATTTGGGCAATAACTGAGGAGCATGTCAAGGACTTTCTTTTTTCTCTTTTCGGTCACATTACAGTCAGAAAAATCAATGGTCCTGTGAAACTATTCAATTCAAACTCTCCATTATGTATCATGGAGCATATAGTGATTATCATAAAAACAAAAATCACTGAAAAGATGCCAAACAATATCCATCCACGCACTTTGACGTCTTTGCGCAAAACTTCTCTGCCTGTATCACCCATACGAAATCTCCTTATGTCAGACCATCACTCTTTGTAAAACCCTGTCAACAGATGCTTCCTCCGCCAAGCACATGATCATCTTCATAGAACACTACAGCCTGTCCCTTTGTCACAGCTCTTACCGGCTCGTCAAATACTGCTTCTACCAGATCTTCATCTATCTTTCTGATGGTACACATACTTCCCTTATGATTGTATCTGATCTTCGCCTTGACATGCATTGGCTCCGTGAGCTCCTCTATGGACATAAAGTTCAGTCTGTTGCATATCAGCCTTTCTGAAAATACATCTCCGTTCTCTCCTATAACAATCTGATTTGTCTCAGGTATGATGTCCACCACAAATACCGGATGCCCCATCGCAAGTCCAAGTCCTTTTCTCTGTCCTATGGTGTAGTGTATGATTCCCTTATGTCTTCCGATCGCATTGCCATGTATGTCTACAAAATCTCCCGGAACCGCCTTAAGTCCTGCCTCATTCTCAAGATAACCTGCGTAATCTCCATCTGGCACAAAGCATATATCCTGGCTATCCGGCTTGTGAGCCACCATAAGTCCGTGGTCCTCTGCAATTTTTCTTATCTCAGGCTTGCTGTACTCTCCAACCGGCATGAGTGTCCTGGCGAGCTGCTCCTGGGTGAGATTGTAGAGAGCATATGTCTGATCCTTCTCTATTCCCCTGGCCTCCTGGAGAGTATATCTGCCATTTGGAAGCTGTATGATCCTTGCATAGTGTCCCGTAGCAATATAATCGCCCCCGATGGCCATGCATCTCGTAAGCAGAGACTCCCATTTTACATATCTGTTGCATGCAATACATGGATTCGGAGTTCTTCCGCATTTGTATTCGTCCACAAAATAGTCTATTACGTACTTCTTGAATTCTTCCTTGAAATTCATAACGTAATACGGAATATCGAGCTGCGATGCCACACGCCTGGCATCATCCACAGCAGAAAGTCCGCAGCATCCGGCATGGGCACTCACCACGTCCCTGTCCTCATCCTGCCATATCTGCATGGTAACTCCTATTACATTGTAGCCCTGCTCCTTGAGCAAAAGTGCGGCAACCGACGAGTCGACTCCGCCTGACATTCCAACACACACTGTCTTCTTATCTGTATCGACCAAATTTTTTCCCTCTTTATACATAGTTATATCTTGTGTAATTTACATGTTTCTCCTGGCAAAATCCTGATACGCAGGTGACATTTTTCTGAGATTTTCCACGATTCTCTTGAGATTATCTACCACCGCATCCGCCTCATCCATGGTGTTCTCATATCCCAGAGTCAGTCTGACCGCACCATGGGATATCTCCTTCGGAAGCCCTATAGCTGTC
Organism: Coprococcus sp. AF19-8AC; assembly: GCF_003603115.1. NCBI lineage: Bacteria > Bacillati > Bacillota > Clostridia > Lachnospirales > Lachnospiraceae > Coprococcus > Coprococcus sp. AF19-8AC. The sequence continues at coordinate 631,733 of NZ_QTMI01000001.1, read as the reverse complement.
AGCACATGGGAGGGATCAACAGAACCCGATGTACATGCGGAACCGGCAGAAGCACATATGCCCGCCATATCGAGCATGATGAGGATCGTCTCGCCCTCAACGAACTGGAAGCTGACATTTACATTGTTCGGAAGTCTGTCTTTGTCATGTCCGTTCAGTCTGGAATAAGGAATCTCCGATAAAATTCTGTGTATCATATGATCTCTGATATCTGTCTCCTGCTTCATCCGATCTTCCATTGAGAGCATCGCAAGCTCCGCAGCTTTGCCCATTCCTACAATCCCCGGTACATTCTCTGTTCCGGCACGTCTTCCTCTCTCCTGCTGACCTCCGTGGATAAAGCTTCCAAGCTTTATTCCACTCCGTATATACAGAAACCCGATTCCCTTCGGGCCATTAAGCTTATGTCCGCTGCTGCTGAGCATATCTATGTTCATGGCATTTACATCCAGTGGTATCTGTCCATACGCCTGAACCGCATCCGTGTGGAATAGAATGCCATGTTCATGCGCAACAGCTCCTATCCTGCTTATCGGCTCTATGGTTCCTATCTCATTATTTGCAGCCATAACCGAGATGAGGATCGTATCCGGTCTTATCGCCGACTCCAGCCTATCAGGATCAACCATCCCCTTCTCATCCACATCCAGATATGTCACGTCAAAGCCCCTCTTCTCCAGGTACTGACATGTGTTAAGAATGGCATGGTGCTCTATCCTGGTCGTAATTATATGTTTTCCCTTATCCTGAAAGGCTTCCGCTACAGCCTTTAAAGCCCAGTTATCCGATTCCGAACCACCGCCCGTGAAATAGATCTCCTCAGGCTTTGCACCAAGCGAATCAGCAATTATATCCCTCGCCACATTTGTCACATCCTTATTTCTCGATGCAAACGTGTATACGCCTGAAGGATTTCCAAACTTTTCTGTAAAATAAGGCAGCATGGCGTTGAGCACTTCAGGTCTCACCGCCGTCGTCGCTGCATGATCCATATATATCAACTTTCCCATTTCCGCTCTCTTTCCATTACCTTTTCTGTCACCTGTCAATGACAAATGCAAAACTGCATTCATCACACGAAACTATATTACTATATAGTATTCTACCACAATACAAATGCCACGTGCCATGTATATATTATTCTGCTCTCATCATATCTCATTATCTTCGTCTTTTAATCTCTTTGAACACTTTCCATAGGCTTTACTATTTTCTTATAGACCCTGAGAAGAAGAATCGTCGATATGATCACGCTGAAAACCTCTGCTATAGGGAACGCTGCCCACACACCATTCACACTGTTCATTGCTTTTGACAGAAAATATGCCACAGGAAGTATGACAAAAAGCTGTCTCGCCATAGACACTATCATACTGTACACGCCCTTTCCTACAGCCTGAAACATTCCCGAACATGTGACAGAAAATCCCGCAAATATAAATGCTGTGCTCATGATCCTGACCGCTGGTATACCCATCAACAGCATCTCATCTGTGGCATCAAATATTTTAAGTATCTGTCCCGGAAATACCTGCATGATAGCAAGACAGAATACCATAATGGAACAACCGACCATCACACCAAGCTTCATGGTGCGTTTCATTCTATCAGGTTTCTGTGCTCCGTAGTTGTATGAAATTATAGGTATCATTCCGTTGTTCAATCCGAATACAGGCATAAATGCCATACTCTGCACCTTGAAATACGCTCCGAACACTGCAACGGCCAATTTCGAGAATGAGTACAGTATCAGATTCAGGAAATAATTCATCACAGAACCTATTGCAACCATGATAACCGACGGCACACCTACGCTGAGAATCTTACCTATTATCTCACCATGTGGCCTGAATCTTCTGAGTGTTATATGGAGATCCGGATTCTTCTTGATATTGAATACCATAGCCAGAGTTCCAGCTATACACTGTCCACATACAGTTGCGATGGCCGCACCCTTTACTCCCATTCGAGGACATCCAAGAAGTCCAAATATCATTATAGGATCAAGTATAAGATTGATGACAGCACCGAGTATCTGGGTTATCATACTGTACATTGTACGTCCCGTGGACTGCAGCAATCTCTCAAATGTCATCTGGAAAGCTATACCGAAAGCACAACAGCAACACACCTCGAGATATTCTGTTCCATATTGGATTACCTGTGCATCTCTCGTCTGACTTTCCATGAATGTCCTTGCAAAGAATAAACCTATTATCAGGAATATCACATATCCTATCGCTTCAAGAAATATTCCCTGTCTCGCCACCTCATTTGCCCTGTCAAACTTCTTCTCTCCCAGCGCCTTGGATATAAACGCATTAAAACCTACTCCAAGTCCAGAGAAAACTCCGATCATCAGATTCTGTATCGGAAATGCCGTGGACACAGCCGTAAGTCCGTCCATGCTGAATCTTGACACAAACACACTGTCCACAACATTGTACATAGCCTGGAACAGCATGGAAATTATCATAGGAAGTGACATTGACATCAGAAGCTTTCCCTCAGACATCACTCCCATCTTATTTTCTCTGCTCTCACCTGCGAACGCCTTTCCATTAGCAGATATTGTTTTATTATCAGATATTATTTTCTCACCAGATTTTTTCCTGTTATCAGGTGATTTTTCATTATTTTCGACGATGTCTTTCTCTTTCATGTGTACCTCTCCTCTGCATGCTCCTGCTGTGCATAATGTACTATACCTGCCATTTGTGCTTATCCTCACACACACTTATCTTCACTTGCACTTATCCTCACATGCGTACTCTCTTTATCTACTATACTCAAACTAATTAATACTACATTATTTTTGTATTATTTACAATACACTTGTATTTCGATTTTCGATCTCTATTTTCTGATTTCTAATTTTCGATTTATCGATTTCTCATCGACTCAATTCACCGACTCGTATATTGGACCCATATATTCACATTTACAATCATCAATTCATTTATAGCTCACTAATAATGCTATTCAAACGATTCTACAATTCAGACCACCATACAGCTCAAAAAATCCCCCTCTTGAACATCAAATCCAAGAGGGGGACTTATAATTGATAATCTAAAATTATCTATATGACAAACAAGCTGTTAATTACTTATTAGCAAGCTCTGCCTTGATAGCCTCTGTAAGAGCTGGAACGATCTTGTTGAGATCTCCAACTACACCATAGTCAGCTACATCAAAGATAGGAGCATCCTCATCCTTGTTGATAGCAACGATGATGTCTGACTCTTCCATACCAGCTACGTGCTGGATAGCACCTGAAATACCGATTGCGAAGTATACCTGTGGACGAACTGTCTTACCAGTCTGACCAACCTGAAGCTCCTTTGGCTTCCAGCCTGAATCTACAACTGCACGTGAGCATGATACCTGTCCACCAAGTACCTCTGCAAGATCATCAAGGAGCTTGAAGTTCTCTGCTGAACCAACTCCACGACCACCTGAAACAAGGATTTTAGCATCCATGATATCCTTGATATCTGAGATAGCCTTTGAGATCTCAAGAATCTCAACATACTTGTTGTTAGGTACGAATCCTGGATTGTACTCGATAACTTCTGCCTTCTTACCAGCTACCTTGTCAAGCTTCTGCATAACACCTGGACGAACTGTAGCCATCTGTGGACGGTTGTCAGGACATGCGATTGTAGCGATTGTGTTACCACCGAATGCAGGACGTGTCATAAGAAGCTGATTGTGCTTCTGCTCCTGATTTGGAAGTGCAACAAGAGGGAAATCACCGATCTCAAGTAATGTACAGTCTGCTGTAAGACCTGTAGCAACTCTTGCTGAAACTGTTGGACCAAGATCTCTACCGATTGCTGTAGCACCAACTAAAACGATCTCTGGCTTGTACTCATTGATAACTGATGCAAGTGCGTGTGCATATGGCTCAGTTCTGTACTCCTTGAGCTCTGGATCGTCAACAACGATAACTCTATCTGCGCCGTACTCTGCAAGCTCATCTACAAGACCCTTAACGTCTGAACCGATAAGGACTGCAGTTACCTGCTCATCAAGCTTCTCTGCCAGTCTCTTTCCTTCGCCGATAAGCTCGAAAGAAATACCACTTAACTTATTATCTACCTGCTGTGCAAAGACAAATACGCCTTTGTAGTTCTTCATTTCTTCTGCGTTCATTGCGCCCATTTTATTCACCACTTTTCCTTTACTATATTAGATTACATGCTTATCCTTTAACTTGCCAACAATATAGCTAACTGCCTCATCTGGAGAATCAGGAACAACCTTCTCGCCTGCACCCTTTCTTACCTTATCTGAAGCCTTAGCGATCTTTGTAGGTGAGCCCTTAAGACCGATGTTAGAATCATCAACATCAACGAGGTCTGCTCTGCCAAGTGTTGTGATCTCTGCATTAACTGCATCGAAGATTCCACCTGGAGTCATGTATCTTGGCTCATTTAACTCAGAAAGTGCTGTTACAAGGCAAGGCATCTTAGCCTTTAACATATGATATCCGTCATCATACTGACGCTTAACGATAACTGCGTCTCCGTCAACCTTGATCTCCTGTGCATATGAAATTACAGGAATTCCAAGATGCTCAGCGATCTGTGGTCCAACCTGAGCTGTATCTCCATCGATAGCCTGACGACCTGTTATGATCAGATCATAATCAAGCTTTCTGAGAGCTCCAGCGATTGTTGTTGATGTAGCCCATGTATCAGCTCCACCAAGAACACGGTCTGTTACAAGAACACCCTTGTCAGCTCCCATAGCGATTGCTTCCTGAAGAACGTCAGCAGCCTTTGGAAGACCCATTGTAAGAACTGTTACCTCTGCACCATACTGATCCTTTAATCTAAGTGCAGCCTCAAGTCCTGCCTTATCATCAGGGTTCATGATTGTAAGCATTGCTGCTCTGTTTAATGTACCGTCTGGGTTGAACTGTACTCCACCCTTTGTATCAGGTACCTGCTTTATACAAACTATAACCTTCACGTTAAGTACCTCCTATATTACTTTAATAAGTTTGCAGAAATAACCATACGCTGAACCTCTGAAGTTCCCTCGTAGATCTCTGTAATCTTAGCATCACGCATCATACGCTCAACATCGTACTCCTTGATGTAACCGTAACCACCGTGTAACTGAACACACTTTGTAGTAACTTCCATAGCAACCTCGGCTGCGTAAAGCTTAGCCATAGCTGCCTCTACTGAGTAAGAAACCTTAGCACCGCTCTGGTACTCATCCTTCTTTCTTGCTGCCTTGTATACGAGAAGCTTAGCTGCCTCGATCTTTGTTGCAAGATCTGCAAGAACGAACTGTGTATTCTGGAACTGAGCGATTGATCTGCCGAACTGCTTTCTCTCTTTAACATAGTTTACTGTTGTCTCGAGAGCGCCCTCTGCAATACCAAGAGCCTGAGCAGCGATACCGATACGTCCACCGTCAAGTGTGTGCATAGCGATATTGAATCCCTTACCCTTCTGTCCAAGAAGAGCGTCCTTTGGAATACGGCAGTCTGTGAAGATAAGCTCGTATGTTGAAGAACCACAGATACCCATCTTGTTCTCCTTTGTACCGAATGTAAATCCAGGTGTACCCTTCTCTACGATGAATGCTGAGATCTCCTTCATCTTTCTGCCACGCTTCTCAACGATACCAGTAACTGCGATAACGATATATACGTCAGCCTCTTTACCGTTTGTGATGAAGCACTTTGATCCGTTAAGTACCCACTCGTCTCCGTCAAGTACAGCCTTTGTCTGCTGTCCCTGAGCATCTGTACCAGCACCTGGCTCAGTAAGACCGAAAGCACCAAGCTTTCTGCCTGAAGCAAGATCAGGAACATACTTCTCCTTCTGAGCTGGTGTACCAAATGTTACGATAGGATCAACACAGAGTGATGTGTGTGCTGATACGATAACACCTGTAGTACCACAAACCTTTGAAAGTTCCTCAACGCACATAGCATATGTGAGAATATCACAGCCCTGTCCGCCTAACTCCTTAGAAACAGGGATTCCTAAGAAACCATACTTTGCCATCTTCTCTACAGTCTCTCTAGGAAATCTGTGCTGTTCGTCAATTTCCTGAGCAAGAGGCTTTACTTCATTCTGCGCGAACTCTCTGAATAAATTCTGCGCCATTTCATACTTCTTGTCTAAAGCGAAATCCATTCTAATTATTCCTCCATGAATATATTATATTACTTAGCACTATTACTGAGCATCAACTGGTGTCTTTGTACGATCAGCATTGTATACATAGAATCCTCTGCCGCTCTTAACACCAAGGTTGCCGCCACGTACCATCTTACGAAGTAATGGACATGCACGATACTTGCTGTCACCTGTCTCATTGTACAGAACGTCCATGATTGCAAGACAGATATCAAGGCCTACGAAATCACCTAACTCAAGTGGTCCCATTGGATGGTTAGCACCAAGCTTCATAGCAGCGTCAATACCAGCTATGTCTGATACACCTTCCATCTTGATGAATGCAGCTTCGTTGATCATTGGGATGAGGATTCTGTTTACTACGAATCCAGCAGCCTCGTTAACCTGTACTGGAGTCTTACCGATCTCCTCTGAGATCTTAACGATCTTCTCTACAGTCTCAGCTGGTGTATTAACACCTGCGATAACCTCGATAAGCTTCATTCTGTCAGCTGGATTGAAGAAATGCATACCGATCATAGGACGTGTAAGACCATTTCCAATCTCTGTGATAGAAAGTGATGATGTGTTTGAAGCGAATACACACTCTGGCTTGCAGATCTTGTCAAGCTCAGCAAATGTTGTCTTCTTTACTTCCATGTTCTCGAAAGCAGCCTCAACTATAAGGTCGCAGTCTGCACATAAGTCTTCCTTAAGACCTGGAGTGATGCTGGCAAGAATACCATCAACCTTCTCCTGTGTCATCTTTCCTTTTTCTACGAGTCTTGCATAACCCTTAGCGATCTTGTCCTTACCGCCTTCAGCCCACTCCTGCTTGATATCACAGAGTGCAACCTCGTATCCGTCAACCTGAGCAAATGCCTTAGCAATGCCCTGACCCATGGTTCCTGCACCAATTACGCCAACCTTCATTTTTATGTCCTCCTAAATCTTTTTTCCCGGTAAACATGAGAAATTCATATACGTTTCGTTTAACATGCTACCATAATACTTATATCACACATTTAGGATGGTTTACCTTTATCAGATCCCCCACCCTGTTGAACACCAGCCATGCAAAATTTGCCTACGGCAAATGGCTGGTGCTACATGTCAGTTTTTCACAGAAAAACTGACACATATTCTAAATGTTAATATCAGAACTGTTAATTATTACTTGTTCTGGAAAGGAACAACCTTAAGCTTCTTTTCCTTGTCTTTCTCAAGGAAGTTGCCCATTCCTGCCTTCTGATCCTCTGTCTCGAAACAGTCACCAAAAAGCTTCTCCTCAATAACAATTGCCTGATCCATATCTACCTGTAATCCATCGTTGATAGCCTTCTTGCAGTTTCTCACTGCAATAGGAGCGTTCGCTGCGATTCCGGCTGCCATCTTCTTAGCTGCTGGAAGGAGCTCCTCAAGTGGATAAACAGCATTCACAAGACCGATTCTGTAAGCCTCGTCAGCCTTGATGTTTCTTGCTGTATAGATAAGCTGCTTAGCCATGCCTGCGCCTACAAGACGCGCAAGTCTCTGTGTTCCACCAAAACCAGGTGTGATACCAAGACCAGCCTCTGGCTGACCGAATATTGCATTCTCTGAGCAGATTCTGATATCACAGCTCATTGAGATCTCGCATCCGCCGCCAAGAGCGAATCCATTCACTGCTGCGATGACTGGGATAGGGAATGTCTCAATGGCTCTGAACACATCGTTACCCTTCTTACCGAAGGCCTCTCCCTCTGCCTTTGTGAGTGTTGACATCTCACCTATATCAGCTCCGGCAACAAATGACTTCTCACCGGCACCTGTAAGAATAAGACATCTTGTTGTATCAAGATCAACTGCCTTGAATGTTGCATCAAGCTCTTCAAGAACTGCACTGTTGAGTGCGTTCAGAGCCTTTGGACGGTTGATTGTGATAATTCCTACATATCCATCCTGTTCGTATGTAACAAACTCCATGATGTATCTCCTTTATTATCTAAAATTAGTCCTCGATCTTAACGACTGTTGAGCAGCCCATTCCACCACCGATACAGAGAGTAGCAAGACCTGTCTTAGCACCCTTTGCCTGCATCTCATGAAGCAGTGTAACAAGAATACGGCATCCTGAAGCTCCTACTGGATGTCCAAGAGCGATTGCTCCACCGTTAGGGTTAACCTGCTTGTCAACGTCAAATCCAAGATCCTTAGCAACTGCTACTGACTGTGCAGCGAATGCCTCGTTTGCCTCGATAACATCGAAGTCCTCGATCTTGAGACCAGTCTTAGCCATAACCTTCTTGGTTGAAGCTACAGGTCCGATACCCATGATTGAAGGATCAACTCCGCCAAGTGCTCCAGCTACCCATGTAGCCATAGGCTTAACACCAAGCTCCTTAGCCTTCTCCTCGCTCATAACAACGATAGCTGCAGCACCATCATTGATACCTGAAGCGTTACCAGCTGTAACAAATCCGTTAGGATTGATTGTTCTGAGTCTTGAAAGAGTCTCAACTGTAGTACCAGGTCTTGGTCCCTCATCCTTCTTGAACTCAACCATCTCTTTCTTCTTCTTTACCATAACTGGTACGATCTCAGCGTCAAATGCGCCTGACTCCTGAGCTGCAACTGCCTTCTGCTGGCTCTTAGCTGCAAACTCATCAAGCTCCTCACGTGTAAGACCCCACTGCTCACAGATATTGTCAGCTGTCTTGATCATGTGATAGTCATTGAATGCATCCCACAGAGCATCGTTTACCATTGTATCTACGAGTACACCATTGTTCATTCTGTAACCGAAACGACCCTTCATCATAGCGTAAGGAGCCATAGACATGTTCTCCATACCACCTGCAACTACGATATCAGCGTCTCCTGCCTCGATCATCTGAGCAGCCATGTTGACACAGTTAAGACCTGAACCACAGACAACGTTAACTGTAACAGCAGTTGTCTCGATTGGAAGTCCTGCCTTGATTGAAGCCTGACGTGCAACGTTCTGTCCCTGACCAGCCTGGATAACACATCCCATGTATACGTGGTCTACCTGATCTGCAGGAACTCCTGCTCTGTTGATAGCCTCCTTGATAACGATTGAACCAAGCTCTGCTGCTGGTGTTGTGCTGAGTGATCCACCCATTGTTCCGATAGCTGTACGACATGCGCCTGCTAAAACAATCTTCTTTGCCATTTTCAAATCCTCCATTTTAAAAAATATTAGTGTGACATAAGACTACATATAAAAAAACCTTAAAGGTTCACACAATCTGCCATAATTCTAGCACAAAAGCATGTGCCACGCAACCAAAAATGAACGACTCCGCGAAGGAGCTATTTCCTTTTATTCCTGTTTTTGCCATTTTTAGCATTCTTCTGCCCGGATGATTTTGTGTTTTTCTGTGGAACAACTTTATTATTTTTGCTGTTTTTACCATTATTGATTGAATTGTTCTTACTTTTATCATTTTTGCCATACGAACGTTGTCCCTGGTGTTCACCTTTCCTGTCCATCTTTCTCGGCGCTATCAGACATTTTTTATCAAAACCGATAAGATCCTGTCTGCCGGCCTTTATGAGCGCCTCTTTGACCAGATCATAATTCTCCGGTTTTCTATACATCATAAGAGCCTTCTGCATTGCCTTTTCATGTGGATTATGAGGTACATATACCGGTTTCATGGTTCTAGGATCGACTCCGGTATAGTACATACATGTGGATATCGTGGACGGCGTAGGATAGAAATCTTGCACCTGTTCAGGCATATAGCCTATATCCCTTACATATTCGGCAAGCTCCACCGCCTCCTTCAGCGTGGATCCGGGATGTGATGACATCAGGTACGGAACAACATACTGCTGCTTTCCAGTCTTTGCATTTACCCTTTTGTATCTATCAATGAATTTCTCATATACACTGTTCTGTGGCTTGCCCATCATCCTGAGAACATTATCCGATACATGCTCCGGCGCAACTCTGAGCTGTCCGCTTATGTGCTTCTCGCAAAGCTCTTTCAGGAATTCATCGTTGCTGTCCGCCATCACATAATCGAATCGTATTCCCGATCTGATAAATACTTTTTTCACACCTGGAACCGCTTCCAGCTTCCGCAGAAGCTCAACATAATCCTTGTGGTCAACCTTCAGATTCCTGCACGGTTCCGGGAACAGACACTGCTTGTTGGTGCATACGCCATATTTATCCTGCTTTGCGCATGATTTATGCCTGAAATTCGCAGTCGGCCCTCCGACATCATGTATATAGCCTTTGAAATCAGGATCATGCGTCATGCGCTCCGCTTCCTTTATCAGTGACTCGTGGCTTCTTGTCTGTATGATCCTGCCCTGGTGAAATGTCAGTGCGCAGAAGCTGCATCCTCCGAAGCAGCCCCGGTTGCTCGTCAGGCTGAATTTTATCTCTGATATAGCCGGGATACCGCCCGCCTCCTCATATATCGGATGGTAGTTATTCATATATGGCAGATCATACACATCGTCCATCTCCATCTGGGTGAGCGGATAAGCCGGAGGATTCTGAACAACATATCCTCTGTTTCCGTATCCCTCAACCAGCGTTTTAGCCGAGTATGGATCTGTATTTATATACTGTGTATAAAAGCTTCTTGCATATTCCAGTCTATCCTTTGAAAGACTGTCATAATCCGGCAGTATAATGGAATCCTCGGGCGCACCGGATATATCCTTTGTCCTGTAGCATGTACCCCTGACAAATGTGATATCTTTCACATCTATTCCGCTGTCGAGCGCCTCCGCTATCTCTATCATGCTGTGCTCGCCCATGCCATACGAAAGTATATCGGCGGATGAATCCACCAGAATGGAATGTTTCAATTTATCAGACCAATAATCATAGTGAGCCATACGTCTGAGGCTGGCCTCTATACCTCCGATTATGATTGGAACATCCTTGTATGTTCTCCTTATCAGATTGCAGTAAACCGTGGTGGCATAATCAGGTCTGAGTCCCATCTCTCCACCTGGAGAGTACGCATCCTTCTGTCTTCTCTTCTTAGATACGGAATAATGGTTCACCATGGAATCCATATTGCCTCCGCACACCAAAAAGCCCAGTCTTGGTCTGCCAAAAACATCAATGCTCTTGTCATTCTTCCAATCAGGCTGGGCAATCATACACACCTTATATCCATATCTTTCAAGCAATCTGCTTATGATGGCAGGACCAAATGAGGGATGGTCAACATAGGCATCACCTATGACAAACACAAAGTCTGCCTGTGTCCACCCTCTCTTCTTCATGTCCTCCATGCAGATCGGCAAATAATCTCTTTCCATACATTTAATCTTCTTTCTTATCGCTGAGGTTGACAGACATACCAGCGCCGAGAGCCACTGCCTCAAGTGCTTTTTCCGATACATATGCCTCTATCCCTGTGCGCTCTTTGATTATTCTGTCCATTCCGTATATAAGACTTCCTCCTCCGGTAAGCACAATGCCCGATACCGCAATGTCAGCCACCAGCTCCGGCGGTGCAGTCTCAAGAACATTGTGTATTGCTCCAAGAATATGCTCTGTAGTCTCCTCAAATGCATCCACTGTTTCATTCGCAGTTATTGTTACAGCCTTTGGAAGTCCCTTGATAAGATCACGGCCCTTGATCACATACTCAATATCTTCATCACGCTTTACGACTGAGCCAACAGCGATCTTCGCATTCTCCGCTGTCTGATAACCTATAAGCAGGTTGTATTTTCTTCTGGCATACTTGATGAGTGCATTATTATAGTCATCTCCGGCGTATTTTATGGAGCTGCTCTCCACTGCACCACCAAGGGATACGACCGCAATATCCGTGGTTCCACCGCCTATGTCAACCACCATATTACCCTTTGCCTCATAGATATCTACATTTGCTCCTACAGCAGCAGCCAAAGGTTCCTCCATGACATACACATTCTTGGCACCGGTCTTGTACACTGCTTCCTCAACAGCTCTTCTCTGCACCTCGGTAACACCGCTTGGAACACACACGCATATCCTTGGTCTTCCAACTCCCGAACGTTTCTCCATTGCGCTTCTGATAAATGCCTTGAGCATTATCTCCGCTATTGTATAATCAGATATAACTCCCTTATTGAGAGGTCTGACGACCTCTATATTCTCCGGAGTCTTTCCTATCATTTTCTTGGCTTTTGTTCCTATTGCTATTACTTTTTTTGTAGATACTTCATATGCGACAACAGACGGCTGGTTTACAACAATTCCCTTACCTCTTACGCTGATCAATACATTTGACGTTCCTAAATCTACTCCAATATCAGTTGAAAGCATATAAATTCTCCTTTATCACAACAAAATAATACCAGTGCTATAACACAGATATTATAAGCACTGGTATTGTTTTTTTCAACAAAATTCTACAACGGTATATCCGTCACAAAACTTATTTTATCTCTTTTTTAAGAATCTTCTTGTCGATAGGATCTCTGGTCTCAGCAGCCTTCATGGCATCATCCATAGCACCGAGAAGTCTGTCGATATTTCCTGACTCCATCGCCATCAAAGCATTCTTTATAGCTGTATCTGCTCCACTCTCAAGCTTGAAACCCTTCTCATCAGCGTAGCACTCTGCCACATTGATCATTCCGCTCTCATTGATCTGGTCAAAGTATACTCTGTTGTTGAACGATCTTGCCTGAGTCATATTTGCTGCAAGCATATTGCTGAGAGCTGTCTTCTCTCCTGTGAGGATGATCTTAATATCATTCTTCTCAGGTGAACACATATCAACCATCTCTTTGAATCTCTCAGGTGTTATAAGTCCTGCGCTCTCAATGATAAGACATCCGCCCTTGAGCTTGCCAACTGCTCCTGCAAGCTTACCGCTGTTTATAACCTTTGCCTTAACCTTTGCCTTTGCCTCAGACTTGCAGATTCCCATATCATAATAGAACTTTGCAAAATCCTCACCGACCATGGTAAGTCCAAATCCGTGCTGTCCAAGAATAACAACATTCTTAGATCTCTTAGGATCTACCTTGAGAGTCTGGAGAACGTTAACGATCTGTGCACCAGCAGGCTCGACTCCGAGATACTTGTAGAGGTACTTTGCCTCCTTAGGCAGTGATTTACGTCTCGCAGCAACAGCCTCACTTACTGAAGCAGCCATAGTTGCTTCTTCATCTTGTGTGATAACCTGTGCAGCTTCCTCAACCTTGCCTTCCTTCAGAAGCTCTTCCTGCTTCTTGTACTCTTCCTCACGCTTTATAGCCTTTTCAAGTACCTTTGCAGCAGCAGTAGCCTTGCTTCTTATATCCTCGAGCTGTTTCTTGACATCAGCCTCGACCTTGTCTATTGCTGAGAGATCTTTCTTCTTCTTCTCCTCAGCCTCGGCCTTTGCCTGATCAGCAGCCTCTTTTCTTGCAACAATGCGCTCAGCCTGTTTTGTCTTGAGCTCAGCGATCTTGTTCTTTAACTCTTCTTCTTTCTTCTTTGCATCATCGAGAAGCTTCTTAGCATCAGCTTCAGCCTTTGTCTTCATATCTGAGGCTTCCTTCTCAGCCTTCATAGCTGTAGTCTGAACCTTCTCGAGCTCACTTGCCTCTGCCGTAGCATACTTCTCTTCCTCAGCAGCAAGGAACGCCTCATGCTTGGTCTCTCTATCTTTTCCTTCTGCCGTAAGCTTATCTGTCTTTTCCTTGGCAGCAGCTTCCGCATTCTGGATCTCAACCTCTTCTGCGATCTTAGCCTCTTCGACTACCTGCTCTGCTTCCTCGGCAGCAGCCTCTGCCTTTGCCAGAAGATCCTCAGCCTCAACAAGAGACTTCTTAGCTGAATCGAGAGCTTCCTTAGCCTCTGCCTTCGCAGCCTTGAATGAGTCATTCTCCTTCTTTGCAGCGGCAACATCCTCACTGATCTTCTTGTTGTCGTTCTCAGCAGATGTAATCTGATCAGCAGCCTTCTTTATGAACTCCTCGCTGTCTGAAATCTTCTTCTGAACCTCTTCCTTGGCCTTCTTTGCTGCCTCAAGAGCCTTTGCAGCCTCCTCCTCAGCCTTCTCTGCCTTCTTCAGTTCTTCCTTCTGTATTGCAAGCTTTGTGTTTGCATCATTTCTGCTGTTCTTTGCATTCTTAACAGCCTTCTCTGACTCCTCAAGCTTCTTCTGGAGCTCATCAAGAGTCTTCTGTGACTGACTCTCCATCTCAGTGGTATTCTTAAGATTAGCATCAGCCTCTTCCTCAGCCTTCTTAGACTCGCTGAATATTGCACCAGCCTTTGTCTTGTCTGCCTCGGCAGTCTTCATGATCTTGGATGCTCTTGCTTCCTCATCTGTGCGCTTCTTCTTGGCTGACTCTATAGACTTCTTCTTGTCTGCATCTATGTCTGCCAGCTTCTTCTTATCTGCATCCACAGCCTTGTTGTACTCAGCGACACCCTTATCCACATTGGTCTTCTTAGTGTCGGCAAGTGCCTTTATAGCCTTGTCAGCAGCAGCCTGAGCCTCATTGATCATATTGTTCTTATATGTATCAGGATCGCTCTCCTTGAGGATTCTGTCTGACTCTTTCTTAGCAGATTCATTTGTATCTGCTATCTCTTTCTTGAGCTTTGCAATATTTGCATCAAGCTCTTTCTCCTCGCGCTCAAGCAGCTCAGCGTCGTTCTTCTTCTTTGCCTCAGCCTCCTGTGCCATCTTTGCATCATAGTTCTGTTTCTTGGCAGCAAATTCTTCAAGCTGCTTTTCGAGATCCTTCTCTGTCTTCTCGCATTCCTCGATGGTCTTCTTCGAGGTCTCAGCATGCTTCTTTGCCTCTTCAGCGTTCTTTCTGGCATCGTCGATTGCCTGCTGCTTCTTTGCCTCAGCCTCAGCCTTAGCCTTTTCAGCGGCAGCCTTCTTTCTTGCCTCTTCTGCCTCTTTGCGCTTCTTCTCCTCTTCAGCCTTACGCTTAGCCTCTTCCTCGGCCTTCTTCTTAGCTTCTTCCTCAGCCTTCTTCTTGGCTTCCTCCTCAGCTTTCTTCTTGGCCTCCTCTTCAGCCTTCTTCTTGGCTATCTCCTCAGGGCTCTCCTCGTCTATATTGGACAGGTTCTTTATTCCTGCTCCAAGGAAATCGTCATCATCGTCGTCATCATCGTCAAAATCATACAATGACTCTCCAGCCGCAGCCTGCTTGTTTCTATCTGGGAGAATGCTGAACAGATCTCCGTTCGCATCACTGCCTCCCTTAGGTGACTTAACTTTATTCACCTTTGCATTCTTATCAGTTACCCACTCAAGTGTCTCTTCATCCTCAGCATTTTCATCATCATCAGTGAGAACAATATTGCTTCCACCTGTTGACTTAACTGTGCCTTCAGTTCCGGCACCGAACTTAAATCCGCCGCCAAGACCGCCTTCTGTTTTAGGTGTTTTACCAAGACCGCCTTCTGTTTTAGGTGTTTTACCAAGACCGCCGCCAAGACCGCCTGATCCAAGGCCTCCTTCTGTCTTAGGTGTACTTCCGAGTCCGCCGCCAAGGCCGCCTCCGAGTCCGCCAAGACCGCCTTCACCTAATCCGCCGCCAAGGCCGCCTCCGAGACCACCGCCCGACATATCATCAGCGATACCTCCAAGGTTAAGACTGAGCTTAGGTGCAGCTCCCTCTGGTTTTTTATCTTCTTTTTTATCTTCAGGCTTCAGTCCCTCTCCCTCTTTTGGAACGTCTTCCTGTTTTTCATCCTCAGTTGAAGTTTCCGGTTCATCCTCATGAACAATTCCAAGAGCCTCTTCTCTCTTACGGCGTTTCTTAGCCTCGATTCGTTCTAACTCCTCCTTGGACAAAGTTTTGTGTTGGCTTTTAGCAGTCTCAGCATCTTTCTTCTTGCTGCCACTCTTGAGAAGTTCTTCCTCTTCTTCTCTCTTTTTCTTGGCAGCTTCTGCAGCTCTTTCCTTTTCAAGCTGTGCCTTGATCGCCGCAATCATTGCTTCTGTCTGATCTACAGCCAATTCCCTCGCCTCCTTCCGTTTGTTCAAATAAAAAAGCAATACACTATATGTATGATCATGCTACTTTATTTCTTCTTTGATCAGCCCTTCAATCTGAACGGCTTTTTCTTCGGTTGCTCTGGTTCAGCGTCAACCATTTCCTGCTGTGAGGATGCCTGCTCATCCGTCTTCTCCTCGTCGGGAGCTGCCACAGCCTCCTCTTTATCTTCATCATCAAAATTCAATATAGAATTGAACTCCGTGTTGAATTTAATTCCAAGTCTTGCAAGGAGTCTGTCTGTTTCACCGATAAGATCCTCCTCTTTCTTAAGACTTTCCGATATCTTGGCTTCATCAGCCTCTATCTCTGCATTTATATCTTTCTCTGCCGACAGATCATACAGTGCTGCATTCTCTGTGTTGTAGTCAGGGAACAGACTGCTCTTAAACACCGGGAAGCCATTATTCTTTGGCTTTTCCGGTTCTGTCTCCATCGCAATTTTCTCTTCTGACTTATCCTCTGCTTCCATTATGAATTCCTCTTCGACCTCTGATTCAGCTTCAGCCTCAGTTTCTTCGATCTCCAGTTCAGCCTCAGCTTCAAATTCTTCCACCTCTGGTTCGACTTCCACTGGAACTTCTTCCATCTCAGATTCCTCAGATTCCGCATCGATTGTAAATTCTTCTAACTCTGGCTCAGCTTCAGTCTCAAATTCATCTTCAATCTCCGCTTCGGCATCGATCGTGAATTCTTCCTCAACCTCCGGCTCTGCCTCGACTGTGAATTCTTCCTCAGCCTCTGGCTCTGCCTCGATCGTGAATTCTGCGCCAACCTCAAGTTCTTTTTCGAATTCAGGCTCAGAATCTGAATCTACCTCGAATTCTTCTTCGATCTCCGGTTCGATCTCAACTGAGACTTCATCAACTTCCGGTTCATTCTGCTCTACACCCAGCTCAACAGCAGTTTCTTCCACATCATTCTGAGACTCCGCATCTTCCATCAGATCCTCGAGATTCTCATCGTCAACCTCGAACTCCTCAAGAGATTCAAAGGCTTTATCAAAATCAAACGTTTCTGATTCAACCGGTTCATCAGGCAAAGTCTCCGGCTCTGCATCCGCCTCAAATCCATCCTCAAAGTCTCCCTCGAACTCAGAATCAAAGGTCTCCACAACAGTATCGTCTTCAGAATCGCAATCTGACGCACTGTCAGATACGTCATCAAAATCGTCACCATCAACCTCAACCATGACTACTTCCTCCGGCTCTTCTTCGATAACATAATTATCTTCCTCCACCGGTTCGGAATCCTCATACTCATTGTCGTTATCTTTGTTATACACCGCTGCATCCTCAGGAGTCAGCTCTCCGCTTATCTCGGTCATATCCTGTGACTTTCCCTCAGGAGCTTTCTCACTGTCACTGCTCATCGCCTTGAGCTCAGGTTTTGCCTTATTCCCGGCATCATCAGCGGTATCGGAAATAACTTCCTCGAGCAGTTGTTCCTTGTCAAGATTCTCGTTCTTCAGAGATTCCATCTCCTGCTCGACAAGCTCTTCCTCTTTCCTTGACATCAATCCAAATAAACCTCTGGATTTCTTCTTCGGCTCAGAATTCTCTTCTTCCTGACGAGCTTCCTTTTTCTGCTCTTTTTTATCCTTCGATCTAATCCACATCTGCTTGAATTTCATGGAACTCGTCACAGGTGCGTCATCCTCGACCATGATCATGATCTTAGCATCCTTTGGATGCATTCTCAGATCGTCTTCTTCCAGTATCTTATTTTCATTTGCTCTTGTATCTGCCTGCTCAGGATCATCATCCGGCATCTCCGTGTCAGGATAACAATAGATCATGGATTCAAGATCCACATCGCCGCCCATGAGCTTGTCCAGCATATACAAATGTGAAGAGTTCTTGTAATGCGCTCTGAATTCAACACAGGCGCTGTCAAACTTCTCCCTGTTTCTTATGTACGCATGAAGCAGAAGCATCTCAAAATCCCACTCTTCATCCGTCTCAACATCATTCGCCGACACCAGTATGCTGTAAAGTTCATTCACGGGCTTCCTGTGTGCCTTGGCTATCATATATTCAAGTCTGTATGTACCTGCATCCTTATTGGCCTGATTAAATGTATATATCTCAAAATAATGCTCTGCAAGCTGTGTAAATCCCATGGATAAATACAGTTTTATCAAAGAATATATTATCTTGTTACCAGCCGGAGCCATGGCATGTGCCTTGACAAGCGCCGCTCTGGCCTCAGGATATCTTTTGTTCTCGTAATACACCTCGCCGCATATTCTAATAAACTGTGGACTAAGTGACTTCGACAGATCCTGATGTTCAAGTATATCGAGAGCGAGACTGTAATCGCCATTGTCTGCAAGTTCCTTTATTTTGTTTACACTTGACATACTGATTCCAGTACTCATAACCCAGCCTCCCACTTTTTATCATCGTATTATTTTATCATAAACGGCTATTCTTTACAACCTTTTGATTGGTCAGCAAAAGGACTATCCCGGCCACTATCCCAGCCGCAAATCCCGCCACATGGGCAACATTATCAATACCTTCTGACATCTTTCCGTTAACCAGTGTCAGAATAAATAATATAAGCATATTAATAAGTGACAGATCCTTCACCCGGCCCTTATTGTAAAATGCTATGACAACCAGCACTCCCAGAAGACCAAATATCGCTCCGGATGCACCAGCCGAGTAAGCATATGTATTATTATAAAAACAATCTATGTATGATGCAAATGACGCAGTAAGACCCGTGGCAATATAAACTATGACATAATTGAATCTGCCTATTATATTCTCAACCCTCGCACCGAGTGCGATCAAAATTACCATATTTCCAACCAGATGTGCTATTCCAAAATGTGTAAACATTGATGTCAGGAATCTGTAATATTGTCCTTTTTCTGATATCGCAAGCACTTCCACAGCCAGTTCCGTAGGTTGATAAACAAAGATACATGCAACGTACACCAGAATATTTAACAACAGTAATATCGGTGTTACAACACCGAACATTCTTATCAGATTGTGCTGGGATCTGCGGTTATCCACCACCGTTTTTTTATCGATCACATCATAGAGTGAGTCAAAGTCAGTGGGCTGATTCTCAAATATATACAGCTTTCCGTAATCCTCCGTGAACAGCCAGACATTGTCCAGTTCTTCAACTATCTTTTTTGTCATATCATCAAACATTCCGTTTGGAGTGATGAGTATATTGAGAAGATTGACTTTTCTATGCGAATCCGAAGAAACGTCAAGCAATATTTTATTATTGAACTTTTTCAGAGTCTCAGAATCAAGATTATGATTACTGCCTATAACAACAATATATACGGCATCGCTGTCTGCTCTGCCGTATACGTTGTTACTTTCCGGATTGAGTTGTCTGTAACCCTTCTCCTTAAGATTTTTTATTATCTGTACCATGTACTGTTGCATATCGTCTTATAATCCTTATAATCCAAGGAAGAGATTCTCAACTTTCTCAATAACAGAGTCCTTCATGGATCCTCTGCTCTTCTCGTAATTAAGACCGGACTCCATGATCTCAAGAAGCTGCATTCTCATTCCTGTATCAATGTCCTTGATGTACTTCATGAGTACATCCTTGATCTCTATTACATACTCTTTTGTCTTCATCTCTTCAAGCATAGGCTCGTAGTTGAATGTGATAGAGTTCTTCATCTCATCCTGCTTTCTTCCACAGATCACACATTCCTCTGCGCCGCCTTCGTTTACGTGTCCACAGTTACATGTCCACACAAGTCCATCTGACTTGTAGTTTGCTACTGCATCAATTCCCTTTTTAAGCTTGAGTGCCTTAAACTTAACGTCAGACATCTCAATTTCGATAGAATCTGCATCTATCTCGTATACTCCGCTGGCCTTGACATACTTCTTGATGTATACCTTGACGGAGGATATCATCTTTATATACTTATCCGGAAGCTTACACTCCACATAATCCGACTTGAGGAGCTTGAGGTTGGTCTTATCAAATGTAAAATCAACATCCGGCAGTGTTATATTGTCACCATAGATATTGGTGAACTGAAGCTCTGCCTTAAGCGCCTTTATATCGTCGTTATTGTAGTTGTTGAACCACACGGAAATCTTTGTTCCCTTGCCCTCTGATGCAAGTACAACCTTTGATGCCCTTGGCACGAGCAGGTCGTAATAGTTTCTTACATAAATCTCATTTCTGATGAAGCTGCTCTTGTCAAATTCTGACTTGTACTGCTCCTTTATGTTTACCAGAGTTCCACTGGCAACAACAGCAGTCACGTTGTTGGTGTATTCCTCAACACCCGTTCTGAATCCAACTACAGCATTATACTTCGTCTCACGAACCATATCTGTGAAATTATTGATTGTTTCATTGAGGATCTCATCGATCTTCTCCTGATAGATATCTCTTCTATCCGTGGCAATATCCGCAATAGATGTTCCGAAATCCTTCAAAAAGTTGGAATTAAGTATCGTCTGTGTGAACTTGTATGTTCCATAGTCAACGATATCATATCCCTCAAAGCTTGTTCCCGATGTAATTAATACTTCCTTCATTAGCGCACCTCCCAAATATAAAAAAATTGTATCACAATAATCTTCATTTAACAAATGTTTTTTGTGAATTTTCAATCAAAAAAAGGTGCTTTTTTGTGAATATTATAAAAATTATTATAATTTATTTCTTCACATCACTATTTTTATATGTGACAAATGTAAAATTCACCTCTGACACATCCTCACCCGGTCTCTCATCCGTCACATTCCAGTTGTCCATTTTGTCGAGATCCGAAATAAATGCATCAGCCTCAAATTCTCTGTCTATTTTGGTGATAACCGCCTCATCACAATATGGTATGAGCTCATCGTAGATAGTCTGTCCGCCTATGACAAAAATGTCATCCGTGTTATACTTTGCCAGCTCTGCAAACAGTTCGTCCATCGAGTGGACAACCACCGCATCCTCAACTGTATATTCGGGATTTCTGCTGAGAATTATATTTGACCTTCCCTTGAGCGGTCTTCCACCCGGAAACTCCTCCAGAGTCTTCCTCCCTAGAACAACGACATGCCCCATCGTGGTCTGTCTGAAATTCCTCTGATCCTCCGATATCCTTATCAGTAATCTGCCTTTATTTCCAATAGCCCAATTCTTATCTACTGCTGCAATAAACTTCATATGTCCTCCATCTGTATACTTCCCGTCCCATGCTTCATAGTCTTATATCGCAATAGGAATATCCTTAATCTGTGGTCCCGTCTCATAGTCTTCTATTCTGAAATCATCCAGAGTAAAGTCATAGAAATCCTTAACATCAGGATTCATGTAGAACTTTGGAGCAGGATATGTAGGTCTTGTTATCAGCTCCTTGACTATCGGTATATGTCTGTCATATATGTGAGCATCCGCGATCACATGTACCAGTTCTCCCGGCTTAAATCCCGTGACCTGGGCAAGCATATGTACCAGAACCGCATACTGGACAACATTCCAGTTGTTGGCCGCAAGAACATCCTGGGATCTCTGATTCAATATAGCGTTGAGTCTGTCCCCAGTTACATTGAATGTCATGCTGTACGCACACGGATACAGGTTCATCTCACTCAAGTCCTGGTGAACATATATGTTAGTGAGCATTCTTCTGCTATATGGGTTATTCTTAAGGTCATATATCAGTCTGTCCACCTGATCCATCATACCCTCTTTGTATTTATGCTTTACACCAAGCTGATATCCATATGCTTTTCCTATGGAACCGTCGTCATCCGCCCAACTGTCCCATATATGGCTCTTGAGATCATGAACATTATTTGACTTTTTCTGCCAGATCCAGAGCAGCTCATCAATAGCCGACTTCACATACGTCTTTCTAAGTGTTATCGCAGGGAATTCCTTTGACAGATCATACCTGTTGACAACACCAAAGCGCTTTATGGTGTAGGCATATGTTCCATCTTCCCACTTTGGTCTGACCTTCTCCCCCTCCGTACTATATCCATTATCGATTATATCTTTACACATGTTTATAAAGAGATCATCTGCAAGACTCATTTGGGTAACCTCCGATTGTTTTTTCAGATAATTATATCATACTCTCCATCCCACATGTGATTAATTATTACATCAAATAACACTTTTTATTACATTTTGATTTACAACGGACTATTTTTGTGTACAATGCAAAAAAACATTCAAAGGAGGTGAAACATGAAACCACATTCATCCAATCCACTACCTGCCCTTCTCAGATACTTCAGACAGAAGGCAGGACTCACACAGCAGGATGTCGCAGCCGCGCTCTCTATTTCCAGATCCGGATATGCCAACTACGAGGAAGGGAGAAACATACCAAATATAGAACAGGCCATAAAACTGTCAGAGCTTCTCGACCACGATTTTCTATACGCATACACCCTGTCATCAAGATACATGCAGGGGCATCCAAAGCCATTGCAGATCGTCATGGAGGACAATTCATACATGACCGCCATAGAATCCAACCAGAGCACAGCAGACATGCTGGGCAATTACAGATCTCTAAACGACAGCGACCGCCAACTGATAGACACATTTGTGGCAAATCTAGCATCTAAAAATTCCAGACTGTAGATTCAGTATTATACCCACCAATTACAGTAAATATTATTTTCAAGGAGAAAACAGGAAAATATGAAAAAAAGAAAAGAACGCAACATTGATCCGTCGGTGTACGAAGACGATTCATCCGATCAGGATTTTAACTGTGCAGTGATAGGCGGCGCACTGAAGTCTCTGAGGCGCAGCCACGGAAAAAGGCAGCAGGAAATAGCCGCCATCTTGAAGGTGTCCGTCTCCGCCTACTCGCACTATGAATGCGGAGAGCGAATCCCGGATCTCATAAATCTTATCAGGATATCCAATTTATACAGTATTAATATGAGTCACCTGGTGCTGCTCACCTGCATCGATATAGCAAAGAAAAATAAAATGGACATCAGCGAAGTGTTCCTCGCCTACAGTCACGGCAGGACTCTTCCACCGGAAGCGACAGGAATACTGTCCGACTGTGATCAGCTTGACGACAACGGCAGGGAAAATCTCAGGCTGTTTTTAAAGTCTGCACTGAGCTGCTAGCAGACTCACAATTTCGAAATAATACGGTTCAGATCGTTTATAACTCTCTTCTTATCAGCACTCCACAAAGGCGCAACAAGAATATTCTTAGGCCCATCCCCGGTGAACCTGTGAACAACCATATCAGGAGGAAGCTCTTTAAGACAATCACACAAAATATCTGCGTATTCAGCAAATGTCAGTGCACGGAACACTCCTTCCTCATACATTTTTTCAAGAACAGTTCCCCTGAGGACATGAAGCAGTTGGAGCTTTATACCATTTGCGCCGCTTCGCACTATGTACCTTACCGTATCAATCATATCCTTCTTCGTCTCACCGGGCAGGCCTATTATCATATGAACTATAATGTGAACTCCCAGTTCTCTGAGTCTGTTCATCGTCTCATCATACACACTTATGTCATAACACCTGTTGATGAGCTGTGCTGTCCTGTCATTTGCTGTCTGGAGGCCAAGTTCTATCCACACAGGTTTAACAGCTATTATATCTTTTATCATATCTATGACCTCCGGGCCAAAGCAGTCCGGTCTGGAGGCTATCGATACAGCCGCAATGTCATCCCTTCTTGCAGCCGCCAGAAACTTTTCGCACAAAGCATCGACATCACCGTATGTATTTGTATATGACTGGAAATAAGCTATATATCTGTCGCATTTGCATTTGCCTGATATTCTCTTTTTTGCCAGTTCTATCTGTTCATCTATGCTCATGACTGCATCCTCAGAGAAATCTCCCGAGCCGCTGGCACTGCAAAAAATACAGCCACCTGTCCCGACTTTACCATCACGGTTGGGACAGGTGGTTCCTGCATTCAATGATATCTTATATAATTTCTCTCCAAATGTATCTCTTATATACGCATTTGTTGTATATATATCCATACTGTTACCTTCTATATACGATCCTGTCTATATCTGATGTGTCGCCTTTACAAGAGCAGGAACTATCTGTTTCTTTCTTGATACAACACCGGAAAGATATGCATAGCTATCCTCAAGCTGCACATCAAATGCTTTGCTGCACAGTTCCTGTGCATTCTCTCCCACGCATATGATACCTGAGCCCTCCTGGAGAATATTGGTCATTGCAAACAGGACCACATCACAGCCAGGCTCCATATATCCACCGAGGAATTCACGCATACCGTTTCTTATTCTGTCTATCTCTTTCTCATTGACGGAATTGATCTGTCCAACAGCAACAACCATATCTCCAATGTCGAATTTCTTGAAATCCTGATGAAGTATCTCATCCATGGTCTTGTCCTTGAGGTTGCTTCCCGCGTCGAACATCTCCATGGCAAATTCATATATGTCTATCTCTGCAAGCCTTGCAAGCTCCTTTGCAGCAGCCTCGTCTATAAATGTACACGTCGGAGACTTAAATGCCAGTGTATCGGAAAGTATCGCTGCGCAGAGCAGTCCGGCTATCGGCTTATCTATCTTGACATTCTGCTCTTTGTACATCTGATAGATGATCGTAGCAGTACATCCAAGTGGCTGATTTCTGAAATACACAGGATTCATGGTCTCTATATTCGCGATCCTGTGGTGGTCGATTATCTCGAGTATCTCGGCATTCTCCACGCCGTCAACAGACTGGGTTCTCTCATTGTGATCAACAAGTATGAGCTGTTTCTTTCTCGCATTGATGTAGTTACGCCTTGATACAAGTCCCTTGTAGTTGCCATAGCCGTCCGTAACCGGAAAGTATCTCACTCTGGTCTTTGCCATGGTCGTCTTAAGTGTATCTATATCGTCATCTTCATAGAATGTCATTATACGGTCTCTTATCATGAAGAATCCGATAGGCATGCTCTGTCCGATAAGTCTGGCAACAGCATAGGTGTCAGTCGGTGTTACGACAACCGCACATCCCTTGTTCTTAGCAAATTCCAGGACAACATCAGATATGCTGTTCACAAGACAGACTATGAGCATGCTCGCACCGCAGTTTATGGCCGCAAGCTGAGCCTCAACCCTGTCACTCACTATGACTATGTCATTTTCCTTGACATGTCTCTCAAGGATGTCAACCTGGGCAGCTCCCACGATCACTCTTCCATCCTTAACATATCCGTCGGCGTCACCGTATACAAGCTCGCCATTTATAGTATCTATTATGTGTGAGAACTTTGTACCAGCTATGAACAGGGAATTATCATCCTTCTCAAGCATATATGCCTCGGCTATATCTCCAACAGTTATGATTCCTTTTATCTTGCCGTTATTGACGACCGGAAGTGTCGTGGCGTCGTTATCCTGCATTATCTCAAATGCTCTCTTCATGGTGATGTCTCCCGACACACCATCAACTATTCTGTATGCTATATCCTTCACCTGTACATTTACATTGCTCACAAGTGCCGGCTCCTGCACACCAAAATAATCAAGGGCAAACTGTGTCTCTTTATTTATATTTCCAGCTCTCTTTGGAATGTATTTGTTCTCATGCTGATTTTTCAGATGGGCGTACGCAATCGCTGAACATATAGAATCCGTATCCGGATTCTTATGTCCTATGACAAACACCTCATCTGTAGGAACATTATGCATATTTCACCTCTTATTTCTATCAATTATAATGTATTCATTTCTATGCCACGCAGGGAAGATGCCTTGTGACATCCCACATGCTAACAAGCATAAATTGAATGAGGCAAAATGACAACCCCTTTTAACGTTGTTTATCATTTTGCCCCATTTTTTATCTGTTTAATCAGAACTTATATCTCGCTTATATCCACGAGTGAAAGCTTTGTGGTATCAGCGGTCTCAAGGCTTGTGAGCAGCGCATCGGCTGTATCAAGGCTTGTAAGACATGTAACACCTGTCTCAACTGCGTGACGTCTGATGATAAATCCATCCTTGCTTCTCTCAACACCCTGTGATGGAGTGTCGATGATCAGATCGATCTCATGGCTCAGTATCAGGTCAAGCAGATTTGGTGATGGCTCCTCAACCTTGTTGATGAGCTTTGCAGGAACACCATTCTCATTGAGAACTCTGCATGTGCTTCTTGTTGAATATATCTCATATCCAAGAGCAGCAAATCTCTTACCAATATTTATAGCATCCATCTTATCTGAGTCCTTGACTGTGAGGATCATCTTCTTGGTCTTTGGAAGATTGATTCCGGCTCCAAGGAATGCCTTGTACAGAGCCTCATTGTAGTTCTTGGATATACCAAGGCACTCTCCTGTTGACTTCATCTCAGGTCCAAGGCTTATCTCAGCGCCTCTGATCTTCTCAAATGAGAATACAGGCTTCTTGATCGCGAAATACTCTGACTCCGGCTGAAGACCAGGTGTGTAACCCATATCCTTGATCTTCTCACCTGTGATAACACGTGTTGCAAGATCTACGATAGGTATTCCTGTTACCTTGCTTATATATGGAACTGTACGGCTTGAACGAGGATTTACCTCTATTACATATACCTCATCATTGTATGCAATAAACTGTATATTTATAAGTCCGATTACGTGCAGGCTGTTTGCAAGCTTCTTGGTGTAATCAGCGATGACTCTCTTTGTCTTTGGTGAGAGTGTCTGTGCAGGATATACTGAGATACTGTCTCCTGAATGTATTCCGGCCCTCTCAACATGCTCCATGATACCAGGGATAAGTATGTCATCTCCGTCACATACAGCATCGACTTCGACCTCTTTACCCATGATGTACTTATCTACAAGTATTGGGTGCTCCTGGGTATGTCTGTTGATGATATCCATGAACTCTATGATATCCTTATCAGAGATCGCGATCTGCATTCCCTGTCCACCGAGAACGTATGAAGGTCTTACAAGTACCGGATAACCCAACTCATTTGCAGCCTCAAGCGCCTGCTCTCTTGTAAATACCGTCTTACCAGCAGGTCTTGGTATACAGCACTTCTCAAGGATCTCATCGAAGAGCTCTCTGTCCTCTGCTGCATCTACATTCTCTGCACTTGTTCCAAGGATTGGTACCCCCATCTCCATGAGTGCCTCTGTGAGCTTGATAGCGGTCTGTCCACCGAACTGTACAACAGCTCCATCCGGATGCTCCAGATTTACTATAGCCTCAACATCCTCCGCTGTAAGAGGCTCAAAGTAAAGCTTGTTTGCTATATCAAAGTCTGTACTGACTGTCTCAGGGTTGTTGTTGACGATGATTGTCTCGTAACCCTTTCTCTCAAATGCCCATGTGCTGTGAACTGAACAGTAATCGAACTCGATACCCTGTCCGATTCTGATCGGGCCTGAACCAAGTACCATTACTTTCTTCTTTGAATTGTCCTCAGCGACCTCGTTCTCCAGAGAATCAAAGCATGAATAGTAATATGGAGTCATGGCATCAAACTCTGCTGCACATGTATCAACCATCTTGAAGTGTGCTGTTACACCGTAGTCGTAACGCATCTGTCTGATCTCTTTCTCTGTCTTGCCTGTGAGTCTCGCGATAACCTTGTCAGGGAACTCAACTCTCTTGATCTCCTTCATTAGCTCCTTGGAGATATCTCCCTTGGACTCGATTATCTTTCTCTCAGCCTTAACAAGGTTGTGGATCTTGTCTATGAACCATCTGTCAATCTTGGTGATGTCATAGATCTGATCGTATGATATTCCACGTCTGATAGCCTCAGCTATGACATAGATACGTCTGTCATCAACATGTCCGAGAAGCTTTATAACCTCTTCGTCTGTCATATCCTTGTATCTGCTTGACCAGAGACTGTCTACATGCTGCTCCAGTGAACGGAGAGCCTTCATAAGTGCACCCTCAAAGTTTGTACAGATACTCATAACCTCACCGGTTGCCTTCATCTGTGTTGTCAGATCATGGTCAGCGGCGATGAATTTATCAAATGGAAGTCTAGGGATCTTGACAACCACGTAATCAAGTGCCGGCTCAAAGCTGGCATATGTCTTCTTTGTAATAGCGTTCTTGATCTCATCCAGGTTGTATCCAAGGGCTATCTTGGCAGATACCTTTGCAATAGGATATCCGGTTGCCTTTGATGCAAGTGCCGATGATCTTGAAACTCTTGGGTTTACCTCGATAACACAATACTCAAATGAATTAGGATTCAGAGCAAACTGAACGTTACATCCACCCTTGATGTTGAGCTCTGAGATAATGTTCAGTGCTGAACTTCTGAGCATCTGGTATTCCTTGTCTCCAAGTGTCTGCGAC
Organism: Coprococcus sp. AF19-8AC; assembly: GCF_003603115.1. NCBI lineage: Bacteria > Bacillati > Bacillota > Clostridia > Lachnospirales > Lachnospiraceae > Coprococcus > Coprococcus sp. AF19-8AC. The sequence goes on along the minus strand of NZ_QTMI01000001.1, from coordinate 603,325 downwards.
GGAGCTACAACTATAGAATCTCCTGTGTGAACTCCGACAGGATCAAGGTTCTCCATGTTACATACAGTTATACATGTACCATTTGCATCACGCATAACCTCGTACTCGATCTCCTTCCACCCTGCTATACATCTCTCAACGAGGACCTGCCCAACACGTGAAAGTCTGAGACCGTTCATGAGGATCTCCTTGAACTCTTCCTCATTGTTGGCTATACCACCACCTGAACCTCCAAGTGTATATGCAGGACGAAGAACGACAGGGTATCCTATCTTCTTGACAAAGTTAAGACCGCCCTGAACAGTTGTAACGACCTCTGAAGGTGCTACAGGCTCATGGATCTTCTCCATAGTCTTCTTGAACTCAAGTCTGTCCTCGGCCTTCTTGATGGTCGTTGATGATGTTCCTATGAGAAGCACGTCATGCTCTCTGAGGAAACCTGACTCATCAAGCTCCATGGCGATGTTGAGGGCTGCCTGACCGCCGAGTGTCGGCAGAAGGCTGTCCGGCTTCTCCTTCTCAATGATAGCCTTTACAACATCAACCGTAAGAGGCTCAATATATACCTTATCTGCTATATCCTTGTCCGTCATGATGGTTGCAGGGTTTGAGTTGATGAGGACAACGCACAGTCCCTCTTCCTTAAGAGAACGGCACGCCTGTGTTCCGGCGTAATCAAACTCAGCAGCCTGACCGATGACTATAGGACCTGATCCGATAACTACAACCTTTTTTATATTAGGATTCTTTGGCATTACTTTGACACCTCCATCATATTCATAAATGTATCAAACAGCGAATCTGTATCCAGCGGACCTGCACATGCCTCCGGATGGAACTGAACTGTCTGTGCATTCTTTCCAAGATAGTGAACTCCCTCTACTGTTCCGTCATTTACATTGACGAAGCTGACCTCTGCGATCTTTCTGTCGAGGCTGTCTTCCTTGACCATATATCCGTGATTCTGTGTTGAAATATATACCTTGCCGGTCTTCATATCTCTTACAGGATGGTTTGCACCTCTGTGTCCGTACTTCATCTTCTCTGTATCACCGCCGTTGGCAAGCGCCATGAGCTGATGTCCAAGACATATAGCAAAAATTGGAATATCTGTATCGAAAAGCTTCTTTACCTGAGCTATTGTGACCTTACACTCCTTTGGATCTCCAGGACCATTTGTAAGCATGATTCCGTCCGGAGCGTCTGCGATGATCTCCTCAGCAGGTGTCTCTGCAGGATATACAGTAACCTGACAACCTCTTGCAAGGAGGGACTTGACGATGTTCTTTTTAACACCGAGATCGATGACTGCAACCTTATATCCATCGCCAGGATAGAACATTTTCTCCTTACATGTAACATCGAGAACAACATGTCCCATCTTCCATGCCTTAATACGCTTCATGCACTCATCAAAATCATAATTCTCATCAGTTGTGATCATACCTCTCATGGTACCATCTTTCCTGAGGATCTTGGTAAGTGTTCTGGTATCTATTCCTTCTATACCAGTTATATTATTCTCAACAAGAAATTCGTTTATGGTCATCTCGCTTCTGAAATTACTAGGAGTCTTGCAGAGCTCTCTAACAATGAATCCTGACTGCCAAGGTATGCCAGCCTCCATATCCTCTCTGCATACACCGTAGTTGCCTATAAGCGGATATGTCATACATACTGACTGCCCTGCATATGATGGATCTGTAAGAATTTCCAGATAGCCGGTCATCGAAGTATTGAATACTATCTCACTGATTATCTCGTCAGTAGAGCCAATACTTTTACCTTCAAACACGTGTCCGTCTTCAAGTATCAAAAAAGCTTTCATAATCGTATTCCTTTCGTTTTTTCTATTTTTGCTCAAAAAAAAAGAGTGAAAACGGGGAAACGCTTGAGATAACCCACATTTATTGGCCTCTTTTTTTCTTAATTTAATAAATACTACCACATTTGACAAGGCGGTACAATATTTTTTTCGATATATTTTTTATTTTTGTGTTCACGACAAAAATATTGTTTTTTATTCAATATTTTTATTAATTTTTTCATCTCTGAGCTCAGCAGCCCGTCTGCTGAATTCACATCCACAGAAATTCTGTCTGTATAATCCATATTCCTTTGACAGCTCTATCGAGTGCTTATATCCATTTTTCTTCTTGAAATCACTGAACAGATAATCTATGTCGTATTTCCTGCTCATCTCTGCACCTATCTCGTTCAGCCAGTCCGCATTCTTGTGGGGGCTTATCGACAATGTGGTCGTAAATACGTCATATTCATTTTTCTTCGCATGGATCGCGCTCTTCTCAAGTCTCAGCTTATAGCAGTCATAGCACCTGAGTCCTCTCTCAGGAAGATCCTCCCTGCCCTTAGCCATATCCAGAAACACCTGCGGCTCATGCTCCGCCAGTTCGACATCCACTCCTTCCACATATACTTCATGTACAAATCTGTCAAGCTCACGGAATCTTTTTATGTACTCATCGTAATCCGTTATATTTGGATTGTAAAAATAAGCTGTTATGTCAAAATGCTCCGCAAGGACCGACAGACAATGGCTGGAACATGGCGCACAACAGCAGTGCAGCAACAGTTTTTTTCTGCCGCATTGTGTATTTTCACTATCAAATTCAGCTATCTGTCTCTCCATCATTTGATAATAATTTGCATTTTGCATCATTGTTTTCTCCTTTTTTGTTGATATTTCACACCACATTTTACAACATTCGATGACCTTTTGCACATTTGTGCATGTTTACTAGTTGACTTTGTTATATCTTTACAATATACTGTAGATAGTTACTAAAGCACGTTATGATCATTTATCAATGGAGGTGTAGATTATGACAGTTCAGCAGGCAATTAAAAAGTACAAGTTAGAGCCGCTCAGCGTCAGCGTTGCCAAGGTCAAAGCCAAGGAGCTCAACGTTGATGAAGTTCTTTACATGAATGTGCAGAAGAACAAATATGCGTATATCGTACGCGATTCACGTGGTATAATGTTGTACTCTGATGAGCGCAATCTTTATACTAAGCTTTATAAGGGTTTAAAGATTACTCCCCTTGAATCATAATATTTTCACACGGAATTTATTAAATATGCACACACATGGAATATGGGAAAAAGCTGTTACTCCACTCCCCTATGGAATCAAGAGCTTTTTCCCATATTTTATATTAATCTGTACTCAGGCCTTTCTTCATTATACATATGACACCGTATCTCATCATCCACATATATTATGATCAGCGACAGGAACATCCACAGGATAGAATAAGGCACACATATCTGCCCCGCAAGATTTAACGGCATATCAGAGTAATCCCACACGTTAAGTCCTAGTCTTATATTCACAACATACCCGGTCAGGAACTCCAGCTCAGATATTATCACAGAGGAAACCAGCATCTGCGCAAGTATCCCCATCTTCGGAAACATCTGGTTCAGTCCGCCGCACAAAAGCGTAGCAAGACCTCCACAAATTATCATGGAATAATGGGAATAATGCCTGGCTGATATCTCCAGGAAATAATATATCATCCCACCCGTCATAAATATAGTAAAGCACTTACACACAAAGACCCTCACAGCGACACCTCCTGTATATATACAGTTTAGTATCAACCGTGAGGGTCAATATTATTTATTCTTTATACTTTCCTCTGAAAAAGTTATTTACATGATCAATAGTTCTGTCTGAGAGCTCAAGCTTCACGAATTCAGCCTTGCCGTTTTTGTTGAGGACGAACACATACACACCATCCTGATTCTGCTTATTGCCGGATGTGAAATCCCTGGTCTTTATTGAGCTGTCCTGCTGAAGCTCATTGTCGAGGTAAATGCATCCCTCTTTCGCAATGAACTTTACATCGGCGTTGCTGAAGCTCATGATCTTTTTTCTGCTCTTCTTTGCAATGATCCTTGCGATGTCTATATCCTCATTCACCATTATATATTCATACTCCGTCTCTCTTCTGGAAACAAAAATACCAAATACAACAGCACCTGCAATCGCAACTAAGAATCCAATACTGCCAAAGCCCTGAACGAACATCGCTGCGCCAAGTCCGGCGATCATCAGCACGATTCCGGCAGCCATACCGCAGGTAACACTCGCAGGTGTCTTCGCCTTAACTATATGTTCTGCATAACCATCATTTAACATACCTTTTTTCTCCTTAAGTTCTTTAAAATTCTAAGCCCTTATATTCTAGCATACATGGGCTGTTTTGTCATCTTATTCCCGCTGGACATCCACCGCATCCGCCACAGCCTGCCGTTCTGACAGCTCCGGCATCATCTCCGGCGTAATTAAATGCCGACTCTATGAGGCACACCGCCTGGGAGCTTATTCCAAGTCCCCCTCCGGTAAACCCAAGCTTCTCCTCCGTTGTCGCCTTGATATTGACCTGATCCTTGTCTATACACAGGCAATTACAGATATTCTCCCTCATCTGATCAATGTACGGCGCCATCTTAGGGCTCTGGGCAATTACGGTCGCATCTATGTTCTCGATGATGTAGAGCTTCTCCTCGAGAAGTCTCTTCACTTCTGACAGGAGCTTCATGCTGTCCGCTCCCTTATACCTCTCATCAGTATCAGGGAAATGCTTTCCAATATCCCCCAACGCCGCAGCACCTAGAAGCGCATCCATTATCGCATGAAGAAGTACATCCGCATCGCTGTGTCCAAGGAGTCCTTTCTCATATGGAATCTCAACTCCTCCGATTATAAGTTTTCGTCCCTCAACTAGTCTGTGGACATCGTATCCCATTCCAACTCTCATGTGATATCCTCCTTATATGAATAAAAAAAAGACGGAATGTCTTCCGTCTCATTAAATAGTAGCGAGAGGGGGATTCGAACCCTCGACACTGCGGGTATGAACCGCATGCTCTAGCCAACTGAGCTATCTCGCCATGTCTTGTAAATGGGACCTATAGGGCTCGAACCTATGACCCTCTGCTTGTAAGGCAGATGCTCTCCCAGCTGAGCTAAGATCCCATATTACTTCGTGTCATCGCTGACACCTTTGTTAGTATACTCAAGTGACCATGTTTTGTCAACAACTTTTTTCACTTTTTTATTTTATTTTTTATCGGTCTCCACCAAACAAGTAAATAATGAGATTCACTATGAACAGAATGATGACAACAGGTATCACGATATACCACACTATCTTAAATCCCAGCCAGATAACTCCAAGCACTATACCTATAACAAGTGCAGCCACAAGAATGAGTATTATCGCTGTCAGCACCTTGCCTATCGGTGAACTGAAATCAAGCTTGCCATAAGCAAAGCTTGTATTGCCCTCGTCGTCCACATTTACATGCCAGCCCTTCTGACTGCCTCCGCTGGCTTTGCGGGTGTTGTAGCTGTCATCATACGAAGATGATTCTGTATCATAATATCTTCCGCTTGCGCCCTGTCCCTCTGTGTCAATGATCGTCTTGGCGATCAGTCTTGCAGATCCCAGAGATGAACATATCTCCTCCTCTGACTTGCCTGCTTCTTTCTGCTTCTTAAAATAATCCTCATAATAATTTATCGTGTCATAATATGTCTGCGTTGAGACATTTCCATCAAGAGCTTTCTTCAGCTCATCCATAAACTCTCTTTTTCGCATATCGCACCTCCGCGCCATTATGTCAATTCTATTTTTATCACTTCATATTCAGATATACGACGACAACTTTGTAGCCGCCCATATCTTCCACCACATAATTTATAGACCTTATATTGCCATAATTGTACAGAAATGACAAGTCAAATGTTTCGTCATCTGTATATATAGCAGCTTCCAGCACATTACTGCCGCCCATCTGTATCCTTATGCCTTTTTTATACTCATCGAACGAATCATAGGTATAAAACCTCTTTTTATAGAAATTATACGCTGTGTCGGCACACTCTCTATAGAATTGCTTTTCCCATGAGTGAGTCAGTTCCAGTGTGCTGTCATCGACATTCACATAGGTGTGCTTCAGATAGCTGCCCATATCCGGCAGCGAATCATCCCATGTCAGATCCACATTATACCATTCTCCGCCGAGCTCTATCTGATTCCATGCATGAAGTCCTTCCTCCGTGCTTCCGACTACTATGTCACATTTGACGCCCAGACAGGACATGATTATGAAGAACGCCTCAGCGTAGCCGTCGCACACGCTCTGGTGAAGCACCAGCGCTCCATATGCCGTATATGCATCATCATTATTGTCGGGATATCCATAGACACAGTTTTCCACTATATAATCGTGCACGGCGATCTCCTTGTCAAGGTCGCTCATGCCATCTGAAATGTTGTCATTTATAAAGCTGTCGATCACCTCATATATCTGCTTCGCCCTTATGTTGTCCTCCGGGATATCCGTTCCTTCTATATATTTTCTGACAGCATAATAATTATCCGACAGTTCATAGTTGAGCTGTATTGCCAGATATCTTCCCGTCTCGATTATTATCCTGTACGTATCCACTGAGCCGTATGCCGAATCTATATATTTGTTGATGTTGTGCACATCACTTTTCGCCACATTACTTACATAATACATGCCCGACTCGTCTCCGTCCTCCATATCCTGGACAACGGCCGCCCGGAACTCCACCAGGCCATCAAGCATCTGGCTGCTCTTGATCACATTGAAGAACAACCACCGCACTCCCACCATCATCAGCGAGAGAACAACTACAATACTTATAACTCCAAGAATCTTCTTTTTTGTACCCAAACTTCCTGTCAATCCTCCATCCCTGCTTTGCTGCGGTGATCCGCCTGTATATTTTATCATCTGTACTTTTGCGCCGCAAGCACCAACCACGCATTTCCTGTGGTTATAAATAAACCTTATTTGTGTTGATATGCGCACTTTTATGTTGTAAAATGTACTTTGTTTGAAAACTACCTTATAATTTACTCATTTTTCAACCTAAAACAAAAAAATAACAGAAAAGAGGATTTAATATGGCTCAGCTCTGGGGCGGACGCTTCACAAAAGAAACAGACAAATTAGTATATAACTTTAACGCATCTATTTCATTTGATCAGAAATTCTACAGACAGGATATCCGCGGAAGTATCGCGCATGTAACCATGCTCGCTTCATCCGGTATTCTCACTGACGAGGAAAGAGATCAGATCATAGCGGGACTTAAGGGCATACTGAACGATGTGGAGAACGGTTCTCTGCAGATCACTTCAGAATACGAAGATATACACAGCTTTGTCGAGGCAAATCTCATAGACAGGATCGGCGATGTGGGCAAAAAGCTCCACACCGGACGAAGCAGGAACGACCAGGTTGCATTGGACATGAAGCTCTATGTAAGAGACGAGATCATCGAGCTCAAGGAGCTTATTTACAAGTTTCTGACTACTCTTCACAGACTTATGAATGAGCACATCGACACATACATGCCTGGATTTACTCACCTCCAGAAGGCACAGCCAATAACTCTGGCACATCACTTTGGAGCATACATGGAGATGTTCAAGCGTGACTACGACAGAATGAACGATATATATGACAGAATGAACTACTGTCCTCTCGGATCAGGTGCCCTCGCAGGAACCACATATCCGCTCGACAGAGAGCTCACCGCTTCTCTGCTGGACTTCTACGGTCCGACTCTCAACAGCATGGATTCAGTTGCCGACAGGGATTACTGCATAGAGCTTTTATCCGCCATGTCTACCATCATGATGCATCTCTCACGTTTCTCCGAGGAGATCATCATCTGGAACTCAAATGAATATCAGTTTGTTGAGCTCGATGATTCATACAGCACAGGAAGCTCTATCATGCCACAGAAGAAGAACCCGGATATAGCCGAGCTCGTAAGAGGTAAGACAGGCAGGGTTTACGGTGCTCTCACCTCCCTTCTCACAACCATGAAGGGAATCCCTCTCGCATACAACAAGGACATGCAGGAGGATAAGGAGCTCACATTTGACGCGATAGACACTGTAAAGGGATGTCTCGCACTGTTCACAGGCATGATAGCCACCATGACAGTCAACAAGCCTAGAATGGAAGCATCAGCCAAGAACGGATTCACCAACGCAACAGATGCCGCAGATTACCTTGTAAATCACGGTGTACCTTTCCGTGATGCACACGGCATCGTCGGCCAGCTCGTTCTGAAGTGCATAGAGGAGAACATCTCCCTCGACCAGCTTAGTCTCGACGAGTACAAGGCCATCTGTCCTGTATTTGAAGATGACATATATACAGCCATCAGCATGGAAGAATGTGTTCAGAAGCGTAACACAATCGGTGCTCCGGGACACGCTGCAATGCAGAAGGTGATCGATGCAAACGACAAGTTCTTAGCATGGGCTGAGCAGGATTTAACCAAGCACACCAAGGAGTGATTTTTATGAACAATACAACAAAAGCCAAATACGATATGGCAGAAAAGATGCTCAAGGTCGATATCTCTCTTGAGGAGGTTGCTCTTATGACCGAACTTCCAATGGAAACACTGAAAAAGATACAGCACGACATAGAAAAAGATGGCCTTGTAACCAGACACGATGTAAAGGATGTTGATCTCGGTACAAGTTATCTCATCTGATCATCTTCTATCACTATATGCATGTATTGCACAATAAATATCCCCGCTGTTTTTACAATAACAGCGGGGATATTTATATTGTGTATCACTATTACTTGTCCTCAAGATACCTTCTAAGACTTTTTATCGCATTCTTCTCGAGGCGGCTGACCTGCGCCTGGGATATGCATATCTCCTCCGCCACCTCCGTCTGGGTCTTTCCCTCAAAAAATCTCAGCCTCACTATATTCTTCTCCCTATCGCACAGCCTGTCCATAGCCTCTCTGAGATCAAGGTTTTCAACCCACATCTCCTCCTTATTCTTTCTGTCTCTTATCTGATCCATAATGTACAAGGTGTCTCCACCCTCCTGATACACCGGCTCATACAGGGACAGCGGTGCCGATATGGCATCAAGCGACATGACTATATCTTCCTTCGGTATACTTATCTCCTCCGCTATCTCCTCTATCGTCGGCTCCTTATCCTTTGTCTTCTGGAGATTTTCCTTGGCATATATCGCCTTGTAGGCTATATCACGCAATGACCTTGATACTCTTATAGCATTGTTATCTCTGAGATACCTTCTGCACTCACCTATGATCATAGGCACAGCGTACGTACTGAATTTGACATTGAGACTTCTGTCAAAATTATCCAACGCCTTGATAAGCCCTATACAGCCAACCTGGAACAGATCATCCGGATTCTCATTTGAACTGCCAAATCTCTGGATCACGCTGAGCACAAGGCGGAGATTCCCCTCTATAAACTCCTCCCGGGCAGAGCTGTCTCCCTGCTCCATCCTGTCAAACAGCATGTTCTTCTCATCCTCTGTAAGATATGGTAATTTCGATGTATTTACACCACATATAACCACTCTGTTCAGCGCCATATCATGTCCCTCCACGTGTTATCTGTCTAACACTAGGATTGTCAGATACATGCCAATTTATTCATATTTGCACCACTTTTACTGATATATATGCACGCAAAAAGACCATGAAAACCAATTTGTGCCCTAAGTCACTCATCATCTTCATGGTCTCTTATCTTCGTATATCTAGTTCTTTCTGAACTCCTCAAGTTCAAGTCCCTCATTGTGCTGGAGAACCTGATCGATGACCCACTCATTTGCAAACAGGAGAAGCGGATTACCCTTCATGTCCTTAACCTTCTTGACATCGCTCACACGCTTGAGCTTTGTCACGTCTATGGTAGGATCCTTCACCCATCTGATATAGTTATATGGTATCGGCTCAAGTCTTATCTCACAGCCGTACTCGTTCTCAAGTCTGTACTTAAGTACATCAAACTGAAGCACACCTACAACTCCGACTATGATCTCCGAAAGTCCCGCAGTGTACTCCTGGAATATCTGTATAGCACCCTCCTGGGCAATCTGAGTTACACCCTTGACAAACTGCTTACGCTTCATGCTGTTGAGCTGAACAACCCTGCAGAAGTGCTCCGGTGCAAATGTAGGGATACCCTCATACTCAAACTTCTTTCCGCCTGTTGTGAGCGTATCTCCGATGGAGAACAGATCAGGATCAAATACACCTATAACGTCACCGGCATAAGCCTCATCGACGATCTTTCTGTCCTGAGCCATAAGCTGCTGTGGCTGGGAAAGCTTGATCTTTCTCTTGCTGGCAGCATGATATACCTCCATGCCTGCCTCAAACTTACCAGAGCAGATTCTCATAAATGCGATTCTGTCTCTGTGAGCCTTGTTCATATTTGCCTGAATCTTGAACACAAAAGCTGAGAACGGCTCTGTTACAGGATCTATGATTCCCTCTGATGAATTACGTCCGATAGGAGGTGTCGTCATCTTAAGGAAATAGTTCAGGAACTGCTCGATACCAAATGTATTCAGCGCAGAACCGAAAAATACAGGGGAGAGCTCTCCGGCTCTGACCTTCTCTATATCCATCTCCTCTGTGGCACCATCTATAAGCTCTATCTCCTCATTGAACTGGTCAAAGAGGTATGGGCCGACAAGCTTCTTGAGAGCCTCATCGTCTATATGATAATCTGTTTCCTCCGCCTTCTTGGCTCCACCTGTCGATATAGCCTGGAACGTGGACACTATCTTGGTCTTTCTGTCATATACACCCTTGAACTCTTTTCCTGAACCTATAGGCCAGTTGACAGGGCATGTCTTGATACCGAGAACAGTCTCTATATCATCGAGAAGCTCAAATGTATCCCTTGCATCTCTGTCCATCTTATTTATAAATGTGAATATAGGTATATGTCTCATGACACATACCTTAAAGAGCTTTATGGTCTGAGCCTCAACACCCTTGGATGCATCGATCACCATGACCGCAGAATCCGCAGCCATAAGTGTACGGTAGGTATCCTCCGAGAAATCCTGATGTCCAGGTGTGTCAAGTATGTTTATGCAATATCCGTCATAATTGAACTGCAGAACAGACGAGGTTACCGAGATACCTCTCTCCTTCTCTATATCCATCCAGTCCGACACTGCATATTTGGAATTTGCCTTTCCCTTTACAGATCCCGCTGTGTTTATTGCGCCGCCAAAGAGCAGAAACTTCTCTGTGAGTGTAGTCTTACCTGCATCAGGATGTGAAATTATGGCAAATGTCCTTCTTCTGTTGATCTCTTCTCTTAACTTGTCATCCATTATCTTTTCCTCATATACAATTTATTGATTCTTATTCTTCAAAATGTCCCTGTTCTTCTGAGCCCAGAGCATAAGCGACTGTATATTCACAGACATCTTCTCAAGCTCCTCAAGGACAGCGTCAAAAGCTGCAACCTCGGTCTCATCGACTATTCCATCTGCGGTGATCTCTATAAGCTGCTCAGATATATCTTCCATCTTCTTGGAAGATCCGAGGAACTGAAGTATAAGCCTGTCAAGGCTGTCCGCATTTATCGGCTTCACAGTCTCTTTTCCTATAGGGCAGTCGCCTGAACAATAGCTGTTACAGAGTTCAGGGATGTCATATGCCTTTGACATGGAAAGTACCTCCTCAGGATACGGAACTACTGTGCCAAGCTCTATCCTTGAAAGCCTTGTCCTGTCTATATTTAGCACCTCTGCACTCTTCTCCCTGCTTGTAAGGTTATCGTTCACCTTAGACGCATTATATCTTGCGACATAATATTTATTGTTAAGCGCCTTTGTAGCTTTTTTACTCATTTTTTTCTCCTTATGTAGTTCTTCCTAATACACCTAATTAAACATAATAACACACAATATCAGCCGAATCAATCATCTTAATACCCGGTGAAAAAGTTCCATCAGAAGCTGCGCAAAATGCAGCTATAAAGTCTATATTCATATCTCCCTCTGCATGCGCAGGATCCGCTATTTCATCCATATGCATACGGCCGTCACACTCAGCCCTGCATACGGCATAATTGCCCAGCCAGATATTCTTCTTCTCCATATGTGCATTGTCCATGACCATTTGCTGTTCCTCATCCTTCATAAGTATGCCCGTTCCGGCCATCTTGCTGTACGCCTCGCGCCTTGTCCACACACATGTGCTGTATATTTCCGGGTGTGCACACGACATCACACATTTTTTATCCTCATCCGAATACAGGCGGTTAACTATGCTGTCCGGTATCCTTCTGACTCTCTCAACGTCTATACCACAAGGCTCACTGCCTATCGCAGCCGCCACACAACCCTCGGTATGGCTTATCGAAAACTGAATGTCCTTTATAAACGGCTTTCCCGCCTTATTCTTCTCATACGTGACCAGCCGTTCATCAATTCCGGCACATTCCCTGAGAGCATGTGCAAGCAGGATTCCCGCTGCAAGACTGGCATTCCTGTCATCCCGCCTCCTGAGACGTTCCACCTTACACCTTCTGTATTCCGATACCGCATCCAGACATCTGCCATATATCCCATCGTCAGCAAATGCCCCCGTATCCATTATATATGCTCTGTATCCGTTAAAAGATTTATTCAAATCCAATTCCATCTCTTTCTACAAAATACGCCATGGTCATAACAACAATACAGCCCCTTAATACTCGCATATTAAAGGGCTGTATAAACTAACCTATATTGTGACAAAATCAGGGAAGCTCTTCATATCCTTGTTCACCTCATCAATATGAAGTCCCTTGTAATCATATACTGCATTGTAAGCCATCTGCATCTCCATCGCACACTGCATCATGGATACCGGAACACCGACAAATATATCATCGATCGAGATCTCTATCTCACCCGGATTGAGCGTTATTGAATCCTCCTTCTCATTGTAAGGTGGAGCCATCAGTATAGCTTTGACTGCCTTGCTGAAATACGGCATCACATTTGGAACCGATATATATTTCTTTGCAAGAAGCTTCTCCTTATATCCGTCAGCAAGAACACACAGAGGCTGTTCCTCTGATATATCATCCACAAACGCCCTGGCAGCCTCCTCCATGATTGATGTTCTCCTGTCGTTGATCGGAGATCCATACATAACGTTGAGATCCTGCTCCGTTAGCTTCTTATCAGCAAATGCCACTGTGAACATCTTCTCAGGACCATATGCTCCGACACCGGAAAACAGCTCTCTATATATCTTCTCCATCTCATCCTTGACAGGAACAACTCTTCCACTGTCTATATTGGACTCGTTGTCCAGCATGAGCTTGATGATCCCTGTCTCCATCTCTTTTATCCTTCTGGATGTGACATAATCAGTCGGAAGGAATTCATGTCTCTTGGCTTTCTTGAGTATATTGCCAACAGCCTTATCACCGTTATTCGCAAGATCCTCGATGGAATTCTTCAGATCCTCTCCAAACTGTGAATATATCTCGTCAAGTCTCTCTGCCCTCTGCTGAAGCCATCTAAGTGTATCTCCAAACAGATCCTGTGCATCGAGTTCATCTATAAGCTTTGTTCTCTCCGCAGCAAGTGCTTCCTTGATGCATGCATCGAAATAACCATTCTCAGTCTCCCTCTTCGCTGAAGGGAAAGTGAAGAATCTCTTCGCAACAATGGTCTTGATGGAATCAATGATTCTGGTATATTCACCCGACGGTGTATAATCCTTCATCATCTTCTCAAGCTTTCTGACTTCAGCCATCATACCCTTTGTGGAATCTGTTACACCGGCACTCGGTGCACCTATGACATCTATTGCGCCATATGGGCCAAACTCATTCATATATTTGGATATCACATCATCAAGTGAACTCCAAAGCTTGTTCTTCATCGACTTTATGATAACCGGAAGTTCCTTCTCAAAGTTCTCCATCTTCCTGGCAAAGCCCTCTCGAAGACCGTCCGTATTCTTCTTTATCATCTTATATGTAGGCTTGGTGATCTGGCCGTACTGTATGAGACCGTTCACGGCAAGTTTGATATCCTCACCCTGCTCCTCCTGCAAGAATACAGTGAGCTCTGCGAGTACATTCTTGATATCCTCCTCGGCATTGCCCTCCTTGAACGGAGATCTGAACAATCCCTTATATGCCTGGGAAAACAGATCATTCTCACACATATTCTCTATCTCTTTGATAGGAATATGGTAGTCAGCCTCGCTTACTACCTTGTAATAGCAGTTTGACTTCTTGATATTCTCATCACTGTGCTCCATCTTCCAGTTCGTGATGGAATATCCCTCATTCTCAAAAAATACATCCCTGAGAAGCTTCCTGTCGTTCTCCACGTCATTGTTGCCAATGAACTTGTTGCTGGCTAGCCTGTAGAGGAAGCTTGCTGTATCCCTTGTGATGTATCCCTCAGGTATGTAGCCCTGTTCGTCCTTTCTACCTGATACAAGCATGCAGGCATCAAAGAGATTCTCCCTGATGACCATCTTGTTTTTCTTACTGATAAATGTATAGTTGTCATCCTTCTCGGAGAGCTTCATATAATAATCAACTTCCTTGAGGGTCGCACATCCATTTGCATTGAGTCTCGCCACAAGCTCTGTATCTTCATATACAGCCTTATGGCCGAACAGTACATCCGGTGTGAGCAGGCAACCGCCAATCCTCAGATTGTTCCACTTCTTCGCCTTGCCATACGCACGTATGTTATATGCGACATCTGAAAGGATTCCACTTCCGGTTCCTCCGGCGATTCCGGATACGATCAGAACATCGACTGTTCCCTCCGTCGTCTTGTCGTATACATCCTGAAGCTTGTCAAAAAGGAGCATTCTGACATCCGTATATGCATTCGAGAACATCAGACGTCCAATCTGTCTGTTCCCCTTTGCTCCGTCTCTTCCTATCGTGATAGCCGGGAATTCAGGATCCATCCAGTTTGCAAGATTCTCATGGATCGGATTCTTCTGGATTCCATTCTCCAGAACATTCTCAATATCCGGTCTGTATATACTGATAACCTCAAGGGCATTGAAACCGACACCCTCCTTGCTATCATCTATGGTAGCCTCCATCTCTGCTATATCTGAATCTATCATGAGGAAATTAATGTTATCCTCGGGTGTGATGTTATCCATCAGCATACCCTTAAGCGCGCAAACGGTCCTGCCTCCAAGTCCCCCAAGACCTATTACGAGCAGATTCTTGTTGAATCTGTTCTCATGACTTATACGTCCAAAAACACGTATGTCTTTTAATTTGCTAAACTCCTCTTTTTGAGTATCAATAAGTATCATAGATTATGCCTCTCCTTAATATGCACGTACACTTCTTCCCCCATAGTGAATTTTCTGTACCTGAAAACTCACATTTTCAATTTATCACTATTCTTATTGATTTTCAACAAAAAGCGTTAATTTATTTGGCATTTTTTCTAAATTTTGACATATTTAAGCATTAAACACTTTCTACTTATCTGTCAATTTTACCCTGTCTCCCACGATCTCAAAACAACCGAAGCTTTTGAGAAAGCTTGAAAACTTACTGTATCCATATTTCTTTATGCTGAAGCCGGGTATAATATTCTTAAGTTCTGTATTCAGCAGTCCCATATTGTACATAGTGTCAGAATTCTCCGTGAGAAGTCTCACTATGCGCAGCTTGACAGCACTCTTAGGATCGATATGGTTCTTGATGGACACAAATTTCTGCCTGCCGCTGTCTATATCCAGATCGTCAAACTCCTCACTGAGGAATGTTGACAGCTTGGAATACCCATAATTTCTCACGTCAAAGTCAGGATATTTGTTCACAAGGCGGCTTCCGATCTCACCCATATGAGTCTTCTTATCCTTGTCATCGTTCTCATCTATTATATTGTAGACCGTCTTCTTTATGTCCCTTATGCTTGTGATATATGACTCGTCCACAGCCGCAGCCTCAAGCATGGCATTCTTCGATGCCGGCTTGTTGAGATCCTCTGTCACCAGTGAATCAAGGATCTTGAAGCTTGTACACGCACTCACGAACGCTTTCGGAGTCTTGCGTTCTCCCATTCCGATGACCTGCTTGCCAGCCTCCCTGAGTCTTGATGCAAGCCTAGTGAAATCGCTGTCGCTTGTCACCAGACAGAATCCATCTATATTGCTCGTATAGAGAAGATCCATCGCATCTATTATCATGGCCGAATCCGTTGAATTCTTTCCCGCCGTGTATGAAAACTGCTGTACAGGCTGTATAGAATATGACAGCAGACAATCCTTGTCCCAGCCATTGTTATTTTTTGACCAATCCCCATATATCTTCCGCACCGTTATTGAGCCGAGCCTTGACAGCTCATCAAATATACTCTCAATATATTTTGCCGATACATTCTCTGAATCGATAAGTATCGCATACTTGTTAGAAATCTCACTTGATATTTCTTCCATATAAAAGTCCCTTTCATTTATCAGTTCTCTTTGCCGGTCTCAACCCCAAACTTGCCCGGTCCATCCTGAAAATACTCACGGGTAAGCTTCACAACTGTACCTGACAGCATGAATACTGCGATCAGGTTAGGTATGATCATAAGTCCGTTGAAGGTGTCCGCTATATCCCAGAGAAGTCCGAGATCCATGGTCGCACCGATGATTGCGACAAATGCATACACAACCATGAACGGCTTGATAAGCTTACTTCCAAACAGGAATCCGACACATCTTGAACCGTAAAGCCCCCATCCGAGTATGGTTGAGAACGCGAAACAGCACAAAGCCACCGCTGTGAATATCGATATCCAGTTGCCGTAGGTTGCAACAAAGCCGTTGATCGTGAGATCGGCTCCTGCAGCCTGTCCGTAGGCTACCTCAGTTCCACTGCACAGTATTACAAGTGCCGTAAGCGTACATATAACTATAGTATCGATAAATACCTCGAATATTCCCCAGAGTCCCTGCTGCACCGGATGCTTTACATCAGAACATGCATGGGCTATGGATCCTGTACCAAGACCTGCCTCATTGGAGAAAATACCTCTCGATACACCCTTTCTCATGCTGAGGAACAGACTTCCAACTATTCCACCGGTCACGGACTTCGGATTGAATGCACCTTCAAATATAGAAGCGAACACTCCCGGCACACTCTTGATATTGATTATTACAAGAATTATGGCCATGATGATATACATAGCAGCCATGAATGGCACCAGCTTCTCTGTCACGCTTCCTATTCTCTTGATTCCTCCTATAAGTATGAGACCAACAAGAATAGCTATTATGATTCCTATCACAAGATTGATTGTAAATGTATTGCTCTTGTCAGCCAGATTATAATTAAAAAGTGCTGAATCTATAGCTGTTGTGATGGTATTGACCTGTGTTGCATTTCCTGTTCCGAACACTGTGAGTATACCGAGGACTGAATATGCTATAGCCAGGAAGTAAGCATTCTTGCCAAGGCCATTCTTGATGTAATACATTGGTCCGCCGACCCAGTCACCATTCGCATCCTTCTCACGGTAGAACACTGCAAGTACGACCTCTGCAAACTTTGTTCCCATTCCGAGAAGTGCTGAGATCCACATCCAGAATACCGCACCAGGACCGCCTATGGCGATGGCTCCAGCAACACCGGCTATATTTCCCGTTCCAACCGTTCCCGCCAGCGCCGTACACATGGCCTGAAAAGGACTGATGGCACCATCTGAAGTCTCCTTCTTGTTGAATATCCTTCCAAACGTATGCTTGAACGCGTATCCAAACTTTGTAAACTGAACCCCCCTGTTTCTTATGAGGAGCCACAGTCCCACGCCCACGATACATATCATGGATGGTACTCCCCATATAAAATTGTTCACCGATGAATTCACATCGGCAATGATCTTAAGTAATTTCTCCATATCTGTACTTCTCTTTTCCTATTACTTTTTTGCATATCATATATGATTTTACAATATAAACTGCACATTGTGCAAGAAAAAACGCGTATATATCCCGTATACTCCCGCCAACAATCACAATACCTATCCGCTTTTCAGACAAATTTTGCACACAAAATAACGGAGACGATTATTTATACCGCCTCCGCAATCATATATTATTTTAAGGTACTTTTATTTCATACTGCCACTATCTTTACTCTCTGTTCTTCAGCACCTCAGCCGGCACTATCTTGTTCAGCCTGCCAACCAGAACTCTGTTGATTATGAAATACAGGACAAGTATTCCGCCGTAAAGCACAGCCCAGAGCCATGGGGCAAATGTCAGCTTGACGCCGCAGTTTACATTTGACACCAGTGAAGGGTACACAGCATCCATGATTACCTTGGCAAGTGGCAGGCATATTGCTGCACCTATTGCGATTATGAAAAAGTTGCCATCCAGATAAAGCTTCCTGATCTCCTTCGTCCTGAAACCAAACACCTTTATCAAGGAAATCGAGAATGCTGATCTGTCTATCATGACCTTCATCATCAGATACATGACCACTACGAATATAAGTGTCGAGAAAACAACTATCATAACAACCATACTTCTCATCTGATCTGCAAATATTCCGGCAGCCGACTCTATATCGGTCTTTGTTGTGGTTGCATAAAGTCTTGCAGGCTCACCCCCCAGGTCCTTGTCTGAAAATACTACATTGTACTCATCACTTCCAGCTCCGAACAGCTCCCTTGCATCATCTATAGTCATGAAAACATAAAATGCCGGAGTATACTGTGTCACACTGTCCACTGTAAAACCATAATCTATATCATTCTCCTCGTCGTGGAGCACGATTTCGTCACCCACACCATAACCATATTTCTCAGCAAATGATGATGATATGGCAACCCTGTTCTTGCCATTCTTAAGGTCAACATCAAAATACTTAGTATTCTTTGAAAGTCCAAGAACTGTCACATCCCAGTTGTAACCATATACCTCTTTCTTCAAAGTCTTAGCATACGCTGCCTCACCGCCCTCAGGGGGATTCTCTGTAGGATACTTATATGTATACATATATTCATAGTGGGTATCCTCCACATTCTGCTTCTTGACCTTTGAACAGAAAGTTGCAGTGTTAAGACTTAACATCAGGCATATGAGGGCTATAAACATTCCAATCACAACGGTCAACCCTGTTCTCATCTCTCTGAGCATCTGTCTGACTCTGAATCTTCCGACAAATCCCATGTCTCCGAGATCGACATTGCTGCCCTTCGGCTGCTTGATCTCATTCTTTATAAGTGAAAGAGCTGTCTGTGAGAGCTTATTTCTGATAACGAAGTAGTTAACAACTATCGCTGCCAGTGGCGGCATCACGATACCATACACTATAAGAATCGGCGGGATCTTCACATCCATAGCAGGAATTGAATAATACGCATATGCATCTGCCATCTGAACAGGGATTCCAACATTGCTTATTCCGATCAAGAAACCGATTATGCCTGCAACTGTTGTGACTATGACCGGAAGTGTCAGATAATGCATCATGAGATCTCTTCTCTTGACCCCCAGGGCATAGAGTGCACCTATGACGCTGCTCTCCTTCTCTATTCCATGTACAACGAATACCGATATGACATATGTGAACAGAAGCATGAGCAGCACACCGAAGAAATATCCCGCCTGTACATTGATCTGCTGGTCATCAGCGGCTCCGCCTGTTCTCGGATTATCATCACTTGTCACAAATGATGTGATGTTGGCAAGATCCGTATCATAATCCTTCAGAAATGAATCCGTCTCCTTCTTGAGTTCTGCCATTCCATCTGCAAGCTCATCAGAGCCATCCTTTGCATCCATAGCTCCATCTGTGTATTCCTTTATACCGTCCTTGAACACCTTGATGCTGTCAATGTCATTCAAGGCACTTTCAATGCTCATCGCCACGACTCCGCCCTGACTGTCGGCTATTTTCTTCATCTCATCACTGTAATTATCCTCTGTAAGCTCAGTATCTAATCCGTAAGCTTTAAGTGATGACGATGCCTGATCAATATATGCATCAAACAGCTCCTGTGCCGCATTATTCAGCCTTATGTTGTTGTCAGTGAGTTCTCCAAGTCCATCTGCAAGCTCATTTGCACCTGACTTAAGCTCCTTTACGCCATCCTTGAAGTCATTTATAGCTGCGCCCGTTCTGTCCCAATACTCCTGAAAATACTCATCATCGATACTGTCTGTGTCTACCTTGATGTCCTCAAGGGCATCCTTCACGTCATCACAGGTGGTCTTACCCTTGAGTCTGAACGCATAAAGATATGTCTCTGTCTTGACACTCTTGCCTGTTGCATGAAGTTTATCATATGCCCCCTCTGTAACGAATACTGTTCCAAACGCCTTGCTGTCTACAACTGTATCTGACATTTCTTTGAAAAGAGCATTGTAATCAGGTGATGTTCCTATTCCTGTCACCTTAAATTCATTTCCTGCTATCTGTATTGTATCTCCGACAGAAATATCATTTACCTGACTGAATCTCTTCTCAACAACTATCTCATCATCAGCCTCCGCAAGACTTCCCTCATCACATTCCACAAGATCTATGTTCTCCCTGTTGGCAAATACCCTGATAGTCTTGCCATCCATGACATCGTAATCCTCGTAAAACATCCGCTCAACATCAGCACCCGCATCCTCAAGCCGGGATATCTCTTCATCGCTCAGTGGAACGAATACGGAAAACTGCCCAGCCTCTATCTTATTTGCATTGTCATGTTCAGCACCGCCATCGATAATCGTGAAGCCCGCACCGATGAGAGAAATTATTACATACATTCCCATAATTATAAGAAATGCAAGTGCTATGTATCTGAACACATTCTCCTTCAGATCCCTCAGAACCCTTTTTCTCAAAACCTTCTGCATATTACAAGTCCTCCAATTCTGCCGCTGGAACTCTCACTTTGTTCTCATACTCTTTGCTTATAAGACCATCCTTTATGAATATGACCTTGTGCACCATGTTCTTGATGGAATTGTTGTGGGTTACTATCAGCATGGTTGTCCCATACTTCACATTTATCTCTTCGAGAAGAACAAGTATATCTCTGGATGTTTTTGAATCAAGTGCACCCGTAGGTTCATCACAGAGGAGAAGCTTTGGATTCTTCACAAGTGCTCTCGCTATGGCGCATCTCTGCTGCTGTCCACCTGAGAGCTGTGAAGGGAACTTGTTCTGATGCTCCGTAAGTCCCAGTGTCTCGATCAAGTCATCCATAGGAAGCGGATTATCTGTCAGATACTCACACACCTGTATGTTCTCCCTCACAGTGAGGTTTGGAACAAGGTTATAAAACTGAAATATAAATCCCAGATTATCACGTCTGTAGTCCGAAAGCTGGTCGTTGGTCATACCAAATATCTCTGTTCCGTCAACCTTTATCGAACCTGAATCCATGGTGTCAAGACCACCTATACAGTTCAGAAGTGTTGACTTGCCTGAACCTGACGTTCCCTGTATAACACACATCTGTCCTTTTTCAACACCCGTGTTTATACCCTTGAGTACCTGAACATAACTTCCACCCTCTCCATAGCTCTTCTTTACTCCTGACACTTCCAAATACATAATTTTTCCTCCTTTATGATATCCTCGTTGTTCTAATTTTCATTTACTTTATTTTTTATAGCAATCCATTACACTTTAGCAGCTATTCAAATGTTCATTTGCATACATAACGCTGTTATGGTTTAAGCCTTTTTTTAGGTCTTCCCAGTAATTCGGAAGACCTGTAATAAGACATAATGGGAATTTGATTCCCCTGTACCACATTTTTCATTTTACTGTTTTCAATTTTCTATTCCGGTCAAATCTTATTCTGAATCCTGCCACGGCTTAACCAGGCCATACCAGCCTGAGATCAGATATTTCATACCTGTCTCAACGAACTTCAAGGCATCCTTCTCATTGTCAATATGTGTCACCATGAATATAAACATATCAATCTGTGAATGAGACATCCAATGTACCACATTCCTGTCAACCATCGGTGTTCCATAAGCCCTGCACATCGCCTCACATATAAATGCATTGTGTGCATCCATCTGATCCACTATATTGTCTGGCATGCTCTCCATGCTGGATCCCTGTGACTTCGTAAGAACAAGAAGCACTTCTTCTCTATGCATATAAATCTCATGCACTATGTTCCTGGCCGACTCAAAATCACTGCCCTCATTGTGGTCTGATGCCATGCCATTGTTCATCTCGTCCACCTCAACGGAAAAATGCTCGGTTAACACAGCATTGAGTCTGTCCATCATGTGTCCCACAACATTGCAGAACAGATCGTCCTTATCCTTAAAAAAGAAATATAAAGCTCCGGTTGTAACTCCTGCCTTCTGACATATATTTCTAAGTGACGCACCCATAAATCCCTTATCCATGAACTCTTCCTTGGCACACTTTAGAAGTTCTTTCCTCGTCTCGCTGTCATGTTGTATTTTCTTTGCCATAATCCTCACCCATTTAATTATAATATAAAATAACATAACAGCGTTACGTTTAATAACACCGTTATGTTAAAACATACCGATCATTTTGTCAACTATTTTATTTATTATACATATCGCTATAAATCCTGTCTATAGTCTCATCACGGCTCTGCTTTATTTCTTTCAATATCCTGTCCGCCAGAGAATTGATGGTCTGCATCTCTTCGGTGTAACTGTCATCAATGAGACTAACCACATATGACATGGACGGTGACTCACTCATCTCCATCATCAGGAATATCCAGCCGTTTCTGTTGAGTATTTCGGTCAGCTCATCTTTGAAATACTCACACATATTCTCAAGTGTGGGATTTATCATGTCAAATGGTGCAATCTCATTCAAAGTCTTGTCCTGATATCTGCTCAGAAATTCTTCAACTCTGTGCTCCAGATGATGGAACTTTACAGTCTCATCTCGTCCCTTGACAACATCTATGACAATCTCCCATGTGTGAGGATGTACCTCCCCAAGTACTCCATTTTTATATATTCCATGTCTGGCATTGAGGTAGAATTTGAATTTGTATTGTCTGAATCTCATCTGTTCATCTCCTCCCCGTAGAATACTTTTCTCGGATCATCGCCGTCTGTGACAGCTCTGAGTTCTGTTCTAATCTCGACCCCCGCTTCATTTGCTGAGGTTCTTTTCCAGCTTTCAAGCATCTTATCACGTATCTGTTCAGCCGTTGACATATCTGTCATATACATAAGCACAACAAAATTGCCCTTTGACATTTCTGCGGTCACATGATTAGATCCCATGCAGCCCTTTATGAAATCCATTATCCCGAATATCTCATCTCTTGAAAAATAACGATCTCCCATCTGAACACTTATGAACAAGAAAGTGATCGGATAAAGCTCCGAATCTGTCGATTTTGAGAGCAGAGAGTCCACAACCTCCATATCGTAATATCTACCTGATTTTTTATCTGCAGGCTCAATATCCTTCTGCCTTAACTCTTCCCCATAGCTTTCTGTAAGTCTCTCATATTCATCGAATTTCTCATTTCTCGCTGTAAGTTCATCTTCTAATCTTTGAACCTTTCTGCCCATATGTCCTATCCTGCCGGCATACTCTATAACCATGCCGCCAAGGACAAGGAAGGCTGCTATCACAGCTATTACGATATAGAATTCAAAATCATTCACTCCGTATGACGAAAGAACATATGACCTGTCAGCATATATCCCGACAACGTAACCAGATCCGGCAATAGCAGCCGTACTGACTATTCCCCTTTGTTCGCTCATATATTCATCCAGACCTGATGCAGTCATGTTAGACAGTTCCGCCGTGGTTGCCGTATCCTTGATAAACATGATATCATCCTCTTCTATAAGGAACGCCCATTCCGAACCGGATACATCAACTACTTCATTTATGACTGACTCCATATCTTTCTCACTCAAACCTTCCAGTCTCTCAGCCAGAATAGATACCGTCTGCAGCTGGTCGTCCTTATACGCTGAAAGGATGTTGTCTCTATTGGTTTTCATGTGATAACCATAGTATATGGTTTCCAGAGCTATCATGAACAGAACAACAGCAAAAGCTGCCACTACTCGTCCTCTATATGTCTTATTCTTTTCAGCTTTCCTGCTCATGACATTTTCTCCTTCCTGTCACCTTGTACACCAATCTTCCAAGCCAGCGGAAGTCATGCTTTATGATGCTCCACGCCGTCTGTCTCTCCTCGCTGAAATTTTGCATTTTCCAGCTTCCCTTAGACTTCATGGAGTTGATTATTCCTGCAAATCTGAACCAGAACACGACAAAGTTGTACAGAGGAAGCAGGAATACAAGATACCATTTTCTCATGTAATATCTTCTGAGCTGTTTAAACGGACTCAGAAAAAGACTTATACATATATATAGCAGTGTTGTGGTAAACACATACAAAAGATACATGATTATGACTGAATCTATGATGAGCGCAAACGGATAATCCTGGAATATTCCAAGGCATATCAGCGCAAAGTACCATATCATACGCGGGAATGCAAATGTGTGATCAAACATAACCAGTCTCACAATGAAGTCAGAGAAAAATCCTCGCACAGCGTTCATCCTGTTCTTCATGAACATGTGGACAACCTCTATCTCGCCCCTCTGCCATCTCTGTCTCTGTATATATAGTCTGTTCATATCTTCTATTGGATCAACATAAAATATAGCTTCACTGCACAGAGCTACCTTATCTCCGAGCACATCCCTTATCTGAAACGTTACATGGGTGTCCTCGCACACAGTATCCGTATTGTACATATTGGTTTTCATGATGGTTGATCGTCTGAATGCTGAGAAAGCACCTGATAAAGTAAATATATTATTGAACTCCGACTGGAAATTCCTGCCAGCAAGGAACGCCTGACAGTATTCAAAGAACTCCAGCTTTCTAAGCAGTCTGAGTCCAAATCTGTCGGTATCATCGACCATTTCGGGGTTGGTCATGATCGTTCCGGTCATGCAGTCGATGTCAGGATTCCTCTCGAATTTGGTCACCATGTTCCTGATGGCATCCCTCTGGAGCACACCGTCACTGTCTATGTGTATGATGTATTTGCCGTAGCTGTTGAAAAGCCCCAGGTTGAGAGCCTTAGACTTGCCCTGTTTTGAATTTACCCAGTTCATTGTCAGATCTGGGAATTCCTCCTGACATTTGCAGAATACATCAAAGCTCCGGTCCGTACTCATATTATTTACAACAAGTATATATATCTTGCTGTTAGGATAACTTGACGCATCTATGGAGCTTATACATCTGTGAAGGCTATGTTCCTGATTATACACAGGTATGATAAGTGTTATCTCCGGTGAAAAGTTGATCGCCTTCTCCTTCCTCGACACCAGTTTCTTCTTTATCAGTATGAAAAAATTGCCAATAGTAGGTATAATCTCCATGACGATCGGTATGATGACCCATGCCGCCCAGAAAAGTATGGAGCTATGAAAGATCTGTGTTATCAGTGTCATATCTGAAACCTCCTACCTTCTGTCTGATGATCTGAGCCTTTGTAAATACAAAGAAATACAAAAGCACAGTACATGCATAGAACACCAGACGTCCTATTATGCTGTGGGCAACGAAGTACGAACCTCCGCCGAACACATGGACAATGAGACATATGGTGAATATCCTGAGTACATTTGCCGCAAATATCAGAGCCGGTCCAACTATACTGAGCACCACCTTCTCGTATGTATGGTACATGGGGAAGAACCACAGAAGTGAAAGGAATGCCAGCATCTCCACTATTCCTGAACACTCGTAGTCTATATACATGGACAGGTTGGCGTCACCGGTCGCTATGAACACTATATTCTTGTTGAAGTATCCCTCATATATACCGGTCATGTCTCCGAACATGCCAGCAACAGCGGACACGCTCTTCTGAAGAGGTACAAGAACGACAGGCTCCACCTTGATGAGCATGAACACAAAAAGTCCTATGCTTCCGGTTATAAAATACCAGAAATCCAGTTTTCCACGTTTCAGCACGGTCAATATATATATCCAAAGTGCCAATACTATAACAAAAACTATATTCATCATCGGTGTGCACCTCCTCTCATTTATATTCACATCCTGCTATAACATTCAGCCGGTTAGATTCTCTTTCTTCTATATATTATTACTCCACCTACGGCCATGAGCAGGGCTATGGCAGCGCCGACCCAAGGGCCTGTAGGTGTTCCGGTTATGGTAACTCCCTCTGCACCTATATTCGGGTTGGACACAGTGATGGTTGCACCCTGATCCAGCTTTATGCCAAGGTAATCGGCTAACTTGTCAAGTGAGATGGAGAACTCTATCTCATCACCCTTGCCTGTCTCAGTATGTACAGGATCATATACCGTAAATGCCACATCGCCATCCACATCATTGTAATAGCCTGCAAATACTCCGAAATTCCTGTATATTCCGGCTCCAAAGCCGTTGGTCTGTCCACCCCAGTTTATGGATCCGTTGGAATTTACAGGGAGTATATTAAGTACACATGATTTTCCATCCACTGTGATATTCCACAACTGGAACTGCATCTGGGATGTATACAGATCGTTCATGGAGAAGTGTACATACAGTCTTCCATTCTCCACTGCAAGTTGTCCCTTGTGGGTCGAGTAACCATTGTTACTGTTGTATGTTATATCCGCTGACGGATACTGACTCCACTCACCATAATATCCATCGATCACAAGTCCTGATGTGACAGGCCCTGTTATCTCTTCTGTAGTTCCAGTTTCTGTTGTGGCATTCTCCGTTGCCTTCTCTGATGTGCTGACCTCAGTGGTTGTCTGTTCTGTAGTGCTCTCTGTTACCTGTTCTGTGGCCTCCGTGGTATCCTCTGTAACTTCCTTGGTAGTAGTCTCCTCTGTACTGTTATCCGCAGACTCCGTGGTTGCCTCACTTCCAGCCTCTGTAGTCGTCTCAGATGATGAACTGTCACCTGCTATATCAAGCTCAGCCGTATTGCCATTCCAGCCTATTGTTATATTCCGTACATCCGTTCCATATGTGCTAACTGGCACCTTTGCACTCCAGGACATATCCGCATATCCCCAGCCAGATGACGATGCGCCGGTATTTGTCGTATAACCAGTAGCGCCGTCGATTGCCTGATACCATGCATTTAACACGTTAAACGATGAACCATCGCCATTGTTGCCTGTGTTAATAACCAACTTGGATAATGCCCCCGGAGCTGTCTGTCCATTCACAGATATATCAAATATTTGCTGAATGTAATTAGTCCACGAACCACTGTATTCCAGATAGATGTACTCGCCATCCGTTGTCACTTCCATGCTGCCGCCATTTCCATCGGAGAATGTCTGTGCCTGACTCCCGAATATGGAAACACCCGAAAAGATGATCACCATGCATATCGCAGTTATAATTCCTGTAAGTCTCTTCATTTTAGTTCTTCTGTTCTTCATATAATCACGCCTTCTCTTGTAGTAAAATCTATTGTAAGTTGTTTGCTCCTGTCATACTCTCAAGTCTCAGTATGTCGTCAAATATCTTCTGATAATTCCTGTTACTCGTATCCATATTCATAGTAGGCAGCAACAGTCTGTCTGACACCTGATACACGCAGAGCGGATTCTCGGATATATCAAGCTGATAAAGCTCCATTCCATTCTTCTCAAGTCTTTGTCTGAGTTCTTCATAGAAATAATCGCCAATCGTCTCGAGCGTATTCTCGCACCCCTGAAACTCAGGAAGCTCATTCAGATACTTGCCTCTGTACTGATCTATGAACGCCGAAACTATCGCCTCCAGCTTGAAGAAAGGTATATCCTCACTCTGGTCCTTCATTCCTATATATGTGACGATCGTAAATGAATGCCCGTGCATCTTCTCCCTGTCACCGTTGAAGCTGTGCCTGGCATTGAAGTAGGATCTGTATATATAATAATTAAACAACCAGCCACCTCCCTGCTCTCTATGTCAGATTACGACACAATAAACCTATTCTTATCACCTCTAGATTATAGATACCTAATTGTGATATATCAATGATGAAAAATCGCCAAAATTATGGCTAATTTATGAACATATTGTGACTTTATGTATAATAAGAACATTTCAACCGATTGCGCCATTCATATTTTATTATCCATTTGGTCGTTGCTGATTGAATAGTCGTAAAATCAGTCAAACAGTCATGATATGAATGGTCAAAAAAAGATCTCATCCATATGAATGAGATCTTTTTTGACCATTATTACTTTTTTTAATTGTATTTCTTTAATTGATATAGCCCGCGGAGTCGTTGCACAGAAGTCGCCTTTACACCTCAAGCAGTTTCTGAACACTTACAAGCTTTACACAGAGAACAAATATCTCTGTTGCCTGCTGCATCTCCTCCGGTGTAGGGAATGAAGGTGCGATCCTGATGTTGCTGTCCTTTGGATCGTTGTGGTATGGGAATGTTGCTCCTGCACCTGTGAGAATAACTCCAGCCTCCTTGCACTTTGCAACTATCTCCTTTGCACAGCCCTCCATAGCATCAAATGATATGAAGTATCCGCCGAGAGGCTTGATCCATGAACCGATTCCAAGTCCGTCAAGCTCCTCCTCAAGGACTTTGAGAGTTGCCTCAAACTTTGGTCTCATGAAATCTGCATGCTTCTTCATATGTTCCTTGAGTCCGTCAAGGTTCTTGAAGTATCTTGCATGTCTGAGCTGATTTACCTTATCGTTTCCTATGGTCTGTATTGTGTAATGCTTCTTGGCATCCTCAAGATTTGCATGTGATGTAGCCATAGCTGAAACTCCTGAACCAGGGAAGCTTACCTTTGATGTTGAAGCAAACTCAAATACCATATCAGGATTGCCTGCCTTCTCACACTCCCCGATGATATCAAGTATCTCTACCTGATTGTCCTCGTACAGATGATGGATGACATAGGCATTGTCCCAGAAGATCCTGAAGTCCTTAGCCGCAGGCTTGAGATTTGCAAATCTTCTTACTGTCTCATCGCTGTAGCAGATTCCCTGTGGGTTTGAGTACTTTGGCACGCACCATATACCCTTTACTGTTGGATCTGAATTTACAAGTTCTTCAACCATATCCATATCTGGACCTGTCTCTGACATAGGTATGTTGATCATCTCTATTCCAAAATGCTCTGTGATAGCAAAATGTCTATCATATCCTGGAACAGGGCAGAGGAACTTCACCTTGTCAAGCTTGCACCAAGGTGTCTCTCCCATTATTCCATGTGTATATGCTCTTGATACAGTGTCAAACATAAGAGTAAGACTTGCGTTACCACCGATGAAGATATGATCCTCAGTGGTTCCCATCATCTCAGCCATAAGTCTCTTGACCTCTGGAATTCCATCAAGGCACCCATAGTTTCTGCAGTCTATGCCACACTCTGACTTCATATCAGAATCACTGTTGATAACATCCATAAGACCAACAGATACTCCAAGCTGGGTTGGTGATGGCTTTCCTCTTGACATATCAAGGTTCAGGCCAAGAGCCTTCTTCTCCTCATATGCCGCAAGCAGCTGCTCTCTAAGTTCCATTAACTCTTCTTTTGATAATTCACTGTACGCTTTCATAAAAGTCTCCCTTGCTACCTAACAATGTTATAGTTATATGTCCGGGTTGCACGTCAAAACGTTCTATATTAAATAGACGATTCTAACGTTCAACCCTTGTATCATATAATTTATTTCTCCGGTTGTCTAGACCTTAATCGCATAAGTTTGTAGTATTTCGCAAATTTTGGTTGAAAAATCTAAGTTCAAACACTAAATCCGACTATATTTTCGTCAAAATTATATATTTAACTTTTTATTTTCAAGTTGACCGACATTGAAAGATGCTGCAGTGTTCTTTTGGTAGTGGACTTAACTATATGACTCTGGCGGTTATTTGGATGGTATCATGGATGCTATCTCAGCGGCAAGCTGCGATTTTGGCATGGTCTGAAGTGTTATTCTGCCAGGGCCTGTTACCACTGTATTGAAGAATCCCTCTCCTCCAAATAACATATTCATGGCACCACCCTTTACTGTCTCTGCGTTCAAGGAACATGTTGCATCCATCATTGCAAGATAACCTGTGTCAATAACCATCTGCTGTCCCGGTGCAAGCATGTAATCCACAACAGAACCGTCGATTTCAAGGAACACTATTCCCTGACCTGTAATCCTCTGCATGATAAATCCTTCACCTCCAAAAAAACCGCCTGCAACTTTTTTTTGGAAAGCTATCTCCAGATTCACCCCCGGTGTCGATGCAAGGTATGCTGACTTCTGACAAACTATCTCCTTGCCAGGTCCTATCTCAACCGCCATTATATTCCCCACAAAGCTTGAACCGAATGCTATCAGTCCAGGCCCCCCCTGAGCCGTATATGTATTTCGGAACATCGATTCACCGGATATGGCCCTGGTGAACATCTTGCCTACTCCGCCACCTGATGTCTGCATCTGCATATTCGGAGACATCCATACCATTGCACCCTTTTCGCAATTCACTGACTCTCCTGCCTCCAGCACAATCTCAACCACAGGCATCATGCCTCCTTTGATCTCGTATCTCATATAATCTTACCTCCCTGTATTCTTCATATTTAAATATGAGTTTCATTTTTTTAATTGGTACAAATGTATTATATAGTAAATACTATTCATATAACAATGTTTATTTATAAATCGTGAATAAAAGCCTGTTTTTATTAGGTATCTCACTTTTTCCTGCTTTTGGAACGAGTTTTTTCATATATTAATTGCTTTTTTTGAAACACAATGGTATATTTATTCAGATAAAATATGAAAGGAAGATGTAAAAATGAAACTCAAAAAATTATTAGCAATTTCAATGTCAGCAGTTCTGGCTATGACAGCTCTTACTGCATGTGGAAGCAAGGATGATTCTTCGGAGGCAGGTTCAGGGAGTGCTTCATCAAAGAAGACTGCAAAGGTCATCGAGATTGACCTTACAGACGAGCAGTATGCTTTCGGTGTTGACAAGGAACAGCCTGAGCTCTTAACACAGGTTAACGATTTCATCAAGTCAATGAACGAAGACGGAACATTTGAAGAGATCTGCAATCACTACTTCGGCGATGGCGAGCCTGTTGCAGTTGAGTCAGCAACACTCGATGCAAACAAGGATCAGCTTGTAGTTGCAACCAATGCTGCATTCGAGCCATTTGAGTATACAAAGGGTGAGAACTACTATGGTGTCGATATGGAGATAGCTAAGGCTCTCGCAGACAAGCTTGGCAAGGAGCTCGTTATCCAGAACATGGATTTCGATGCTGTATGTCTCTCAGTTGGTCAGCACAAGTGTGATATCGCTATGGCAGGTCTTACTATAAAGCCAGACCGTGAGGAGTATGTAAGCTTCTCAGATTCATACTACAAGGCTTCTCAGAAGCTTATCGTTACATCAGACAATACAGAGTTTGATGAGTGCAAGACAGCTGATGATGTCAACAAGATCCTTCAGGCTAAGGGTTCAGACATGAAGATTGGTTTCCAGACAGGTACTACCGGACAGTTCTACTGCGAGGGTGACGCAGACTGGGGATTCACAAAGCTTGCTATGACTTCAACAGGCTACAAGAACGGTTCTCTTGCAGTTCAGGATCTTTTAAATGGTAACCTCAACTATGTTATCATCGATGCTGCTCCTGCAGCCAGCATCACTGCTGCTCTTAACGCAATGCAGTAAATTTTAATTCGGATTTAGTAATTTTAGTATTAACGCCAATTATGTTTGAAAGGATATTTCATGGGAGACATTTCTACAAAAATACAAAAGTTCATAGAAATATTCATCGACAACAACGGGTATGTTAAGGTAGTCGAGGGTCTGAAGAATACTGTGATAATAGCCATTGCCGGTCTTATCATCGGTATAATAATCGGTACCCTCATAGCTACCGTCAGGGTAATTCCAAAGTACAAGCGTCTGCCTAGAGTTCTGGATGCAATCTGCAGTGTATATGTAGGTTTCTTCCGTGGAACACCTATGGTTGTACAGCTTCTTCTCTTCTACTATGTTCTTCTTCCTATAGTGGGAGGACACATGACAGGAGTTCAGGTGGCTATGCTTGTATTCGGACTCAACAGCGGTGCCTACATCTCAGAGATCATGCGTGGTGGTATACTCTCCGTTGATCCAGGTCAGATGGAAGGTGGACGTGCCATGGGACTCAGTTTTTCAACTACCATGCTCAAAATCGTTATACCTCAGGCAGTCAAGAATATTCTGCCAACCCTTGGAAATGAATTTATTTCTTTAATAAAGGAGACTTCAGTTGTAAGTTTTGTCGGAGCAACTGATCTCTACGTTGCATTCAACTACATCGGAAGTAACAGCTACGAATTCATGGTCCCTTATCTGGTCATGGCACTTATCTACATCGTGATGGTGCTTCTCATCAGCCTGGGAATCAAATTAATGGAAAGGAGCCTGAGAAAGAGTGATAGACGTCATTAATCTTGAAAAAAGCTTCGGTGATAACAAGGTCTTAAACGGCATCAATATCACCATAGACAAAGGCGATATAATGGTTGTTATCGGCCCTTCAGGTTCTGGTAAAAGTACATTTCTTCGCTGTTTGAACTGTATGGAAGATCCTACCGGCGGCCAGATTATATTCAACGGTGTTGATATAGCAGACCCTAAGGTTGATATCAACATACACCGCCGTCATATGGGTATGGTTTTCCAGCATTTCAACCTGTATAACAACAAGACTGTTATACAGAATATCATGCTTGCACCTGTCTATGTCAGATGTCAGGATCTGAAAAAGGCAAAGCGGCATAATCTTCTGCTTCCTGTCACCAATCTCTTCCGCAAGGAAAAGCAGACAAAGCAGGAAATCACAACAACAAAATCAGAGATAATTGACGAGGCACATGCAAAGGCTGAGGAACTCCTGAAGAGGATCGGTCTGGAGGACAAGGCGGATGTATATCCATCTACTCTCTCAGGCGGTCAGAAGCAGCGTGTTGCCATCGTCCGTGCTCTTGCCATGAATCCTGATGTCATTCTGTTTGATGAGCCAACCTCCGCTCTTGACCCTGAGATGGTCGGTGAGGTTCTTGATCTCATGAAGGCTCTTGCAGATGAAGGCATGACAATGATTATTGTTACCCATGAGATGGGATTTGCCAGGGAGGTTGCCAATAAGGTCGTATTTATTGACGACGGACAGATTCTTGAATCCGGTACACCGGAGGAATTCTTCGGCAACCCTAAGAATCCTAGACTTAAGGATTTTCTTTCAAAGGTGTTATAAGACATTTTATCTGTGTTTTTTAAGACAGATTGTAATATCGCAGTTTATCCGGCATGTATGGCATTTCATACTTGCCGGTTTTTTTTTAGACCGTTATCTGCTGTTCCCTGTTTCTTTTTAATATAATTCTTTTTAATTTAATTCTTGATCCATTTCATATTTCAGTTCATTTTTTCAATTTATTTCCTTATTAGCTATGTACTTTTGGGCTCTTATACTTTATAATAACAATAATTTGGGCATTTTTATAAAAGAAAATAAACGATGTCCGGCAATGTTTAAAATCACATTAAAATACTTCTTTATTTTGTGTGATTTCATGTAGTTTTCAGTGCTCTCGCTCTGAACAAGAATCATTTTACAATAAGGAGAAAGATATGCCAAAAAGAGAAGACATTAACAAAGTTCTGATAATAGGATCTGGTCCAATCATCATCGGTCAGGCATGTGAGTTCGACTACTCAGGTACTCAGGCGTGCAAGGCCCTTAAGAAGCTTGGTTACGAGATCGTATTGGTCAATTCCAACCCTGCTACCATCATGACAGATCCTGAGACAGCTGATGTCACATACATTGAGCCGCTCAATGTCAAGAGACTTGAGCAGATAATTGCAAAAGAGAGACCTGACGCTCTTCTTCCAAATCTCGGAGGACAGTCAGGACTTAACCTTTGTGCTGAACTTGCAAAAGAAGGCATCTTAGACAAATACAATGTCAAGGTCATCGGTGTTCAGGTAGATGCCATTGAGCGCGGTGAGGACAGAATCGAATTCAAGAAATCCATGAACGCAATCGGAATAGAAATGGCAAGAAGCGAGGTTGCCTACTCTGTAGATGAGGCTCTCGCCATCGCAGATCAGCTCGGATACCCTGTTGTTCTTCGTCCTGCATACACCATGGGCGGTGCCGGCGGCGGACTCGTATACAACAAGGAGGAGCTCAAGACTGTCTGTGCAAGAGGTCTCCAGGCCAGCCTTGTAGGTCAGGTTCTCGTTGAGGAGTCAATCCTCGGATGGGAGGAGCTTGAGCTTGAAGTTGTACGTGACTGCGAAGGCAATATGATCACTGTATGTTTCATCGAGAACATCGATCCTCTCGGCGTACACACAGGTGATTCATTCTGCTCCGCTCCTATGCTTACAATCTCTGAGGACGTTCAGAAGAGACTTCAGGAGCAGGCATACAAGATCGTTGACTCTGTTGAGGTCATCGGTGGAACAAATGTACAGTTCGCACATGACCCTGTATCTGACAGAATCATCGTAATCGAGATCAACCCTAGAACATCCCGTTCTTCTGCTCTGGCATCAAAGGCTACAGGATTCCCTATTGCCCTTGTGTCAGCCATGCTGGCAACAGGACTTACCCTCAAGGATATCGAGTGCGGTAAGTACGGCACACTGGATAAATACGTTCCGGACGGTGACTATGTGGTTATCAAGTTCGCACGTTGGGCATTCGAGAAGTTCAAGGGTGTTGAGGACAAGCTCGGAACCCAGATGCGTGCCGTAGGTGAGGTTATGAGTATCGGTAAGACCTACAAGGAGGCATTCCAGAAGGCTATCCGAAGCCTTGAGACAGGAAGATACGGTCTCGGCTACGCCAAGGACTACAATACAAAGAGCAAGGATGAACTATTGCGCATGCTTGCACATCCATCAAGCGACAGACATTTCATCATGTACGAGGCGCTCAGAAAGGGTGCTACAGTAGATGAGATTTTCGATATAACAAAGGTTAAGCACTACTTCGTTGAGCAGATGAAGGAACTCGTTGAGGAAGAGGAAGCACTCGCAGCACATAAGGGCACTCTCCCATCTGACGAGGCACTCACCACTGCAAAGAAAGACGGTTTCTCAGACAGATACCTCAGCCAGATTCTTGAGATTCCTGAGGAGGACATCAGAAATAAGAGAATCGAGCTCGGAGTTACTGAGGCATGGGAAGGCGTACACGTAAGTGGAACAAAGGACAGCGCTTACTACTACTCCACATACAATGCACCTGACAGCAATCCGATAAATGAGGACAAGCCAAAGGTTATGATCCTCGGCGGAGGTCCTAACAGAATCGGTCAGGGTATCGAGTTTGACTACTGCTGCGTACATGCATCACTGGCACTTAAGAAGCTCGGATTTGAGACTATCATAGTAAACTGTAATCCAGAAACTGTTTCAACTGACTATGATACATCAGATAAGCTCTACTTTGAGCCACTTACACTTGAGGATGTTCTCAGCATTTACAACAAGGAAAAGCCAGTGGGCGTCATCGCACAGTTCGGCGGTCAGACACCTCTTAACCTTGCTTCTGACCTTGAGAAGAACGGCGTAAAGATCCTCGGTACATCTCCTGCTGTCATCGATCTTGCAGAGGACAGAGATCTCTTCCGTGAGATGATGGATAAGCTTGAGATACCTATGCCAGAATCTGGTATGGCTACTACTGTTGACGAGGCACTTAAGATTGCTCACAAGATTGGCTATCCAGTCATGGTCCGTCCATCATACGTTCTCGGTGGACGTGGTATGGAGGTCGTATACGATGACGAGAGCCTTGACGGATATATGAGAGCTGCCGTTGGTGTCACACCTGACAGGCCTATACTTATAGACAGATTCCTGAATCACGCCCTTGAGTGTGAGGCAGATGCCATAAGCGACGGAACTCACGCATTTGTTCCTGCCGTTATGGAGCACATCGAGCTTGCCGGAATTCACTCAGGTGATTCAGCCTGCATCATTCCTTCAGTACACATCACTGCTGAGAATGTTGCTACTATCAAGGAATATACAAAGAAGATCGCTGAGGAAATGCATGTCGTAGGTCTTATGAACATGCAGTACGCTATTGAGAAAGGCAAGGTATATGTTCTCGAGGCAAATCCTAGAGCATCCCGTACAGTACCCCTCGTATCAAAGGTATGTAACGTGCGCATGGTTCCTATCGCTACTGATATCATCACATCAGAGCTCACAGGAAGACCATCTCCTGTTCCAGCTCTCAAGGAGCAGCACATACCATATTACGGAGTTAAGGAGGCTGTATTCCCATTCAACATGTTCCCAGAGGTTGACCCGATCTTAGGACCTGAGATGAGATCTACAGGTGAGGTTCTCGGACTTTCAACCTACTACGGAGAGGCATTCTACAAGGCTCAGGAGGCTACACAGACTCTCCTTCCTACAAGCGGAACTGTCCTGATCTCTGTAAACAGAAAGGACAAGGATGAGGTTATCGAAATCGCTCAGCTTTTCGAAAAAGCAGGTTTCAAGATCCTTGCTACAAGCGGAACATATGCCATAATTACGGCTGCCGGAGTTAAAGCTGAGAAAGTCAAAAAACTCCAGGAGGGCAGACCAAATATCAATGACCTTATAACAAATGGCTCTATAGACCTGATAATCAATTCTCCAAGCGGTAAGGAAAGTGCCCACGATGACAGTTACCTCAGAAAGGCTGCCATCAAGGCAAAGATTCCTTATGTGACTACAATTGCAGGCGCAAGAGCAACCGCAAAGGGTATCCTGTACGTTCAGGCACATGGCGACAGCGATGTGAAGTCACTGCAGGAGCTTCACAGTGAGATAAAGGACGCTGAGTAATATCGGGCGCGGGCGGCTTTGCCGCTCAGGTGGCCCTGCTGATTGATGGCAGATGCTGCTTCTTGGCGGCATGGCTGTTTATTTAGCTTGCTGTTTGCCGGTTCGTGGATTAGCAAGCTTGCTCAGCATTCAAAAGTGCATAAATTTTTCGCTAGAATAATAAAAACCGGGAAAAAGATACAATTTCTAATAATTTTGTATCTTTTTCCTGGTTTTCTTTTGATTTGCGAAAATATTATGCGCTTTTTATTGATTGTCTTTCTCGTCAAACTGCACTTCTCGATTAGTTTTAAACTATAAATCTGCTACACTCCACGAACTGAGAGTCTTCAATATGATTTCCAGCGTATCTTCCCTCGCCTTCTGACATTCCTGCGGGAATTTCTTCTCTCTAGGCAGTGCGCCATTGTTCACCGGGAAATATCCCAGATTGTGACTGCCTGTCTCCGAATTTATATGCCTGTAACCGTGCGTAAAGTTCTCACGCTTAAGTCTCTCCATAAGCAGCTCCGAGTCATGCTTTGACGGCACAGATTCATCGTGGGTCGATGTGAGGAAAAGAATGTCACCGCATATCTTTTCAACCGGGATCTCATTCTCTATCGTTCCATTTTTCTCCCACTCTTCAAAGAAGTACAGCACGCGCATATGATGTTCCTTTATGCATCTTTTCAGGAAATTGGAAAACATATGTGCATTTGACACATACGGAAAGTCTTTTCCACGATAGGAAACCATCGCCTTGCAAGGATCAAGATCAGCCTTGCCGCTACCCTGCATGATATGTCCAAATGTCGATGCCGCTATAACCAGACTTATATCCGGCACGACCGAAGCAGCAAGCAGCGCCATTCCCGCGCCCTTGGAATTGCCATATATACCGAACCTTCTGTATTTTCCTGATCCGTACTTCTTCATGCGGTCAATAGCAGTCTGGAACATCTCCAGAGGGATCGCCCTCATGGTATCCGGAAGTCCCGGTGCACCATAATATGTCATGGCAAGAACAGAGTATCCCTTCTTTGCAAATAGCCCGGCATACTTCTCAGGCAGTTCCAGTCCTTTTAGTCCCTGGATGACGATCAGAAGCCTGTCATCCTCACTTTCTGTGTCATATAAGATCCCCTCAAATCCATCCTTCAGATATGTATATTTTGATTTCTTCATAAAGCCCCTTCTCCTATTGGACTATAGTCCATTTTAACGTCCTTGTATCCGTGTGACATGGAAATTACAGCACTCATCCCCCTGTCCAAGAGTCTTGGTACGATGAAGCTGGCCTCCTTCATTCCTGTATCCATTCCTTAAGTGCGGCTGAGAGTCTTCTGTCTATATCCTTTCTCGTCGCCTCGCACTCATTTGGATAATCCTTTGCAGCCTTGAATATAAACTTCATGACGAATTTCAGTCCAACCGGAAGTGCCATACGAAGCATCGATTCCGGCAGCACAAAATGGGTTCCGTGCTCATACACAAGCGGCACATACTCACATGTATGCGGACGTTCCTTCAGTCGCTGATCCATTCTGCGGATGTATTTGCCCGCCTCCCAGAATGAGTCGTCATCTGCGCCAATAAGAAACAGCTTTCCCTTTATATTCTCAACCTTGATC
Organism: Coprococcus sp. AF19-8AC; assembly: GCF_003603115.1. NCBI lineage: Bacteria > Bacillati > Bacillota > Clostridia > Lachnospirales > Lachnospiraceae > Coprococcus > Coprococcus sp. AF19-8AC. The sequence continues at coordinate 564,958 of NZ_QTMI01000001.1, read as the reverse complement.
ATTTCCTCTTCTGTGTGTTCCCTGACTTTTTCCGAATCAATAAACAGGCAGGTACTGCGCTCAATGTCGCCGGAGCCCTTTGTCTCCTCCTCGATTTTCTGCCAGTACACAGGATGCTCATACACAAATGGCATGTAAGCAAGAGGCTCTCCTCTCCACGAAAGAGTCGATGCATCCGGTATCGGCCATTCCTTACATCCGTCTTTGTTACCCTGTTCAAATCCCTGCCATACAAAGTCACTTGCCGTAAGTCCAAATGTCAATGTGATATCAGGAAAATACGACGCCGCAACCAGGGAATCCATGCCAGCCGTACTCATTCCCATGATTCCTATTTTCCGGTTTCCATGACTTTTCAGCCATGCAATAGCCGTCTCTATTCTCTCAAGCGGGTTATTTACATGGCTGTAATTCTTCTTTCCGGGAGATATGCAGAGTGCGTTCACACCATTTTTGTGCAGCCACTTTGCTCCGCACTTCGCCATAAAATCATTCGGATCGTCTCCAAACAGTCCTATGAATGCACAGTCAGCCCCATTTGGATTCTCGTAATATGTTCCATAGAATCCGTCCTTCTCGATCTCAAAAAACTGTTTTTTCACAACTTTTCCCTCCATTTTCCTGTATGCTCCAGACCGCCCTCGCTGCCTGATAACACAATGACAACTTTATCTCTTCTGTCACCAACCGGATATAAGACACAATCCGTCTTGTGCAGTGTTTCTTTTATAGTCTCAGAACCTATCATTTGTTACATCCCCCTGATCCAATTCTCTTAACAACCACAATGTTAGTCGTTACTAACTTTATTGTCAACTGTTATTGCTTTATAAATCAAAAAAACTCCCGCAAATAAAAAAGCACCCGCAAACACATCTTCTAAGACCTGATGATGTGTTTGCGGATGCCATTTGCATCGTATTATTCTTCTATATAAAAGACAGCCTTGCCACTTCCTGCGTTTTCTCTTGCTGATGCAAAAATCGAAGAATATGTATCATGCTTTCTGAAAAATTCACTACCAGCAGCACAACATAGCCATCATCATATACGGGATAGCCAAGATATTGACCGTCTATCGGTAGCACCTTTTGATATTATATTAGCATCAAGCCTCACTCATGCCAAACATATATCGATGGGAAGACACCTTATAGCAAACAATAATATTCAATACTTAATTGATATATCCAATTTCATTCATTTGTTTTGAAATTTTTTACCGCCATTGCAATCATTGCCACACTATATATCAATACAATTATCAACATAAATCGTGAAATCATAAAACCAACAGTGAACTGTATCGGAATACAAATCAGCGGTATTAGTATAATCGAAAATATGATTGAAAATATTGGATGTTTCCTCTTGATATTGAAATATAGCGCAAGTATTGCCATAGCAATGCCACTCAAGAACATAATTCCCAATACTATAAGTAAAAATGTTATTGTATTTCCCATAATAAACTCCTCCATTAAATATTACAATACAGAGTTTCCCTATCATCTATCGCAAAACTTACTTTCTAGGACCAGCTCCATATTGGTCAATTCTACTGTAAGCAAAAAAGCAGCCAGACAAAATTTTGCCTGACTGCTGATAGGTGCTTCCCCAATTATTACATATAAATATTTACTTCTATTGACCCCTACAGTTCCTTGTGGCGTGCAAAGTAATCCTTTGTCTCTGCCACAACCACACTGCTGAGTGCAAGCAGTGCTATGATATTCGGAATCGCCATAAGTCCGTTAAATATATCAGCGATAGTCCATACAGCCTTAACTGTCATGTATGGTCCGATAAATACGCAAAGTATGTATAACCAACGATAGATCTGAACTGAAACCTTGCTGCCATTTGTGAGGTACTCAAGACATCTCTCACCATAATAGTCCCAACCAAGGATAGTTGTAAATGCGAAGAATACAAGGCAGATCATCAGGATGAATGCTGCAACCTGACCTGGCATAAAGAAAAGTCCCTTTTGGAATGCATCAGTTGTGACTGCGATTCCCTCAAGGCTGCCATCCTGCCAGCTTCCCATCATAACGATTGAAAGACCTGTCATTGTACATACGATGATAGTATCAATAAATGTACCTGTCATTGTTACAAGTCCCTGACGAACAGGCTCCTTTGTCTGAGCGGCTGCTGCTGCGATAGGTGCAGAACCAAGACCAGCCTCATTCGAGAAGATACCACGTGCAACACCCTTCTGCATGGCAATTGCAAGACTTGCTGTAACACCACCTGCAAATGACATAGGCTTAAATGCGCACTTGACTATTGTTGCAAATGCAGCTGGAACTTTATTTATATTAACTATGATAAGAACCAGACACACCACAATGTAGAGAACTGCCATGAATGGCACTATAACCTGAGAAACCTTTGATATTCTCTGGATTCCACCGATTACGACAAGTCCTACAAGGATTGCAAGTATAAATGCTGTGATGACGATGGCTATTGAGTAGTCATTTCCAAGGATTGATACTGTATTGGCCTTGTCAGGATCAAAGAAAGCCTGAACTGCAGAAGCAATACCATTTACCTGTGTAAATGTACCGATACCCATAAGACCTACGCATGCTCCGAAGAATGCAAATATCTTTGCAAGCCACCTCCACTTGTGACCCATACCATTCTCAATGTAGTAGAAAGGTCCTCCGAGAACGTGTCCATCCTCGTCAATCTTTCTGTACTTTACAGCAAGCAGTCCCTCTGAATACTTTGTTGCCATTCCAAAAAGCGCTGCGATCCACATCCAGAAAAGTGCTCCGGGACCACCGGCAAGGATACCTATAGCTGTTGCTACTCCTACGATATTACCTGTACCGATAGTTGCTGAAAGTGCTGTACATAACGCGCCAAAGCTCGTCACCTCTCCTGTACCGTCTTCCTCATTCTTAATCATGAATCTCAGTGCCTTTGGCAGATGAACTATCTGAAGGAACTTAAGTCTGATCGTCAGATAGATTCCGCAGACGATGATGAGTATTATGAGTGGCAAGCCCCAGACAATATCATCAACTTTGCCTAAAAAGTTTGTGAATGCGTCCATGTTTCTCCTCCTGTTTTTTTATTTATAATTCACAAGTGTAAATTATAGCATAAAAATTCTTAAATAAAAACGAAAAAACACGCATTTTCAAGATTTTTCTTGCTTTTTTGCGTGTTTTTTCGAATATTTATTTATTATATTGCGAAATCTCGTCAATTTATATTCTTTACCGTCTCTTTGCCAGATGTGTTTTGTCATTACTTCTTATAAGCATCCACACAAGCGAACTGACAAGAAGAAGTATTGGATAAAACAGATTTGGAATTATCTGGAATGCTGATATCTCATGTCCCAGCTCCGACACCGCTGATATTGCAACCAGCATCTGGGCACCGTAAGGAATGATTCCCTGGAATATGCATGAAAATGTATCAAGCAGCGACGCTGATCTCTTCGGGGATATACCATAATCCTCTGCCATCTCCTTTGCTATCGGATTTGCCATGACTATCGCGACCGTATTGTTGGCTGTGGCTATGTCCATGGCTCCAACCAGAAGTCCGATTCCGAGCTGACCTCCCTTGTCACCCTTGAACACCTTCTTTATAGCCGAAAGCAGCGCCTCAAATCCGCCATACTCTCTGATGAGTGAACACATGGCAGCCACAAGTACAGCTACCATACTCGTCTCGAACATTCCCGCTGCACCGCTTCCCATATTCGTCAGGAGATCCACTGCTGCCGTCTGCCCTGTGGCAAGCATGATGATGGAGCCTGACACGATTCCAACTATCAGGACTACAAACACATTAAATCCCACTATTCCTCCTATGAGTACCAGAACATAAGGAATGATCTGTATCATATTGTAATCATGGTGCACTACTCCGCCTATCTCAGTATTGAATGACTTAACCAAGATTACTATGAGCGTCACAATCGCCGCAGGAAATGCTATCCAGAAGTTTGCCCTGAACTTATCTTTCATGGCACACCCCTGACCATTACATGCTGCTATGGTCGTATCCGATATGAACGACAGGTTATCTCCGAACATCGCACCGCCCATGATGGACGCCACGCAGAGCGGCAGATTAAATCCTGACGCATCGGCAACCGCAACTCCTATAGGCGTCAGAAGTGTTATTGTTCCAACAGACGTTCCCATAGCTGTTGATACAAAGCATGCTACAACGAACAGAACCGCCACGGAGAATCTCGCCGGAATGATACTCAGCATAAAGTATGCCACACTCTCGGCACTGCTCCGCCCCACGACTCCCACAAATATTCCCGCCGTCAGGAATATGAGCAGCATGGTTATAATATTTTTGTCTGTAAGTCCATTTGCCATGATCTGAAGCTTCTCATCAAAGCTTACCTTTCTGTTCTGCAGACATGCCACAAATATCGCCACCATAAAGGCGACCACTATTGGAATATTGTAAAATCCCATCGGGATCTTCAGCACGTACTCAAACAGTATTCCAAGTCCCAGATACAGGACAAGAAAGACGTATATAGGTATCAGTGCCGCACCATTTGACTTCTTCATAATTCTCCCTCTTCTTTCAATATTTTACCTAAATCGGATATCTTTTAATTGAACCTTTCTTCTGCCACGGTATACAAGATACAACGCGTGGACTCCCTCCGGGAAATCCACTCTGTTCTCGCACCATCTCCACTCTGTCTCTGAGATATCTTCAGATACAGGTATATCTATTCTTCCGATACTCTCACCATATTCTGTCACGCATATGTCAAAGTATCCATGATTTTGCACATCTGACGAAGAACACCTCTTATCATTCACTCCATCCGCATTGATATCACAGGATCCATCCATGCTTGTTGATTTATTTCCTGCCAGGTTGTTTTCATCCTTGAGCTGCTCCTGATTCTCGCATCTCTCGTCTACCCTGACAGGTCCCTCATACACCACCTTGTTGGCATCCGTCTCATATCTGACATTCACGCCAAATGTACTGCTGCCCTCAAGCGCAAAATACTTATACCCCATGAGTGTTCCATCCTCTATCTCCGCAATAAATCTATCCTCACCCTTGTTCGTCACATTTGGAAATTCTGTCGTATATATACTGTTGGAGCCGTGTGGCATATGTCCATTTGTCAAGTTGCATGCTATCACTGCCGGATACGTGCCTTTTGCCACAAGCGGGCCATCGTTCAGACCGCAGCTCGTAACCTCCACCTGGTCTATATGTCCATCCGCAGCTATATAGATCTTCTCGGCACAGGCCTGTCTGCTGTAGTCCGACTTATGTGTGAGCCTGTGATAGAACACGTACCACTGACCATCTATGCACTCTATGCTTCCGTGCGTGGTCCCGGTCATATTCAGCTTGTTCTCTAAACTTCTTCCCTTATATCCCACATCGCCATTTGACACTATTGTTCCGCCAAATGTAAATCCGTGATCCGGATAATCGCTCACAGCATAGCACAGCTCATGGTTCTGCCATGACGAATAAACAAAGTAGTATTTGTCTCCCACCTTTCTCATGGATGAACCCTCGAAAAATGGATGCTCCTCAAATGATGTTCCCTTCACGGCGTAAGGTATGATGTGCCTCGGTTCTTCCTTAACCGTCAGCATATCGTCCTCAAGCACCACCATGATCGGTCCCATGATGCTGTCCTTGTAGCCAAGTATATCATCCTTTGTTCTTCCGAACATGGATACCTCATCGCACAGCCTGCCATTTGTCAGGAAATCAGGCTCCTCCTCGTATCCGTACTGGGTGCCGTAGAATATCCTGATGGTTCCGTCATCATTCATGGCTGCCGGATCAAAGCAAATGTACTTCTTCATAACAGTACCGTCCTTGTACTGCACATGACCAAGATATTCGTATTTGCCCGCCGGTGTATCACACACAGCTACACTGATCGGACCTGTATATCCGCCGTAACCGTAGTCACCGCCCATACAGTAATACAGATAATATCTGCCGTCATTTCCCCTCACGACATCTGGCGCGTACATATACTTCAGCTCCGGGTATGCCGGATCCTGGCTCGCCCTGTATGTAATACCCTCGCATCGCCAGCTTGTCAGATCTTTTACCGGCGCGGAGTACACCACATAATCCTGCATACAGAACGTGTAACCGCCCTCCTTATCGTGAGATCCATAATGATAAACCCTGTCGCCCCATACATGCGGCTCGCCGTCCGGTATGTACTCATTCAACGGCAAAAAAGGGTTGTAAACCTGCCTGTTCATATATCTTCTCCTTCTTGTATCAATTTTTTCTGTTTCACTAAAACAATAAATACCCAACATGATCCGCGTCATCTACAGACATGTTGGGTTTTCATATTTACAAGTATATTTAATAAAACTTTTTTAGTCAACCAGCACTTATAAAAAAGGCTGCATCTGCTCGCAGAGTTTCTTCTCAAGCTCTATGAGTCTCTTCGTCTTATCCTTCGCCCTGTCATCTGCTGCATTGTATTCGTTCAGATATTTGTTCAGCGACTTCACACCCATATTGCAGCCATCCGTCATAAGCTCCGCTATGGTATTGTCCGACTCATCCACTATGAGTTTCACATTTGTCTTGATCCAGGACATGCTCTTGGCTATTGGATTTGGATCCTTGCCATCGTCGTGGTACTCATCCAGCAGCTTCTGTATCTCCTGTTTTATTGCATCGTGTTCCTCTTTACATTCTATAAGTATCTTCTTTATCTTCGCCGCGTGCACATACCCAAGCACCTCATCAATAGACGAAACACCCATCTTGATCCCGGCATCACATTCCCTGAGCAGCTTTATTGTGTCTGGTGATATCATCTCATATACCTCCTTAGCCTGTATATGAGTATATTACCCTGTGTTTGAAAATTATATACTCTGCTAAACAAGCCTTTTGGGAGAGTTTCTTCATATGTATAGACAAAGGTTGACACCCCACCCCATAATCTTTATACTGTTATTACAAACGTAGTATTAAAGGAGTATAATCTATGAAACACATTCCCCAGATTTCCGAAGCTGAATATGAAGTTATGAAGGTTATATGGAAATATGCCCCTATAAGCACAAATGACATTACTGACAAACTATTGCAGACCACTTCATGGAATCCCAGGACTATCCAGACTCTCATCAAAAGACTTTCTGATAAGTCTGCCATCTCCTATGAGAAAAAGGGCCGCATGTTCGTCTACTCCCCTGTCATCAGTCAGGAGGAATATCGAAAACATGAAAGCTCATCTTTTCTAAAGAAGTTTTTCAATGGACACATATCCGACATGGTTTCTGCGTTTGTGGCTAGTGATGAGCTTAGTGCTGATGATATAAAGGAACTTCAAGACATATTAAATGGAAAAGGCACCGGGAGGGAATAAGGCTTGACTGAATTTTTCACACATTTTTTTATAAGCAATATATCCATAAGTTTATCTCTGCTGCTACTGATATTTGTTCGATTTATATTCAGAAAACAGCTAACATGTAACGGCAGATACAACACCATATATATTGTGCTGGTTCTTCTCGTATTTCCATTTATCCCTGTAAATAATTCATTTATATTCCAAGCCATAGGTTTCATACGATCATTATTTCACAGGGGTACTTCTGCCGCAAATACAGTTACTCCTGTGCCTATCAATACCAGCCCTTCATCAAATGGGAACTGGATGAACGACTTTGCTATATCTGTAAACAGTACATCTACAATATATCCAAAGCTCCTTTTTATTATCTGGCTTGCCGGAGTTTGCATATTTTCCATCCGTTTAATAGTGTCAGGCATATCACTATACAAGCTGAAAAAATCTGCTGTTCCAGTCACCGACGATACTGTCATATTGAATATATATTCGGAATGCCTTGAGCTCTGCAATGTGCGCAGATACAAACCGAAATTATATTCCTCCTCTGCTTTATCTGGAGCGGTCATTGTAGGTGTATTCCGCCCTGTTATATATATTCCACGGCAAATCAACGACTGCATATCCGATTACACAATAACCGACCTGAGACATATTTTGTTACATGAACTACAACATTTTAAACGCAGAGACAATGCCGTGAATATGTTTATCTGTATATTCTACATACTGTATTGGTTCAATCCTGTTGTTATATACACATTACATACAGCAAGACATGACAGAGAAAAAGCATGTGACAATAATGTATTGCAGAGCCTCGGTCAAAACTATGCCGCGAAGTATGGGCAGACCATCCTCCGTGCGGCTGCAAGCAGATTCAGTAGTTCATCATCGCTATCATTCAAGAGCAAAAGCAGGAAAAAATTACTTAAAACAAGACTTCAGCTTATTGTTAATTTCAAACCTGTCACCAAGAGAGAAAAACGAAAATGTATATATGCATTTTTCATTATCATATTTCTGATGACTGTATGTGCGCCATTATCTGTATATGCTCTGGATGATACACAATACAAGGATTTTGCCCCAGTGAATCTGGAATCCTTGGATCTATCCAGCTACTTTTGGGGCTACAACGGCTGTTTTGTGCTGTACGACAAAGGAAATGATAAATGGTTTATCTATAACCAGGACAGAGCCCTATGCCGCACTTCACCGGATTCTACATATAAAATATATGACGCAGTGATGGCTCTTGAACATGGCATCATAACTTCCGACAACTCATTTATGCGCTGGGATGGGAGCACTTACCCTTTTGATGCCTGGAACACAGATCAGACACTTCGATCTGCCATGACCGGATCTGTAAACTGGTATTTTGACAATCTGGATGCAGCTATGGACCACACAGATGTGAAAAATTTTCTCAGTCTTATTGAATATGGAAATCAGAATATCAATTCAGTTCAGAACTGTTACTGGCTGGAATCCTCTCTGACTATATCCCCGGTAGAGCAGGTAGAACTGCTATGTCACCTGAAAAATAATGATTGGAAGCTGTCTAAGACAAATGTGGATACAGTCATAGAGTCCATGTTTATTGCAAACTCAGATGGAAAAAGTCTGTATGGCAAGACAGGTACCGGCAGAGTTAATGATGTAAATATAAACGGCTGGTTCGTCGGATTCATTACATCTAATGATAATGATTACTTTTTCGCCACGAATATATCACTTTCAGAAAATGACAATCAGTTTTTATCAGCGGACGGACTTTCCGCATCGAAGATCTCTCTGTCAATACTGCGTGATCTCGGAATATATGCATATGGATATCAGTCAGAATAAACTGGTATGTCACATTCCATCTTCTCTATATGATTTGACATATATTTGAAAGTACCATCATCTTCCGGTTTTACTGTAAGTGTATTTCTAAATGCAATGTCAGATCCCTTGTCAGCCCACACCGCATCAACAATAAGTGTAACCGTTCCATCATCGTTGTAGGAATAGTCCACAACCTCTCCAAATGGTGGATACTGTTTTCCAAGGATGACATGATATCTGTACGAATCTTTTTCTGAATTGTAATCACAATTATCCCTCAACTCCGTCACAGTGACAGGGAACATTGACAACATAACAGACTCATATTTGTCTGCATCTATCCATCCACCATCAGGTTTTAGATTTTCACCAGTGTACAGTCTGTATATATCATCAAACATACATGGCACAAGTATATCTGATGCATTTGACTCATCCCAATCGATAACAAGCATATTGTAATTCACATAACTAAGCCCATACACATATTTTCTTGTCAGTTCCCTGCATTCATCCGTCAACGGACTGACTCTGAAATACTCCTTCAGTCCACCATGAGCTATTATATTTGAGTATGTATATATAAAGTAGCCTTTTTTTGTGAGTTTCATATCTCTTAAATCCCGTATGCCAGTCGCTATAAACTTCCAGTCATGATTCTCGAATTTTGCTGTGTTGAAAATCATCTGTATCCGGCTGTCATCATACACAAATGTCATCTCCGTCACGCTTGCATCCCTGTTTACCCTATATACGCAAATGTAATCACGCCCTCCACCATCTGTATAATTTCTATAAAAAGACTGAAATAACTGATAATTATACATATTGGTATCATCAGCAAAACATATCAGTCCACTGCTTCCTAAGATATCTACTGCACCATATATTAAATCACTATTATCCGAAATATCTTCATCCTCATACAACTTTCTTATGGCATCTGACTGCAATATTCCTATTATATCTACTTTAACATTCTCCATTTCGTCATCGGATAACAGACTATCATCAATAACATTTCCATTCTGATTTATTGTGATGGTCTTATCTCCGTAGTGCTCCTGCCACTCTTTATCAGAAAGCCTGTCTCTGTACCAATATATCCCCTCTTTGCCCATCGTCAGAACATCATTTGACACATACTCAAATCCATCATTTTCTTTCTCCTTTATCGTAACTTTATGTGTAAATAATCTTCCACTCTCATCCTTCTCCGAAACAGCATTTACTATGAGGGTTATTGTTCCGTCAGCATTATACTCAGCATCCACTACCTCTGGAAATGGAACCAATGGTGTCACACTGTGATCAAACATCCCCCTCGTTCTGTACTGATACATCTGTCTGGACACATCATACACATTGACATGCTGAAGTACGTCTGTAGACACAGGCAAATACTCCTGAAACACCTTCTCGTATAACTTCCCTTCTATCATATATGTAACCCCCTCGTCCGAATAGGGACTGGACATACCATATTTCATTTTGTAAAGTGCTTCATAGATATCATAATAATTTATTTTGTTCATATCTGATTCATCCCAGTTTGTGGTAAATAAATTATTCGAATCATATCCAATCGTCTTGATATACTTTCTGTTAAGTACCCTTAACTTCTCATCCAGAGGCTCAACTCGTAATGCCGTATACGCAGAATCTCCGTCATATCCTCCCATACTGTACCTCTCAAAAAATAGATATCCGTCTGTGTATTTCCATGTATAGGCCTTATAGTTTTCTTCATTTTTCTCAACAAAACAGTTATTCTCCCACACATAGAATCGCCTGGTTATCATAACATTGTTACCGCCTGATTTAAAATCAAACCTTACAAAGGACTTATCATACATGACCTGCAGTATTGTACATCCTGCATCTCTGTTTTCAGCCACCTCTGATAAAAACATCTCCGCATTCTCTGCATTTGCCATATTGATCTGATTCTCCACATCCACAGCTATGTACCCCTTACTTCCCATCGATTCTATTACGGTCCTAGTCTGATTCAGTTTTTCTTCCTCGGTCTTGCGTTTCATATCCTGACAGGATGAATATATATCATCCAAATCTGCAATAAACTGATTTTCATCAGATATACTAAAATCAATAACTGTCCGCTCTGCGTCCGTCACTGCTTTTTTATTGGAACAACTGCATAACAATATGGCTATGCCAACCAAAAGCAGCATACAATATAACTTCTTGCATATATTACATATGTAGTATTTCGAGATAAAAAAATATAAGCTCATCATATTAAAACTCCTTTATAATAAATATTACGTTTGTAATATTTATTATAAAGGAGTTTATTGCTGTGTCAATACTAATTACTTATAACTTCGCCCTGCGATTAAGTAACTCCTGGCGGCACAATCGGTCATGCCGTTGTGGTTATCTGCTATCCTGCGCCTGAACTGATTTATGACATAAGGATTCTCAACGACAAGATCGCCAAGCACCATAAGTCCTCCTGTGATCGCACCGCATGTCAAACCACATTTCATTGCAAAATCAATACATTTTGCTGCAAAGAATATATGGATAAAGAAAACATCACAAGAAATGCACTCGCCAGAGCTATTAACAATATGCTTTGTTTTTAAAATGCAATCCCGGTGATATAATAAGATACAAAAATTGACATAATCAAAGCCTTCCCCATAAAATTATAGAGAACAAAAGCCCTGCACTATATTCTGCAAGGTTTCTGTTCTCTATGTTTTTTACTATATTCTCACTCTTAAAAATCAACCAGCATTTCTGCAATTTCCTCATCATCAAGATCTGGATTTTCTTCAATTAAATCCATTACTTTGATAACGAATGATTCTGAAACCCCAAGGAAATCACTTGTAGATTCGATTTTGTCTCTGGATATTTTTCGAATCAGAAATACTTGGTTTTTCATTTCACCAAGTTCTATATTTTCTCTGTCTCTCATCTGCAATGTCATGTATTCTCTCCTCCATTTTTCACTGTTTTTTTACCTTCTGAGCCTAAATAAAGAATGGGCATCTCTCCCCAATGCACTGCGCATTCATATCACTATACTCACATTGCCTATGCTCATACTGTAACGCCATACCATAATGGCTGTTCACATACTCTATTCCATTCTTGAATGCTATCATCGCATCCCGTTTGCAGCATCTCGGACCATTTATAGTTCCAAGTTCACCAATGGCCGCTGATGTATACTGCATGTGATCTCCCCATGTGCCATCAGCGGATAGTGGTCCAGTGCCGTCAATTATGGCAAGTGCCGCACCTATGGATGTTATAGCACCGCAAATTCCCCATAAGCCACACATCGCCCCCGGCATGCGCAACCCCTCGGACATGAGTTTATCCAGAGCAACATCAATGTCTATGTTTCCACCTGCATTTTTATATGCCACCAGCAGACTTGCACCGTCAAGTATATGGTGCTCCGGGCCATGCATACTCACATAGTCTTTGGCAGCAATATTTCTAAATATAGTGACAGGATTTGTTCCCTGTTCCCGTTTTATATCCCTTATGATGTATTCAGCTTTTTCTCTTATTGTCATCATATATTTCACCTCAACTGAAAGTTCTCCATTAAAATATCTTATCTTTATTCCAATGGCGCGTCTCCTCCAATTTGTTTCTTCAACTTCAATATATTATTTTCGATTTCTTTTATCACTTTCTTAAATGCCTCATCATCACAGCCAGTCGGATCTTCCAGTCCCCAGTTGTCATCAAATGGTCTTCCGATAAACGGACATCCGACATTACATCCCATAGAGATCACAATATCCGGTTCAGGTATATCGCTGATCAGCTTGCTATACTGTCTGTTTTCTTCCATATCTATCCCATATAATTCCTTCATGATCCGAACTCCATCCTGATTGATCTGTGGCTTCGTCTCCGTTCCCGCCGAATAGCTTTCAAATACATCATATGCCAGATATTTCCCGAGAGCCTCGGCAATCTGACTCCTACAAGAATTGTGAACACAGATAAATGCAACCCTCTTTTTTCTCATAAAAGCTTCCTCCAACTCTACGTTCAACCTTCATTACTTTCTACCAGTTCATCTATCAGCTCTATAGCCTCCCTGATCATGCCATCACAGTGCACTTTCTTGATTCCACCCTTTTGTGCATTTGCCTTTAACAGATCGACACAATCGGTCATGCCATTGTGGTTATCTGCTATCCTGCGCCTGAACTGATTTATCACGTATGGATTTTCAACGCCCAGAGCGCCAAGTACCATAAGTCCTCCTGTGATCGCACCGCATGTCAAGCCGCACTTCATGCCACCACCGAAATTAGCACTGAGCTTTGCCGCCATATCTCCTGTTATTCCGAGCTCGTCCGCGTAAGCCCGCAGGATGGTCTGCGCACAGTTATTGACCATCGGTGTCTCGTTTCTTATCTCCATAGCTTTTTCTACGTGTTTGTTCATTATGACTTCCTCCAATCCATATACAAATAATCATTTGTTAACCATCAAAATTCCTTTTTATGTATCCCTTTGAGGAATTTCCCCATTACAACTCTATATAAAAAATGGCGGGGAGTCTCCCCGCCTAATTAGGTTGGACCTGGGTCTTACGACCAGCCCAGACAATGTGACATGTCACATTTATATCGTATGTTGATGATAACATAATTATGTTATTCATTCAATAAAAAGTGCAATTATTTTCAATAATAGTTATATCCTCACTCACTGATAATCTTCCTGCTGCACAGATATGTTATAAGGAAATATCCACCATATATGATCATCACGATAGCAGCTGTGATTCCGATAGCACCTGCTATATCATACGCTCCCATAGTGTCAAGAATCTTCATGCTGACCATCATTCCAAATATCGAATGGACTATGGCGAGAGCAAGTGGGAATACGAAGAATAGTCCCATCTGTGAGAAAAGAGCCTTGTTGATCATGCGCTGATCCACGCCAAGCTTTCTGAGCATCTTGTATCTCTCTATGTTGTCTGTGCTCTCCGAGAGCTCTTTGAGTGCAAGGATGGCTGCACCGGATATGAGGAATATGAGTCCGATATACATACCTATAAATGATGCTATCGCTCCTACTCCCACGCTGGCTGCTTTCACGCTGTCCTTAGTATTTACTGTGATAAGTCCGCCGAGTTCATCCTTCTTTGATACATTCCTTATGATCGTATCACTATCCTGTATGACATCCCTGTCCTGATCGGCATACTTTCCGATGAAATATTCCTTTGCAAACTGTGCACCTTCAACGGCTGAATCCGGCACGATAAACACGCCTGTATTGACCGGCTGTGTGGCAAGCTCTATATCTCCGTCTATACAGTATGAGATAACCGGCTTAAGCTTGTTGCCATATACCTCTATCTCTTTGCCCTCCTGAAGTCTCTCGTCACGAATCTTCACGAATATTCTATAATTTGCCAGGATGGCATATTCGTCATCGTCAAGCTGGAGCTCAGCATTGTCATAAAGCTTTGCAATCTTGTTGTAGTCGGACTGTGATATGATCTCCTCCGTTCCATCAAATCCAGACCAAGCGTTTACATCTATTCCAAGAGAATCAATCAGTGCCTCATCTCCCAGATAGTTTCTGATAGTAAGTGTAGGACATGTATACGTGTGTACGTCAACATAATCTGAAAAGTATGTTCCGAGATCTATATTATTTTCACTATATACGTCCTCTATGCTCTTTCCATCAGTAACTTCAAGTTTCTTCAAAAGATCATTTGTCTCGCTGTCATTACCCATCTCGTCTTCATCATAATAGATTGAATCACCGCTCTGGGTCTTTGATATACACACATCCGCTCTTGCATATTTCGCAATGCCCTCATTTAATGAATTCTTTACTGCAAGTGCTGATGAAAGCACACATATTGTCACAAAAAGCATCAGACAGATGACTGATATTGAAAGTACATTTGTGTTGACACGGCTGCTCATCTGTCTGACGACAAATGAATTGAGTCCCTTATAGTACACATTCTTCATGGACGACACGATCCTGAAGAGCATTCCGGACACTGACCAGAAGAAAAGCACCGTTGCAACGCATCCGACCACGATCCACTTGTAGAGATCATTCATGTACATGTCATTTATATCGCTAATTACCGCATGATAAGCATATCCAAGTGATCCAGCTGATATCAGGAACACGATAACTGATACCCATGGATTCTTGATCTTGACATTCTCAGACTTTCTTCCATTCTGGAAAAGGTCGATGAGCTTACATTTGCTGATGATAAATGTGTTGAAGATTATAACCACCACATATATGATTGCAAAATACAGACAGGTCTTGGCAAATGCGCTGCCCGAGAACACAAAGCTATATGATGACATATCTGCATCGAACATGTTTGCAACGAGTACACTTGTGAGCTGTGAGATCCCTATTCCGGCAAGAAGTCCTACCACAAGTGATGCAAGTCCGATGATTAGTGTCTCGATGAAAAGCATTGTGGACACCTTGCGTTTTCCCATTCCAAGGATGAGGTACAGACCAAATTCTTTGTTACGCCTCTTCATCAGGAAACGGCTTGCATATATGATGAGGAATCCGAGCACAAATGCGATGAACACACTGACACCCGCAATCATCTTGCTCATGAGCTGCACGACCTGTCTTGTGTCAGCCGATATCCGGAGCATGGCGGTCTGCGTCTCTATGGCGTTGAACACATAGAAGATTGCAACACCGAGTACCAGAGTGAAGAAATATATGGCATAGTCCTTTATACTCTTCTTCATATTTGATACGGAAAGCTTAAAGAGCGTCATTCAGATCACCTCCAAGCAGTGTCACGACATCTATGATCTTATTGAAAAATTCTTTTCTAGTATCTCCTCCTCTTCTGAGCTCGTGGAACACCTTTCCATCCTTGATAAAAAGTATCCTGCCTGCATAGCTGGCTGTAAATGAATCATGTGTTACCATGAGTATCGTTGTCATGAGATCCTCATTTAGATGCTTAAGTCTCTCAAGCAACAGCTTTGCCGACTTGGAATCAAGTGCTCCCGTAGGCTCATCTGCAAGCACAAGCTTTGGGTCAGTGATGATGGCTCTTGCAGATGCGACTCTCTGCTTCTGACCGCCCGACATCTGGTACGGATACTTCTTCAGAACACTCTCGATCTCAAGCTCCTTTGCAACAGCTCTGACCTTCGCATCTATCTGCTTTGCAGGAACATTCTGTATGGAAAGTGCCAGTGCGACATTCTCATACGCTGTGAGTGTGTCAAGAAGATTGAAATCCTGGAATATAAATCCAAGCTCCTCTCTTCTGAACTCGTTAAGCTTGTTGCCCTTGAGTGTTGTGATATCCTTGCCGCCCACATAGATGTGTCCGCTGCTAACCTTATCTATAGTTGAAACGCAGTTAAGCAGTGTTGTCTTACCGCTTCCCGATGCACCCATGATAGCAACGAACTCTCCTGCCTCCACATCAAATGATATTCCATCTATAGCCTTTGTCATATTGGATTTGTTTCCATAATATTTCTCAATGTTGTCAATCTTTAATATTGTTTCCATTGAATTTCCCACTGGATTTTCCATAGAATTTTTCATTGAATTTTTCGTTGAATTTTTTGTTGGATTTTCCATTGAAATGCCTCCTCAAATGTTTGTTTATTACTGCTCTCACCATTGAACATATTTGCAGTTTACACATTTTGAAAGCAATTGTCCTTTTTCCATTATTACCTAACATTACAATTCTGTAACCTTGGGGACGCTCACCCGATCTGGTATCCCACTATCGAAAAACGCAATTTTTATATCATCCAATCTTGTATATATCATTATGTCCAAATACTATACTCACATCTGTGTATTCATCCACCTTTGACGCTATATTCAGCTTATGTCCCAGCTGCCTGCACAGATTGTCTATTATATAAAGGCCCATACCTGTGGATTTCGCATGTTTACGCCCATTTTCCCCGGTAAATGATTTCTTGCACACAAGTGGAATATCAGACTGTGGTATACCTATTCCATTATCCTTTATGTGCAGAGCCTTGCCGTCACCCACTGCTTCAGCCCAGATCTCTATAGTCTTTTCCTGTCCCCGGTCTATATACTTGATGCTGTTGCTCACGATCTGATTTACCATAAACTCAAGCCACTTTGAATCCGTCACAACACATTCATCCACATCATGAACATTCAGCGATATGTCACCATCAAGCAGCATATCCTTGTTCTTCAACGCCACTCTTCCGATGACGCTCTTAAGATTTGTCTCAGCAAATCTGTAATCCGCCGCAGCATGCTCCGCCCTCACATAGTAGAGTACCTGATCCGCATACGCATCGAGCCTTGCAACCTGTTCCTCGTATTTTCTCGGGATCACATCCCTGTTGTTGTGGCACATGAGCACCAGACTGGCTATCGGAAGCTTGATCTCGTGAACCCAGATCTCTATAAAGTCCTTGAAATCCTCCACGCTGTCCCTGTACTTTCTCACATTCTCAGTCATGGACTTGTTGATGTCGTACATAGCTGAATACACCAGCTTGCCCTCGTAGAAGTCAGGCTCGTCCAAAGTGTTAAGTATAAGATACTTCTGATCCAGTTCATCCAGATGTCCAATCAGACTATTGTAGAACTTATATTTTCTCAGATAATCGAAAGCGATAACCGAGACGACAAATATCACAGCCACGATAACGAACATAATCCTCATCTGTAACTGTGAGTGAAATGCCATCATGAGCAGATATGTGAATATCACAAATCCCGCATATCCCGCAATTATTCCAAGTTTATCCTTTATATACAAGCCAAATTTCATTTTACAAAATTACTCCAATCTTTTGTCGCTGTAAATGATATATAACCCCACTTACCCGTCATACAAGTCGGTATCCCTGCTTCTTCCTGGTCTCTATGGCATCATCATATCCAAGATCTGCCAGTTTTCCTCTGAGCCTGCTGATGTTCACCGTAAGTGCATTGTCATTTACAAACTCGTCATTGTCCCATAGGTCTGTCATGATCTCATCCCTCGACACTATCTTTTCCCTGTTGGCAAGCAGCAGCTGGAATATGATCATCTCATTCTTGGTGAGAACCATCTCCAGATCACCTTTGCTGATTGTCCCCTTGCTGAAGTTGACCTCCGCATCTCTGTATGATGCCGTATTCTGGCTGCCCTCCATGCGCTTGAGCACCGCCGCTATCCTAAGCAGAAGTATCGTTGGATTGTACGGCTTGGTGATATAGTCATCCGCACCATAGCTCATGGATATGACCTCATCCATCTCGGAAGTCCTGCTTGTAACCATGATGATCGGCACATCAGATTCCTTTCGTATCTCCTTCACAAGGTTTCTGCCGTTTATCCCCGGAATATTGATGTCCATGAGCACCAGATTCGGCGCAGCCTTAAGTATATCGTCTTTTGTGTGTTCAAAGCTTGTGAGACTCAGTGCCTCATAGCCTTCCCCCTCAAGTATCTGCACAAGCTCCTGACAGATGCTCTCGTCATCTTCAACAACAAATATCTTTTTCATCTTTATTTCTCCATTTTCTATTTTCCGATTTTAAGTGGCATGTCCACCAGCATCCTCGCCCTGTTGTAGACATTTAACTTTGAACCACTGGAATCCACATCACAGCTCACTATCATGCCCTGCGGCAGCTTCTTCTGAAGTGAAGGATAAAGTCCTCTTCCGCAGGTGTGATTCGGCATGCAGCCAAATGGCTGGACAGCCAGAACCTTCCGGCAGTCGTGGAGAATATGTCCTGTTATCTCTGCGCCGATGAGCCAGCCGTCACCGGTCTTATACCCCCAGCTCACATATCCTTCCGCCTCACGTTTCATCGTGAAAAAATCCTCCATTGTGTAGAAACCGTATTTTCTAAGCGCATCTATCATGGATTTCTGGATACTTCCAAAGAACTTAAGTCCTGCCTTATACAGCAGTGATTCAAATGTCATATCTTCTGTGAGGTGTGAATCCATATAATACATGGCATACCATGAAAGACCGTTAGTATGGCTCTCACATCCGTTCTCCTCAAGGAACTTTATCATATCCCAGTTTCCAAGATGACAATACTTTATATATAATTCTCCAACGATTCCCACACGCTGCTTTCTCTTGTCACTAAGCTTTATCTTTGCAAAGCTTTTAGCAATCCTCTCAAAGTTTCTTTTCATATGTCCTATCGTTAAGTGTCTGCCCTGCTTTAGATCCTCAGATAGTGTCCTGACCCATTTCTCCCACAGTCGCTGTGCCTGCCCACATTTCACCTCATTTGGCCTGGTCTGGTTGAGCAGCAGCATGAGAATGTCCCCATAGAAAAGACCAAACAGTGCCCGCCATACCATATACGGATGCAGCTTCATCTGACAGTCCTTCTCAAGCCCCTTGACATTTAACGAAAGTATCTTTGTCTGGTTAAATCCGGCATTTATCACGGCCTGTCTTAGCACATGAAGATAATTTGCTCCTCTGCAGGCATCCCCCGCCGTCGGCATGAGCAGCCTGACCCTACCTACATCGTATTTTCCGGACTGTAATGCATCTATCATCTGTCCTGCATTTAACACTATCGGATAACACATGTCATTGTTCACATACTTTAACCCCACATCTGTGATACCATCCTCATTTTCCAGTATGACCGGATGATAATCCTTTGAATAAAACGCATACTTGATAAGCGGAAAATGCGCATCCAGCATGGCGGGTATCAGCAATATATACTTTTCGTTCCATGAATCTTCGTTGATCTTATACATATAATTTCCTCTGCTCAGTATTGAACTCCTCAATATAGAGCAGTATAACACAAAGATTCCCGAAACAATCTTATTAATTCTTGAACTATAAAAAGCACCAATGCTTTGTGGGCATTGGTGCCTATCTTCTCTGTATTCTTTTTACACTACCTCATTATCTTTTACCAGCTCCATGCTTATATTCTCTTTCAAATTCTCTCCAAGCCTGAATACTGGCAGGTAATCAATTGCCATTTGAACCTGAAACTCATTTAATTCAATTTCTACATTATGAATCCGTCCGCTTTGAGGAAGGCACACATGTATGACAGCATAATGTCTATATTCTTCTGAAGAATATATGCCATCTTCATACTTTTTTAAACGAACTACTTTCCTTGATATTCCCTCCACCAGCCGATAATCTATAGCATACACCTTCTTTTCTGTATATGCATGTATATGTGTC
Organism: Coprococcus sp. AF19-8AC; assembly: GCF_003603115.1. Classification (NCBI taxonomy): domain Bacteria; kingdom Bacillati; phylum Bacillota; class Clostridia; order Lachnospirales; family Lachnospiraceae; genus Coprococcus; species Coprococcus sp. AF19-8AC. The sequence goes on along the minus strand of NZ_QTMI01000001.1, from coordinate 544,522 downwards.
GTTCCAAACGCGAGTCCATTCTTTTTATAAACAACGAATCTGGCATTAACATATGACTTTTCTAATGCATCATAGTCAATATCTCTCTTTAACCATTTTCTGACTGGTGCACCAATATACAAGGAAAAATTAAAATAAAACAGTATACCAAATAATAATATTCCTGTAATTCCGAGGAAAAGTTTCTGCATCATCAAACAGACCGATCCAAACATAAGAAACGCCATAAAAAGCATCCAGATAACATACTCTCTTCTTCGAAATCTTGATAATAGATCTTTTTTCATATCTGGATACATAGCTTTCTCAAATGGATATTTGTTTTTATATGTAATATAGTTATGTTGCCACTCAGCAGTTTTGAAATAATTCCCACTGATTATATCTTCATTTTTATCTACAGAACTTCTATCTGCACTTTTTTCTTTGTGATAAGCATATATAAAATATGCTATCATTGCCGGACATGCCGTACATGCACATATTTTTCCAGGCATGTCTCCTCGTACAAAAAAGAAGAAAAGTCCTATCGCAACAATAACCAATATATATATCATCAATGTTAATGGTGTCATTTCCGGAACTTTACGCTGATTATCTTTCATATCTATTGATCTCCCCTAATTCCTCATACATCTTTATTCTGTTCCTTAAAGCAGTGATTCATCGCCCATTCGAAATGCTACTCAAATCTTCGTGGTACAAAAACTTGTATTTGAAAGCTCTCTTGGATGTGCAAGTGTCAGGTACGTGTGATCTCCGTCTTATTATACATTATAAATCTATACGTCACAGCTTATATTGCATAAAGTTGCCATTATGAGTAAATCCATAAGCTGTATATAATTTCACTCCCATATCAGATGCCGTGATCTGAACCGTACCACAGCCATAATTCTTTGCCTCTTCGACAACTCTGTGCAGTAGTTCTTTTGCAATACCCTTACGCCTGTAAGCTGGATTTGTAAACATGCTGGACAGGAGTCCCATCTTTCCGCTTGGGCATCCAAAGTATGGCGGTTTTTCTACAAATGACATTCCACTTGTACCTATGATTTTCCCTTCATCTTCAGCAATCCATGATACAAATGTGCCATCCTTCATGTGACGCATATAATAATCACGAAGTGCCGGTCTTAGATCAATATCCTCCTTGGCGCCTTCTTCCCGCAGCTGATTTATTCTCATTTCGATGAATATATCCAGATCTTTTTCTTTCAATTTTCTATATTTTATCCCCATCCCATATCTCCTTTATAATTTTAATATTTGTCTTTAACCCTTTTTGAAATACATGTTTTTCATTTATTCCTTTTCATCCATAAATGTAATCAGGAAATCAGATTTGCAGATATCTCTCATTACAAGAATTATATCAATGCTACTTCCCAAATCACAATACAAAATACGACTATCTTTCCTGTAATACTTTGCATACTTATCTATAGCGCCAGCAATTTTAGCATCAACCATCTTTTGAGTCATCCCCCAGTTACCTTTTTCATACAGTTCCTGCCAGCAGTTCCGATATAACCCATAACAACAATAATCCCATTCACACATACAGGAATTACAATGCTGCTTTAGCAGACTGTACAGTTTCTTTCTGGAAAAACGCTTGAACTGATAGTCTACATCGAACGTCTTGCTATATTGATCTTTTGCGTAATTTAAAATCTTATATCTTTCCTGTCGTTTCATCAGCTCACCAGCCCCCTAATATCACATTTATATATAATGTCAGCAAATTCATAACCAGCTTGACCATTATACCTTTTTCTTCCGGATTTGACTCTGCGATCATGAGCGTGATTGCTACAAGCGCACCATCACTGATTCGTTTTTCCCCATCCTTATACAGATTTACAGCTCTGAGCACATCTGCCTCCTCGACATCCAATGTGCATGCCAGCATTTTTTGTCTGGATATCAACGGTTTTCTGCAGAGCCGCAAGACGCTTTTCATTGATTGCGTATCCCTGAAAAATATACTGTTTCAGAATCTTGTTAGCCCACTGTCTAAATTCTACTCCTCTTTTTGATTTGACTCTATATCTGACCTATATAATAACCTCTAAACTATAAAACTGAACTGGCTTATCGGAATTTGCAATGTGCATTTTTTGCACATTGCTTTCTCTTTTAAGTTCATTATCTTTAAAGACATTATTTACATGCCTGGTTATAACAGATCTGTCCACATTAAAAAGCTCCGTCATCTGAGCCTGCGTGAGCCACACTGTTTCATTTTCTTCAATAGGCACATTAAGTCTTATTTCTTTATCTTCCGTTTCAAATAATACAATCTCATTCTCCATTCATAACCATCTCATTTCAAAACCACACTCACTGTCACCCACATATTTTCACTATATACTATTTCTCATTATATCTTAACAAATCCATTTAAGCTATAACCTCATAATATAAAATGAACCCGCCAGCCCTGTAGTAGTTGCTGACGGATTCGTTCTTTTCTAATATTCTCATTTCCACACATCTTCAATCCCGGAAATGCAGGTGTTAGGTACATGCGAGCCTATCAGGCATAGACAGACGCCCCATAGTTCTTTGTCTGCCTCCTGCATTGTCAATTGCATTTGCCGAGCTATCAGTTCATATCAGGAACAATAAGCCTGCAAACATAACAACTCCTATAACATTTGCTTTTGCCGGCAGTTTCGTTGGCATAATGACAATTGCCAGTGGCAGCAGATTGAAAATACATGCCCAGGCTGGAAGTGATGTTGTTCCAGTCACAACTGCTATCAGAAAACTGACAGCAAATACCAGCATTCCCGCATATCCCAGATACATAGTATAGCATGTTGTCCTAAAGAAATCCCAAACGGCGTGCAGTGCTTCTTCTGTCAGATTTAATTTTACAAAGAACCATTCCACCAGACAGCAGAACAGATGATGCAGTGCCAGATTGATAAACATAACAAGAGTTGCAACAAACATTATCATATAATACGTTTCAGAAAACTGGCGCATCCAGTCACACAGAGCCAGATATCCGAAAATCTCAAGTGTCATGGCAACTACGCCGAGCGCCATGGCAAACGACAGATTTTTAAGCGGCATCCCCTTAAATGCAGTACTTGTTTTTTTATAATCCTTAAAACTGGCAAGATCCACTTTACCATTTGGTGCATATGTCAGTAAACAATCCGAGATTCCACAGAACACATGACCAACCAGTGCCATGATCATAAATATTTTCCATTGTAACATTGTTATTATCCCCCTTGTTATCTATTTTTTTATATCCCATAATTTTTCAATCAATCAATCATTCACTAGGATTTTCCTCTCTAAGATATGACTGCCCTGAATGTTAGTTTTTCCTAACCAGATTACCATATTTTTTTTCCAAAGTAAATAATTGCAGATAAATAACTGTTCATAAAAAAAACAGATGACTGAATTTTCAGCCACCTGTCAGATATTATCTACTTCTCAGATTAATATTGATTACCAAACATACGTTCGATTCACATTATCCTTTTTTCCTTTGGATAATGCTGTGCTAGCTTATTCACCTACTGTCAATTTTTCCGAAAATCTCATACAATATCAGATCTCTCATACGTTCCATCGTCTCTTCATAGACAGCCTGGTGAAGGATATCTCTTCCCTCCGCAGCAAGCACATATATCTTGATAAGATTTGCCACAAGTGGAATGTTCACATCTGGGCGGACGCCCTCCATAATCTGAAAAAAACGCTTTCCGATACCTGTCTCTTTATTAAGATCAGGTCTTGCCTGCTCCGGAAGCATCTCAAGTAGTCTCTGTTCATCCTCCGGTGTCAGACTTGGGAATACACTGTATCTGTCATCTATCATCATCTTCAGATACGTCCTCGCCTCAGCAGGTCCAGCCTTTTCTTTTCCATTAAGTGCAAGCTGCAAATATTCCGGAATCTTTCTCCGCCTGTATGCCATCACTTCATACACATACTGCTCCTTTGACTCAAAGAAATTGTAAAATGTACTTACACCGATTCCGGCAGCCTCAGTAATTTTGGCAACCGACATATGTGTCATCCCATATTCCTTCAGCAGATCAAATCCCGCATCCAGCATTTTTTCTCTGTACTCTGTCCGCTCTTCCTCTGTAAATACACGCTTTGCCATGTGGACCCCCTTAAGGTAAAATTCTACTCATTCCTATTATTTTCCTTCAAAGCCTCCACCATGTCAATCCTTGATATTTTTCTTTTCTGAAGAAACAGTGAAAGCTCATAAGTGATCCATGTAAGTACAAATCCAAGGACAATAGCTTTTATAGTCAGGACAGGAGCCAGGAGCATTCCATAATTTTCTATGGTGTCTGAATATCCAACCTTTACAAATGCATAAGCTGCCGGAATTCCTATCAGGGAACCTACGCATACAAGAATATGATTAACATTGAGCACTCTGTTTACTATCTCTTTTCTGCTAAATCCAAGAATCTTCATGACTGATATATTGGTCCCGGTCTCGGACACGATCATATTTATGACCAGATACAGAATAAATACTCCAAGCACTATTCCAAGTATCTCTATTCCTATAATGATAGCTTTCATCGGACCCATCAGGTTTTCCATTGTATCCGCAGATACTTTCATACTCGTCTCGCTGACCACCAGATTCTTGTCGAGCTCCAGCTTTTTATCACTTATGATACAGTTATAAGTTCCAGGATCAACACCTGCAAGTTTCGTTGCATTATCTCTGGATGTATACAGATAGCAATGGGTATTATCCGTCACCACGCCGCTTATCTTAACCCTGTGCTCCTTGAGGTCGGCAATATTGTAAAATGTCAACTCATCCCCGGCATTTACCCCATAAGTTTCAGCAGCCGCACTTGTGAGATAACATTTGTCCAGATCCAGTTTCTCGCCTGTATCCGTCTTATCTGGGAAATACTTAGATCTTTCATCTATCCCCTGTGCAGACAGCTGAACAGTATTTTCCTCAATTTCATAATAATTCTGGAACAGAGCCTCGCCTTTATCCGGAGATCCATTTCCAAGAGTTTTTAATCTGTAAAGATATTCATATTTAACCGAGCTTGTGAGCCCGTCATGCATAAGAATGTCGAGACTGTCTCTCATGATAAATCCGGCAAGAATACAAAAGGCTGCCACACATACACCGATGATCGTAACTACACTTCTGCCCGGGTGCCCTATGACACTTCTCACTCTCATCTTAAGCTGCGTTTTTGCATGACTGTTTCTCATTATACGGATTGCCCTGCTGTCCCTGCCTGTATTTCTGAGAAGGTCAACCGCAGACTTCCTGAGCAGCTTTGCAGCCTGCAGGACTATCGCCAGGCAATATGCAAAAGATGGCAGAATAAGCGCAGCCAGTATGGACGCTGTATCATACCGCACTGTATAATCAATCGTCTCAAAATCGTATGCTATATAGAAATATGTTATAGCCTTTGTGACCGGGATGGATGCTATCGTTCCAAGTACACTTCCCACAATTCCCGGAATCAGACCGAATCGCATATAATGTCCTATGATCTGCTTTCTGGAAAATCCGAGGGAAATGAATGTGCCAAGAAGATACTGTTCATTTCTGATATTTCTCCCTAGCACCATCACGATAAGTGCCAGTACTATTATGAACATAACTGGCGCATACATAGTAGCAATTTTTGATACCTCGTCACCCTCATTTACAGGCATTGATATTCTCGTATTCGTGGTTGCCGCCAGATAACTTGCTATGACATACTCGTCATTCAGCTTTTCCCTGACTTCCTTCTCATTATCCCTGTTGTATTTTATCGAATAATATCCAGTCTCATCAGCTGATATCTTCTCATAATCATCATGTGTCACAACCATGACCGCAAATTTTGATTTTTCAACGTACCCCGACTGCTTTTCAAGCATATATATGTAATCTGCCTTTGTCGCAAATGCTGATACCTTATATGAATAATCGCCAAGGCTTACCTCATCGCCAACTTTAATTCCATGGAGATCTGCAAAATTCTGGGTTATGAGAGCCTCACCATTTTCAGGCATGCTGCCGTCCCGGACATTGCACAGATTGAGTTTTTCCGGCATATCAAATACCCTAACCGTGAGTCCGTCCACGTCTCCGCCACTAAACTTCAGATCCTTATATCTGCTATATTCCATGACCACATCATAATCACTTTCAAGAGTCTTCATGTCGTCCTCAGATATAGGATTATAAGTGACAAATTCAGCATCCTCAGTCTTATACTTCTCCACAAAATCATTTATAACCTTCTTCATGTTGTGACCTGTCGATAACGGCGCAATAATAAGTATCGATATGAGCACAGTAAGAATGGTGCTTATTATATAGAAGGATATATTTTTCTTTACGCTGCGCACAGCTCTTTTGTTGATCGTCATATTACAGCTCCATCTCCTCTACACTTTGTTTATTTTCATTTCTTACATTTGCCACTGCCTTGCCGTCCTTGATCCTTATAACACGATCCGCCATGCTTGCAATATTCTCATTGTGCGTAATTATCACAATGGTGGTTCCGTATGTATCGTTCATAGCCTGAATTCTTCGCAGCACATCTCTTGATGACTTTGAATCCAGCGCACCCGTGAGCTCATCACACAGAAGAAGATCCGGTTTCTTCACCATCGCCCTTGCGATAGCCACCCTCTGCTGCTGTCCACCGGAAAGCTCCTTTGGAAAATGCTTTTCATATTTTACAAGTCCCAATTCCTCCATGAGTTCATCTACTGGTAATGGCTCTTTTACAAGCTCAGCCGTCATCTCGATATTCTCTCTGGCTGTAAGGTCAGGTGTGAGGTTATATGACTGGAATATAAATCCAAGTCTGTCTCTCCTGTAAAGCTCAAGTTCTTTGGCAGACATCTTTTCCAGATCCACCCCATCCACCATAAGTGCTCCTTCCGTGGCTTTATCAAGTCCACCAAGAATATTTAAAAGTGTACTCTTACCACTTCCACTCGGTCCCAGGATTACTACTATCTCTCCTTTTTCCATACTGAAATCCGTATGGTCCAGGGCATACACTGTCGCCTCACCCTTTCCATATTTCTTTACAAGATTCTTTCCTTCAATATACATTCTGCATCCTCCATACTCATACTTTATGCGAATATTTTTTATATTTCATTCGCATATATGTTAGTCAATGCTAACCAGAATGTCAATAGGATTTGCGAATATTTTTAATATTTTATTCTCATATAATCTTCACTACGTTAAAAATATCAGATTATGATAATACCTCTCTTCAAAATTCTCAGGTTATCGTGTCAATTTATCGTGTCAATCGCCAAGTCTTGTACAGCCACCGATTACAACTCGCACTTCGCAAAAAAAAACAGGCTTACGTCGAGTAAACCTGCTTTAACCTTGCCATATAATCTTTTTCTTCTATCTGGCGGAGCGTCTTGACACACGCAGTGCCCATGTCGCCATCATCTGCATATTTCAATTCAATTGCTATACCTATACGTGATTATAGTATAGCGGATTGACTTTCAAAAAACAACAGCATTGGCTGCAATAATAAGCAGTACCGAAAGCAGCACAAATCCAAATCCGAGTGCTCCGATGATTCTGACACCACACTTCTTGAGTGGCATGAGAACTACCAGTGAACCTATAGGATTCAGGACAACACACCACTTGGGAACAGGAAGTGCCCCGGTAAGGATTGCTGCTATCACTATAACCGCAATGCCGAACCAGAGCATTACGCCTGCCAGGTACATTGGCGGATTAAAAATCGGATCTATGACTTTGATAACCTCATTGCTTTCATCGTCAGGCATTTTCCTGCAGAGTTTCTGGTACAGGAGCGGTTTCAGACAGAACACAACATGACACATAAGACCTGTATAACACCCAATCAATGTTACTACCTTGAGAATACATGCAAGTGATGTATTCTCTTTTGAGATCAAATCAGCAAGGAGCCACATAACTATATATCCTCCAGGCTGTCCCAGAAACGAAAGCCAGAACGACACCCTAAATCTCTTTGAGGTCGCATCTGCCCACCACGGACATACACCAGCAAGCTTAATATTTTCACCTTGTTTCGGCATGACAAGCGGTACATCCGCAAAAGCAGCCAAAAATCCGCTTATTATTCCAAAGATTCCCCACGCTACATAACTATTCATAATTTTCCTCCTTACCTAAACTCAAGCCATACACAATTTGCCTTAGGCAAATGGCTGGCGCTACATGTTTAATAACCGCTCTAGCGATTGCAACTCTCTGCTGCTGACAGCCCGACAATTCATTTGGAAATCTGTCCTTATACTTTTCAATATCCACAGCCTTCATAACTTCATCCAGCTCTAGCCGCGTCTTCTATATTCAAGCGGTGTACAACCGCAATATCTTTTAAATATCACACCAAATTTGCTCTGACTCTCATAACCGACAGCCAGCGCTATATCAGCAATCGAAGTATCGCTGTTTTTTAGCAGCTTTGCCGCCTTCTGCATTCTTTGGTTCTGTATGTATCTTTTCACCGTATCTCCATACATGATCTCAAAATATTTGTTGATTGATACAGAGCTCAGATCATACATTTTCTCCAGCTCATTCATAGTTATCTCACGGATGTGGTCCTGCCTTACCATATCGTGAATCTCCTGCGCTATACGCCTCTGCCCCTTCGTCAGGTAAAATTGTTTGTCAAATATATCTATGTCATCTGTTCTTATAAGGTCAAGCACATTCAGCATATTTACCAGATACGAATATCTGTCCTTATCCGCCGAACTTATGATATCCCGAAGATCGTCAAATGCATGTCTAAGCCTTTCATGACACTGTCCAATATAATACTGATCATTTCTCTCATAGGCTTTTCTCAGTGTATCCATATCAATCCCGGCTCTTCTAAGAAATCTCTCATCCTCCGAACTGATGCTGTCCATGCTGATGGATATCTCAATTCCACCGTATAACTCATCATAGAAATTAAATTTCTTACCAGTCTCCTGCCGCCACTCTATACAAAGAGTACCCGGACGCATATAGGCGTACCTGCCACTGTCAATATTTATCTCCGCACTACCCATGTTGCAATAATGAATAACCATCGTATTGTCCAGTGCTTTTGCCTCGGAATGTCCCGGGATGTCATCCAATCCGCCCATGTAATATTCCATTATTTCAATCCCCTGCATAGGACTTAAAAAACTCATATACTGCCCATTTTCTCCCATTTTCAAACGGACAACTTCACCTTCCAGGTCTGACACGCTAAACTGAATTTTATCAAGGAAATATGACAGCATCTCCGTCGGAATTCTCCCAACAACATTCCTTATATAAGAACTTTTCTCCATCAATTTCTGTACCCTGACATCCATACACACTCCCTTCTTTACCATTGAACTCCAGCTATACAGATTTGCCTCCGTTGTATGATCGCATCGCTTCGCAATGCGATAGGTCGTCGATGCCATTTTAAGATGTGGCTTCGCCACATGGGCATCTCCTCGGCAAATGTCCGGAGCTGTATGTCATGTTTTCATAGAAAACCAGACACATCACTTTCAATAATATTTTGTTATAAAACGCTAATCTCTGTTCGTCTCTGCTAACCATGTTATAACATATAAAATAAAAAATCTATTCCAAATACACATTTTTGTTCCATTTTCAAAACAAAACAGGTGATATACAAAAGACCAGCCGGTATATCCGTTTCTGTCCAATGTATATCACCTGTTTTTAGTAATATTAACTTTAGTATTATATTTTTATATCAACCTAACTATACAATAATGCAAACAAACAAATGTATCCCTGTCTACATATAGAAGTTTCATAGATAACTTTACATAGTCTCCAAAATATTCTTTGCAAGCTTCTGCTCCTCATCAGTAGGCGGATCAATTCCTTCAAGCTTATATGGTATTCCAAGTCTCTCCCACTCAGTGATTCCAAGCTTGTGATATGGAAGTACCTCAACTTTATCGACAGTCTTGAGAGTATCTATGAACTCCTTTGTCTTCTTCAGATCATCCTCATCAGTTGTGATGGTTGGTACCAGTACGTGTCTGATCCACATATGCTTACCCTGATCTGACAGATACTGTGCAAGATCAAGTATATTTCTGTTGGAGAATCCCGTGAGATCTCTATGCTTGTCATCATTGATCTGCTTGATATCGAGCAGGAACAGATCTGTGAGGTTCATCAGCTCATTGAACTTGGAGAAGAATGGCTCCTCCCTTGTAAATGGATTGCCGGCTGTATCTATTGTTGTATGAATACCCTCAGCCTTTGCAAGCTTGAAAAACTCGATGAGGAAATCCATCTGAAGCAGCGCCTCACCACCGCTCACTGTTATACCACCGCCGTTTTTCCAATATGGCTTATAGCGGAGTGCCTGCTTTAACAGATCCTCAGGGGTCCTCGCCTCGATCTTGACGCCCTTATCCTTCAGCAGCTTTGTATTCTCTTCTATCTTCTTCTCAAGTTCTTCTCTCTCAGCATCGCTTGTTTCATCTGAGTAAAGCTTACTATAGTCTGTCACAAGATTCCATGTCTCTGGGTTGTGACAATATTTACATCTCATCTTGCAGCCCTGTAAAAAAACTACAAATCTTATGCCTGGACCATCTACTGCTCCAAAGCTCTCTGTCGAATGGACATATCCTAAAACCTGTTTCTTTTCAGACATATTTCACCTCTAAGTTCTTCCTATTCAAATACAACTCTCAATTAATGAAAGTAATTACAAACAAAACTACATGTCTATTATCTCTTATAAAAAAGATATAAATACATATTCTTAAAAAAAGTCCCGGAGAGGTTATCCCCGGGACCATGGTTTTACTGTTATATCTGACAAAGCATCTATAACTTCACTGAAAATCCAGCGTCAGCTAAGAATTAAAGTGAGTCATGGAATGTTCTGTTGATAACATCGAGCTGCTGCTCACGTGTAAGTGATATGAACTTAACAGCATATCCTGATACACGGATTGTGAAGTTAGCGTACTCTGGCTTATCTGGATTCTCCATAGCATCAAGGAGCTTATCCTTACCAAATACGTTTACGTTCAGATGATGAGCGCCCTGATCGAAGTATCCATCCATTGCGCTTACAAGCTTTGTAGCTCTCTCTTCCTCATCATGTCCAAGTGCTGATGGGTTCATTGTCTGTGTATTTGAGATACCATCCAGTGACCACTCATAAGGAATCTTTGCAACAGAGTTAAGTGATGCAAGAAGTCCTGATGTCTCAGCGCCGTAGCTTGGGTTAGCACCTGGTGCAAATGGTGTCCAAGCACGTCTTCCATCTGGAAGGTTACCTGTGTACTTACCATAAACTACGTTAGATGTGATTGTAAGGATAGATGTTGTAGGCTCTGAATTACGATATGTGTGTCTCTTCTTGATGTCTGTAAGGAACTCATGAAGAAGCCATACACCGATGTTATCAGCTCTGTCGTCATCGTTACCATACTTAGGGAACTCGCCTTCGATCTCGAAGTCCTCAGCAAGTCCTGTCTCTGCGTTACGGATAACCTTAACCTTAGCGTACTTGATTGCTGACAGTGAGTCGATTACGTGTGAGAATCCAGCGATACCTGTTGCAAATGTACGACGTACATCTGTATCGATAAGTGCCATCTCAGCTGACTCATAGTAGTACTTGTCATGCATGTACTGGATGAGGTTAAGAATATTTACATAAAGTCCTGCTAACCAGTCAAGCATCTTCTTGTACTTAGCAAGTACTTCATCATAGTCAAGGTACTCTGATGTGATAGGTGAGTACTCTGGACCTACCTGCATTGGCTTACCAGTCTTCTTGTCAAGGAACTTCTCATCCTTACCACCATTGATAGCGTAAAGAAGACACTTAGCAAGGTTTGCACGAGCTCCGAAGAACTGCATCTCCTTACCAGTCTGTGTAGCTGATACACAGCAGCAGATTGAGTAATCATCGCCCCAGATTGGCTTCATTACATCATCGTTCTCATACTGGATTGAGCTTGTTCTTACAGAGATCTTAGCAGCATACTTCTTGAATGTATCCTGAAGAGCTGATGAGTAAAGAACTGTAAGGTTTGGCTCTGGAGCTGGTCCCATGTTCTCAAGTGTATGAAGGAATCTGTAATCGTTCTTTGTAACCATTGAACGTCCGTCAACACCGATACCACCAACCTCAAGAGTAGCCCATACAGGATCTCCTGAGAACAGCTCGTTGTATGACTTAATTCTTGCGAACTTAACCATACGAAGCTTCATTGTGAAATGATCGATAAGCTCCTGAGCCTCAGCCTCTGTAAGCTTACCAGCCTTAATATCTCTCTCAATATAGATATCAAGGAATGTAGATACACGTCCAACTGACATAGCTGCACCGTTCTGAGTCTTGATAGCTGCAAGGTATCCGAAGTATAACCACTGAACAGCCTCTTTAGCGTTTGAAGCTGGCTTTGAAATATCATATCCGTATGACTGAGCCATAACCTTCATCTCTTTGAGACGCTTGATCTGCTCTGAAAGCTCTTCTCTCTGACGGATGACATCATCAAACATGTTGCCATCGCCACAGTTAGCCTTATCCTCTTCCTTCCAAGCGATAAGCTGATCAATACCGTAAAGAGCAACTCTTCTGTAGTCACCTACGATACGTCCACGACCATATGTGTCAGGAAGTCCTGTTACGATATGTGTATGACGAGCTGCCATCATCTCTGGTGTGTAAGCATCAAATACTGCCTGGTTGTGTGTCTTGTGATACTCAGTGAAGATCTTGTGGAAGTTCTCGTTTGGAGTATATCCATACATCTGAAGAGCTTCCTCAGCCATTTTGATACCACCATAAGGCATAAATGCTCTCTTAAGTGGCTCATCTGTCTGAAGACCTACAATCTGCTCAAGATCCTTTGTCTCTGGATCAATGTAGCCTGGGCCATAAGATGTGATGCTTGATACAACATCAGCATCCTCCTTTAAAACTCCACCGTTATCTCTCTCAGCCTTCTGAAGTGCCTGAAGCTTATCCCAAAGCTTGTTAGTAGCATCTGTTGGGGCTGCAAGGAAACTCTCGTCTCCATCGTACTGTGTGTAGTTGTTCTGGATGAAGTCTCTTACATTACACTCTTCCTTCCAGAGTCTACCTGTGAATGATTCCCATTCCTGGTTCTGTAACATGATAAAATTTCTCCTTTCAGTGTTTTAATATGTGAAAATGTGACACACTATTTACTTATTATACAGAATAATCTTCTATAATTCAATAATGCTTATCACATTCCTTGCTTTTCATTTGTAAGTATATTATACTTTACTCATAAATTCGGTTGTTATAACCACGTAATAAAGATTTAAACAACTTTTTTTGAAAAAATTTGAGAAAATATATGAATAATATATATTGTGTATGGACAAGGGATAATTTATTACACATATACAATATACTGTGTTTTGAAAAAATATACATTCTATAGCTGAAAGCCTGATTGCACCCCCGCATCATGACACCTTGTCACTATAATATACTACGCTGCAGACTGCTGCTCTGCATAGAAATAAATAATAAGATGGAGGTTATGTATGAAACTTAAAATTCCTCAATATCAATTGTCTGAAGTACTCAACATGATGGCATTCAAAGGAATCTCGGAAGCCGATATCAAAACCATGATGGATCTCGGGATCCTGCGCGAACACTATTACAGATACAACTCCACTATATTCAAAGCCGGCGAGATAACCGAGGAGCTTGGAATAGTCATCAAAGGCCGGGTGATTGTTGAGAATGTTGACTACTGGGGCTCCAAAAGTATCCTGAGTTCAGCTCTTCCGGGAAAGGTGTTCGGTGAAACATACGCCCTGTCCGGACACAAACTCATGATCGACGCAAGAGCAACAGAGCCTACTATCGTATTCCTGCTCAACGCACAGGATATCATGTCCGGCAAATACAACAGTTATCCGTGGCATCTGCAAATGCTGAAGAATCTTCTTCTCCTATCATCGAGAAGAAGTCTCACACTCTCTCTTCATATCTTCTATATAAAGCCAAAGAAGATACGTGAGCGTGTCAGCTATTATCTCTCAGGACTTGCCAGCTCTCTTGGAACAACTGAGTTCGATATCCCATTTAACAGGGAACAGTTTGCCGACTACCTGAATGTCGACAGAACCGCACTGTCAAAGGAGCTGTCCAACATGCAGAGCGAGGGTCTTATCGAGTTTAAAAAGAATCATTTTAAACTGCTGGAACTCGACCACGAGGAACTGACGTAATAAAATATCATATGAACCATAAGAAAAAAGGATGCTGCACTCTCTAGTGTGTAACATCCTTTTTCGTTTTTATATAATTTTGTTTTTATCCAAACACAACGTATCGTATGTCACGAATTAAGTATCTCCATAAATTCCTCGCCAGTAATAGTCTCCTTCTGGTACAGATAGTTTGAAAGCTCATCAAGCTTCGCTCTGTTCTCGAGGATAATGGTTGCCGCCTTCTCATGCTGCTTTCTTATAAGCTCCACAACCTTCTTGTCTATAAGTGTCTGCGTCTCTGCCGAGCACGAAAGTGATGAATCGCCGCCAAGGTATTTGTTAGTCTCTACCTCCATGGCTACCATATCAAAATCTTTGCTCATTCCGTATTTGGTGATCATAGCTCTTGCAAGCTTTGTCGCCTGTTCTATATCATTGGATGCTCCGGTTGTAACAGATCCAAATACTATCTCCTCCGCAGCTCTTCCACCTGTAAGTGTGGCGATCTTATTCTCAATCTCTTCCTTGGTCATAAGGTAATGGTTGCCCTCATCCACCTGCATGGTGTAACCAAGTGCTCCTGAAGTTCTAGGAACTATGGTTATCTTCTGAACAGGTGCTGAATCAGTCTGCTTTGCAGCCACAAGTGCATGTCCGATCTCATGGTATGACACGACAAGCTTCTCCTTGTCTGTAAGTATCGCATTCTTTCTCTGATAACCTGCTATTACGACCTCTATACTCTCTTCCATATCGGCCTGTGTCACGAAGCCTCTGCCTGCCCTGACAGCCCTGAGCGCAGCCTCATTTACAATATTGGCAAGCTCAGCGCCGGATGCACCTGATGCCATTCTGGCTATCTTATTGAAGTCTACATTATCTCCTATCTTGACCTTCTTTGCATGAACCTTGAGTATATCCTCACGTCCCTTGAGGTCTGGCAGTTCCACAGGTACTCGTCTGTCAAATCTTCCCGGTCTGAGCAGTGCCGGATCAAGTGAATCCGGTCTGTTGGTTGCAGCAAGGATGATGACTCCATTGTTGCCCTCGAATCCATCCATCTCGGTGAGAAGCTGGTTAAGTGTCTGCTCACGCTCGTCATTGCCTCCTATCTGTCCGTCTCTCTTCTTACCTATGGCATCTATCTCATCGATGAACACTATACATGGAGCCTTTTCCTTTGCCTGCTGGAACAAATCCCTTACCTTTGAAGCACCCATACCTACGAACATCTCAACGAACTCTGAACCGGACATTGAGAAGAAAGGTACATTCGCCTCTCCGGCTACAGCCTTGGCAAGCATGGTCTTACCTGTTCCCGGAGGACCCACAAGAAGAATACCCTTTGGCATGGAAGCGCCGATCTCCTTGTACTTTCCAGGATTGTGAAGATACTCAACTATCTCAGCCAAATTCTCCTTTGCCTCATCCTCTCCGGCGACATCTGTAAACTTTATTCCCTCTGTTGAATTAACATATATCTTCGCATTACTCTTGCCCATTCCAAACATCATGGAATTCTTGCCGCCTCCGGCGTGCTTCATCATCTGATTGGCAAGCATTCTTCCAAGTAATGTGAATATAAGTATAGGCACGATCAAACTGAGTATAAACCTGAGTATCGGTGATGTCTGCTTGATCTCCTGACCTGAGAACTTGGCTCCCGACTTGTAAAGTCTCTCGGTTAAGTTCTCATCACTCACCATAGCAGTCTTATACACCTTCTTGTCATCTTTACCTGTAAAATAGATGACATTTGACTGTGCCTCAATGTCTACCTCATCGATCTTCTTGTCATCTGTCATGGATATGAACGTACCATAGTCCACCTCCTCTATACTTCTCTCGGTAAACCATGGGACAAATATGAAATTGAGAACCATTATTATGATAAGCACTATCAGATAATAAAATATCAGCAGCTTCTTTGGCTGTTTTACTTCTTTCATATAAAAATCCTCCTTGTGATATTTTTTAGGATATATATGTCTGACACAATACAAAAACGCCATTATCATATATATTATTCTAACCTTATATCACAAGGAGGATTTATTCAATTAATTATTTCTAAAATTTGTATAATTCTTTTAATAATCTTTCACTATTTTCTCATTGACACTAATCCTGTAATCAAGACTCTTGTCATTTCCTGCTCATCTTCTTATATCTACATCGCCGCCCTCATAGCATGATGGTATTCACCATAGGCACAAATTTCATTTACAATGAACTTAATACGCTGTTAAACACCCTGTAATTGAAATCATCATTTGGTCTGCAGTATACAGCAAACTCGATATTCTCAAATGCGTATATATAATCACTTAGAACATTTGCAGCAGCTGATGCCACCGCATGAGGATCGTTGCGGAATGCACCACAGCCAAATGCCCCGAGTATCACTGTGTCCGCATGGTTCATAACGGCGCTGTCAAGTATCCTTCTGAGTCTTTTCTCATGAATAATCTGAAGGTCATAATTGCTTACTCCCGCTGCGCTTGCACCATTCTCGCAGTTATATATATTTCCTGGAATTTCCCGTAGATTCGGCGCAGCACATGTGATCACATCCACTTTATACCAATCCTTTCGCTCCATGAGTTCCGGCAGATCTGTATCCGTCTTAAACACCACTATACCAGGTGTATATATAATGTCATCATTGTGTATAGGATCTTTTGCCGCTCTGTGAGGAGTATAGAACATTCCCCACATATCAGGAGTGTTCAAACAGAAATACAGATTAGAACATCTGCAGAGACATTCCTCCTGTGCACTCGCTCCATATACAACTCCGCCACCCGGATTTACCGCCGATGCAAAGTTATGCACAGCAACATGCTGTCCCTTATAATATGCTGCTGCCTCATATGTTCTCTTTCTGGATACCACAATCCTGGTCTGTTTCTTATAAATATTAAGATTAAGTCCCGGAATCTTCTCACTTTCTGCAATAAATCGCTGCCCTGACACCGATTTCTTTGTAGCATCTGACAATGCAGCATCCGTCTTGCACATATACTCTGTATTCTGAAATATAATTTTGTTCATCTCTTTGCGATCCATCTGTAATCCTCCTTAATTCTCACTGTCATACATGAAATTATGATAATATGCCCACGCTAAATGTTCTCGTTTTTCAATTTCATTCATTTTCTCTAGTCATAATTTTAAACCACAGGGAACCAATTTACCATATCCCTGTGGTTTAATCTTAAATTAATATTCACCTGTTATTCTATCTCAACTACGCCTGTATCCAGGAAGAATTTGCCTGTGCTCACACTATATTCATACACTGAATCTTCTTTATCCACGAATGAACTGTGCATCTTACCAGTCACATCCGCATAGGACACGATCACATACTGCCAGTCACAGTCAAACTTTATTGTATCTGGTATATCCCCAACATCATAGGTTTTGGCATCCAGCTCTTTATTATCCTCAGACATGGCTGTAAATGTATACTTTTCTCCCGCACGTTCAAACTTCCATTCCACGTGTATAGTCATCTCATTTTCATCGCCTGATGAACTTTCACTACCCGAGAACGAAGTCGTCTTATATGACTCTTTTATATCCATTGCACCTGAGCCGTTCTCTGCAGTCTGATCCGTGGCCGCACACCCCATTGAGCTGCCACTCGTTATATAATATGTTCCATCTGTTTTCTCATATACCTTATTGAGGATTATTCCCACATCACCATCTGAGTCTGCATAGCTATCCTTATTGTCCAGATCATAGTACACACATCCGTTCACTGTCCGGCTTCTGGTGACACTTCCATCTGCATTCTCATTATACCCAACATTGTTTGTTCCAACACTTATACCATCAGATACCAGAGTCTCGTACATATCTTCCCCCTCGCCTGATCTGGCATAGATCATATAACATCCGTCAACATCAATGTCTTCATCTGTTATCTTAAGTGTACCTGCATCAATATCGATTTCGCACGGAACATCGGTAACTGTCCCAAGCCTTTCTGTTGTTACAAACACTCCAACCAGTAAATCATTTTCATCAGTTTCAGTCATTTCCTTATCCGCAAGCGAGCAGCCTGAGAGCATACATATTCCAAGCATTCCAATAATACCCACAGCAGCCAGATTGCTCTTTCGTATCACTCTATGTGTCTCATCTGATTTCCTGTCTGTTTTCTTACCCCTGATAACTTTCATCACAGCTCCCGCCTCCTTAGTCTTCTTCTATAAGTTCACCATCGAATGTCAATATGTCTCCAACGTCGCAGTGCAGGTAATAACATATCTTATTGATCGTGGTAAACCGCACACCCTTTGCCTTTCCACTTCTAAGTACCGACAAATTTGCCTCTGTAATCCCCACAAGCTTGCAAAGCTCCTTCGACGTCATATTATTTTCTTTTAAAACTCTGTCCAGCGTTACTTTGATCGCCATACCTGCACGTCACCTCAAATTCTATATATATGAATCATTTTCTTCTTTTATCGCTTTTGTCTTAGCAAGGTTTCTGACACCCATATACACAACGATGAGTATTATCAGCTCATATAATGGAAGTGATATCTTAAAATCGGCATTTGAAAGAGTCGTCATGATAAAAAGCTGAAGCACATTCTTCGAGAGTTCAAGAATCACCATGACTGATATCGCACTCTTGCTCGTCTTTGAAAGTCTCTCTGCCATATGGATTGTTTCATCCGAATACTCATTTTCTATTATGCTGTTGCAAAGCCTGTATCCCCTGATCAGAACCCATATGACAAGAGCAGCATTTACAAGCTGGAAAATAAACAGGATCACTGCCCATCCGGCATCACCAGGCATAGCACCGGCATTTGTCCGATTTGTTCTGACAAGCTCCGGCAGTGACACACAGACAATCACAAAAGCTGTGAACACCACTATCACACATATTATCTTCTTGATGATTTCTACTATCTGAGTGCTATCCGCCTTGTCTATACTCTCCACGATCCTGAGCACAGCATAGCATGCCAGCACCGACCATATCACTGAGCTTATTGCAAGATTCAGCATATCTGAAGTTACCAGAGCATTTCCATCTATGACATACCCTGGATTTATCATCATATATATTCCTATGAAAAGCACTGCTGAAAGTCCCAGCAACAGGTAGTCAGCATCATTTTTTCTATTTCTTATACAGAGCACGATGAATCCAGCAAGCGGCACACAGCCTATCAGACAGAACATACATATTGCAAGGACATTCTGTGCTCCGCCCGCAAGAGACATCTCCCTGAGCCACTTTGCTATGTATGCGAATGCATTTAAAACACCATTAACCATAAAAGCCTCCAATCGCCAAGTAAATTATTGTTTTTCGATAATTATCTTACTTGTATAGTACCACATGATTATCATTTGTCAATAATTATTATCGTTTTTCGATAATTAATTTCAGTTGATACAAAATGTGTCTCCGTATATTCGACTTCATCGCCAGCATGACCGATGACTATTTCATAGATCTGTATGAATACCTTTTCCCAAATGGGACATACAAGGTCGACTATGTCGGATACTTTGACAACATCTGATCATAATTGTCAAAACAAATACCTCCCGGGCAGATTGTTATATTTCCATCATCCGCCTGGGAGGTATTATCATACATTTTTGTAATTAAAAATAACTATTCACTATCAACTACTTGCCGGTCTGATCTGGCATTTTCTCTGCAAGTTTCTTACATTCAGCCTCAAATTCACCTTCCACTTCTCGCCATGGTCTTTCGGCCACAGCAGGGACTGAACTAAGGTTGTCCGTATTCCTGTACTCCTCGCCTTTCATCAGATTCTTAAGTTCGAAATTCATCATCTCATCATCTATCTGTTTCCACATAGCATTCTCTTCTTCGCTCAGATCAGCAAGTCCAAATCGCGCAAATATAACGTTCATGATCGAACTCTCAATCTCAAGATAATTGGACAAATGTGCTTTTACCGGTCTGATTATGTCTGATATATACGCCTCGCTGGCATCGTGCAACAGACAGGCAAGCTGTAGCCGCTCTGACCATCCCCTTGACTTCGCCTCATTCATACAGTTGATGGAGTGCTGTGCCACAGAAAAGAAATACGACACATGCCCTCCGCCGCGGCACGTGAGGCTTAACGCATGCGCAATATCCTGTATTGATATGTCTGAAGCTGTCATATTCATCGGATCTATTTTGTTCCCCGTATACGTGTCCATCGTTGCCATATCACAGTCTCCTTATCCTTATTTATCAGCATTTTAAGATAGTATATCCTTGTCGTATCATATTCCACTTTTAATTCATTCAATGTCAAGCAATTCAGAAATAATATCATTGAATTGTCTGCTCTGATCTATGTTGCACACGTGACCGCAATGCTCTATTATTATCAGCTCCGCATCTGTCAGATCAGCTTCCTCCACGATTCCATTTATAAAACACAGATCACCACGCCCGGAAATATATACATTCTCCTCGTGTAATCTGCTCACGAACTCGTCACAAAGTGAAAAATGCTCAATAAAAATATTCATATACGCCTTAAATTCCTGACTGTTTAATGCCTTGGCACATTTGCAGAACACCTTCCTGCTTGTCTTGCTGACTTTCCATGGCATAAATAACTTTGCCATTATTCTGTAGACGACAGGAAATGGAAGTTTGTCACCTATCTTAGCAAAGACATTGACAGCACGCCTGAGTGGTTTTCCAACCGTGCCAAGCGCACCCACAAGTATTGCTTTATCTATGTAACTTCCGCATCTCATCTCCATATATTTGATAAATATAGTTCCAAGTGATACGCCCATAAAAACAGCTCGCTGTATTCCCCGCTCATCAAGCACCTGCGTTATCTCACCCACGACAACATCCAGCGTACTTCCCATCTTGGACAATTTCAGTTCACTGTCTCCATGACTTGGCAGAGTTATCGCCAGAACATTAAACTTCTTCTGAAGCAAGGAAATCTGATTCTTCCATACCCTGTTGTTCCCTCCAAATCCATGAAGCAGAACTATATATCTATCGGTATCACATGAGCTTTCAAAAACTTCATAATGTAACATATCCCTGCATCCCCTTGATCATTTATATTTTGTATTACAGCTTTACTATCAATCTGGTATGACCTCTATATACACCTGATCATACTTATCCCTAAGCTCCTGTTTTATCTCGTCTCTCACCTTATGAATGATACTTATATGTATCACATCCGTCTGATTTCCTATATATACCTCAACCCAAAGCTTCCGCCCGGTCTGGATGACATCCAGAAAAGTGACCTCATATGGGTAATCCTTCATATGCTGGTCCACTATGGCTCGTATCTGACTAAGCGTCTCTTCCTCCGGAGCAAAAAGAATAAGATTCTTGATACTCTGAAATATCTCGCACACCGGCTCTTTTATTAGAAGAAGTGCCATAACCACCGCTACAGCCGGATCAATATAAGGGGTCATAAAACGCAGACTTGTATGCAAAAGAGCAGTCTGTACCGCAAATGCTATAGCAACTCCCATACTGCTTATTACGTCAAGCTTCCACATATACAGCTCCGCTTTGATAGTTGTAGACTCATATTTCTTACTGTAATGGCCAAGTATCGCATACATAACCGCACAGCATACACATACAAGAAATTCAAATACCGCTATGCTCCCCGCATCTACATCATGTCCCCCATGAAACAACAGCTTTATATTCTCAACCATGAGATTACATGTGAGTGCAAGTAATACACTGTACTTTACAAGGAGAAAAAGCGATTCCACCTGGGCATAGCCATATGGATGTTTCTCTGTCACCGGTTTATACAGAAGCGGAACAAGCACCATAAATGGTCCTATCATGACCAGATCTGCGGAGTCGAACAGGCAGTCCGTCCAAAGCGAATGTGAATGGGTATACCATGCCATCACGCCCTCCGCAAGTATGAAGAAGACACTTCCCATAAAAGACAGACGAAGTATTCTCTTCTCTATGGCAAGCTTGTCCTTTCTCGACCTACGTTCCTTCTTCTTAGCTTCTCTTTTACTAATTTCTACATCTCTTTCATTCATTATATATTCTTCCTATGTTTAATTTCCATAGACCACAATATCATCAGTACATAATATAATCAAGTATCGGCTATTGATTTCTCCTTTTTGATATGCATATTTTTTTACAAAAAAGTCCCTGTAACCACCTCATGGCAATTACAGGGACTCATATTGTCTTTATTAAGCTAATTACTTACAAGTTCTGTTCGTCCGAATCCTACTTGTTAGCGATTGCAGCCTGAGCAGCAGCAAGTCTAGCGATAGGTACTCTGAATGGTGAACATGATACATAATCAAGACCAATCTTGTGGCAGAACTCAACTGATGAAGGATCTCCACCGTGCTCACCACAGATACCGATGTGAAGCTTTGGATTAACTGGCTTACCAAGCTTAACTGCCATATCCATGAGCTTACCAACACCTGTCTGATCAAGCTTAGCAAATGGATCGTTCTCGAAGATCTTAGCATCATAGTAAGCATTTAAGAACTTACCAGCATCATCTCTTGAGAATCCGAATGTCATCTGTGTAAGGTCGTTTGTACCGAAGCAGAAGAAGTCAGCTTCCTTAGCGATCTCATCAGCTGTAAGAGCTGCTCTTGGGATCTCGATCATTGTACCAACCTCATACTTAAGATCTACGCCAGCAGCAGCGATCTCAGCGTCAGCTGTCTCAACAACTACCTTCTTAACGTACTTAAGCTCCTTAACCTCACATACAAGTGGGATCATGATCTCTGGCTCAACTGTCCAATCTGGATGCTCCTTCTGAACCTCGATTGCTGCACGGATAACAGCCTTTGTCTGCATCTTAGCGATCTCTGGGTATGTTACAGCAAGACGGCATCCTCTGTGACCCATCATAGGGTTGAACTCATGGAGTGAGTTGCAAAGTGCCTTAATCTCCTCAACGCTCTTGTTCTTAGCAGCAGCAAGCTTCTCAATGTCAGCCTCCTCTGTTGGAACGAACTCATGAAGAGGTGGATCCAGGAATCTGATAGTAACTGGGTTACCCTCAAGTGCCTCATAAAGAGCCTTGAAGTCTCCCTGCTGATATGGAAGGATCTTATTAAGAGCTTCCTCTCTCTCTTCTACTGTATCAGAGCAGATCATCTCACGGAATGCTGCGATTCTCTCTGGATCAAAGAACATATGCTCTGTACGGCAAAGACCGATACCCTCTGCACCAAGCTCACGTGCCTTCTTAGCATCTGCTGGTGTATCTGCATTTGTTCTAACCTTAAGTGTTCTATACTTATCAGCCCATGCCATAACACGGCCGAATGTTCCTGCGATCTGAGCATCAACTGTCTTGATAACTCCATCGTAAATGTTACCTGTTGTACCATCGATTGAGAT
Source organism: Coprococcus sp. AF19-8AC (assembly GCF_003603115.1). NCBI lineage: Bacteria > Bacillati > Bacillota > Clostridia > Lachnospirales > Lachnospiraceae > Coprococcus > Coprococcus sp. AF19-8AC. The sequence continues at coordinate 520,853 of NZ_QTMI01000001.1, read as the reverse complement.
GTAATCTCCCTCATGGAATTCCTTGCCAGCGAGTGTGAACTTCTTGTTCTCCTCGTCCATAACGATATCGCCACAACCTGATACACAGCATGTACCCATACCACGGGCAACAACTGCAGCGTGTGATGTCATACCACCACGAACTGTAAGAATACCCTGTGCTGACTTCATACCTGTGATATCCTCTGGTGATGTCTCAAGACGTACAAGAACTACCTTCTCGCCTCTAGCTGCCCATGCCTCAGCATCGTCAGCTGTGAATACGATCTTACCACAAGCAGCACCTGGTGAAGCGCCAAGTCCCTTGCCCATTGGTGTAGCTGCCTTAAGAGCTGCTGCATCAAACTGTGGATGAAGAAGTGTATCAAGGTTACGAGGATCGATCATTGCAACTGCCTCTTCCTCTGTCTTATGTCCCTCATCAACAAGGTCACAAGCGATCTGAAGAGCTGCCTGAGCTGTTCTCTTACCATTTCTACACTGAAGCATGTAAAGCTTCTTGTTCTCAACTGTGAACTCCATATCCTGCATATCATGGTAGTGATTCTCAAGAGTCTCACAAACCTTGATGAACTCTGCATAAGCATCTGGGAACTCCTGCTCCATCTGAGCGATTGGCATTGGTGTACGAACACCGGCAACAACGTCCTCGCCCTGTGCATTGATAAGGAACTCACCCATAAGCTTCTTCTCACCTGTTGCAGGGTCACGAGTAAATGCAACACCTGTACCAGACTCATTGTTCAGGTTACCGAATACCATAGGCATTACGTTAACTGCTGTACCCCATGAATAAGGGATATCGTTGTCTCTTCTGTATACGTTCGCACGTGGGTTATCCCATGAACGGAATACAGCCTCGATAGCTAACTTTAACTGCTCAACTGGGTCTGAAGGGAAATCTGTTCCTAACTGGTTCTTGTACTCTGCCTTGAACTGCTCAGCAAGTGTCTTGAGATCCTGTGCTGTAAGCTCTACATCGAACTTAACACCCTTCTCTTCCTTCATCTTGTCGATGAGCTGCTCGAAGTACTTCTTACCAACTTCCATAACAACGTCTGAGAACATCTGGATGAAACGTCTGTATGAATCGTATACGAAACGCTCGAATGCTGGATCTGGGTTGTGTGCTATCATAGCAGCAACAACGTCATCGTTAAGACCAAGGTTAAGGATTGTATCCATCATACCTGGCATAGATGCTCTTGCACCTGAACGAACTGATACAAGTAATGGATTCTCAAGATCTCCGAACTTCTTGCCGTTGATCTCCTCCATCTTCTTAACGCCATCCATAGCCTGAGCCATGATCTCGTCATTGATCTTACGGCCATCCTCATAGTACTGAGTACAAGCCTCTGTTGTAATTGTGAAACCCTGTGGAACTGGAAGACCAATTGCTGTCATCTCTGCAAGGTTTGCACCCTTACCACCGAGAAGATTACGCATGGTCATGTCGCCTTCGCTAAACATATAAACCCACTTGTTTGCCATTTGTTTGTTACCTCCTACGTAAACTTTATATTTCATGGTGTGAAGTCCCCGTGAAGTCTCCACACGCGCTAGACTGATTATAACATATATGTCAACATTAGCAAACTCTTTTTTCTATATTTTGTGTATAAACCAGTCCATTTTTACATATAGTTGAATTATATGTATATTCCATTATATTACGCTTAATTACAGCAACATTTGTGTGCCGACCTGAAACAGACTGGCAACTGATCTTCGCTGACCAGTATTCAAAAATTTCCAAATTGGCAAACTGCCCGCACAGCCCTATTCATCCCGTAAAAAACATAGGCTGCGGAAATCTCCGCAGCCTATGCTTTACTTTATATCATGTCGCCTGCAGGCTCCATGTGGATATTCACATTATACCAGTCCTGCACAAGTGCGGCTGTCACAATGCACATTTTATTACAACTTACTCGCCGTCAATAGCTTCCTTAAGAATATCAAGACCAGCAATAAGATCCTCATCTGAGATGATAAGTGGTGGCATGATCTTGATGACCGCGTTGTCACGGCCAGCTCTCTCTATTACAAGACCCTTCTTGAAAGCTCTTGCTGTGATGGCACCTGCTGTTGCATCGTCCTTAACCTCTACGCCCCAGAGGAGTCCGATACCACGTGTTGCAATTACATTTGGATCGCCGTCTATATTCTTCTCAAGATACTCTCTAACTATCTCGCCCTTACGTCTTGTCTCTGCCTCGATGTTGTTGTCAAGCATGAACTCAAGTCCTGCCTTTGCAGCTACCATTGAGAGCTGTATTCCACGGAATGTACCCGAATGCTCACCCGGCTTCCAGAGATCATACTCCGGCTTGAACATTGCAAGTCCCATTGGGAATGGGTATCCGCCGATTGACTTTGAAAGTGAGAACATATCAGGCTTGATTCCTGCTCTCTCAAATGAGAAGAATGTACCTGTTCTTGCACAACCAACCTGTACGTCATCAACAACCATAAGGATGTCGTTCTTATCACAGAACTCTCGGAGTGCCTTGAGGTACTCTACTGAGAATACATTTACACCACCATCTGCCTGTACTGTCTCGATAAAGATTGCTGCAGGCTTCTCAACACCTGAGTGATCGTCATCAAGAAGTGTCTGCATAAACTTGATCGTATCAAGCTCTGGGAACATGTATGGAGCTGGAATGTGATATACGTTGTCAAGACCAACGCCTGCTCCAGCACGGCTTGCCGCATCACTTGTAAGTGAGATTGAGCCGAGTGTCATACCATGGAAGCATCCCATGTATGCCCAGATCATCTCTCTCTTCTTAACCTTACGCGCAAGCTTTAAGAGTGACTCAACGGCATTTGTTCCTGTAGGACCTGCAAACATGATCTTATAATCAAGTCCTCTCGGCTCAAGAACCTTCTTTTCGAAGAATTCGATGAATTCAGCTTTTGGTGCTGTCATCATGTCAAGAGAATGCATGATTCCATCGCTCTGGATGTAATCGATAACCTTCTCCTTTATATAATCATTGTTATGACCATAGTTCAATGCGCCTGCTCCTGCAAAGAAGTCTATATACTCCTTACCATTCTCGTCATACATCTTGGCTCCCTTGGCCTTTGTAAATATCTCTGGGAAACTTCTGCTGTACGATCTTACATTTGCCTCGTATTCTGAAAATAACTCTTTACTATGCATCTTAATGCCTCCTGTAATTCAGTGTCCCGTATTATCTCCGGTCACACCATCAATTAATATTCAAATTTCTTCTCAAAGTAAGCCTTCAGATCTTCAATCTTGACTCTCTCCTGCTCCATGGTATCTCTGTCACGAACTGTGACTGCTCCATCCTCAACAGAATCGAAATCATATGTTACACAGAACGGTGTTCCTATCTCATCCTGTCTTCTATATCTCTTACCTATGTTGCCTCTGTCATCGAACTCACAGTTATAGTACTTTGAAAGCTCTGCATAAATCTTCTCTGCACCCTCGTTGAGCTTCTTGGAAAGTGGAAGCACACCGATCTTAACCGGTGCAAGCTGTGGGTGGAAATGAAGGACTGTACGGATGTCTGGCTTCTCCTCTGTTCCGATGTTCTCCTCGTCATATGCAGCACACAGGAATGCCAGTGTAACACGGTCAGCACCAAGTGATGGCTCGATTACATATGGAATGTACTTCTCCTTTGTCTCGTCATCGAAGTACTCCATGGACTCTCCTGATGTATTCTGGTGCTGTGTCAGATCGTAATCTGTTCTGTCAGCGATTCCCCAGAGCTCACCCCATCCAAATGGGAATAAATACTCGATATCTGTTGTTCCCTTGGAGTAGAAACACAGCTCCTCAGGTGAATGGTCACGGGCTCTCATCTCATCATCCTTGATTCCGAGATCCTTGAGCCAGTTGATACAAAAGCTTCTCCAGTACTCAAACCACTCCATATCTGTACCCGGCTTACAGAAGAACTCAAGCTCCATCTGCTCGAACTCTCTTGTTCTGAATGTGAAGTTACCAGGTGTTATCTCATTTCTAAATGACTTTCCTATCTGGCCAATTCCAAATGGAACCTTCTTTCTTGAAGTTCTCTGTACATTCTTGAAGTTGACAAATATACCCTGTGCAGTCTCCGGTCTCAGGTATACAGTGTTCTTGGCATCCTCAGTTACACCCTGGAATGTCTTGAACATAAGGTTGAACTGTCTGATGCCTGTGAAGTTATGCTTACCACATGTTGGACAGCAGATATTGTTCTTCTCAACGTACTCTTCCATCTGCTCGTTGCTCCATCCGTCTACCGCGCCCTCTGGAACAACTCCGTTTTCAGCCATAAAGTCCTCTATAAGTTTATCTGCACGGAATCTCTCATGACACTCTTTGCAATCCATAAGAGGATCAGCAAATCCTCCAAGGTGGCCTGAAGCAACCCATGTCTGTGGGTTCATAAGGATAGCACAGTCAACTCCTACATTGTAAGGGTTCTCCTGGATGAATTTCTTCCACCATGCTTTCTTTACGTTGTTCTTGAGTTCAACTCCGAGATTACCATAGTCCCATGTATTTGCGAGACCACCGTAAATCTCTGAACCTGGATAAACAAATCCTCTGCTCTTTGCCAATGCAACGATCTTGTCTAATGTCTTTTCCATCGTAATCCTCCAAATCATATTCGAATTTGCATTTTTTTCGCTCTATCCGCCTTATTTTATACTCATTCAAATATTTTTGCAAGGTTCACGGCATATTTTGTAATATTATTTATAGAAAGCTACTATAATTTGTGCCGCCAGACATCCCCTGATGACTTCTTCTTATTGCTTACTCGTTATGACTCTTGTATAATAGCATCAGATTGGCTCTTTCAAAAGTTCCAATTTTAAGTATTTTTATAGTACCAATTCACAATAAACGAACAAATCAAGTCATAAGCAGATATCCAATGATACGATGCATTTTTTAGCACTGATAATAGGCGGGAAAGGAAGACAAAATGATATCAATAAATAAGGCCTCCAGTAAGTCTCTATATGAACAATTATATGAACAAATGAAATCCGAGATACTTAATGAGCACTATGCTGCAGGTGAAAAGCTCCCTGCAACAAGGCAGCTCGCCGCCGAACATAAGCTGAGCCGCAACACAGTAGTATCTGCTTACAACCAGCTTGAACTTGAAGGATATATACGCTCCGTGACAGGCTCCGGCTACTACGTTGAGAACATCACTGCATTTACCCCGGACAGAAAAACAAGACAAAGCCACAATATACAACATTCTTGCAGGCAGGCTGGAAAGACATTTGACTACACATTAAGCTACGGCAATCTGGACTATAACTGCTATCACTCCAGGGCCTGGCGCAAATGCCTTATGAACGCCTGGGACATGATATCCATGGCCGATACCGCCTCCTACCAGATGTCGCAAGGAAGCTACACCCTCCGCAGTCTTATCACCGAATATCTGTACATGTCCAGGGGTGTCAACTGCACTCCTGAGCAGATCATCCTCACAAGCGGACACCAGAGATCCATAGACATAATCACCCATATATTCAGTCCGTCAGACTATTCATTTGCCATAGAGGACCCTGGCTACAACGGAACATGGGAGATCGTCAGCCAGAGTCCTTTCAGGATCATTCCAATACCGCTTGAGGACGACGGTGTGTCCATAGAACACATCCAGCGTCTCAGGGACACTCTGCTGTATGTAACGCCATCCCACCAGTTTCCGATGGGAAGCATACTACCGATAAGTAAGAGACTGGAGCTCATAGAGTGGGCGGCTCAATCTGGAAGTTATATCATCGAGGATGATTACGACAGCGAACTCAGATACCAGAGCAGACCGATCCCATCCCTGCAGTCCATCGATAACAGTGATCACACTATATATCTCGGTACATTTTCCAAATCCATGTCACCGGATCTTCGAATATCATATATGGTGCTTCCTGCAGATCTGATGAAGGCATATGAATCCAGATATTCACACACCAACTGCACAGTTCCAACGGTTCTGCAGCTTGCACTTATTGAATTTATACAGAGTGGTAATTATCAACGCCACATAGGCGCCATGAAGAATCACTATAAAAAGAAGCATGATTATATATTGAATTATGTGAAACAGAATCTTGAAGATGATGTGATCATGTATGGTGCCGGAGCCGGTCTCCACTTTGTGGCAGAGGTTAAGAACTCAAAGCTTACACAGACAGAGCTCATATCAACTTTTGAGCAGAAAGGCATACGAATCTTCTCCACCGAACCATTCTGGATAAGGAAAAATCTCTGTCCGGAGAACCAGCTCCTGTTTGGTTTCAGTGCTATACCGTACGAAAAGCTTCCCGGTGCTATGGATACATTTTCCAAAATAATACACACTCTTTAATATTGACATCTTCAGGCCGGCTATTAACAAAAAGAAGAGAATCTTACTTATTGTGATGTGATTCTCTTCTTTTCCTATAATTACATTATGTCACGGCAATGAGTCTATGATCTCCACCGACTTGAACTTTCTGTCCACATACATATCCATAAACTGCTTTGACACAAGCTGTATCTCCGCCAGTACAGGATCAGACACATTGAAGTTGTACATCTTGCCAAGTGGCGCACCATTTATGTACTGTATCGTGTATACTGCATCGTCTGACAGATGAAGTGGATGCTTTGCCCTGCCTCTGCATCCATCGCAGAGAAGTCCACCCGATGCTGCATCGAATACATTTGACACCTCAGCCTTGCCACATACCGGACAGTGGAAGCTCTGTATCCCCTGTCCGAACACATCCATAAGCTTTATCTCGTACACGCACCTGATGAGCTTTGCCGGCATCTGCCCTTTCTCAAGAGCTTTCAAGCTAACGTATAACAGATTGAGATAATCTGCTGCCCTGTCACCCTCATGGGTCATGAATCCCATGACCTCACAGAAGTACGATGCATAGCAATACGCGTCTATGTCCATGGTGAGCTTGTGAAAATATTCGTCAACATCTATATTCACAAGCCTGTATGAATCCCGCCCCGGGATCAATGTAAAACTTCCCATGACAAACATCTGTGTCTTGGACTGGAGCGGATTCGTTCCTCTCCTCACACCTGTTGCAAATACTGTGATCCTGCCCCGTTCTTTGGTGAGGACCACCATTCTCCTGTCATATTCGCTCTGGAGGCTGCTGGACAGTACAATTCCATGCAATGTTACTTCTTCTCTCAATTGTATATCCACCTCCATAACAAATTTAACATGACAAGATCGGCAAACTGTGCACTGCCCGCAGCGACTGCACATTCACCGATCCTGTTTGCACACACTACTCGTCTCTAAACCCAAAGTTCCTTAGCAATGTATCTGTATCTCTCCAGTCCTTCTTGACCTTTACCCAAAGCTTCAGATTGACCTTGGTGTCGAGAAGTCTCTCTATTCCATATCTCGCATGAGTACCGATCTTCTTCAGCATGACGCCCTGCTTTCCTATGATGATTCCCTTGTGAGAATCCCTCTCACATATGATAGTGGCATCAATATCGATCAGTCCGCCATCTGGTCTCTCCTTCATGGAGTCAATGACCACCGCAATTCCGTGAGGAACCTCCTTGTCAAGCTGACGAAGTGCCTGCTCTCTGATAAGTTCGGCAACGATCTGTCTCTCCGGCTGGTCAGTGATCGTATCCTCATCGTAATACTGCGGTCCGTACGGAAGATACTTCATGATGGTATCTATAAGCTCATCCGTATTCTTGCCCTTGAGGGCTGACACAGGAACTATCTCCGCAAAATCACAGGCATCCTTGTAGGTATTTATCGCCTCAAATACCTTGCTCTCCTCCACATTATCTATCTTGTTCACAACCACAATGATCGGAGTCTTCACATGCTGGAGCTGCTCTATAATGTAACGCTCTCCCGCACCGATAAATGTTGTGGCCTCAACTATCCAGAGAACCACATCGACCTCATCCAGTGTACTCTCGGCAACCTTGAGCATGTACTCTCCAAGCTTGTTCTTCGCCCTGTTGATTCCCGGTGTATCCAGGAAAATGATCTGTCCCTTATCACTTGTGTACACAGTCTGTATCCTGTTTCTTGTTGTCTGTGCCTTGTTGCTTGTTATCGCTATCTTCTGTCCTATCAGTCTGTTCATAAGTGTCGACTTTCCAACGTTTGGTCTGCCTATGATGGACACGAAGCCTGATTTGTATTCTTTATTCATATATCTCCTTCATCCTGCATGCGAAAGCTAACCTACGCATACGCATCTAGCTTTACTATGTCATGACCCTAATTCGCCGCTCGCAAGTCATGCAAGCACGCCCACTCACTTGCGCTCATTATATCGACTGTCGGCTATACCTAGAAAATTGCAAGTACATCCTTGAAGTTGTCCTTATTCTCCTCTATCCTGCTCTCACCGCCGATGGCACAGATGATTCCTGAATCTGTAACAGCCTTTACGAGTGGAGCAAGAGCTCTGATGGCATCTCTGTCTGTGGAGAGGATCTTGTCTCGCTCGCTCTGAATCTGCTCATCTGTAACACCCATAAAGTATCTCGCCATGTGGCTTATGCCCTCTGCTACAGGTGTTGTAGGTGCATCTATCTGAGCCATGGTTCCAATGATATACTTTGTCATATCCCTGTCTGAGCACTCAAAGTTCTCCACGAACTTATACGCATTCTTGAATATGTCATATGTCTCCATGAGGTTTGGATCCCTGTATGAACTCATATAACATGTTCCATTCCTTAGGAATGAGCACATGGCACCATATGCGCCGCCCTTCACACGGACATTCTCCCACAGATAACCATATGAGAATATGATCTTGAGAACGCTCAGTGAGCTGTCGTACTTGTAACCGGCATCCTCAAAATTACCCGCTATAGCAACATACTGAACCTGGCTTGCAGTCTTGAAGCCCTCATTCTTAAGCTCCTTCTCAAATACTTTCACATCCTTATGTGCAGGTCTTGTGGAGAGTGCCATGCCAAAGTCGGCAAATGATTCCTCAAGCAGATCTGTCACATCCTCATCTCCTGTATATGAAACCGTAAGCGCACCCTTTCTGAGGACCTCTGCAAGAGCATACTGAAGCTTCTCAATGAAGTCGTCATACTTCTCGTCGAAGTGATCCACTATGTCGCACAGGAATTCATAATAAGCAATTCCACATGTCTCATCCGTGAATCTTGCCCCCTCATCTATATATGACATGGCTCTTGTGTATGCGGTCACATGGCCGGAAGCAGCCATGCCATTCTTCATGCTCGACTTCTCCTCCGTCAGGAGCTCCTTCAGTCTCTTCCTGTCATCAATCTTAGACGAGAACAGTATCTCCTTCATGAGCTCTACAGCATACGGAAGCTTCTCATAGAGCGCCTTCATTGATACATAGAAAAACTTCTTGATATCAGTGTCGCTGGCATATCCAACCATGTCAAACTCTATTCCGCCGATATTGCTGTCTATCTCATTTGAGAGCTGTCCATAGGTGTGCTTCTCTGTATCAATATATTTGAACAAACATGTCAGTGTAGCAAGGTATGGCACAAGGTCATTATCTATATCGTTGATGTTGAAATAGAATCTCAGATATCCTATACCATTTGTAAATATATCGTGGCTTACAACCGGAAGTCCGCCGATCTCAGACTCAACATTCTTGAGCTTCTCAGCCTCTTTGTCAATGTCATCTATCGCCAGAAGCGGAACCTTGGCAAGATCCTCTGCGGATGAAGGAGTCGCCTGATACTCCTTGAGCGCCTTTGTATCCTCCACGATCTTCTCAAGCTCCTCACGGCTGAGCGTAGCCTTGTATGCAGCAAGCTCATCAGCGATCTTCTTCTCATTCTCCTGATCAAGGCCTTTCTTTGGATTCATAGTGAGATACAGACCAAATGTATTATCTATAAAACATTCCTTTATAAGCTGCTCAAAGTATCCGTTCTGAAGATCCTCTCTCAGCTCCTTGTACACATCATTCATCTCGAAGAACATGAGTGCTTTGGTGTCGTCATACAGCCAACTGTTGAACGCATCCAGTCCGTACATGAGTCCCTTAGGAAACCTTCCAAAGTTGGCCTCCTTGTGCTTGAACTCAAACTTGTTGATTGCTGCCTCAATAGCTGCTTTATCTACACCATGGCTGAGCTCTTCAAATGTGTCATCTATAACCTTTATAAATCTGTCCTTGTCATTCTTATCAGCGCCTCTTGCTATGATGGAGAATGTGGTCTGCTGACAGCCATTGTCAAATGAGCTGTAGACCTCCTCACCTATTCCCGCATCAGTCAGTGCTTTCTTCAAAACCGCACCCGGCGCATCCATGAGTACGTACTCAAGTATTTCAAGGGCTGTAACCTTCTTCTTCTCGGTGCTGAGTCCTGTTATCTTGCTGTATGTGAGTATGGAATTGTTCTCCTCAGGATCAGTGTCAGCTATGGAGTAATCCATGGTGATGTCCTTCATCTCATCAAATGGCTTCTGAAGAGGTATCGCTGAATCAATCTCCTTGTAATCGTAATGTGACAGATACTCCTCATCTATAAACTCCAGCTCCTTTGCCATATCACAGTCGCCGTACAGATAGATATAACTGTTCGATGGATGATAATACGTCCTGTGGAAGTCCCTGAATCTCTCAAGGGTAAGTGTAGGTATAAACTCTGGATTACCGCCTGAATCATTGCCGTATGGAGTGTCCGGCATGAGCGATGACTCTATACCCCTGTACATAATAGACTCAGGACTTGAATACACGCCCTTCATCTCATTGTACACAACTCCGTTATACTTCAGATCTCCATCCACAGAGTCAAGCTCATAATGCCAGCCCTCCTGCTTCATGATCTCATCATGTATATAAATATCCGGATAGAACACAGCATCCAGATACACACTCATGATATTCTCGAAATCCTTCTGATTGAAGCTCGCTATAGGGTATACCGTCTTGTCCGAATATGTCATGGCATTCAGGAAGGTATTCAGTGAGCCCTTTGCCAGCTCGACAAATGGATCCTTGACCGGATACTTCTTTGAACCACAGAGCACTGAATGCTCGATTATGTGAGGTATTCCTGAATCGTCATATGGAGGTGTTCTAAAGCCTATATTGAACACCTTGTTCACATCGTCATTCTCAATGATGAGAACCCTTGCCTTTGTCTTTATATGCTCCAGCACATAGCCCTTGCCATGTACCTCCGGGAGATCCTTCTCCTCAACTATTCTGTAAGCCTTTACATCCTTGATATTTCCCAATTCATATTCTCCTTCTATATCTTTTTTATATCATTATATATTTTTTCGATATACGCTTTTATATCGCCATGAATTTGCGTGATGACATGCACACATCAGCGTACTTCATTATTCCATCTGTCCGGCACCAAATGAAGCTGGTAGAAACTCTGACAATCTTCTCATGTCGTAATCATCCTCTGATCGTGCTGCGATAACATACATATCCGCAGAAAATTCTGAGAGCACCTGTCTGCATATCCCACATGGATATGTTATTCCGTTTATCCCTGTACTATTCAGGCCACCGACAATAGCAATCGCTTTGAAATCTTTATAGCCACTGCTCACTGCATTGCACACCGCCGCGCGCTCTGCGCATATGGTTGCACCGTATGAGGAGTTCTCTATATTACAGCCTGTAAATACCCTGTATCCGTTCGCGTTTTTATCGTTGTTGTCCGATTCTCCGCCAACACATTCCGCTTCATCCGAATAATTCTCACGACCTGCCAGGAGTGCTGCTCCGACCTTAAACTGTGAATACCTGGCATATGCCCTCTCTCTTGCCTCCAACGCCTTCACGATAAGACGCTTGATGTCTGTATCTCCAATAATATAATCATTCTCCATAATTACATATCCTCCATACTGATATCTTCGCACTCTCATAATAATAACACTAACAGGCCTTTAGATTCAATCACCCACACAGTATTAAACGTTCAAATATTATCAGCTTGACACACATGACAAGAGGCCGCCTGAAATCCGGCGACCTCTCCAGTCCTTATCTGTATTCAGATGTACGACTTTTCTTAATAGCTTCCTGACTGTATCTGTCTGAGTATTTCATCCACCATATCCTGATATGTGTCCGATGTAAGAACCAGGATAATACAGAACACCAGGAACACAAGTGCTATTGCGCTCATTATAATTCCTGCGATAGCCATTCCCTTGCCAGGCTTCTTATCCTTAAGACTTATGATACCTGTTATCAGTCCCGCAATGGCTGTGGCAATTCCCACATATGTGATACAACATCCAAATGTAAGTGAGAAAATACCAAGCACCATAGATGCTATGGATACACCCTTGCTCTCCTGTGGCATGTTGTTCTGTGGATATGCAGGGCCCCCACCCATGTTCAGATTCTGATTCGCATAATTCTGTCCGTATGGATCTCCCGGCTGTCCATAGCCCTGTCCATACTGTCCATTTGGCTGGCCGTACTGCCCATAGTTCTGATCGTACTGTCCATTCGGCTGTCCATAATTCTGATCATACTGTCCACCCGGCTGACCATAATTCTGTCCATACTGGCCACCTGGCTGACCATAGTTCTGATCGTTCTGTCCATACTGAGGCGCACCTTCATATGGATTCTGCTGTCCCACCTGTCCGTTGTCTTCTGTTGGCTGATAGCCACCAAAGCTGTTGTTATCTTCTCCCATCTCTTCCTGCCTTTCTTTTATAACTTTTTTATAACCCATACTTTCCCTTAGTCGAAAAATATCTGTTTTGATTATCTCACACATGCCGATTAGTGTCAATTAACCTGTATAAAAAAGAAACACACCACCCGGTTACGGATGATGTGATCTTTTTTTATTTTAGTCATTGCATTTTACTGCGAAATCGTGTCAGACTCTATTCCTTAGAAGCCCATTCCGCCGCCCATTCCTGCTCCGCCTGCCGGCATTGCTGGAGTATCTTCCTTGATATCAGCTACAACTGACTCTGTTGTAAGCATTGTTGAAGCAACTGATGTAGCATTCTGAAGTGCACTTCTTGTAACCTTAACAGGATCGATGATTCCTGCCTCGATCATGTTGACATATGTCTCATTGTACGCATCAAATCCGACACCAACCTCAGACTCTTTGATCTTGTTGATGATGACTGATCCCTCAAGTCCTGCATTTGCTGCGATGTGGAACAGTGGAGCCTCCATAGCCTTGAGAACCACCTTAGCACCTGTCTTCTCGTCACCCTCAAGATTCTTTACAAGCTCTGCAACCTTCTTTGCAGCGTGGATGTATGCTGAACCACCACCTGAGATGATTCCCTCTTCAACTGCTGCTCTTGTGGCATTGAGGGCATCCTCCATACGGAGCTTAGCTTCCTTCATCTCTGTCTCTGTAGCTGCACCAACTCTGATAACTGCAACACCACCGGCAAGCTTTGCAAGTCTCTCCTGAAGCTTCTCCTTGTCGAACTCTGATGTTGTCTCCTCAAGCTGAGCCTTGATGACATTTACACGGCCTGCGATATCTTCCTTAGCGCCCATGCCGTCAACGATAACTGTGTTCTCCTTTGTGATCTTAGCGCTCTTTGCACGGCCAAGGTCATCAAGAGTAGCATCCTTGAGCTCGTATCCAAGCTCCTCAGATATAACCTTACCGCCTGTAAGAATAGCGATATCCTGAAGCATCTCTTTTCTTCTGTCGCCATAACCAGGAGCCTTTACAGCTACTACCTGGAATGTACCACGCAGCTTGTTGACGATAAGTGTTGTGAGAGCCTCGCCCTCGATATCCTCAGCGATGATCAGTAGCTTTGAACCGCTCTGAACGATCTGCTCAAGAAGTGGAAGGATCTCCTGAATATTTGAGATCTTCTTATCTGTAATAAGTATATATGGGTTATCAAGCTCTGCAACCATCTTCTCCATATCTGTTGCCATGTAAGCTGAAATATAACCTCTGTCGAACTGCATACCTTCTACAAGGTCAAGCTCTGTCTTCATTGACTTTGACTCTTCGATTGTGATGACTCCATCCTTTGACACTTTCTCCATAGCGTCGGCAACCATCTGTCCAACCTCATCGTCACCAGCTGAGATAGATGCAACTCTTGCGATCTGATCCTTTCCACTGATAGTCTCACTCATATCAAGAATAGCCTCAACTGCCTTGTCGCAAGCCTTCTTCATTCCCTTTCTGAGAACGATAGGATTAGCACCTGCTGCCAGATTCTTCATTCCTTCATTGATCATAGCCTGTGCAAGAACTGTAGCTGTTGTAGTACCATCACCTGCAACATCGTTTGTCTTTGTTGCAACTTCCTTGACGATCTGAGCACCCATGTTCTCAAATGCATCCTCAAGCTCTATGTCCTTTGCTATTGTAACACCATCATTTGTGATGAGTGGTGAACCGTATGACTTTGCAAGTACAACGTTTCTTCCTTTAGGTCCAAGTGTAACTCTTACTGTATCTGCTAACTGATTAACTCCTGCCTCAAGTGCCTTTCTAGCCTCAGCACCGTACTTAATTTCCTTTGCCATTTCTATCTACCTCCATGTTATATTACATATATTATCCATATATCATCCGCATATGTCTCACGCAGCTCACGCTGTCTGGATATATGCTTTTACTTCTCAACAATTGCAAGGATGCTGTCCTGCTTGATAACTATGTACTCTTCGTCGTCAAGCTTAACCTCTGAACCAGCGAACTTCTGATATATAACTGTATCTCCAACCTTAACGTCCATAGGAACCAGCTTGCCATCAACAACTGCTCCAGGGCCAACCTCTATAACCTCTGCATACTGTGGCTTCTCCTTTGCCTGGCCTGGTAAAACGATTCCTGACTTTGTTGTCTCCTCTGCTACTGACTGCTTTAATACTACTCTGTCTCCAAGTGGTCTTAACTTCATGATATATACCTCCTGATTTATTTTTATTATATTTCTGATTCTTGTTTTTAGCACTCAATTTATGTGAGTGCTAACACTGTTTTATATTCTATCCATTTCTATAAAAAAATCAACCCTTATTTTCTAAAAAATATATAAAAATATGTCTGTCATCTACCGTAATACATATCACTTAAAAAGATTCGTTCTTGCATAGTCAAACAGATACTGCTGCGCATATCCCCCGAGATTTCCGAACTTTTTCACGGCAAATGCCTCTATCTCCGGCTTTTTTGTGTCCTTGCCATCAAAGTACATGCTCTCCATGATCCTCTTCATCCACACATCCACAGGGAAAGCCTCACGTCTTCCAAGTCCAAAGAGCAGGACACAGTTTGCAACCTTCTCCCCTACTCCCTTGATCGTCATGAGAAGTTCCCTTGCATGTTCTATGTCAAGTGCATCAAGCTTCTCCTTTGTGACATTTCCCGAGTACACCGCCTCCGTCGCATTCATTATGTATGGAGCACGGAATCCGACCTTGCACTCCCTGAGCTCATCCTCTGTGACCTCATGAAGTCTGTCTACATCAGGAAACACATAAAATGCCTCGCCATTATATCCTATGACCTCATCACCAAATCTATGCGATATATTTTTCACACACTGTTTTATCTGAGGGATATTCTTGTTCTGGGATATGATAAATGATATAAGCGTCTCAAAGAAGTCCTGATTGAGTATACGTATTCCATCCTTCTCATTCACAGCCGTCTGAAGTGCGCTGTCCGCCTTTATGACACTCTCCTTGATGAGCCCGTAATCGTTGTCCATATCCAGATAAGGACGCCATATTCCTTCATAATCTTCCATGGATGAACCATATATCCTGAGCACGCCGCCTGACTGTTCCATCTTCACAGCCCTGCCAAATGCTATGACCTCATACACTTCATCATCAAGCTTGTCAAAATGAAAGCACTGACCACACTCAAGTATCTGAGAAAGTCTGAAATCCTTCACTCCGTCTACCGTAACTATATTGCCATCACAACTTACATTCATCTTCCGTACACCTGCCATTTCATATTTGTATAATTGTGCTTTTTGTCTTATAAATTTCTCCAGGCTATTGTATAATACCTGTATATTATTTTCAATGTCACATAAGCAGTGTGGCAAAAACTGACACTATCACAAACAGGAGGATCTATGGCTGAACAGATATACACTATACCAGTAAACGATGCATTTGACAGCGGCTGCGAATGCCCTATGTGCCAGATGCAGAAGGATCTTGAACGAAATGCAATTGAATATACGATGGGGCCAAGCTACATGGAGGACGACAACCGTGCCATGACTGACAAGCTTGGTTTTTGCAGTCATCATCTGAGAATGCTCTATCAGGAAAAGAATCGTCTGGGTCTGGCACTCATGATGAACACCCATATGAATAAGACTATACAAGATATGAGGGCGCTGGCTGCCAAAGGTCCCGCCGCCAAAGCCGGTCTGTTCGGCAAGAACACGCCAAATGCACCTGTTGTCGATTATATAGAGAATATGGAGAAAAGCTGCTTCATTTGTGGACGTATGGATGACATGTTCGTACGTTATGTAGACACTATCTTCCATATGTGGAAAAGAGATTCCAAGTTCAGGGACAAATTTGCTACGAGCAAAGGCTTCTGTACATACCACTACGGAATACTGTACAAGACAGGCCAGAACAAACTGAGCAAGGAACAGTATGCGCAGTTCATCGAAATCCTCAACAAGGTATACTTTGACAATATGGAACGTGTCAATGGTGACCTGAGCTGGTTCATAGACAAGTTTGACTACAGATACAAGAACGAGCCATGGAAGAATTCCAAGGACGCCCTCCCGAGAGGGATCATCAAGATTGGCCACACATTTGTAGAATAATAAACACATGACAATAAATAAAAGCCGCCTTACATATCTGTAAAGCGGCTTATTTTAACTGACTCTCCATGCAATGAGACCATCCGGAAGCGCCGGCTTTATCATGCCAGGCCTGCTGCCTGTGTTCTCTATGCCATGAGCCTGTCTCATTCTCTCATGGAGATATGCTCTGTATTCTGTGAGAAGCCCGGTAAATATCGGTCTGAGCTCAGGGCACCTTCTGAAATCCCCCGGCTTGACAAGTCCCGGTTTCTTGTGGAATATATCCACACCGGCATTTTTCAACACCGATGCCACGAACTGTGAACAGAAGAAATTGTATTCCCTCTCATACGCAAGATGGAAAAATACGCTGAATACACCCATGAAGTTATATCCGTATCTGTCCGGATGCTTCTTGAATCTGGCGAGCTCCTGCTGTATCCTGTCATACTGCTTACTCGTGACCTTCAGCTCATACACAGCGCATCTGGTTCCCTTGTGCTTTCCAAATATTCCCTTTTCTATGTTCTCACTGATAAATCCACTGTTAAATGGATTGTATACACCTTTCCTTGCAAAACTGTACATCTCATCAAGACTTATGTCCAGTGCCAGAGATGTGTGACAATACGGCTCTCTGGTCATAAGCTTTATGAGATTTGAAGGAACTGTTTTTGTCTTTGACAAAAGTATGTATACCTTCTTACTCTCATCTTTCATATTTTTGTTTCCAATCACCTATTTTGATGTACGCATATCCCCCCACAGGATAAGCGCCAATCCCTACATCATAAATTATAAACGCATCCCCGGTAATTACTTGCCCGGCTTGTAAGAACTCTTGAGTGACACGATCCTGTTGTATACAGGATGCTCCGCTGTAGAATCCTTTGAGTCAACACAGAAGAAACCATTTCTCAGGAACTGGAATGCCTCTCCCGGCTGAGCCTCCTCAAATGCCTTCTCAAGCTTACATCCCTGTTTGATAACAAGTGAGTTTGGATTGAGATTCAATGTACCATCGTCGTTGAGCTTCCCCTTCTCCTCATCGATGATATTCTCATACAGACGAACCTCTGCATCTATTGCGCTCTCTGCCGATACCCAGTGAATGGTTCCCTTGACCTTGCGTCCCTCAAAGCCTGAACCGCTTCTTGTCTCTGGGTCATATGTACAATGTACTGTTGTGACATTGCCGTCCTCGTCCTTCTCAAATCCCACGCACTTTACGAAATATGCATTCTTAAGACGAACCTCGTTGCCAGGGAACAGTCTGAAATACTTCTTAGGAGGCTCCTCCATGAAGTCCTCTCTCTCTATATACAGATACTTGCTGAATGCTACCTTTCTGCTTCCGAGCTCCTCGTTCTCCTGATTGTTCTCGACATCGAGGTACTCAACCTGATCCTCAGGATAGTTGTCGATGACAAGCTTTACAGGATCAACAACTGCCATGTATCTCTTGGCTGTGAGCTTCAGGTCGTCTCTCACGCAATACTCAAGCATAGCGTAATCAACAGACGACTGGCTCTTGGATATTCCAACCAGCTCCATGAACTTCTTAATAGCTGATGGTGTGAAGCCTCTTCTTCTGAGGGCTGCAATACTTACAAGACGTGGGTCATCCCATCCGTCTACTATTCCGTCCTCGACAAGCTTCTTGATGTATCTCTTACCTGTTATGACATTTGTCAGGTAAAGCTTTGCGAACTCTATCTGCTTTGGTGTGCCCTCAGGTGAATCCTTGTAACCGAGCTCCATAACCACCCAGTCATACAGAGGTCTGTGATCCTCAAACTCAAGTGTACATATAGAATGTGTAACACCCTCGATGGCATCCTCGATAGGATGTGCAAAGTCATACATAGGGTAAATGCACCACTTGTCACCTGTGTTGTGGTGGTTCATTCTCGCTATTCTGTAGATAATAGGATCTCTCATGTTGATGTTAGGGCTTGCCATATCTATCTTTGCACGGAGTACCTTACTTCCGTCAGGGAACTCACCGTTCTTCATTCTCTCGAACAGATCAAGATTCTCCTCTATGCTTCTGTCTCTGTATGGGCTGTTCTTGCCCGGCTCAGTGAGAGTTCCTCTGTACTCTCTGATTTCATCTGCTGTGAGGTCACACACATATGCCTTGCCCTTCTTGATGAGCTTTATGGCAGCCTCGTACATCTGGTCAAAGTAATTTGATGCAAAGAACACTCTGTCTCCAAAGTCTGCTCCCAGCCACTTGACATCTGCAAGTATTGACTCTACGAACTCTGTCTTCTCCTTTGTAGGGTTGGTATCGTCAAATCTGAGATTAAACTGTCCGCCATACTGCTGTGCCAGTCCGTAATTCAAAAGTATTGACTTGGCATGTCCTATATGTAAATATCCATTTGGCTCTGGTGGGAATCTGGTAACGATCTTCGGCACCTTACCCTCTGCGATATCTTTCTCAATTATCTGTTCAATGAAATTCTTACCTGTCATCTCTTCAGCCATTTCCAAACTGCCTCCCGCTTTTTTTGATAATTCTAAATGTCTGCAACCGAATTTGCACACGATTACAGTTAGTTTACCATACTTTTACTGCTTGTACCACAATTATCTTTTGATTTGTCATTATTTTTCGCACAAATGTAAATATTTTACTTGATTTTTGATGTCCATTTTGTTATAGTTATTATTGCTTTTGAAAAGCAAGCTACTATAGCTCAGGTGGTAGAGCGCAACATTGGTAATGTTGAGGTCACGGGTCCGACTCCCGTTAGTAGCTTTTATTTTTTTGTCCGTATTTACGCCGCCCTGAGCGGCTTTATTTTTATCCACCGCAGACCGGATCACTTACTTTCCGCCCGCAGTCTCAGCTTCATATATTCCATCAGCCCACTTCTTATTCCACTCACTCATGACATCGTTACCTTTTTTAGCTTTGCTCTCCGCTCTCATGTCACCACTCCTTAATCTGATGATTAGCTAATTTTTTGCAAAAAAGGAAGCGGCACTATGCCGCTTCCTGTCTTTGATTAAACAACTTAAAATTTTATTATTCTAATTACACATCCCTGAGCTTAGCTCTGATCCTCTGAACCGCATTGTCTATGGATTTTGCCGGTTTGCAGAGTCTCTCCCCTATCACTTCATAAGAAGCGCCTGTTAGATATTCGTCAAGAACATGCTTCTCAAACTTAGAAAGCTTACTGTCGATGAGCTTTATAAGATCTGACTCACGCAGCTTCGCCATCATGATATCCTCAGGATTAGTTATGACACCCGAATCTATCTCATCAAGCGGGCTGGAGTAATCTCCCCCGCCATCGCCATAGATCGATATATAGTAGTTCAACGGTCCGTTTTTCTTGTTGTTTGAATTGTTCACCGCGGTAATGAGCTGCCTTCTCACGCACATGAACGCAAAGGTCTTGAATGTCGCGCCCTTGTCAGGTCTGTAATTATTCACAGCCTTGACCAGTCCGATCATGCCCTCCTGTATAAGATCCTCCTCATCAGCACCTATGATATAAAGGCTTCTGCTCTGTCCCGTTATCATTGGGCCATAGCGCTTGATAAGTGTCTCCATAGCATCGTTATCCTTTTGTTCATTTATAAGCTCCAGCAGTTCATTATCTGATAATTCCGAATACATATACTCTACCTTTACTTGTTCATCCTCTGTCTTACGACCTCATAAGCCAGAACTCCGGCAGCAACTGACGCGTTGAGTGAGTCTATGTCTCCCTTCATAGGAACAGATACGACATAATCACACTTCTCCTTGACCAGTCTGCTGACGCCGCTTCCCTCATTACCTATGACAAGTCCAAGGGAACCTGTGAGGTTACACTTGTACATGAGTTCTCCGTCCATATCCGCACAGGCGAACCACATGCCTCTATCTTTCAGCTCCTCTATGGTCTTGCTGATATTTGTCACCTTTGCAACAGGTGTATAATTGATAGCTCCCGCTGATGCCTTTACAACTGTAGCTGTGATTCCGACTGCACGCCTCTTAGGTATGATCACACCGTGGGCACCACAGAGATTCGCTGTTCTGATGATCGCACCAAGATTGTGTGGATCCTCTATCTCATCAAGTATGAAGAAAAATGGATCCTCTCCTCTGCTCTCAGCCAGTGCAAACATATCCTCTATCTCTGCGTACTTATATGCCGCTGCATGTGCAATCACTCCCTGATGCTTGCCAGCCTGTGACATCTGGTTTAACTTTTCCTTTGAGAGGTAGTTTATCACTGTATCCTGCTTCTTCGCCTCCCTGACTATGCTGTTCACGATTCCATCCCTGCATCCGTCAAGGACATACAGCTTATCTATGGTCTTGCCTGATCTGAAAGCCTCGAGGACTGCATTTCTTCCCTCTATGACAAATGCTTCCTCATCGCTCTCTGTCTTAATGTTATTCTCAAATTCTCTATTCTGCATCTTTTTCTCCATCTGTACTCTCTGTACTCTTTTCAAGTGTTGAGGTATCCTCTATTGTATCTTCCTGTGCTGCTTTGCCCGGATCCTTGTGCTGCTGTTCTGCCCTGTCCGTTTCAACTGGATCATGGTTCAGTATGATCCTCGTGATCTCAAACATCCTGTCATACTGCTTATCAAGATACAGAAAGCCTATAAGGCACTCAAAGCCCGTTGCCATTCGGTACTGTCCCACAGTCGCATTCTTGGCTGTTGAATGAGTCTTGGTGTTCCTGCCTCTCTTGTATATCCATTCTTCCTCCTCGGTGAGCAGTCCGTTGTCCAGAAGATACATTATATATCCCGCCTGAGCCTCCGCCTTCACAAGCTGGCTCACCTCTTTGTGGTATTTGTATGCCTGCTTGTTATCCTTTGTGACAGCAAGGGTCTTTATGAGAAGATCAAACACGCTGTCACCTATATATGCAAGTGAAAGCGGTGAATACTCCCTTGGATTAGTGTATGTCACCCCGAGTATCTCAGTAAAGTAACTGTCTATGCTCTTTTCCATTTTACGCCCTCTCTGGTATCCTCAAGGATAATTCCCATATCACTGAGCTGGTCACGGATCTCATCTGCCCTAGCAAAGTTCTTTGCCCTTCTTGCAGCCTGTCTCTCCTCAATAAGAGCCTCTATATCTGAATCAAGTATCTCTTCCTTCTTCTCTGTGATGATTCCAAGTATGTCGCAGAGCTTTGTCACTGTATTGAGCACAAGCTCCACAGTAGACTTTGTTGAATCCTCTGTCACATTTACATTTGCATATTTTACGAGCTCAAATATAACTGAGATCGCATCTGCAGTGTTGAGGTCGTCATCCATGGCTGCCTCGTATTTCTTCACAAATGCATCCATCTCGTCTGCAACTGCCTTATCTACTTCTCCTTCTGTTCCGCTTATAGACTTCAGTCTGTCAACTGCTGTAAGGATTCTCTCAAGGCCGTTCTTTGAAGCCTCAACAAGGTCTGCTGAGAAGTTGAGCGGACTTCTATAATGGGCTGACAGCATGAAGAATCTGATGACCTGAAGAGGGTACTTCTCTGCTATCTCTCTGACTGTGAAGAAGTTGCCAAGTGACTTGGACATCTTCTCATTGTTGATCTTGAGGAAGCCGTTGTGCATCCAGTATCTTGCGAACTCTGTGCCATTTGCAGCCTCACTCTGTGCTATCTCGTTCTCATGGTGTGGGAATATAAGATCCTCTCCACCCGCATGTATATCTATTACATCTCCGATATATTTCTTGGACATAACCGAGCACTCAAGATGCCAGCCTGGTCTTCCATCGCCCCATGGTGATGGCCATGATGGCTCACCCTCCTTCTTTGGCTTCCAGAGAACGAAATCAAGCGGATCCTCTTTCTCATCAACACCTGATACAAGAAGGTCTCTGTTACCTGAACGGAGGTCATCGATATTTTTCTTGGACAGCTTGCCGTAGTCCTTGAACTTTCTGGTTCTGAAGTATACGGTTCCATTCACCTCGTAAGCGTATCCCTTCTCTATAAGAGTCTTTACCATCTCAATCATATCCGGTATCTCTTCTGTTGCCTTTGGATGTGTTGTCGCCTCACGCACATTGAGAGCCGCCATATCCTTCTTGACCTCTGCGATATATCTCTCTGATATAACGCTGGCATCCACCCCCTCCTCATTTGCACGCTTTATGATCTTGTCATCGACATCAGTAAAATTCGATACATAATTGACATCATAGCCCTTGTACTCCAGATATCTTCTGAGCGTATCAAATACTATCATTGGTCTGGCATTTCCTATATGGATATAATCATATACAGTAGGACCACATACATATATTCCCACCTTACCCTCGTTGATAGGCACAAACTCTTCTTTTCTTCTTGTGAGCGTGTTTAAAATCTTCATAAATATAATGTCCTTTCTATATTGGTCGATAATATATCTGTAAGCAAACAAAAAACTTCGTCCCAATATACATATGATATGCATATAGAGACGAAGTATTATCTCCGCGGTTCCACTCTGATTGTATTAAATACTACAATTCCTGTTCTTCGCCTTTTGTGTCTAGTATATGTGCGGGTGCAGGCTTTGTCAATAATTTCATTTTATAATTGTACTGGACATAGCACCAATTATTTACTAGAATAAACTGAATAAAACAATCAGGAGGATACCTATATGTCAGATATAAACAATAACGAAACCGACGAAATGGATATCGAGATGATCGATATAACATACGAGGATGGAACATCCTGCACATGTGAGATCATTGCCAAATTCGAGGTAAATGACATCTCTTATGCCGCTCTGCTTCCTGCAGATGACGAGGATGCCGATATCATCGTGTACAGATACAGCGAGCAAGGAGACGATGTCACCCTCGACGAGATCACCGACGAGGCTGAGTTCAACGATGTCGCTGACGCCCTCGACGAGATCCTGGACGATCTGGAATTCAATTCAGATGACGAGGAATAATATCCGTACATCTATGCGTTTTCTATAAGCTCGTTATTTATCGTGTATTCAAGGCTGAGCGTCTTTGTTTCATGTATATCATCGAAGTGGACACACAGCTTTCTGTCATCTACATATGTGATGACTCCACGTCCATACCGCTTGTGGATTATGGTGTTTCCTGTTTTTATCAGAGACCTGTCCACAAGCATTTCCTGGACAAATCTCGAGGTCACCGCTTTTCTTCCATACATTTTCTGGGGAACATACACATACAGTCCATACTTAGCCCTCGTGACTGCCACATAGAACAGCCTGCGTTCCTCCTCTATATTTCCATCTCCAACCGATTTCTTATGAGGCGTTATGTCCTCAACAGCATCCATTATGAATACATATGAATACTCAAGTCCCTTTGAACAGTGCATAGTCGAAAGTGTGACTGTATCACCCGCCACACTGCCCTGCCTGCTCTGCTCTCTGAGCTGTTTTGTGTATTCGTCTATATACTCCATCCAGCCGTCGAAGCTCAGGAAGTCTTTTGCACTGTCCTGTATCTCCTCCAGGATATCAATATAATCATCCTCACTCACGCCCCTGTACTCAGCATATTCCCTCACATACGCATCCAGTCCAACCGCTTTCCTTATATAATTCACAGCCGCGTACGGTGCAAGTCTGCTTATCCTCTCCAGATCGTTCTCAAGGACATTTATGTTGTTGACTATCCTATACTTATCCTTATAATTCTGCCTCAGCTCCTCAAAGTTCACCACCGGCGAATCAAATGCATCCCTGCTTATATACCTGTTCGGCTTATTGATGATCCTGAGGACCGTTCTCCTGTCCCTGCTGCCCCTTGCAAGCCTTATATAGTCAAATATGTTCTCAGCTAGGAAGTGCGTGAAGATATTTGGTATGTTATCCTTCATCAAAAATGGTATGCCATTTTCCATGAGCTTTGAAGCCAGCGCCCTCGGCTCGGTATTCGTCCTGAATATGATCGCCATTTCACGGTATGGAATACCAGCCCGGTTAAGCTCTGTTATCCTGTCTATGATCTTCTTATTCTGCTCCGTCATGCTGTCCGTCTTAACTATATGGACTCTGTCGCTCTGTCCCGCGGCAAATGCCGACCTGAGCTGCTTCTCATATCTGTCCCGGTTGTTCTGTATTATCCGCTTCGAGCACTCAACTATATCGTAGCTGCAGCGGTAATTGACATTCAGGTATTCTATGACCGTACCATGGAAATCCTCCGGGAACTTTTTCATTATAGCCGGAGCAGCCCCCCTGAAGCCATACACCGACTGATCATCGTCACCCACGGAAAATACGTTCTGGCTCTCTCCGGCCAGCAGCTTCACAATGTCATACTGGATCATATTTATATCCTGGAACTCATCTATGAGTATGTACCGAAACTTGTTCTGCCACATCTTAAGTATGTCTGGTCTCTCCGACAATAGCTCATATGTGAACACCAGCATATCGTCAAAATCTATCTTCCCGCATCTTCTCAGGAAATTCTCATACTCATCGTACACAACTTGGAAATCCTCAGGCTTCATCGTTGTGCTCTCATAGTTCTCAAGACTCACTCTCCCGCTCTTGACATTGCCTATCTCCCCGACAACATTCTTGGCAAAATCCTCCTGACTGTCATACCTAAAGCCGTGCCTGTCTATGCTGTCCCTTATGACTCCATACTTTTCTGAATCCGTAACGATATTCGCCGCTGTGTAATTATATGCATTTCTGAGCATCCAGAAAAATACAGAGTGAAACGTGCCAAAGGTTACCCCGCGGACGCCCGGACACAGTTCCTGAAACCGCCCCTTCATCTCATTTGCCGCAGCCTTCGTGAAGGTTATGACCAGAATATTGTCAGGTCTCACACCATGTTCTTCTGTAATGTATTTTATCCTGTGGGTGATGACCGTAGTCTTACCTGAACCAGGCCCCGCTAGCAACAGCATCGGCCCATCGCAGTGTCTCACCGCTCTCTTCTGGGATTCATTAAATTCCATCTGTATATCCTTTCACGCAAATATAAAAGGCGGTCAAAAGTTTACCCTTTAACCGCCTTCTCATATCTGCCAGTTATATCAGCATGATATATATCATTACTTACCGCAGCACTTCTTGTACTTAAGTCCGCTTCCACATGGACATGGATCGTTTCTTCCAACCTTTGGTGCCTTGATGATAGTCTTAGATGACTTCTGTATCTTGTAGAGCTCGTCTCTCTTTGCCTTGGAGAATATTCCATCCCACTGAGGAAGAGTGTAAAGCCACTCTGCATTGCACTCAACCATGTTCATATAAAGCTTCTCATAATCTATAGGAAGCTTAACCTCTGAGTCCTCTGTCACATCATCAAGATTGTTTGATTCTGCAAGACTGTCATCTATTCCGTCGAGGAATCCGATCATATACTGAATAGTGAGTCCGTACTTCTCAGCAAGCTCTTTTACAGTTCCATGTACAGGGTCCGCAAGAGGATTAGCAAGAAGCTGCTCATATACGCCCTTCTCTGCCTGGAAATAACTAACCCAGAATTCCTTTCCCTCAGGTGTTCTGTCATCTAATCCGTATGCGTAATCACGCCATTCTTTTAATAAACTCATTTCATCTACCTCTTAAGTATTTTTTGAACTTTAAAGAGTATATCAAATTATGTAATTTTTTTCAACATATTTGTACTGTTCTACTTGTTCTGATCTCTCATATCTTCGCCCTTGCGTCTGAGCACCCTGGCGATGAGCCATATTCCCCAGCACACAACAGGAATGACCACATCAAGGAATATCATACCCATCAGATTATCACTTCCGGTTATTCCCATTATAAATGTCGCAACATACATTCCGATGAGCACAAGTACAAGCACTATAGCTCCAATTCTCTTCAATATATCCATATCAGTCTCTCTTCTTTATCTTATCAAAATACGCCTTGATATCTCTCTCATAACCATTGTCCGACGGCTCATAGAATACCCTGCCTGCAATCTTATCAGGAAGATACTGCTGGTCAACGTAATTATTCGGATAATCATGAGCGTATTTGTATCCTGAGTGTCCAAGCTTTGCTGCACCGCCGTAATGTGCATCTCTGAGATACACCGGAACCTGGCCCGTGTCCTCATGCTTTACCGCATCCATAGCCGCAAATATCGCATTCACCACAGAATTGCTCTTCGGTGCACACGCAACGTAGGAAGCCGCATGGGCAAGTATTATCTGTGCCTCAGGCATTCCGACTCTCTCCACAGCCTGTGCGCATGCCGACGCCACCACGATAGCATTCGGATCAGCATTGCCCACATCCTCACTGGCACATATCATGATCCTTCTGGCAATAAACTTTATATCCTCACCTCCGTAAAGCATCTTTGCAAGGTAGAATATCGCCGCATCAGGATCTGATCCACGCATGCTCTTTATAAATGCGGATATTATATCATAATGATTATCTCCGTCCTTGTCATATCTTATAGCTCTCTTCTGGATACATTCCTCAGCCACTTCAAGCGTTATATGTATCCTGCCGTCCTTGCTTCTCTCCGTCGACAGGACTCCGAGTTCTATGGCATTTAACGCACTTCTCGCATCTCCCGACGCCATGTCTGCAAGGAAGTCCTCGGCATCCTCATCAATGTCTGCATCAAATGCACCCATGCCATTTTCTGAGTACACTGCCTTGTGGATGAGCTTCTTGATGTCCTCTCTGGACAATGGATTGAGCTGAAATATATGAGATCTGGATATGAGAGCTCCGTTAACCTCAAAATAAGGATTCTCCGTGGTCGCTCCTATGAGCACCACCGTTCCATCCTCAACAAATGGCAGGAGATAATCCTGCTGTGACTTGTTGAATCTGTGGATCTCATCGATGAACAGTATAGTCCGTCTGCCATACATAGCCTTGGTATTCTTCGCCTCTTCCACAACCTTTTCCATGTCCTTCTTGCCCGCCGTTGTGGCGTTGAGCTGTCTGAACTCCGCTTTGGTTGTATTGGCTATGACCATGGCAAGCGTAGTCTTGCCGGTCCCCGGAGGGCCATAAAATATAAGCGAACTTATCTTATCCGCTTTTATCGCCCTGTACAAAAGCTTGTCCTTGCCTATAATATGTTCCTGTCCAACCACGTCATCAAGGCTGGTCGGTCTCATTCTTTTTGCCAGAGGAGAATCATCCTCCGAGAAATTCTCCCTCATATACTCAAATAAATCCATCTTTATGTCCCTGCCATCTAATATTCAGTGTCATAAGACACTTCGAAGCCCGATATCTTGCAATAACGGGCTTCGCATGTATCAATATCATATCATCTACTTGATAATGTCCAGTTTCTTCAGCATGTCATTAAACTTCATGATATCAATCGGCTTACATATGTAATCATCATAATCGTCGCTGGCGAGATTGCTGTCAAAGCTTGCCTCGTCAAGTGCGCTGGTCATTATGACCTTCGATCTGAGCATCCTTGACACTCCGTGCTTTCTCTCTGCACTTCTTATGGATGCCAGAACTTTATACCCATCTATCTTTGGCATCATGATATCAAGACACACCAGCTCGAACAGTTCGCCCTTCTCAAGAGCATTTACAAATTCATCAACCGCTGCGATTCCATCAGGTGTTATGACCACATCACCAAACTTACTCAAATACTTGGATAAAAATTTTGCATTTGCAACATCATCCTCAGCTATTAATATCTTCATGACAATTCCTCCCTAATTTTACAACCTAAGTACTTTCTCAAGATGACTGAGCATCTCCTTGATCTCAACCCTGAAACTCTTCCTTGAGTATTGGTTTCTCCGTTCAAGCAATCCCTCTGTAAAAATTCCGTTGAACATGAGCGTAAGTTCCTTCGGTGAGAAAACCGCTCGTATCTCCTTGCTGTCAATCGCACTCTGAAATAATGTGCACACAAAATCATTACGCTTCAACATACACTCAGAGATGATCTCTCTCGTCTCTGACATGTGAAGCAATTCTTCATAATGCAACATTATCGCACCCATACCAATATAGTTATCATAATATGTTGCATATGTATCTGCATAATACTTGATCTTATCCAGGTATGTCCCGTCAAGTCTCTCAACAGTCCTCTGGATATTGACATCAAATGCCGCATATTCGTTCACAACCGCTATAAGTACCTCATCTATACCCCCAAAATACTTATATATCAGCGTATCAGATATATTCTGCTTTCGTGCAAGGTTCTTCGGTGTAAGAGCATGTAATCCCAAATCTCCAATTAGTTCGATAGCTGAAGCGACAATTTTATCTCTGCACGAAATATAACTATCCTCCAATGTCTGTTCCTCCCATTAAACATAATTTTTGCCCTTAGAACACTGGTTTTATTCTATGTCATGGGATATATTTTGTCAACATTTTAGACTATCAAGAGTTTTCCTTTTTCCCTGCTGTACATATACAGACTGTCAGACAGATAATCCATGGCAGGCACTGTTACCTTGTTCGCCTCTCTTATGAGATCCTTGTAATAATCCTCTGTGTAATCCGCACTTGCCCTGATAAACAGCAGCTCATGCACACTGGATGGCAGGATATATATGTCATCATCCACCATATTCGCACACTCCTCAAGCATTCCATCATACAGTACGGCCGTGGCCCCATTGATACCGTGCGTGTTTGACAACATGTACAGTTCGTCCACATTGTCACAGTCGTCATCGAAATCTATCCCTTCATATCTGCCCTTCAGCGCATCAAAAAGGTTCTGCCTTACACACGGAAACATTCTCTGGGTGTTCTTAAGTGCATTCTTATACAATGTATCCAGACTGACTCTCCACCTCTTCACATCATTATTGTTGACTATCGTGGTTGCCAGGCCGTCGTTATCCAGACTCAGCACCCTTCTGAAAGTTATCGCAAGATCATTAAACTCTATAAATGGTGCACTCTCAAGCAGCCGGCTATTTCGCTCCCTGTTGACAAGCCGCACTATTATGTTGTCCATAACCTTCGTCTCATCCACCACATCGCGTATATCAAGCTTCCTGCACCTGCAGTTCGCCTCTCTGAGCCTGCATATATCTTCCATAACAACATCAAAATCCATCCCCTGCTCATAATCCCTGTAAAACGGATCAAGATATATCGTAGGACACACCTCTTCAGAGCTCTTGCACACATTCATCGCAGTGAGCTCCACCCCATTATTCTTCAAAACCTTATTGACCCGGATGTCTGATCCATCTCCCTGTCTGAGAAGTCTGCTTCTCATTTCATCCACTACTCTGGCTATAAATTCATCAAAATTCATTCAATTCTCCTTTTACAAACAAAATCAAACGAAACGTCCCGATATTTTTTCCTGAAATATTTCATGGGTGAATTCTATAGAAAAACTCTGCCAAATTCAATAGTTTTGGCGCGCTTTATAGTGGAATCCTGCGCTTTATAGTGGAATCCTGGCACAGTTGTTGCCGCCATATCAAGAAAAAACCGCCATGCCTTTGGCACAGCGGTCTATTTATTATCTCTCCTGTATATAATT
This sequence comes from Coprococcus sp. AF19-8AC, assembly GCF_003603115.1. NCBI lineage: Bacteria > Bacillati > Bacillota > Clostridia > Lachnospirales > Lachnospiraceae > Coprococcus > Coprococcus sp. AF19-8AC. The sequence continues at coordinate 490,589 of NZ_QTMI01000001.1, read as the reverse complement.
TGTAAGGAACTCTGTGAATTTATCCATCTCTTCATCCGTACCAATGGATATCCTCAGATAATTGTCTATACGTGGTTTGTCAAAATATCTGACATATATATGGGCATCCTTCGCAGCCTGGAATATCTCCTTTGCCGGAATATCCTTATGCGTTGCAAATACAAAGTTTGCAGACGAAGGAAGACATGTAAAATCAAGTGGCTTTATAGCTTCCACGAATCTCTCTCTCGTGGCGACCACCTTTGAAACAGTCTCCTTAAAATACTCATCGTCCTTAACTGACTCTGTTCCCATTATCAGTGATGGTCTGTTCATTGTATATGAGTTGTATGAATACTTTACGTCATTGAGGGCCTTTATCAGAACTGGGTTGCTTATTGCATATCCTATCCTGAGTCCCGCCATGGATCTCGACTTTGAGAACGTTCTTACAACCACAAGATTGTCATATTTGTCTATAAGGCCAAGTGCCGACTCGCCGCCGAAATCTATATACGCCTCGTCTACTATGACTATCGAATCTTTGTTGTGGCTGACTATATCCTCAACATTCTTTATGTCCTCGTATATTCCTGTAGGGGCATTTGGATTAGGGAATACGATTCCCCCGTTCTCTCTGTAGTAATTCTCCTTCACCAGCCTGAAGTTTTCGTCAAGTGCCGGTCTCTCGTAAGGGATACTGAAAAGCTCTGCCCACACATCATAGAAGGAATATGTAATGTCAGGGAACAATATTGGTTTGTCAGAGTTGAAAAATGTAAGAAACGACATGGCAAGCACATCATCCGAACCCACTCCCACAAATACCTGTGAAGGATCAACTCCGTGATACTCTGCAAGCACATCGACAAGTGCCGATGCTGTTGGATCCGGATATAATCTGAGTGTATCGATATCCATCATTACATTCTTCACTCTCTGTGACGGGCCGTACGGATTCTCATTTGTATTGAGCTTTATCACATCTGTATCCTTAGGCTGTTCACCCGGAACATAAGGTTCTACTTTTCTTATATTGTCACTCCACGCTGCCATATTATTCCTCCTCATTCACCTGTGCCAGCTTTGCTGTCTGGTCAGCCGCTATAAGACTGTCTATAAGTTCATTCAGATCTCCGTTCATGATCTGGTCAAGCTTGTATAATGTGAGCTTGATCCTGTGATCTGTAACTCTTCCCTCAGGGAAATTGTATGTTCTGATCTTCTCTGATCTGTCTCCTGTTCCTATCTGACTTCTTCTGTCCGCAGCCTCTGCGTCATGCTGCTTCTGGAGCTCCATGTCGTACAGCTTTGATCTCAGAAGGGCAAATGCCTTTGCCTTGTTCTGGAGCTGTGATTTCTCTGTCTGGCTGTAGATCACTATTCCTGTAGGTATATGTGTAAGACGTACTGCCGAATCGGTTGTATTGACACACTGTCCACCGTTTCCTGATGCTCGCATTACATCTATCCTTATATCATTCTCATTTATCTCTACATCAACTTCCTCAGCCTCAGGCATAACCGCAACTGTTATGGTCGATGTATGGATTCTTCCGCCTGACTCTGTCTTAGGTATACGCTGTACTCTGTGTACACCACTCTCGTACTTCATCTTGGAGTACGCACCGTCTCCGGTGATCATAAACACAGCCTCCTTGAATCCTCCGATACCGTTCTCGTTGACACTCATAAGTTCAACCTTCCACTTGAACTGGTCAACATATTTCTGGTACATTCTGTACACCTCATATGCGAACAGAGCAGCCTCATCTCCGCCTGCACCGGCACGGATCTCCACGATTACGTTCTTGGAATCGTTAGGGTCCTTTGGAAGCAGAAGAATCTTGAGTTCCTGCTCTATGGTCTCGAGATTCGCCTTTGCCTCATTCATCTCTTCCTTTGCCATCTCGCGGAGCTCCTCGTCGCTCTCCTCCTCAAGAATCTCAAGACTGTCCTCTATGGTAGTCTTTGCATCCTTGTACTCATGGTACTTCTCAACTATAGGTGAGAGATCGCTCTGCTCCTTCATGAGTTTTCTGAATTTGTTCTGATCTGACACAACATCAGGATCGGTGAGCTGATTATTTATCGTATCAAGCTTATCTACAAGTTCTTCTAATCTGTCAAACATATCTATACCTCTCTATATTCATTCTGTCACGCTGTCTCCTGCAGCGTTAAATCTACCGGTTATCTTCTCTGTCATATCTGCCGTACACCACCCGGTCATTACCACTCAGATCCTGTACAACATGTATATCGTCATAACCTGAATCTACAAGGAGGTACTGTACATCTTCTGCCTGATCATTGCCAATCTCGAATACAACATATCCTTCATCCTTTATATATTCTCTCGCCTTATCGGCTATTATTCTATAAAAATACAATCCATCCGCCGTTCCGTCAAGTGCCAGATGTGGTTCATGCTCCCTGACCTCCGGCATGAGTGTCTCTATGACATCACTTCTTATATATGGAGGATTCGACAGTATGAGGTCATATTTTCCGGATATCTGCTCAAAGAGATCCGTCCTGACCACTTCAAATCTATCATCCCCTGCACACAGTTTCGCTACATTTCTCCTTGCAAGACCGATCGCTGCCTCAGATACATCGGCAAGTACGATCCTGCTGTTCTTATTCCAGAGTCCAAACGATACTCCTATGCAGCCCGAACCGCAGCACATGTCCAGAACATCAACGTTATGGTCAGCGTCCTTTACAAGCTTCAATGCCGTCTCAACAAGAGTCTCTGTGTCCATCCTTGGAATGAGCACATCTTCTGCGGTATCAAAATCATATCCCATGAAATTCTGCTCACCTGTGATATACTGAAGCGGAATCCTTGTGCTCCTCTTTTCTATGAGCTTCATGTAGGCTTCCGATTTATCATCATCCACGTCATCTTCTCTGGCCATGATCATATCCATACGGTTCATACCCGACAGGTACTGCCACAATATATCAGCGTCTATATCCGCATCAGGAACATCACTTTTCTCCAGCCTGTCCCGTCCCATTCTCAAAAGTTCACACAGCTTCATCTCTATCGAAATCCTTTAATCTTCTATCTCGCCCTTGTGCATGGCGTCCTGGTATGCCTCCCAGTCTATAACTGCCTCCACGGACTTTATCGCAACTGCTATCATGTCAAGATCCGGCTCCCTTGTGGTGAGTCTCTGAACCCACATTCCCGGAACTGACAGCGCATTTGCAAGCTTTGAATCACTCTTGCCAGCAAACATTATAAATTCGTATGATATACCGGCGATTACCGGAACCAGCAGCAGTCTTATGACAAGTCTGAGCCATGCCGTATCTGCGCTTATAAACATGAAAACAATTATGCTTATTATCATTACGATGAACAGAAAGCTTGTTCCGCATCTCTTATGATATCTTGAATACTTCTTCACGTTCTCCGGAGTCAGTGGCACCCCAGCCTCAAAACAGTTGATCGTCTTGTGCTCTGCCCCATGGTACATGAACACTCTCTGTATATCCTTCATAAGCGATATGAGTGCCACATATCCCAGAAATATTCCAAGTCTTATAACTCCCTCTATGGCAGACATGATAATCCTGTTATCTATAACCTTGTCTATGAGTTCCCCGATAAATGCAGGAAGCATCATGAATAACGCGATGGCAAATACAAGTGAAAATAACACTGTACCTATCATCGCCGCATCGTCCGCTCTTTTCTGCTGATCAGGTGTCCTCTCTTTTTTCTTTTCTTTTTTCTCTTTCTCCGCCTTCTCAGGCTCCTCGTCATCGTAAAACGATGCTGAGTATGTGAGGGTCTTCACTCCTATCACGAGGGATTCCACGAAATTGACAACTCCCCTGATTATAGGAACTCTGAAAAATACACTTCTCGATGCCATGGACACATAATCCACAACTTTCACTTCTATATCTTTATCCGGTTTTCTGACTGCCACCGCATATCTGTCGCCATTTTTCATCATGACACCTTCCATGACAGCCTGACCGCCTATTCTTACTCTCTTCACGCCAATCTCCTATCGGTATATTTAACTGGATAATAAAAAAACAGCTTGAGATTATTGTAAAATAACCTCAAGCTATCAACGTTTTTATTAGTTGGCCTGAACGCCATACTTCTTATTAAACATATCAATTCTACCACGTGCTTTGATTGCCTTCTGCTGACCTGTGTAGAATGAATGACACTTTGAGCAAATTTCTACGTGAATCTCTTCCTTTGTTGATCCTGTAACGAACTCGTTACCACAGTTACATACAACCTTTGCCTGATAGTAATCTGGATGTATTCCTTTACGCATTCTTTTTCACCTCTTTACATATATATTTATATATGAGAACAGGCATAAAGCCAGGGTTCTTCATAACACAACTTCTGTATTCTAACATAGTGACCAGTACAATGCAAGCAGTTTTTTGATTTTTTTGACAAAATCATCTCAGCAATCCTGCTGTTATTTTCTGAGAAGTGACTGCTTTACATAGTGGATAAATTCTTTGTTGTTTCTGGTACGAACAAACAGCTTTCTGACATCCTCAAGAATATCCTCTGATTTACTTCCCATGAGCTCCTTGTGAATGGCTGTGACAACCTCCTGCTCTTCCTTGTTGAGAAGAAGATCATCTCTTCTGGTGCCGGATTTTGCTATATCTATGGCAGGGAATATCCTCTTCTCTGAGAGCTTTCTGTCAAGCACAAGCTCCATGTTACCGGTTCCCTTGAACTCCTCAAATACAACGTCATCCATCTTGCTGCCCGTGTCGACCAGCGCTGTGGCAAGGATCGTAAGGCTTCCTCCCTCACGCATATTTCTGGCGGCACCAAAGAATCTCTTTGGCATGTGAAGCGCTGCAGGATCAAGACCACCTGACAGAGTTCTTCCGCTAGGAGCGACCGTGAGGTTATACGCTCTTGCCAGACGTGTGATACTGTCGAGCAGGATCACAACATCCTTCTTGGACTCCACAAGTCTCTTTGCTCTCTCAATGACCATCTCTGACACTCTCTTATGATGCTCTGGAAGCTCATCAAATGTTGAATAGATAACCTCCACATTAGGGCCCTCTATGGACTCTCTTATGTCTGTTACCTCCTCAGGTCTCTCATCTATGAGAAGGACGAGCAGGTGCATATCCTCATATCTTCTGCTGATCTGCTTTGCGATCTGCTTGAGAAGAGTCGTCTTTCCTGTCTTAGGTGGTGAAACGATCATGCCTCTCTGTCCCTTACCTATAGGGGCAAGAAGATTGATCATCCTGATAGGGATAGGAGCACCGTCTCCGTCAAGCTCTATCCTCTCATTAGGGAAGATAGGGGTCATCTCCTCAAAGCTCTTGCGGGCCGCTATGACCGCGGGATCCTCATCGTTCACGCTTGCCACATATAAAAGGGCACTGAACTTTTCTCCCTGTGTCTTGTTTCTTATATTACCTGTGACTATATCTCCTGTCTTGAGACCAAATCTTCTGATCTGTGCCGGTGACACATATATATCCTGATCTCCCGGAAGATAGTTTGCACTTCTTATGAAGCCATATCCCTCAGGCATGACCTCAAGTATTCCGTGAGCCTGTCTTCCACTGTCGAGCTCCGGCAGATACTCGTTCACGTTCTGTGCCGCCTGATTTGACTGGACTCTGTCCTGATACCTTTCCTGGTTTCTGTCCTGATTCTGACCTCTATCCTGGTATCTCTCCTGATTCTGGCTGCGATCCTGATATGTAGCCATTCTTCTCATACGTCTCTGTCCGTTGTTCTCCCTGGAATCATCATCTCTTGAGCCCTCAGAGTGATGTACTATCCTGTTTTTTCTGTATTCTGTGTCTCCAGCTGTCTCTCTGACCACATGCTCGGTCTTATGCTCTGACACATTTTTCTTATTTTCCACTGAAACCGCTGTCACATGCTCCTCCACATATTTTATGAGGAACTGCGCAAGCTCCGCCTTCTTCATTCCCGAGCAGCCTTTTATACCATTATCCTTGGTAAACTGACGCAGCTCTGCAAGAGAAGCTTTACTAAAATCCATATATAATTGTCTCCTTTCACTGAAACCAATGATCAACAAATAAATTAAGTATTATGGGAATATAAACACTCTAAGAAATAAGTAGTGTCTCTCAATGATACATCAAATTCAATTACGGTAAAAAAATAAAAATGCGCTAAGCACGCATATTATTCTCGCTCATTATAACATAAATAGAACAATTGTAAATATATTGATTTTAAATTTTACTAATGTTATCATATGAATGTTGTCCGTTCATCAGCACGGACAAACATTTTAACAAAGGATACACGATATGGGAACCGAATCTATTGTATTATATAAACTCATAGTGCTCTATATGCTTGACAGAGTTAACTTCACTCTGACCAATTCACAGATTTCAGACTTTGTTCTGGAGAAGGGCTACACCAATTATTTCACTCTTCAGGAAGCCATAAACGGACTTATAGAAAGCGAATTTGTATATGTATCAAGCATAAGAGGCGCATCCCATTATAAGATAACCTACAAAGGTGAGGAAGCCCTGAGCATGTTCGAGAACAGGATCCCATATGCCATCAAACAGGATATACTGGATTTCTTTGAGAAACAGCAGATCAACCTCAAAAAGGAAACTGAGATACAGTCTGACTACTACCTCAACGATTCCAATGAATATACCGTCTCCTGCGTCATCAACGACAGGAACGAGCCGCTGCTGGATATAAAGTTCAGCGTGCCTACCCAGGCCGTGGCTGTTGCCATATGTGACAACTGGCGTCAGAAAAGCACTGAGATATATGATATACTCGTAAAACAGTTATGGGCATCCAACACATCCAGCTAATATCAGCATAAAAAATGACTGAGCATACCGAAAAGAATTATACTCTTCGATATTCTCAGTCATTTTTTTGTCTATTTATCTGACTATATGTTCATGTTACTTTACTGCTGCTCCTGTGCCAGTGTCTCCTCTATGAGATTCCAGATCTCATCTCTTCCCTGCTTTGTCTGTGCGGAGAACGGTATCATCGTTGTTCCAGGAACAAGATCCAGTTTCTCACGTATGAGCTTCAAGTTCTTCTGAACCTGGCTTCTCTTGATCTTGTCCAGTTTTGTGCAAATGATCACCGGCTCATAGCCATTGTCCACGATCCAGTCATACATCATGCAGTCATTCTCCGATGGCACATGTCTTATGTCTATCAGCAGGAATACCTTTTTGAGCTGCGGGGAACCGTGAAGGTATCTCTCGATCATCTTGCCCCATTTTGCTCTTATCTCCACCGATACTTTTGCATATCCATATCCCGGCAGATCCACAAAGTACAGATTTTTATTTACATTATAGAAATTGATCGTCTGTGTCTTACCTGGCTGCGCGGATGTTCTGGCAAGCGACTTCCTGTTAAGCAATCCATTTATCAGAGATGATTTTCCTACATTTGACTTGCCGGCAAATGCGATCTCTGGGAGATCGTTATCAGGTAATTTACTTGTAATTCCACACACAGTCTCAAGCTCAGCGCTCTTTACTATCATATACTTCTCCTTATCTGACAAGGGCAAGGTCAAGCACCTGCCTCATGTCTTCCACTAAATGAATATTGACTCCAGATGTTATCTCTTCATCCAGCTCCAGATAATCGCTCTCATTTTTCGCCGGTATCAGTATATCTTTAACACCGATCATCTTGGCTGCAAGGAGCTTCTCCTTCAGGCCTCCAATAGGAAGCACCTCTCCTCTGAGAGTTATCTCTCCTGTCATAGCTATTCTGCCATTAACCGGCACGTTAAATATGGCTGAATACAACGCTGTCGCCATGGTTATTCCGGCAGACGGACCATCCTTTGGAACTGCCCCCTCCGGTATATGGATATGGAAATCGTGCTTTGCAAAGTAATCGTCTCCAAGCGCCAGTGATTCCTTGAGGGATCTGATATAACTCATTCCCGCATAAGCGGATTCCTTCATAACATCGCCCATCTTACCTGTGAGCTGAAGAGTTCCTGTCCCCGGAAGCACATTGACCTCTATCTCCAGAGTGACACCGCCAACCGCCGTCCAAGCAAGGCCTCTGACAGCGCCAATTTTATTCTTCAGATTTCCATTCTCATCTTTATATTTGTATGGGCCAAGGAAATCCTGGATATTCTTCTTTGTGACTTTGACCACATCCATCTCACCGGTGAGTATCTTGCGGCAGGCCTTCCGACACACCTTGTCTATATTTCTCTCAAGACTTCTGACTCCCGCCTCTCTTGTGTAGTGGCTTATGATCTCCCTTATGGCACCGGCATCTATCTTGAACTGAGATTTTGTCAGTCCGTTCTTCTCACGGGTCTTCTCCACAAGGTACAGCTTTGCTATATGATACTTCTCATTCTCCGTGTATCCCGATATATTTATGACTTCCATTCTGTCGAGGAGCGGCCCAGGTATACCGGAGAGGTCATTCGCCGTTGCTATGAACAGCACATTGCTCAGATCCACCGGCACTCCAAAATAGTGATCATTGAACTCTTTATTCTGCTCACCATCAAGCACCTCGAGAAGTGCCGATGACACGTCTCCCTTGTAATCACTGCTCACCTTGTCTATCTCATCGAGAAGCATGAGCGGGTTGTTCGTCTTTGCCTTTATCATGGATTGTACAATCTTTCCAGGCATAGCTCCCACATATGTTTTCCTGTGACCTCGGATCTCCGCCTCATCGTGGATTCCGCCCAGTGATAAGCGGACATATTTCCTCGATGTTGCACGGGCTATCGACCTTGCTATGGATGTCTTTCCTGTTCCCGGAGGTCCCACAAGACAAATGATCGGAAGGTCCCCCTTATTGCTCAATATATGAACAGCAAGATAATCAACGATCCTCTCTTTGACCTCCTCAAGGCCATAGTGATCTTTGTCAAGTATGTCTATGGCTGACTGCAGATCATTATTATCTTCCGTTGACACATTCCACGGATAGCTGAGCATCACATCGATATAGTTTGCCGACACACTGCTCTCCACTGCATTCTGAGGTATGCCCTTATAGTAATTTATCTCTTTTTCTATCTTATCGTATACTTCCTGGCTGCAGCCCGCCTCATCGAGTCTCTTCTGGAATTCTCTGACATTTGCATCTACGCCGTCGTCACCAAGCTCCTTACGGATAACGGACATCTGCTCTCTGAGCACATACTTTCTCTGATTCTCAGCGGTCTCCTGATTGACCTTTTCCATGATCTCTTTCTTGATCTTGCCGATTCCGAGAACTTCCTCCATTATCTGTATCAACCTCATAGCGCGGCTTCTGACATCTAGCATCTCCAGAAGCTCCTGCCTGTTGTCATCAGATATATTCACATAGTCGGCCATGCTGTCAACCAGCTTTCTGACAGACTTGAATGAACGTATCTCCCTGTACAAAACGTTGTTCTTCACTATACCCTCGTCAAATGCTTCCTTAAGCTTTTCCTTGAGTATGCTCTGTATAGCCTTCTCCTCATCCTCGCTGATGTCGTTAGTCTCCTCCACATCTGTCACGTGGCACACATAATATTTATCCTTGCTGTAATCCACAAGGCGCGCTCTCTTCTCAGTCTGTATGAGAACCCTCATGCCTTTGTTCTGAAGTCTGACAAACTGCTTTATCCTGGCTATGACACCTATCTCATAAAACGAAACTGTCCTATCGCCGTTCTTATGAACAGGATTTGCCAGAAATATACATTCCTCATTCTTGACTGCATGTCCCACCGCCTCGCAGGCTTCACGCGTTGTCGCATCAAGATAGAAGGACAATTCCGGCATAACCACGCCATCGTCAAGACTAATCATTGTCATCTCTAACATTTTCTCATTCATACCTGTTATCTCCGTATATATCATTAAAAAATAAGACGTTATCAACACTGCACATTTAAAGGCTTATAAGGGCGCAAATGTATGTCAGCGTTATAACGTCTCATTTCGGCAATAATGACTATGCACTCTCGCCGTTATCTGTATTTGCCTTTTTCTTCCTTACCTTTTTCTTAGGAAGGTCTGTATCCTCTGATGGATCTCTGTAAGTCAGTACAGGTTCTTCATCGCCTGTTATGACACCCTTGGTAATAACACACTTCTCTATAGTTGGATCTGAAGGGATCTCGTACATAAGATTAAGTGTAGCATTCTCCATGATAGCTCGAAGTCCTCTAGCTCCGGTCTTACGCTCCATAGCTTCCTTTGCTATCTCTCTGAGCGCATCATCCTCTATCTCAAGCTGAACTCCATCAAGCTCAAAAAGCTTCTTATACTGCTTGCATATTGCACTCTTTGGCTCTGTCAGTATTCTCACAAGTGCATCCTCATCCAGAAGATCCAGAGTCACTGCAACAGGAACTCTTCCCACAAATTCAGGGATAAGTCCATACTTTACAAAGTCATGTGGCATAACCTGCTTGAGGAGCTGTCCAACGTCCTGCTCTGACTGCTCTATAACCTCTGCATTAAAGCCAATTGACTTCTGGCCAACTCTGTTCTCTATAATCTTCTCCAGTCCCTCGAACGCACCACCACATATGAATAATATGTTGGTCGTATCGATCTGGATAAGCTCCTGATGCGGATGCTTTCTTCCACCCTGAGGTGGAACTGAAGCCACAGTGCCCTCTATTATCTTTAACAAAGCCTGCTGAACGCCCTCACCCGACACGTCTCTGGTTATGGATACGTTCTCGCTCTTCTTTGTGATCTTGTCTATCTCATCAATATAGATTATTCCATGCTCAGCTCTCTCTATGTCATAATCAGCGGCCTGTATAAGCTTCAGGAGAATGTTCTCAACATCCTCTCCTACATATCCAGCCTCTGTGAGAGTTGTAGCATCTGCTATTGCAAAAGGAACGTTTAACAATTTTGCAAGGGTCTGGGCAAGATATGTCTTACCTGATCCCGTTGGGCCAACCATGAGGATATTACTCTTCTGTAATTCAACCTCAAAATCCTTCTGCGCAAGTATTCTCTTATAATGGTTGTACACGGCAACCGCCAGTACCTTTTTTGCCTCTTCCTGACCTATTACATACTCATCAAGAAATTCTTTTATTTCCTTTGGCTTTAACAGATTGATATCACCATCTGAATCAAGTCCTGCGTCAACCAGTTCTTCTTCTATTATCTCTGAGCATATCTCTACGCATTCATCACATATGTAAGCCCCAGGTCCGGCTATGAGTTTTCTAACCTGATCCTGTGTCTTATTACAGAAAGAACATCTGAGCTGTTTTCTCTCGTCACTACGATCTGCCATTACAATACCTCGATTATTCACTATTTATAATTGTCTGGAGCCAGTCTTTTCCAGAATCTGCGAATACACCGCCGGTTCTGCAGGCTGGCTCCAACCAACTGATACATCTTCTACATATCAGATATCTCTATCTGTATTATCTGTTTGTTATAACGCTGTCGATAAGGCCGTATGCACAAGCCTCCTCAGCAGTCATCCAGTTATCACGATCTGTATCTGCCGCTATAACATCAAGTGGTTTTCCTGTATTCTCACTCAGCATTTTGTTGAGTTTCTCTTTTGTCTTTAATATATGTCTGGCTGCGATCTCTATCTCTGTTGCCTGTCCCTGGGTTCCACCAAGTGGCTGATGTATCATGATCTCCGAGTTTGGAAGCGCATATCTCTTGCCCTTTGTTCCTCCTGCAAGAAGGAATGCTCCCATGCTCGCTGCCATTCCACAGCATATTGTTGAAACATCACACTTGATATATCTCATTGTGTCATATATTCCCATTCCGGCTGTAACTGATCCACCCGGGCTGTTGATATATAATGAGATATCCTTTGAAGGATCCTCTGACTCAAGGAATAACAACTGTGCTATAACAAGGCTTGCAGTTGCATCATTGACCTCATCTCCAAGAAAGATGATTCTGTCTTTCAGCAATCTAGAATAAATATCGTATGTTCGCTCTCCGCGGCTAGTCTGTTCTACAACGTATGGTACCAATGCCATGTTATCTACCTCCAATACATATCAAGCCAATCTGTCTGTTAAAATATTAAACTTCCTTTGACTCATCTACAAGAAGCTTTGCAGCCTTCTTAACTGCTACATCCTTCTTGATGCTGTCCTTCTCTGCGTCGCCCATGAATCCCTTGATATCCTCAAGCTTCATCTGGTACTGAGCTGCCATCTTTGAAAGCTCCTCGTCAACTTCCTCGTCAGTAGCCTCAATGTTCTCAGCCTTTACTACAGCCTCAAGAACTGCTCTCTGCTGGATTCTCTTGAGTGCGTCCGGCTTGATTCTCTCCATGAGAGACTCCTCTGTAACGTTTACGATCTGCATATACTGCTCAAGGCTGATTCCCTGATACTGAAGTGTCTGAGCGAACTCATCCTTCATTCTCTTCTGCATATCCTCAACCTGTGCATCTGCAATATCCATAGTTGCGTTCTCGATAACCTTGTCAAGAACCTTTGCTTCCTTCTCGTTTGCAGCGTCTCTGTTCTTCTTTGCAAGTATCTTCTGCTTTACCTCTTCCTTGTACTGGTCAAGTGTATCGCATCCGCCTACCTCGCTTGCGAACTCATCATTGAGCTCTGGAAGCTGTGACTCTGTGATAGAGTTGATCTTGCACTTGAATACTGCCGGCTTTCCTGCAAGCTCCTCAGCCTGGTAATCCTCTGGGAATGTTACGTTAACCTCAACATCCTCTCCGATGTTCTTACCAACAAGCTGATCCTCAAATGTATCGATGAATGAATGTGAGCCAAGAACGAGCTTGTAGTTCTCACCCTTTCCACCATCAAATGGAACACCATCAACAAATCCCTCGAAGTCAAGAGTAACCTCGTCGTCAAGCTGTGCTGCTCTTCCCTCTACGAGTACCTTTCTTGCGTTCTGAAGCTGCTCCTTCTTGATGTCCTCAAGAACCTCGTCATCTGTTACTTCAACGTCGATCTTCTCAACTTCGATTCCCTTGTAATCGCCAAGTGTAACCTCAGGCTTTACAGCAACCTCTGCTGTGAATACGAAATCCTTGCCCTTGCCCATCTCTATTACGTCAATAACTGGCTGTGATGCGATCTCAAGCTCTGAAGCTACAGCCTCTTTTGGATAATACTCGTTGATCATTGCATTTGCAGCATCCTCATAGAATACTTCCGGGCCATACATCTTCTCGATGAATGCCATTGGCACCTTGCCCTTACGGAAGCCTGGAACATTGAATCTGTTCTTTGTCTTGTTGTAAGCTGCTGTCATTGCCTTGTCAAAATCTGCTGCAGGTACTGTGATTGTAAGCTTTGCCATGCTGTGCTCAAGCTTTTCTACTGTGAAACTCATCTTTTTATTTCCTCCTTGAAATGTGCAAATGGTGCCTTAAGCCCTACAATTAAGGCACTCAGATAGCATCCATTTATCTTTTTCTTGTTTATATGTGTGGACAAAGTCCACATCAATCATCGATTATATCATAATGTGCAAATGATTGTCCAGTCCATTATACTATTATTATAATACAAAGTTTTCACGACACAAAAGACCTGATGTATGGATCATACACCAGGTCTTCTTTTTGTTCGTAGATCTAACGGAGATTATAAGCCAGGCTTATCTTCCTGACATCTGCTCTTCCTGTCTCTTGATCATCTGACGAACCATCTCGCCACCGATTGAACCTGACTGAGCTGATGTTAAATCTCCATTGTAGCCATCCTTAAGATCAACACCGATCTCCTTGGCTACCTCCATCTTGAACTTGTTCATAGCACTCTTTGCCTCTGGAACACTTGTCTTGTTAGAGTTTGAACTTGCCATAACCCTGTACCTCCATATTGAAATAATTATTTAAGACTTTCGTCTTGTTAGTATTATTAACAATACGGCTTATGTTATAATGGCAATTTCTGTTATATGCCATGAACTTTTTATCTGAAAATCACTTTTCTCTTAATACTTCATTGGCTCCTCTTCGCCATTCATGACTCTGAGTGCGCCCTGAGCAAGTGCAAGAAGCTCATCCTCTCCTGCATATACTGTAAATGGAGCGATAAATCCTGCTCTCTTCTCAAGCTCTTCGCATGTGTGCTTTGAATATGCGATTCCACCTGTGAGGATGATCTGATCAACCTTTCCTCTGAGAACTGTTGCCATACCACCTATATCCTTGGCAACCTGCTGATAGAATGCATCCTGAACAAGCTTTGCATGCTCATCGCCCTCATTGACAAGCTTCTCAAGATCTCTTGCATCGTTGCTTCCGATGTAAGCGTTGAAGCCGCCCTTTCCAACGAGCTTCTTCATAACCTCAGCCTGTGTATACTCGCCTGAGAAGCACATCTTTACAAGTGCTCCTGAAGGAACGCCACCTGCTCTCTCTGGTGAGAATGCACCGTCACCGTCAAGTGCGTTGTATACATCTACTACCTTACCGTGATCATGGGCACCAACTGATACACCGCCACCCATATGTACTACGATGAGGTTCAGGTCTGTGTACTTCTTGCCAACTTCCTTTGCATATCTCTTGGCTACTGCCTTCTGGTTGAGTGCATGGAACACGCTTATTCTTGGAAGCTCAGGTACTCCTGAAAGTCTTGATGATGGCATAAGCTCATCAACAACGACTGGATCTACGATGTATGAAGGAACTCCGAGCTCATCACCGATCTCTCTTGCGAGGATACCACCAAGGTTTGATGCATGCTGGCCCTGCTTACCGATCTTAAGATCCTCAAGAAGGTCATCGCTTACTGCGTATGTACCGCCTGGGATTGGCTTGAGCATTCCGCCACGTCCTACACATACATCAAGTGTCTTGATGTCAAAGTTCTTCTCAGCAAGGACATCAAGAATAACCTTCTTTCTGAAGTCCTTCTGATCTACTATCATATTGAAGCCTGCAAGCTCCTCTGTTGTATGTCTGAGTGTCTCCTCAAACAGAAGTGTCTCGTCCTCGAACACACCGATCTTTGTCGATGTTGAACCTGGGTTTATTATAAGAATCTTATATGACATTTTTTAAACCTCCAAATGTTTTTTATGTATGGCTTATTTGTTTGCCTTAAGTGACTCTGCAACAACTGCTGCAAGTGCTATTGAGTTGAGCTTAACCTCAAATGTATCTGATCTTGATGTAAGGATTACAGGAGCATCTGTACCTGTTATGATACATCCGTTCTTACACTTTGTTGTATGAACAAGTGTCTTGTATACAAGGTTACCTGCATGTATGTCTGGGAACAGAAGGATATCGGCATCTCCAACGATCTTTCTGTCTGTAGCTCCCTTATGGATAGCTGCCTCTGGCTCGATCGCAAGATCCATTGAAAGAGGTCCGTCAACGATACAGCCTGTGATCTCACCGTTCTCGTTCATCTTTGTGAGCTCAGCAGCCTCTACTGTTACAGGCATCTTAGGATTTACAACCTCTACTGCTGCAAGTGGAGCAACCTTTGGACAAGGTATTCCGCACGCATGAGCAACCTCTACAGAGTTCTCTATGATCGACTTCTTCTCCTCAAGTGAAGGATAAGTCATGAACGCAACATCTGTAAGGTACAGGAGTCTGTCAATACCAGGGATCTCAAATACACATACATGTGAAAGTGGCTTACCATTTCTGAGACCAACCTCTTTGTTGAGGACACTCTTCAGGAAATCCTTTGTTGAGAGAAGTCCCTTCATATACATGTCAGCCTTATGATCATGAACAAGTTTCACTGCCTTAAGTGAAGCCTCTATATCATCTGGCTCATTTACAATCTCATAACCTGTAAGATCCATACCGATCTGATCTGCGACCTCTCTGATCTTTGCCTCGTCACCCACAAGTATAGCATCTGCGATTCCCTTCTCCTTTGCTGCCTTTACAGCCTCAAGAATAGGCGCATCCTGTGCTACTGCAACTGAAACTGTCTTTCTGCTGCACTGTGAAACCTTTGCCAATAAATCATCAAAACTTTTACTCATCTTTCGCACCTCACGTGATATTTATTATTTATACAAGTCCATTTTGTATGTTATCACTTATAAATCTAAAGGTCAACCACATTGTCCCATGTTATTATTACTGTCATTTTGATTCTCCGGTAAATTTTTTCCTGTAAAATACGATTCCCGCAACCGAAACTACGGCAAAGCACATAAGCAGTATGACCTTCGAAACAGGATCCCGATCTCCGGTGTCCGGCGTATCAGGAGTGTTTGGCGTGTCGGGTGATGGATGTTCTTTTATTTTCTGATTTGTTATGATCACCGGATCATCCATGGTATATTCATTTTTTGATGTGTCTATCTGAATTTTTTTGTCTGCTTTTTCGTAACCCTCCGGGGCAGCTAACTCCTCTATGCTATACGTGCCTCTGGCAAGTCCGTAAAATACAGCCTGTCCATTTTCTTCCGATTCAGCTTTTGCGATCAGAGCACCCCGGTCATCATATATGCCAAACACAGCCCCGGCAAGCGGACTGCCATCCTCCTGATCCGTCTTGAGTATATGCACCATGCCATAGTGATTTTTGACATTTATCACCGGTGGCTCATCTGCACTCTCCGGCACGCTCACCGGTATGGAATTTACCCCCGGGTCGGCAATATAACCCTTGGGAGTTCTGGTCTCCTTTATATAATACTCTCCCGGCTCGAGTCCGGTGAATTCTACACTGCCGGCTTTGTCAGTCTTTTTTGTCATGAGCTTTTCATGATCAGATGCCCTGTACAATGTGAACTCCGCATCCGCAAGAGGTGTCTCCAGAATATCATCCGTCTTGTGGACACTTATGCTCCCTCTGATCTTCTCTTTTTCTTTTGTATAAACTGTCTGTGAAGCAAGGTTCACATCCTCATGTGAAGCTACGACCTCTCCCTCATAATCCTCATCCGTAAGCACCTCATAGCAGACAAGAGCCGAACCACTTATGCTGTCAGTCGAAAACCTGAAATTCACATCCACAGTCATCTCCTCTGCATCTGCGGTAAAACATTTCTCTGACGTTGATCCATCTGCCCCAAGCGGTCTGCCCGACTCCTGTGAGACAACGCTTCCGCTCAGTTTGTATCTGTGACCGATATCCAGCCCTTTCATACTCACCGTGTCCGTGATATCTGCAGTTTCCGCATCCGGATCAATGAACTTCGATCCGTCTTCACTGTTCTTCGCCACAGATTCTATCTCCGGCATCCTCTCATCAACTATGTCCCCAAGATCAAACACGCACTCATCTGAATCTATTTTGAATTTTATCGGAGCAATGCTCTTATACTTTCCCTTATTTGCATCACAACGAAGCTCTGTCAATGTGTACTCTCCGTACGGCAGTGACCCTTTGGTCTTGTCCGGCTTTCC
The DNA here is from genome assembly GCF_003603115.1 of Coprococcus sp. AF19-8AC. Classification (NCBI taxonomy): domain Bacteria; kingdom Bacillati; phylum Bacillota; class Clostridia; order Lachnospirales; family Lachnospiraceae; genus Coprococcus; species Coprococcus sp. AF19-8AC. The sequence continues at coordinate 473,260 of NZ_QTMI01000001.1, read as the reverse complement.
ATCCCCAAACCAGATATCATCCGCAGAACTGGAGTATTCGCCATTGGCATCAGTTGTTATCTCCGCAGACTGGGTGCCATCGGAGTTCTCGACGATGAATCTCACATTTGCGATCGCTGTCCCATCCTCGGCATCCACTTTTTTGAATTTGAAGTCACCTCTTACGACATGGTTCCCGACCACAAGCTCGTAGCCATTTACCAGACGAACAGTGTCGCCATCCTGTTCTATTCTGTCCAGATATATTCCATCTGAACTATCCTTTATAATATTGCCATCCTTTGCGCTTTTAAATATTGAATTCACAAGCGTGTACCCTTCTGGGGCTTTTGTCTCCTGAACCGTGATTGTTCCCGTCTGCAAAACCACATCCTCAAGGCCGCACTTACCGCTGTCATCCGTCTTAAGCGTCCAGCTCTGATCCGGCTTCTCTGGAAGCTCGTCCACGGAATTATAAAAATTCCTGTAATAATTGACTGTAAACTCAGCCCCTGACAAGACAGCATCTCCCTGAGATTTATCTCCCGTCTCCGCATCCTGTTTGTATATGCTCAGATCAATCTTGCCTGAGATCACCTTGTCCCAAGTCTCCCAGCTTATTTCAAGCTCCGTGGATGTACTGACCTCCTTGCCATCCACGGACAGAAATTCTCCTTCTTCGTTTATAACGAGCTGTGCCACAGCACTGTTTCTCTCATAGTTGTACGGAGCCCTTTCCTCATATATCCTGTATGTTCCGAACGGCATATCTGTGATCTCATAGGTTCCAAGTCCGCCATATTCTGACATCACAACTATACCATGTCCATTCTCATCAGTCTCTATCTGAGCCACCAGAGTGCGCAGACTCTGTGTGCCGTTTTTCACTTCCATCTCAATATTGTACAGAGCTTCTCCCACACCGGCGCCGGAATCTCTGTCGGTCTTGTGCAGACTGAACTTTCCAAGAACAGGCTTCTCTCCCGTCCATTCAATATCCATAGAAATACTGCTTGAAGCTACCGTTCCAAATAACAACTGCTGGTCATCATCTACCTGAGTGGAATCTACAGTATACACTGTAACTCCGGGGATCCCTTTACCAGACTTTACTGTGCCCGTTCCCTTATGAGCCTTCTCAGCACTGAAAAAGAATCTGTCGCCTCCCATTATAGTTACCTTACCTGTCTTGTGGATGGTGAACTCCTTTTCTCCGCTTTTCCTGATATGGAGCCATGTATCCGCCGGTACCGAGATCCTCACTTCATTCTCAGCATCTGCCTTACACCTCATTATCCTGGTTCTTCTTCTCTTCTCACCAGTCTTCTTGTCCACATAACCGGTATAATCCTTAAGACTTACATAATTACCGTAATTCTCTTTGCTTCCATCATCTATTATCTCTATATCTGCCTGATCTCCCTGAAGGATGATCTCATCTCGCTTTGTCTCCGATATGTATTTATAGAATTCGTCTATAACGTCAAAATACTGTCCATGTCTTATATAATTCAAAGTCAGTGTCATGATGAGCTGTCTGTGATCTGCGGACACCCCCTTAAAACCAGACCACGCATATTCACTTCCCGGTCCATACAGAAACGCTTTCTGAAGCAGTCTGTCATTTGTCACGGAAAATGCCACCTTGTCCGTGCTCTTAACTTCATTTTTCTTATGATCGCCGCAGTATGCCCTGTACTCTACACCGTCCTTATGCACCGTGTAATGCCTCGTGTATGGCATCCCATTGTAAAACACCACATCGCCGCTTAGGATGCAGTCCACATCTTCATAACTTATCTCATATCCGGCCATATCCGCAATTCCATCCGTTGAGGTGGCCATAACATCAGTATGCCTGCTTTTCTCCCCGGCATACAGTTCGTCAGCACTTGACCTTGTACTGAACCTATGATAAAAAACCACACCGGCCACACATACGGCCAGAAGAACAGCCAGCAGAATCTTATATACATACAATCTTTTCATAATCTCTTCCTTTCTGTTTGAGTTTCAGCCCATTCATAACCGTATCCGGTAAGAGCCGTCTTCATGAATCTGTTTAGCTGTTTTATGTGCACAAAAAAAGCTTACGTGCATTAAAAAGCACGCAAGCTTCATTGTCAATAGAATGGCAAACATTCCTCAACAAAGCGAATTTCCACTGAAAATCACCCGTTTTTTACATGGTCTGTATATTTTGATCCCATTTGTAAATTGGAATTTAACCCTCTGGATAATTAAGTCTGCTGTCATCTATATCATACAGAACCTGTGACAGGAATTTCTCTGCAAGATAGTTCGCCATACCGAGATTCATATCCAGGTAATTGCCGCACTCTCTTGGATTTGCTCCAGGGATCGGATCGTGATAATGTCTTATGAATTCGAACATTGATATCATAAGCTCCACTATATCCTTCGACTCATAATCACCTGCGAGTATGAGATAAAATCCCGTCCTGCAGCCCATAGGTCCAAAGTATATGACCCTATCCTTATACTCTTCATTATTTCTCAAGAATGTCGCACCGAGATGCTCTATAGTATGAACCTCCGCAGTGTTCATAACCGGCTCATAATTCGGCTTTGTCATCCTTATGTCAAATGTTGTGAGGATCTGATCCCCAGCCTTATCCTTTCTCGACACATAAATGCCCGGATTCAGGAGAAGATGATTTATCTGAAAACTTGCTATCTTATCCATGTCTACTTCACCTCATATCTCTTTATTATCTCTGTCATCATGTTTACACTGTTCTCTATAGCCTTTGCCGCAAATGTAGGATAATCCATCTCTGCACTGTCATCAGCCTTGTCCGATATGGCCCGGACAACAAGGTACGGAACCTTATTCAGCACTGCAACATGTCCTATGGCCGCGCCCTCCATCTCTGCACATCTTCCACCAAATGTCTCCACAAGCCATTTCTTCTTGTCCTTGCTCCAGATAAACTGATCGCCGCTCACCACTCTTCCAGTGAACACCTTGACTCCTATATTTGCTGCATCCACTGAGTCCTGTGCTATCTTAAGCAGCTCATCGCTGGTCTTGAACACGCTCAGCTCTGTATCAGGGATCACACCCGGCTCATATCCAAGGGCGGATACATCCATATCGTGCTCCACGGTATCCGTAGCCAGAACGATGTCTCCTATATCTATGTCAGCATCCAGTGATCCGGCTATTCCGGTGTTGATGATAGCTGACACTCCATACATGTCGATCAGCGACTGGGTACACATGGCCGCATTGACCTTGCCGACACCGCACTTTACGACCACGACATCCGTTCCTTCTATCTGTCCTTTGTAGAAGCTCATGCCACACTTGTCTGTGACCTGGAGCCCATCTATCATCTCTTTCAGTCTTGCGACTTCCTCGTCCATCGCACCTATGATTCCAAGCATCTCTTATACCTCCATTATCCATTGCTACCTGTCAACTATACTACAACATTCGGAATATGTATATCCTCTTCATAAAAGGAACCTGTCTCCTAAAGCTCCTGAACAGCACCCGAAGTTCTCCCATACGCTGTACATATTCGTCCCCGGACACCTCGCCGCCATAGCTTATGCCTTCCATATATGCCGCAAGGTCCTCAGTCTCCGCCGGATCTGCGCCCTTACAGAAATATTCAAGCTGCTGCCTGTGATTTCCCGCCCTCGAAAAATCATCCGACGCAAGTCTTGCATAATCACACATATACCTATAGTAAGCTATCACATTTCCAGTCTTATCTCTCCTGTGATAACCCACAAAACGAACTATCTTCCTGACTGCTGTACGCCCCACAAACAAGAGCACTGCAAATGCTATACATCCCGCCAGAACATATATTATCCACACGGCATTTCCAAGTGAAAATGCTGTGCCGGTCGTATCTGTTCCGGTATCTCCGCTGTCATCACCTACTAGCCATCTTCCAAATCTGGACCAGAAATCATCCTGGGTCTCATCCTCATCTTCACTCGACGGAGGTGTCAGCTCCACGACCTGCCATCTGCCACGTATGAACGCCTCTATCCACGCATGAGCTCCGCCATCGTCCACATCCACCTGAACAACAGCCGTTCTTCCAAGCTCTGATGAGCCTGAATAATAATCATCGTAACTGAACTGTTCTTCATCGAGCATTGTTCCGTCAAGGATCTCGATGTAATCCACGGCATACCCCTCCACATATCTTGTGGGTATCCCCATGTATCTCAGGATCAGCGCCCCCGCAGTGGCATAATTGGCACACAGGCCCTTCTTCGTAGTATCAAGGAAATAATTGACATAATCCTCATCCCTCGGCGTGGCTCCCGGATGCAGTGTGTACGGATAATTCTCCAGGAAGTATATATACACCTTCTGCAGCACATTATCCACACTGTCTTTTTCCGTGATTCCTGCGCTCTCACAGAATCTTCGTATTGAATCCATATTCTCCTCTGGAATCTCAAGATACTTGTCATCCACCGACGACATAACCGGCTCAGCCAGAGCGGATGGACTGTACTCCACACTGTACAATGAATCGCCCTCTTTGTAAGTATTCATGGCTTCTATATCAGTGTAGTAAGGGTAATATTTTAGATCTCCGGCGCCATCTATGATCTGTATATCCATTCGTCCTCTGGCATGTCCTTCAGAATTGACCGGTGACGGATAGTCGCCATCCTTATCTCTGTCCCAATGATCCCATCTATACTCATCACCAACGAACGCTTTCAGATAGATCCTGTTTGTGCTATATGGTGCAAATGTGATTACCAGATCCGTCTGTCCATCAAGTGTGACATCCGACACGCCTCCAAGCTTTCCATTTGCCAGTCCTCCGGTATTCGCCGAATTCCTTAGGGATTCAAATCCATACATGATGAGGTTTCCAAGCGGGCCTTCGATCTTGTTCTTCGCCGAGCTATCACGATACCTGTACAGATAAGTCTGCTGCGGCTTGACAAGGATAACCGCACTTCCCACCAATATACATACAGCCGCCACACCGGCCGCAAGCTGCAGAGACGCCCTGTCACTATGCCTGTAACTGAATCTTCGCTTCTTCTCATCATATTCAAACGTACTGTCCTTGTCAGTTATACGGAAGTGACCATTTCCCTTAAGGCAGATAACTCCCAAAAGTCCTGTGGATACCATGAACATGTAAATAACATCCGGCTCAAGCCTGAAAAACAATGGTAATATAAACACAGGAAGTGAAAACCACACTGCCCAGAACACACTCATATTCGTATTAAGGAAAATGTTGAGGATTATTATCTCTACACAGCCTATAGCGATGGCTGCCACAGGAACAGTGAGCGTCCTGTTGGACAAAGTCTCGGAGAATACCTTAACCTCCTGGGCTCCATAATAATCAGTCACATGATCCAGAAACTCATTTACGATAGCATAAAATCCACTGTTTATATAACGTCTGAGGAGCATGATGAACAGGACAAAAGCGACAAGAAATATGATATATCCAACATCTCTCACCCACACCTTGCCTGATTTGAACAGACCACAGAAGTACATGGCCAGCAGCGCATACGCCAGAAATATAACGGGAACACCGTACGCCATATCTATACACGACAAAAAGCCGCACATTGAACCGCCTATGATAAATATCTCCAGCAGGCATTTTGCAGCAATACCTCTGCTGTCCGATTTTCTTCTGCGCAGCTTTCTTTTTCTGTAATCCGCGCCTTCTCTGCCTCCATCTGTGATCTCCGGATCGTTGAGCAGCCTTACACCTTCACAGAATTCTACCGTTTTCCTGTCTTCAGTTTTCTTTTTTCTACCAAAGATTCTACCCAATTATGTATCCTTTCACACGATCTCCATATGTAAACACTACATTGCCATCCGCTCTCATATCGCCGGAAACAACTATGATCCTTCTGTCAGAATCCAGATTCTTCTCAAGCATCGATAACCCATAGCCAAAATCTGCATACGCCTGCTCATAAAAGATCTTCTCCATCCATTCAGCGAGATCATCCCTGCTGTCTATCGAAGTCCTGACTATATCGCCCTGCGCGCCGCTCCAGTAATAGAATGTAAACGGCAGTTGTTCATCCAACAGACTTACAGCCATGCCGTAGGCGGATTTCAGTACATCATTCAATATATGTGTCTCATCATCGGCAAGCTCTACCAATATCATGAGCTGGCTTGACGACATGCTCTCTCTGTCCTTTACCATCAGCACGTCTTTTTTTGCTGACAGCTTCCAATGTATATTCTGAAGCTTATCCCCCGGCTGGTATTCTCTCACATCCACAACCTCGGAGAAATCATGACCTTTTTTCCGGCTCTCCTCAGCCTCGTTCATCCCCTGTGAAACCGCGGTCATGTCCGCCTCCACATCAACCTTTCCGGAAGGGAAAACCTTGTACTCTTTTACCGAGTTGCATTTGCTCTTTATCCTCACAAATCCAAGCCAGTCAGTAACACATATTCTGTCCGCTTTCACCTCCAGTGCACCTACATACGACTGGGCTATCTGGTAGTCCACCACATTCGCACTGCGCGAATATGCAGGTATGCACAGCGTATGCCTGCCATTTGTATGGAAAAGATCATTCTCCATGCTTATCTCTATCTCTGTGTTCATATTCGGAATAATGCTGCTGTTGTCGAGCACAACCGATACGAGAAATGGCGAGTCCACCGTAAGGTTCTGCTCCCCGCCGCCAAACTTTACAGTCAAATGCCTTGAAAGCACAAAGGCGCATACTATTGACACGACCGGCAGAACTATCATCAGTATCGTAACTATGAAATTAAAATATGAATGCACAAAAAGAAGGATCAACAGATTTATAACAAACACGAGAATGTATTTGAATACATGCCATGCGTACTTCACCCGCTGATCCTCCTTTACTTATATCTCTTATGTTCTCCGTTCTAAGTCCTTGGAACCTTAACCTGACTTCTCACTTCATCCAGAGCCTCTGCGACAGTCATTCCATTAGCTCTGGCACGGGCTGCAAGCTTTACCCTGTGCCCAAGCACGTCGTTGAACACCTCTGCTATATCTCCCGGCACAACATATTCTCTTCCATAGAGCACCGCCATTGCTCTGCTCATCCGCAGAAGTGCATTTGCGCCTCGCGGACTTGCTCCCATCGAGAAGAGCTCACTCTCCCTGGTAGCCTCAACCAGAGTCACTATGTAATCAAATATTGAATCATGCACACTCAAAGTTCTCGCCTTATCCTGAAGACCTATCAGTTCATCTCTCGTCACTATTCTCTCTACACTGTCCATAGGTACAAATTCCTGACCTTTAAGTATCTGCACCGCAGCCTCGTGGGATGGGTATCCCATGGAAAGTCTCACCATGAATCTGTCAAGCTGGGACTCCGGAAGCATCTGCGTTCCCGACGAACCAACCGGATTCTGGGTTGCCATGACCGTGAAAGGCTGTGGAAGTTCCCTTGTAACAGCATCGACTGTCACATGTTTTTCCTCCATGATCTCAAGGAGTGCCGACTGAGTCTTAGGCGATGTTCGGTTTATCTCATCCGCAAGGAACAGATTACAGAACGCTGAACCCTCTCTGTACTCAAACTCACCACTTTTTGCATTGTACATGGAAAATCCCATTATGTCACTCGGCATAACATCCGGTGTAAACTGGACTCTGTTATATTTCATATCCAGAGTTCTGGCAAATGCCGTTGCAAGAGTGGTCTTGCCCACACCCGGGATATCCTCAAGCAGTATATGTCCACCCGCAAGTATGGCAGCATAGACCTTGATTATTATATCTCTTTTTCCCTTTACGGCCTTCTCTACCTCATCAACGACCCGGTTCTCTATATCTGTCATACGCCGTCCTTTCTCTTAGCCTTGGTTAACTCTCTTCACCTCTGATATGAACTTATCCTGTGGCAATGGTCTTGAGAAATAATAGCCCTGAATGTAATCCACTCCAAGATTGCTGAACTTCCTGAGGGATTCCTCCGTCTCCACGCCTTCCACTACGATCTTCATATTCATATCCTTAACCATGCTTATGGTGTTCTTGACAACCTTAATCATCTTGTCATCTGTGTCTATATCCGCAAATGTCTTGTCCAGCTTAACTATCGAAAACGGCATGGATGCTATCCTCTTCATATTGGAATAACCCGTTCCAAAATCGTCAAGTGAGAATGCAATACCATCATCTGTGAGACTGTTGATATTGTCCATCATTGTCGTCTGAGCATAGGCAGCCGCAGTCTCAGTAATCTCAAGATTTATCTGCTCATTGCTGACTCCGTAACGCTCCATCACTGCCCGCACGTCTTCTGATAACTCACTGCTCATGCACTGGATGACCGACAGATTCACCTCAACATATTCCAGTCCGAGATTCTTGAATTTCTCTCCAGCTATGAAACGGCACACCTCTTCAAGAACGAACTTACCTATCTTATGGATCATTCCATTCTCCTCCGCAGCAGGGATAAATATCTCCGGCGAAATGTATCCATACATATCATCATTTAATCTCAGAAGTGCCTCAGCACTGTTATATTTTCCAGAATCTATGCTGTATATAGGCTGATAGTAAACCTCAAACCTGTTCTCGGCAAATGCCTTCTCAAGTATCATGTCCATGTCCCGCATCAGATCATATCTTTCCTTGTTATAGATATCTCTGGCATAGAGAACACGGCCTGTATACTCGTGCTCAGCAAGCTCATCGCCAAACCGCATCACACTGTCAACATCCTCTATATCCTGAGGACATCTGGTGATACATATTATCGGCAATAGATTTATAAACATATCATTATACTTATATCCCTTCTTCAGCTTCTCATTTATCCACTCCGCAAAATCCTCAGCCTGATCCTTGATACGCTGGTTCATGACACATCTGAACATTCCGTTTCCCAGATAATACCACTCAACATCATATCCGTATGGTCTGCTCCACTCTAAAAAGTCTTCAGAGATCTCCCTGAGCAGCTTATGATATTCCTCAACTCCCAGAATCCCGCGAAGAGTCTTGTCATTCTCCATAGTTATCATAACTACCGTTATATCAAGGCCATTATCCAGAGAATTTCTCACGTCGTCCATGTATCTTGTGATCTTGTTCAGGCCCGTGGCACTGCTTATAAACTGCTCCGGACTCTGTATCAGCAACGCAACGAACAGTAACCCAATCGCATTTGCAAACATCTCAATCGGAATATCCGGGTTAAACATCTGAAATACGGCCGCAACAACAACCAATGGGAATATCGCTATGGTTGATACAAATCTTCCTCTTGTAAGTCTCCTGTGGTATCTCGTAACAACCATGAAGCCCAGAATCATATAAAATATTCCGGCAACATACAGAAATGTCATGAAAAACTCTCTTCTGTACTCTCCCTGTCCGCCTATACTGAATACACACGGGGTGAAAAAATTAACTCCGAGCATGATTATGCACAGCAACGTTGGAAGTACCAGTATGAAACTCTTCACTTTACCTCTGAATATGTGTATGGCATCCACTATGTTCATCACATAAGTGGCATACATAGCCGATGAAACGACATGGAAAAAGAGATATCCCGTATGGAATATGTATTGGGTGACTACATGCCTTTCACCCATATTGTCAAATGCGATGGCGCCTATATCAAACGCTGTGGCAACCATTGCAATGGTCAGAACAAATTGAAACTGCCTGTTTAATTTGCCTCTGGTCATCTTCTTCATGATGACTGAGACCATGATAAGAGTAAACACGCAGAATGCCGCGTAATCAAAGTATAGTACTTTGCTCATATTATCCTCCTATGTACAACTCCTCCACCTATAGAATAATATAACAAATATTTCTAGGTCTTTCAACGCATTATATCCGGGCGGTCTGTTATCACTGCATCTACGCCCAGTCTGCACATACGTCTCATCCAGTGTGGATCATTCACAGTCCACACATATACCGGTATGTGCTTGCGCTTCATTCTCTTCACAAATTCCTTCGTGCATAGAAGATAATTCGGCGATATAAAATCCGCTTTACACCGTCTCATTCTTCTCTCAGGAAAATACTCATTCAATCTGACACCGAGCTTAGCCTTTTTCTTACCGACAAGCAGTCCGGTCTTTATCCTCGGGTCTATGGCCTTCACATTGTACGACACTTTGTCCTTGAAGGATTTTATCGAGAACTCACCGTATCCAAATCTCCCCTTGACAAGATCTATGACACGCCTCTCGTATCCGCTCTCCTTTAATTCTATATCAAGACATATCTTTCCGCTGCAGAGTTCCAGGACTTCGTCAAGCGTAGGCACTCTGTAGCCTTCTTTTGATGCAATATCATTGATTCTGTTGTATGTCATATCTCCTATCTTTCTGCCGTCTATAGTTCCATCATGAAATACTATGAGTATATTATCACTGGTTTTCCTCACATCGAACTCCGCCATATCCGCCTTCAGATCTATAGCTATCTGAAACGCTTCAAGTGTATTCTCATGAGGCGCAAGGGCACTCGCTCCTCTGTGTGCTATCACCATAGTCTCTCTATTCATGCAAATATACATCTCCATTCTGATCAATATCTAAATCATATATATCATCTATCGGTATCTCGGTTCTGTCTTCCATAACTATCTTTTTCCCATATACGTCAACATTGCGTATATATCCCGACACATGTTCGTATCTTCCACCGGCTTTTCTGTCATCCTTTACAAAATACTCTATACTCACACATTTTTTGTCTGCATTATGCATTATATTCAACAGTTTCTGATCAAGAACCATTTTCTGACTCTCATCCAGCTCCAACTTCTCATCGGTGAGCCTTGCAGTCTCCGCTATGGCTGCTCCATGTCCTGTGAGTGCGGCAAATGGGGCAAACTGTGCTGCTCTGTCATGGATAGACATGTGCGGATGAACAGAGGACACGTGATGTGGAAGCTGTATTATGTCATCGTAATTATCTTCCATAAGCCCCTCCTAAGCCTTGTGACCGCCTATCTGTCCGTTCCTCTCTATCGTCGTACCGCCCTCCTCAAGATTCATTCCCTTAAGGACTGCATTTTTGCCAAATTTCTTCTTGAGCTCTATCATCGCTTTCTGCATGCTCTGCTCCCGCTTCATATCCTGCTGCTTTTTCTCCGTCTCTGCTGCCCCGTCTCCAAAATCATCAAACAGACTGAGCTGCCTTGATGACTGTTTCTCATGTGCCGCAGTATTCGATATGATATTGTTCGCCGTGACATATATCCTTCTGACATACAATAAAGGATCTACGATCTCTTCAAACAATCCGGTCACCGCATCCATGATGACCTGTGTAGATGATGTATACTCTCCAAGATTCACCGTTCCATGGGCACTTTTCGGTATCTTCCTCCCATACATATCTGTCTGTATCTCTCCGGAAAATTTTGCTCCCGCGGCGTTCTTTTTGAGATTATCTATATCATACCCCACTGTTATGACCATCTGATCTGTCTTGACATTTTTATCCACAAGATCCAGCACGAGCAGATCCGTCATCTCACGGATAATAAGTCTGGCTTTTTCATATTCGTATGGGCATGACAACACCTGTCCTGAACCTATGCTGTTCCTCTCCGGCTTGTAAGCCTTGATATCAGCAATGGTACAAGGCTCCCAGCCCCATGCATGATCTATGAGCAGCTCTGCATTTATACCAAATAATCTGTACAGCAGATCTTCGTTGTAATACTCATCGTCATGTCCCAGTGAGCATCTGGCGATATCTCCCATTGTATAAAGTCCATGACTCTCAAGTTTTCTCGCATATCCTTTTCCCACTCTCCAGAAATCTGTGAGCGGTCTGTGATTCCACAGCTTCTGTCTGTACGACATTTCATCAAGACTTGCTATCCTGACTCCATCCTTATCCGGGGCTATATGCTTTGCCTCAACATCCATCGCTATCTTACACAGGTAGAGGTTCGTTCCTATCCCTGCTGTTGCTGTTATACCGGTCTGTGCAAGCACATCCTGTATGATCGTCATGGCAAGATCGTGCGGACTCATCTTATATATCCCAAGATAATCCGTCACATCCATGAACACCTCATCTATGGAATACACATGCATATCCTCTGGTGCTACATACTTCAGATAGATGTTATATATATCCGTACTATACTTCATGTAATATGCCATACGTGGCGGAGCGGCTATATACGAAACCGCAAATTCATTATGCTCCGCAAGCTCATTGGAATCGCAGCTCTCCCCGGAAAAGTTTCCACCGGGTGAAAGTGTTCTCCTGCTGGCATTGACCTCCTTAAGCCTCTGCACCACCTCGAACAGTCTGGCTCTTCCAGGTATACCATAGCTCTTCAGCGACGGGGAAACAGCAAGGCATATAGTCTTCTCTGTTCTCGACGCATCTGCCACAACCAGATTGGTGGTCAGCGGATCAAGTCCGCGCTCAACACATTCAACCGATGCAAAGAAGGATTTCAGATCTATCGCAATATACGTTCTATCTTTCTTATCCCTATCCACAGCCAATCCCCCTGTCACTTCATGCTCAGTCTTAATCTTCTCTTTCTGATGCTTATGTGCCTTGGGTCACATACTATACAGCAGCCGTCTCAGCACCCTTCCCACCGGCCCGTGTATGCCCCAGCACTTTCCTCGATACGAGTATGTATGCGATTATCATCGCCGTACCTGTTATTATCCATGAAACTATATACACGTTCAAAAGCATGCCAAAAGAATGATATCGCGCAAACACCGTATATATCCATATGATCCTGAACACTACTGAACCCACAACTGTTATAATAGCCGGCAGCATGGATCTGCCAAGGCCTCTGAGTGCCGCAGCTGTCATCTCATATGTTCCTGTCATCGCCTCAAGGAGCATGACATGCTTCATTCTTATAAGTGCATACTTTATAACCTCTGTATCTGTTGTATAAAATCTCACAAGAAAATCCCCTGAAAGCATCATGACACTGCTGAACACAGCCGTCATAAGCATGCCCTCTAACATGGCAATCCTGAGAGCTTTTCTGCATCTCTCCTTCTCACCTGCACCATAATTCTGGCTCACAAATGTCACTGCTGCCTGTGCGTATGCGGATATGACAAAATATGCAAAATATTCAAAATTAAGACCCGTGGATGAGCCTGCCACAGCATCAGGACCAAAGCTGTTGATTCCGCCCTGTATCAGCACATTTGACAATGAGAAAACTGCCGTCTGTATCGCTGATGGAGCTCCTATCCTGAGTATCTTTCCCAGGCACACTTTATCTATTCGTATATTCTTTATATCGAGTCTGAGTGGACCTTCCTCATGCATCAATATATACATGACTATTCCCGTACTGACAACATTTGATATGACCGTTGCCATGCCGACGCCTGCCACTCCAAGTTTACACACACACACGAAGAACAGGTTGAGTACAACATTGAGTACGCCTGAAACTATCAGGCAGTAAAGCGGACGCCTTGTATCACCTATAGCTCTGAGCACAGCCGCTCCAAAATTATACAGTATGATAAAAGGCATACCTACGAAATAAATTCTAAGGTACAGCACAGCCTGGTCAAGCACCTTGGCAGGAGTATCAATAGCCTCAAGTATAGGTCTTGCCACAAACATTCCAGCCACAAGCATAGCTATTCCGCATATAAGGGCGAACTTCACGCTGGTATGGACACATTTGCTTATTGAATCCTTCTTATTCTGGCCTATATAATGCGCCACAAGAACATTCACACCGACAGAAAGTCCCACAAATACATTCACAAATAGAGCAACGACTGCAGCATTACTTCCAACTGCTGCCAGTGCATCACTTCCCGCAAATCTTCCTGCCACAGCCACATCTGCCGAATTGAAAAGCTGCTGCAGTATACTGCTGGCGGCAAGTGGCATGGCAAATATAAGCATCTTAAGCGCCAGTGAACCATTTAACATATCCATCTCGTGCGATTTTTTTCTATAATCGGTGTTCTTTTCTGTATTCGTTTCTTTGCCTTTTTCTTTGCTTTTTTCTATGCTTCTTTCTTTACTCTTTTCTGCGCTCATTCTGATGTCCGTCTCTTTTTCGTCATTGTGCTTCATTCTGATGTCCGTCTCTTTTCCGTCATTGTGTTTCATTCTGATATGATCTCCGTTTTCTTATCTAGTGGGCACCCTCATACTTCTGAAGATAGTTGAAAAGTGCTCCTATGAGATTGGAATCGTTGCCAAATTTGCACAGTCCAACCTGCATCTCATTATAGATCACTGAAAATTTTGCAAGCTTATCCACGTACTTCTTCACGCCCTGTATGAACCTCGGTTCCGCACTGATTCCACCTCCAAGGAGTATGATGTCCGGTGCAAGAATGACATGTATATTCATGCAGTGCTTCGCGATGTTCAGATACCAGTCCTCAAGTACACCTATGACAGCCTCATCGCCTTCAGCTTCCCACTCATATATCATCTCGCCTGACACTTCATCTTCCCTCATGCCCTTGACTGCTGCCACCTCTCTTCTGAGTGAGCTTACCGATGCCTGCATCGTCCAGGTGACATTGTCCGGAAGTTTTACATGTTTCTTTGTATTCTTGAGATTCGCCTCAAGCGGTACAAGTTTGTCTATATTATCCCTGTTCACATCCTCAAACAGGTACGACATCTCACCGGCAACCATACCTCTGCCGTGGAGTATCTTTCTGTCTATGACTATTCCTCCACCGACACCTGTGCCAAATACCAATACAACTGCGCTGCTATAGTCCTTTGCATTTCCCTGCCATATCTCCGACAATGCTGCACATTTGCCGTCGTTCTCAAGCGCTACCTTAAGTCCATCGCATCTCTCGCTTACAAGCTCGCCTATATGTGCTTTGTCAAGGTAAGGCAAGGCTCCGCCGGCATAACATATTCCGTTGTCCACGTCCACCTGTCCAGGAAGTGATATTGCTATTCCTTGTATATCATATCTTTCCTTATATCCATCATATATCGACTGAATTGCATCAAGGAATGCATCCAGCCCCTGTTGTATGTTCTCCAGTCCATTTCCAAATCTTCCAGGTGTAGGGAATTTATTCTTCTCCATTATCTCAGCTTCTCTGTCCATCACACAGTGTTTTATAAATGTTCCGCCTACGTCTATCACAATGTACATATCTTCTCC
Organism: Coprococcus sp. AF19-8AC; assembly: GCF_003603115.1. Taxonomy (NCBI): domain Bacteria; kingdom Bacillati; phylum Bacillota; class Clostridia; order Lachnospirales; family Lachnospiraceae; genus Coprococcus; species Coprococcus sp. AF19-8AC. The sequence goes on along the minus strand of NZ_QTMI01000001.1, from coordinate 458,137 downwards.
TCCATACCGAATAGGTTTTATTACTATATATTTTTCTTCAAGCTAAAAAATAGCAGTCTCAAATGTATATACAGTATATATTATACTATATCGAACATACATTCGAAAACCACTATTTTTATGTTAGCATATTTTTTTGTTATCAACAACTACTTTTGTAGCATAACAACAAGTTGTGTACGCCACAGGGACGTTCCTTCTGTAACGAGGAGTGTCCCTGATTACTACTTTTCTTTAGGCAGGATAATATTAAGCAGAATTGCAACCATTGCCGCAGGAACAATTCCTGAGCCTCCAAAAACAAGCTGGAGCAGCTGAGGGGCATTTGCTAGAATACCAGGATTGGCTCCCATTCCATAGCCCACACCCAGTGCTACTGAAACTATGGACAGATTGCGCGCGCTTAACGGTTCCTTTGTTATGAGCTGAATACCACTGATAACTATCGAAGAGAACATCATAACCGCAGCTCCGCCAAGCACTGACTGAGGCATGATCGATACCAGTGCTGCAAGTTTAGGGCAAAGGCCACATAATATCAGAAATATCGCTCCTGTTGCAAGCGCAAATCTGTTGACGACCTTAGTCATAGCTACAAGTCCCACATTCTGGCTGAATGATGTATTTGGAAGTACTCCAAACACCGCCGCAAGAGATGAACCCAGACCGTCACACATCACACCACCTGAAAGCTCCTTGTCTGTGGCTTCCCTTCCAAGACCACCTTCCATAACACCTGATATATCGCCTACAGTCTCCACCGCTGTAACAATAAACATTATGAGCACCGGAAGGATTGCGCGCACATCAAACACCGGTTTTACAGGCATGAGCTGTGGAATCGCAAACCAGGAAGCATCTTTCACCTTGTCCCAGTTCAGCACCCAGGCTTTGGTATATTCCACACCGTCAGCAGTTATACCTGTTCTCGGAAGAACAAGTCCCATTATGATCGCTGCGATATAGCCTGCGATTATTCCAAAAAGAATAGATGACGAGCTTAAAAATCCTTTTGTCCAGTGCTTAAAGAAAAGGATGACCACAAGGACAAATAATGCAAGCAGAAGGTTCTCCATGGAGCCAAAGTCTGCGGCATTATTTCCACCTCCAAATGAATTTATTCCCACCGATATAAGGCTGAGTCCAATGGATAAAACCACTGTACCTGTTACAACAGCCGGGAAAAACCTGCGCAATGGCTTCAGGAAAAAGCCAAGCACAGTCTCAAACAAGCCACCGATAATGGATGCCCCCATAATCGCACCATACGCAAGCACTCCACCGCCCATGGTCGCCGCCACGCTGTTGAATACTCCTATAAAACCTGAAGATGTACCCATAATGATCGGCACCTTTCCTCCAACAGGACCTATTGAGAAAAGCTGTATCAGGGTGACAACTCCCGCGATAAGCATTGCGTTCTGAAGCAGCGAAAGCTGAAGATCAGCAAATTCACCACCGACCAGTCCGCATGCTCCTGTGATAATTAATAACGGTGTCAAATTTCCGACAAACATTGCAAGGACATGCTGAAGTCCAAGAGGTATCGCCTGGGAAAGAGGCATCCTTCCATCAAGCTGGAATGCTGTTTCTGAAAGTTTAAACTTATTTTTCATCTGTTGTTTTCTCCTGTATATTTTATTTTCATATTACAGATTCTGTTATTCTGCTTATGTTATCTCCAATTACTCTTCCGGCATGGACATAAGAATCTTCTCCGGTGTGATCGGCAGTTCTCTGTGCCATACACCTGTCGCCCTATATATGGCATGTGCAATAGCAGGTGCCGGAGTGTTGATAACTATTTCTCCTATCGATTTGGCTCCAAAAGGACCTGTAGGCTCATAGCTGTTTTCAAATTCCACTCTCAAATGCCCCATATCAAGACGGGTTGGTATCTTGTATTGCATGAAACTCGACTCTATCGGGCATCCCTTCGCATTGTAGGTGATGTTCTCAAACAGAGTGTGTCCTATTCCCTGGACTATGCCTCCCTCAGCCTGAACACGTGCCAGTGCCGGGTTTATGGCTATGCCACAATCCACGACTGCAGCATAATCCAGTATCTTCACTTCTCCTGTATATCTGTCAAGTTCTATCTCAACCATTCCGACCATATATGGAGGAGGCGAAACCGGAGACGAATGAGAGACTGTAGCTACAGCGGCAATATCATTTGCGACCTGATCCTTAACACTTATATCAGCCAAAGAAACGCTTTGATCTGTTCCTGTCCGATATGCCCTGCCATTTTCGAAATACATTTCATCCTGTTCACATCCAAGCATTCCTGCTGCAATTGCGCACAGCTTCTTCTTCAATTTATCACAGGCAAGCTCCACAGCCTTTCCTGTTACATACGTAGTGGATGAAGCATACGAGCCGGAATCATATGGTGAAGCATCTGTGTCTGCTCCAAATACCGCCACGTCATCAACCGAGCAATCCATACACTCCGCAACCATCTGTGCAAGGATAGTATCACATCCGGTTCCCATATCTGCAGCACCGATTATCAGGTTAAATGTACCATCATCCGCAAGCTTGACCGTTGCAGATCCTACATCCACATTCGATATACAAGAACCCTGCATGGCCATTGCTACTCCTGCAGCCCTGACTTTTCCGTTTCCCATGTTCCTGACAGGGTATTTATCATCCCAGTTAAATATCTCCTTGCATCTGGCCATACATCTGTCAAGAGCACACGCATTTGCCGTCTCGCCATAATACGCAGGCATCTTCATTCCCTCGCGCAGCATATTCTGCTCACGGATCACGGTCGGATCTATCCCCAGTTTCTCCGCAAGTTCATTCACCGCAGACTCAAGCGCAAAGATTCCCTGTGTAGCCCCATATCCTCTGTATGCACCAGCCGCCATAGTGTTCGTATATACAACATCATATCCAAACCTATATGCCTCAAGGCCTCCTGTATATAACGGGATGGACTTATGCCCGCTAAGTCCGACTGTTGTAGGTCCATGCTCCCCATACGCTCCAGTGTTGGACAGAGTATACAGATCAAGTCCTCTTATATGTCCATCGCGGTCTGCTCCCAGACGGACTCTCACCTCCATCTCATGGCGCGGTGAACCTGCGATCTGACTTTCCTGTCTCGTAAATATTATCTTAGCCGCACGCCCGGTCTTCATGGTCACAAATGCAGGATACACCTCACTTACCGCTGTCTGCTTTGCTCCAAATCCGCCTCCTATACGTGGTTTTTCCACTCTGATCCTGCTCTTTGGAATGCCAAGCGCTCTTGACAGAATACGACGTACATGAAACACGATCTGTGTAGAAGAAATTACATGAAGCCTTCCATAACGGTCAAGGTGTGTATACGTTCGAAAAGTCTCCATCATAGCTTGGTTAAAGGCTCTCATATGATATCTGTTCTCCAGCACCTCATCGCAGTCAGCTATAACAGCATCAACATCGCCATCACCGCCTACATCGCTTGCTATCAGGTTGCGTTTCGGATCGCCTCCTACCTGAACTGGCGGAAACCAGTCGTCCTCAGGATGAACCAATATTTCATTATCCTTTGCCTTGTGGAAATCCAGAACAGGCTCCAAGATTTTATATTTAACCTTTATGAGTTTCATAGCCTTAATTGCTGACTTTTCATCCTCAGCTGCTATGATTGCAACCACATCGCCCACACACCTCACATGGCGGTCCATAATGAGTCTGTCATACGGTGACGGCTCAGGATATGTCTGTCCTGCTATTGCAAACCGGCTATTTGGCACATCCTGCCATGTGTAAATATCTACTATTCCAGGTATTTTTTTTGCTATGGAGACATTTATATCCTCCACAATAGCATTCGCATGTGGACTGCGAAGCAGTTTCACAACAAGTGCATCACCGGGAGTGATATCATCCACATATACCGGTTTGCCAAGAAGTAACTGCATAGAATCTTTTTTTCTAACGGATTTATTAACTACATTATATTTTTTATGTTCCATGAGTTCACCCCTTTACCGTCTGTCATCTGCAGAAATTCTACTGTCTAAGTAATTTCGGATTCCTCTCAGTTGTCCCTCATATCCGGAACATCTGCACAAATTTCCGGCAAGATATGCCCTGATCTCATCATCCGATGGATCAGGATTTTCTCTGAGAAGAGCTATTGTATTCATCACAAAACCCGGGTTGCAGAAACCACATTGATCAGCACCCTGATCAGCAATGAACCCGGCAAATTCTGCTGCCTCATCCTGAAGGCCCTCAAGGGTCTGCACCTCGTGTCCATCTGCCCTGGCAGCAAGCATCGAACAGGAAAGGACAGGAGTCTGATCCATAAGCACTGTACACAGACCACAATTTGACGTCTCACAGCCGCGTTTCACACTATAACAGCCATGATCACGCAGAAAATCTATAAGGAGCATATCAGGAGCTATATTTCCCGAGACGAATTTCCCATTTAATTTAACTTTTATTTCCACTGCTGCTCCTCCTCAATCTTTTTCAATAATCTCTGTCCAAGCACACGTATCAGACGGCTTCTGTATTCTGCGCCAGCACGATGATTGCTTCCAACCGGGATCTTGTCAGAAACCCAACTGGCAAATGCTTTCTCTGTATCATCAGAAAGTCCCCCTGTGAGCAAGCCTTCTTCATCCAGAACAAGCATCGCCCTTCCAGGCCTTGCTCCCACAGCCAAACGGTATTCTCCATCCACGCATGATGCCGAACATGCAATGACAGGAAAATCTGTTCTCTGATTGCGGACTGATGCATAAGCAAAAACTCCGGGAGTTTTCCTGATGATCAGATGTACAATCACGTCCCTGTCCTGTTTCATGCCAACAAATTCCCTGAGAGGAATCATACCACCATGATAAAGCTCTACAAATGCATCCATAGCTAAAAAAACTGTCAGAATGTCTGAAAACCCGAAACGTCCCCATATGCTTCCGCCAATCGTTGCGAGATTTCGGAACTGAACTCCCACAATATCCTTCACCGCTTCGCATACTGCACCATGTGTATATTTGTTTAATCCGTCATGCAGCTCTATCTGACGGAGTGATGTCATTGCACCAATAATGAATTCGTCTTCTTTTTCTTCAATCTTATCAAGTCCCAGATCACACATATCTATGGCTGTCTGTATCAGGCGATCCTGCATTTTTGTCCAGAGCATTCCTCCGATAATACAGCTTCCCTTTTTCTGATTCAGTTCATATGCCTCATCAATACTTTGTGCGCGTACATAATTCTGTATTGTTACCATAAAAGCTCCTTTTAACATATAAACACAATTTTTCAAAATATATTATATTAAAACAGCTTGTCTTTGAAAAGATGCTTTGTTACAATACCGTTGTATTATTTCAAGAATAACGAAAGGAACATTGAATTCATGAAAACAACTTTTAAAAAGCAACTATCTATCATCCTTATCTGTACTATGCTGGCAGTACTTACAGCCTGTGGTACAGACAGTGCTACGACAACACAGAGTACTACGGAAAGCACCACAGTTGCTTCAGTATCCGAATCAGCTTCCAGTGAAGAAGTATCATCTGAAGAATTATCTTCTGAAGAGTCTTCCACTGAAGCAGATGCTGAACAGACTGTATACCCTGTAACAGTTACTGACCAGGCCGGCCGTGAAGTTACAATTGAAAAAGAGCCATCTTCTATCGTGAGCGGCTACTATATTTCTTCAAGCCTTCTGATCGCTCTTGGTCTCAAGGATAAGGTTGTCGGTATTGAGGCAAAAGCAGACAAGCGCCCTATTTATAAGCTTGCTGCACCAGAACTGACAGAGCTGCCAAATGTTGGAACTGCCAAAGAGTTCAACCTTGAGACATGCGCTGCTCTTTCCCCTGATCTGGTTATTCTGCCAATGAAGCTGAAGGATGCAGCTCAGAGCCTGACAGACCTCGGTATCGCAGTACTGCTCGTCAATCCTGAAAGTCAGGATCTTCTGACAGAAATGATCAACACCATAGCTACGGCAACTAACACCAACTCAGAGGCTGCAAAGCTGCTCGCATATATAGATTCTCAGAAGGATATGCTTACTTCAGCTCTGTCTGGCGTAGAACCTGAAAGTGTATACCTTGCCGGCAACTCATCATTCCTGTCTACTGCCGGTCCTTCTATGTATCAGTCAAGCATCATAGAGCTTGCCGGTGGAAAAAATGCAGCTGATTCTATCACAGACACCTACTGGGCTGAGATAAGCTATGAGCAGCTTCTTGCATGGGATCCTTCTTATATAATAATCGCATCTGATGCCGAATATACAGTAGATGACGTAATGAACGATCCAAACCTTGCAGAATGCACTGCTGTAAAAAACAGCCACGTATATGCTATTCCTGGAGACGTGGAAGCATTGGACAGCCCGGTACCTGCAGGAATCCTGGCATCTGTATGGCTTGCAGGGATCCTTCATCCTGATCAGGTATCAACTGACACATATACAACTGAAATGACAAATTATTATGAAACATTCTATGGAATCAACAATTAATAACAAGCGTAAAAATAAAAACAAAGCAACAATAACTATTATACTGGGAGCTGTCATTCTGGCAGCTCTCAGTATATTTTCTTTTTTTGTCGGAAAATATCCTCTTACACTTAATGGATTGCTGCAAGGTGATGACATGCAGTGGCGTGTATTTCTCACGCTTCGCGCAAGCCGCGGAATCATCGGCTGTATAGGGGGATTTGTTCTCGGCATAGCAGGATTTGTATATCAGACTGTCTTTAAGAACCCATTGGCTTCTCCAGACATCATAGGTGTATCCTCAGGTGCAAGCGCCGGTGCCGCATTTGGCATTCTGTTTTTGTCCGGGACAATGTCTGTAACCATATCTGCTTTTGCCGGAGCCATATGCTGTGTGATACTGGTTCTGCTTCTGTCATCGCTGACATATGAGCGTGATGGAAAAAGCATAGTACTGGCAGGCATAGCAGTACACAGTCTTGCCCAGACCGCTCTTGTATGTCTGAAGCTGACTGCCGACCCTGAAAAACAATTATCATCAATTGAATACTGGATCATGGGAAGCCTTAATGGCATAAGTATATATTCCATTGGTTCAAATGTAATACTGTGCGCTGTCTGCCTGCTGATAATGTTCCTATTGTACAGGCAGATCATAATGCTCTCCCTTGATGACGCAGAGGGCAAAATGCTTGGTGTGAATGTTAACCAGATACGAATGCTGGTTCTTTTGATCGCAACCCTGGCAACTTCAAGTGTGATCAGCATGACGGGACTTATCAGCTTTATCTCTCTGCTTGCTCCGCACGGAGCCAGAATGCTGCTCAAAAATAACCGCTTATCAACTATGCTTCTAAGTGGTCTTATAGGTGGATGCCTTCTCACTTTCGGTGATATACTTGCCCGCAGTGTATGTTCCACAGAACTACCGGTCAGTATATTCACAAGTATCATAGGAGCACCATTTCTTATCTATCTATGCATAAGGAGGAAACCTGTAAAATGAGTATATTAAACATACGCAATCTGTCAGCCGGCTACCACCACAGCAGCCGCACCAGCACCACAGATGTGCAAAATGTGATAAATAATATCAGCTTTTCTGCAGAAGAAGGTACAATTGTTGGTATACTTGGCGAGAATGGCTGTGGCAAAACAACCCTTATCAAAGCAATCGCCAATTTGATTCCGCATAGTGGCTGCTGCGAGTTAGATAATCTCCAGCTGGAACATATGCCTCACAAAAAACTAGCACAGCTATGTGGATATATCCCTCAAAAAAGCGGCATATCCATAGACATATCTCTCTTAGATGTTGTCATGATGGGATTTAACCCAGAGCTTAAGCTTCTTCAACCCCATACTGAGACCATGAAAGAAAAGGCTTATAAAGTTCTTGCAATGGTCGGACTTGATTCACGGATAAACGATAATTTTCAGACATTGAGCGAGGGTCAAAAACAGCTTGCCCTGCTGGCACGTACATTTGTGGCAAAACGGAAGCTTTTACTCCTGGACGAACCGGAAAGTGCACTGGACTTCAGACTGCGTTACCAGATCATGAACCTTCTGTGCAGCTATGTTGAACAAAACCTCGCGGTGTCTCTGGTAACGCTTCACGATTCATCACTTGCATTAAATTACTGCAACACTCTTCTGGTTTTATCTGAATCCAAACTGATCGGTGAAATATATCCTGATAAAACACCCATTGAGGAAATGGAAATGCTTCTGTCCAAAGTTTATGGTACAATCAGTATCAGAGAACTTCGCAACCGTCAGGGAAAGCGCCAGCTTGTCATGATGAAGGAGGATGATATGCATTGAGAGCTGCTATTAAAATAACATTTTTTGATGATAATGATGAGAAATTCTTTGGTGAAGGTCCATACCGCCTTCTTTTGGCTATAGAAAAAACCGGTTCTCTCCGCTCCGCATCCCAGTCAATGGGGCTTGCCTACAGCAAAGCATTCCGCATGATAAAAAACGCTGAAGAGGCGCTGGGATTTTCACTTACAAGCCGCCAAGCAGGTGGCAGGTCAGGTGGGGGGAGCACGATAACACCAGAGGGAAAGGAATGGCTGAAAAAATATGAACAATATAGAGAAGCCTGTATTCAGGCCGGAAGCAAATTGTATATGGAGATCTTTTCTGACTAGCAAAAAGAAACATATCGTTATTACCGGTGACAGGAAAAGTGGCAAATCAACACTTCTCTCTTCACTTTTCGACAGACAAATGCCCGGAATTACATCATGGGCCGTCCCAAAAGAAGGCGTGTACATGAAAAATAACTCTAGCGGTGAAGTTGTACGTATCGGCAAATTCTGCTCTGATGCCACAGGTTGCGAGAACCTCATGCAACCCATTAAAGATGCCTTTAACAGCACATGTATTGCATTTTTAGAAAGCCTAGCAGACACAACAGCACCATGGATTACTGTAGACGAAATTGGATATCTTGAAAACACATCATACGATTATCAAAAAGCTTTCGAAAGGCTCATGAATAAAAAGCGGATCATTATGGTTGTTCGAAAACAGGATCTCTCATTTCTGAACCGGCTGTGCAGCCATAAGGATGTGTTCCTTGTTGACCTTGACAGACCATTTGGCAATTCCGGATGTATCATCATGGCTTCAGGGCAGGGAAAACGCTTTGGCAGCAATAAGCTCATGGCTGAATATCACGGACAGCCGCTCATAAAGTGGATACTTGATATAACAAAAGATTTGTTTTCCAGGCGACTCGTTGTCACCATACACCAGGATATTGAAAAGCTTTGCACAGAATATAGTATACCGGTAATCCTTCACTCCTCACCATATCGGAATGATATGATCCGTCTTGGTCTGGATACAATTGGTTCCTATATTGACCGCTGTGCTTTTATTCCTTCCGATCAGCCACTCATAAAGACGGAATCTATAGCATCACTATTATTATGTGCAAAAAATGAGCCATCATATATATGGAGAACGTGTTATGACAAAACACCAGGGGCACCTGTGATATTTCCAAAAGAATATTTTGATGAGCTTATGTCTCTCCCACAGGGAAAAGGCGGGAATGTCGTTGTCCACAGTCACGAATCTCAGGTAAGGCAGCTACCCGTCACCAACAAAACTGAATTGATGGACATTGACACACCAGCAGATATGGCGCGGCTGAAGGAACGTCCCTGATTATTCTTGGATTTGACTCAAATCAAATGCACCGTTCTCAATCAACTTCAAAATTGTGTCTACCAAGTTGTTTTTTACAGTTTCACTTTCATTTTCAACGCCAGAATACTCTACATAAATAGTGTTCTCTCCCATATCAAAGGTTGCATAATATATTACGGTTTTGATACCTTGACTATTTGACTTTGTTACGAAATATCCTGCATTGATATCAACGCCGTCTACACTTGAAGTGATTGTATTTCCATCAATGATAGTATCTAATAGATTTACACCCTGTTTAGATACTACCATTCTTGTATCACCAATTTTTCCCTCAAGACCCAGAATATTATGATTGTCAGCATCAAAGTAAGCATCTGCGGTAACAGGCAAGTCTGCAAAAAGCATTTCAATCTCAGCATCGCTCAAGGGCCTTGTTGTTACATTTAAGTTAATTGAAGATTGTGATAAGTCATTTTTAACAAAAGTAATTGTTTCTCCACCATCCAGCGTGGCAATATCGTTTTTTGTACCAAACAGATTGCTTTGAAAAACTCCCACTCCAATCACAGCAACGAGTACGAAGCAAGCAGCAACAGACACCCATTTTTGCCGATTAGTTATTTTACTTGTTTTTTTCATAGGTTCAGCCTCCTTAATATACTGATTATCGACATTTCCCAATGCCCTTAAAAGTTTCTTTTCTTTCATACAGAGATACCTTCTTTCTCTAACAATTTTTTAAGTTCGTTCCTTGAACGAAATAATGACATCTTGATTTTGCTCTCGCTCATATCATATTCCGTTGCAATTTCTTTAATGGGCGATAAGTACCAATATCTTCTCATAAAGATTTTTCGCTGTTCTAATGACAGGGAAGAAAGAAAGCGGTTGAGAATATCCGTTAGAGCAATTTCTTCAACAATGTTTTCTGTACTATCCAACGATGGTATGCACTCTTGTATTTCATCAAGAATCAATGGCATTTGCCCGCCATTACGTTTCTTTGCATTGAGCAGTTCGTACCTGTCCAAAGATAAGTTGCGAGTAATCTTCCCTAAAAAAGTTTTTAGGACAGATGGACGGTTAGGCGGTATGCTGTTCCAAGCTCTTAAATAAGTATCATTTACACATTCCTCGCTGTCTTCGTCATTGTGAAGAATATTAAAGGCTATGTATCTGCAATACTTTCCGTATTTTTTTGAAGTTTCGGATATAGCAGCTTCGGAGCGCTCCCAATATAAATCTAATATCTGCTTATCATCCATAGGCTTCTCCTCCTCCTTTGTATTAAGGCCTTTCACTCTAATAGACGGGGAAAATGTGTCAAGCGTCACTTAAATTCAAAAGATATTTATTCAAAGATTAGCTTTCATTTTTTGAAAGAATATAATAAAACAGCAAAAGACATACACCAACAAGTCTCTTAATATTCAATGCGGAAAATTACAATTCATACAATCTTTTTGAAATCAATTTTATCCCTCATTTTTTCATGCTTTTCCTTTGGCTTAGATAAGGGAACACAATACTTATGTTCATTACAAATAACAAGCACTCCAAGAAAAGGTCGCTCGTCCTTACCAATCTGAGGAGATACCGATAAAACTCTGTCATCTATATTATGTAAGTTTCTGATGTATTTCATATCAATACGATATACTTCTAATGGTGCTTGAATCATTCATTTCTTCTTTAAAATATTTCAAGGACTATGTTTCCATAGTCCTTGAATGTAGTGTCACCGTAGCGACCCTAACGCTTTTTGAACGTCCACTTATCGGCAGAACCCTCCTTCAATATTATTGAACCAAATGCCATTCTTTTGTCAATGAATTTCTAAAAATTCATAATCTTTTTATATTTAGCACAAATCATTTTTCAGCCTCGTAGAGCGAAATACACCCACCGCACAAATCTTCGATTTGTACTCTGTGTATTTCGACTAATTATTCTTTTGAATGCCTTCTTTTATCTTATAAATACGTATCTTCCAAATCAAATATTGTACTATCCAAACTACAACAAATATTGCAACAAAAATAGCAAAATAGCTTAATACACCTTTAACAGAATGCTCCATCCATTCGCAAATATATGCAACTGTCATCATAAGTACAGATACAATTCCAAAATAAATGCTTGTTTGTTTTAATAAACTCCACTTATCTATTTCCCAGATAACAGATGCTCCTGCAAATCCTGCTCCAAGAACGGCACTTAAAACAGTCTGTATGATAATCGCTGTTACCTCATTGCCAAATCGTTCAATCAAACTCGGAACACATGAATAGTAACTACCATCACCGATTGCAAGTGAAATTCCAATTGTAATCAAATAACTAATTACAATTCCACCCAATAATCCAACAAATATTCTAGAAAATAATTCTTTTTTCATTTTTAGTCACCTCATAATCCTAATACTTTTTTGATCTTTGAAACATATCTTCTGGAAACATAACTTACAGTCCCATTCGATAATTCCATACAAATTGTTCCTACAAAGCTTAAATCAAGGCTTTTAACCTTCTTAAGATTCACAATTTCTGAATTTGATATCCTTACAAACTTACTGTTATCCAATCTTTCTTCCGCTTCATATAGTCTCAATCTAATTTGATACGTACCATTGTCTGTTTGGGTAAAAACTTTACTGTCTTCTGCGTAAATCTTTACTATGTGATCCGGATCTAATAGTTCGACCTTATCCTCTCTGATACCGGAAATAATTGTTGGAGCATCATCTAATCTGCTTACAAAATCAACAACTCTGTTAACTTCTTCCGTCATCTGTGCTGTTGTAATCATAATTTCAGGTTCTTTAGCTTCCGCATCGATATTAATATTCAGTTTCATGATTTTCCTCCTTTCTTGCTTTGTAGTATATCTGGATTAGGATTATTATCTATACTTTATCAATAGGTGGTAATTTTTTCTACCTAACTGGTCAAAAACAATGTTTTCGCAGTTGATTCCTTCCCTTGTTTTTTCCCTTATGAGGGTTCATAAACAAGGGTAAAACGATATAACACAATACAAGATGTGACGGGGAGGACACCCACGGAAATTTTAGTATTTTCAAGGGTTTGCCGAGATTTCTATAACCAAATATAACAGTTATTAAATTTCTTAAAATACCTCAAGTGAGAATTCAAATTTATCGCTCTGATTTTAATGCATTGTACCAAGTCGCTAGCGCGACGGCTCGCCCCAGTTACGTGAAAATCACCACTTTTTTAAAAAGATAGCAGTTTTTGTATTTATATAGTATTGTTGAGATACCCCTACCTTAACAAACTACACAATTACATCAACTGCTATGAATAGTTTATCATTTATTTTAGGTTTCAACAATCATATACTTTATTTTTTATCCAGATCACCACCTGTTTTGAATACATGTAGGGACGTTCCTTCTGTCACCAAGAGTGTCCCTCTGTCTTATTCGTTACAGGGGGACACTCTTGGTGACAGAAGGAACGTCCCCGATTTCCGGTCAATTTCATCTAAAGTGTCCATTAGCGGATCCGGCATATTGAATCCTCATCTTTCTTATGATAACTTTTCCCACAGCGTATCAGAACATCAGGAGGAGTAAATTATGCCAAGAAAATATTATCCATTAACACCTTCACAAAAGATACATTTCAAACCAATTATTGAATTTGGCACTCAGCAAGTCGCAAATATAAGCATTTGTATGACTCTGCAGGCGCCGCTTGATTTTGGTCTGCTGAAAAAATGCATACAACTGGAATACGAGAGATACGAATGCCTGCGAATCCGTTTTACAAAAGTTGACCCAAATGGAGAGGTACGGCAATATGTTGTTTCTCACGATGACAGAGATATTGATTACGAAAACCTTTCATGGCTTTCCGGTGATGACGCTTATCACCGCATGGAAGAATGGTCCAGAATTCCGTTTGACGGGGACAATATTCCAATGAATGTGATAAAAATGATCTCGCTTCCGGGTGGCTACAATGGGCTGTACATCAAGATCGATCACAGACTCATGGATTCATGTGGAGCTATCATCATGGTGAATGACATCATGGAACTGTACTGTCATTACAAATTTGGCACGCCTTATCCTGAGGACATGGCAAGTTTCACTGACATGGTCGAACGTGATCTTAAAAAAAGCACAGACGAAAAACGTGTCTCAAAAGACCGCATGTACTGGCAAAATGTGCTGGAGGAAAATGGAGAACCTATTTACTCCGATATACAGGGACAACGGATACTTCAGGAAAGCAGACGCCTTCACAATGACAAGTCACTCCGCGCTGCAGATCAGGAAATTAACAACCTGTCTGTCGCTACAAAGAACTATCATCTGGATGCTGAGCCAACCCAGAATCTTCTGGATTTTTGTATGAACAATCACATATCCATGACCAACCTCATTCTCATGGGAATACGAACTTATCTCTCCAAGGCAAATGGCGGACAGACCGACATTTCCATAAGGAATTATGTTTCAAGACGTTCCACACATGCCGAGTGGGTATCAGGTGGCTCTCGCGCAATGGCATACCCTTGCAGAACCATCATTGATCCGGACACAGAATTTCTGGATGCAGTTTTCATGATTCAGGATGTTCAGAATCATGTATACCGACACTGCAATTATGACCCGGAACTTTTGTCTGACCAGATGAAAGAAATGTTCCACACTCCTCCACACACTACTTATGAGAGCGTGGGGCTTACTTACCAGCCTCTTCCTATCAGGCTTAAAAATCCGCATCTCGAAGACATTTCCGTAAGGAGCATGTGGATTCCAAATGGTACATCAAAACAAAAGATCTATCTCACCGTCATGCACAGTGCAAATGATCTGGGCCTGAATTTCTATTTCAGATACCAGACCGCAAGCCTCTCCGAACAGGACATTGAACTGTTCTACTACTACCTTATGAAGATAATCTTCAAAGGCATTGCCGAGCCAGAAATGACTGTGGGCGAAATCATCGAATGCATCTGACCATTTTGGGGACGGAGGTTCCTGTCCCTTTTAATTAATTCAATAAGGAGATTTTTAATATGAATACTAATATAACTTTTTTGAACATTGTTGCCGAATACTGCAATACACCAGCTGATGAGATCACTAATGATATGCGATTCATAGAAGATTTGGGCTTTAGCTCCCTTGATTTCATGACTTTTCTCGGCGACCTTGAAGATACATTTGACGTGGAAATCGATGAAGATGAGATCATCAATATTCACACTATAGAAGACGCCATCAAGTACCTTGACAACCTGACAAGCTCTTCTGCATCGGTTTAACATTAAAAATCTGGGACGACGGAGTATGTCCCATTTTGCCTCACATAATAGAAATGGAGATATGATATATGGAAGAAAATATTCTGGAAATTGTTGAAAATAGCTGTCGGATACATAGAGATGTAATAGCTGTTAAATATCTGTCTCACAGAGAAATTGTCGAAAAGAGCTACGGAGATCTGTGGGATGACATTCGCAAAACTGCTGTCATTTTGCGAAATAATGGCCTCTGCGGAACACATATTGCACTGGTGGGAAGCAGCTCTTATGAATGGATCTGCGCCTACATGGCTATACTTTTCACGGGAAATACTGCTGTACCGCTGGATGCCAACCTGTCAGCGTCAGAATTACATGAACTTCTGAATAGATCAGGATCAACTGCATTATTCTGCGGGGCATCCAGAAAGGATGTGATAACAGAACTGACAGCAGATTGTCCTAGAATGAATGTTGTATTCACCATGGAAAAGAAAGTCGATATAGAGCATCTGGAGGGTGCAGATTCAAATCCACAATTAGCAATTTTGTCATTTGAACAGCTCCGCAGCGAAATTACCATACCGGATGACTTTGCATTTGCCGATCAGGATAAGGATAAAATGTGTACGCTTATGTATACCTCTGGAACAACAGGCAAAAGCAAAGGCGTCATGCTGTCTCAATTCAATCTCGCACAAAATGTTGAAAATGTATATATAAATCTGGAACCTGGTGTAACTATTCTGAGCGTTCTGCCTATACATCACGCATTCTGCCTGACAATGGAATGGATGAAGGGCATTTCGCTGGGCGCCACTATCTGCATCAATGACTCGTTGCTCCACATGCTGAAAAACATGAAACGGTTCCAGCCGGTCGGCATGCTGATGGTTCCTCTCATGGTAGAAACCATTTACAAAAAACTCAAAGACGTCAACCCTCTCCTTCCTAAAAAGCTGGTTGCCAAGGAAGCATTTGGCGGTAAACTGGAATATATATTCTGCGGAGGGGCATATCTGGATCCTATGTATGTTACCGAATTCAAAAAATACGGAATAGACATACTCCAGGGATACGGCATGACTGAATGCTCCCCTGTAATTTGCTCCAACAATCACAGATACAACAGGCCCGGATCCGTTGGCAAACTCCTGGACAACTGTGCTGTTCGTTTTGTCGATGAGGAAATTCAGGTAAAAGGCACAAGCGTCATGTCCGGATACTACGACATGCCAGACGAGACCGCAGAAGCTTTTCAAGACGGCTGGCTCTGCACCGGAGATCTTGGTTATCTCGACTCCGATGGTTTCATGTATATAACCGGAAGGAAAAAGAACCTCATCATCCTGGCAAATGGTGAAAACATATCCCCTGAGGAACTGGAAGGAAAGCTTTCTATAGAGCCCCTTATTTCAGAAATAGTCATTACCGGCGACGGCAACCATCTCACTGCTCACATATATCCAGATCAGGATTTTGTAGATAAGAAACATATGGATGCAGCCAGGACTTCTGAAAAATTGCAAAAAATTATTGATACCTTCAACAAAAACCAGCCAACATACAAAAGGATCTCGGCACTGGATATAAGAAAAGAGCCGTTTGAAAAGAGTTCGACAAAAAAGATCAAAAGAAATCTCGTATAACAATAGACTCACACGCATTATTGTTGTAACATTGCTGTATTAGATAGCGACAAAACTGCAGCACCAAGCCAGGCAGCAGATAAAGGAGACAGCCATGATCAACTCAACCGATCCCCGATATGATAGAACTGAAAGTGACCTTCTAGATGCATTCAAGATACTTGCAGGTCAAAAGGCTCTGAACAAAATAAGCGTGTCCGAGATAACCAAACTCACAGGTGTGACCAGAAGCACATTTTACAACCACTACGAAGACATGCCTGCTTTCATCAATGCCATGGAAGACCGCATCGTCGATGAAATATTTCAGATCATGAATAGCTTCAAACCAGAAGGCAATCTTGAGATCTGCCACCAGTTCTTCAGGTCTCTATGCGAATACATGAAAGCAAATAAATTTCTCATGATCATCATTGCCACACCTGAGGCTTATGATTTCGTGGAAAAGGCACTGACAATGTTCCATAGATACGTGCGATTAATTCTGGAAAAATCCAGCAAGACCGGCCTGGCCCAGGAGAAATACTCATATGCCGTAGCATACGCAATAGGCGGCGTGGTTGGTATCCTGCACAAGTTTGCGGTGGATAACTGTCAGGAAAGCAGCGACAAGGTGTCCGCTTTCCTGACAGAAACGTTTCTGGATGGTATGAGACCGTATTTGGGGTTGTAGGCACGTCTTCTTTAGATATATAAATTTTCACCGTACCCAATTTTTATTATAGCTGTAAAACCTACAATGAATATTTAAATTAACCTACACATATTAATATTCTACATACAAAAGTTAGATTACGTATCAGTTTCTTAATGTATTTTATTTAGAATAACCCTTGCCTTATCTTCTGAAATTTTAAGTATTTTTGCATATTCAACAAAAAGCTTATTTTTTTCTTCACAACTTAATAAATCCTCATCCACCATATATAGTAATAAATATCTAATAATAGTGTGTGAACCTCCACTAATCATTTTTGTTCCATCCCACAAAAACCCTAACCAGGGGCTTTTGTCCAAATTAAGAGAAACCTTATCTAGATATCCAAAAGCTTCCGCAAAAGAACATTCTCTCTTTTGGCTTATTATAGTTGCAGCCTTAAAAATCTCTAAAATAGCCATTGGCCTAAATACAATATTACCACCTTTTGAATTTCTATATTCATTTGCAGGGTTCTCTTCTTCACTCATAGAAAATTGACTTACCGATGACATATTTTCCATAAACGCCTGCATAATATCAAATATATATTTCCTAATACCTGCTATTTCTTCATCATTAGGTCTATATAATTTATATTCTGCATACTTTTTACCAGTAAGTTGAAGTTTTTGCTGTACAAGCCAATCAACAACCTCGTAAAGTGCAATTAAAGATGTTATCGCCTTTCCATTAGATGCAGGAATTTGCTTTCCTTTAATATTAACAACTCGATTACCAGAAAACAAAGGATTATCTTGAATCAACTCTCTCGTAATTATAGAACAAACATCATCTTCGTCTAATACTATATTTTCATTTTTACCAACAGCCCTATTTCGTCGATTTAAAGTTGAAAACAATTTTCTTGTTTTCTTTCTACCATCCTCACTCTGCTGATGTGCAATAACAATAACTGGAATTTGTTCCATTGACAAATTAGGTTGTTTCTTCAAAGCCTCAATAATGCCCCTGACCCTATGTTGACCATCTACAGGGAATATTGTTGTTTTTGTCGGATCAAATTTTTCCATAGTGTTTGCTTCTATCTCCAAAAATCCGACGTTAGTGTACTCTTTTTGTTCTTCTGGAAATTCAACTTCAAACCATTGAGGATCTCCATCATAAACAGCCAAAATCAATGCATTAAAAAACCGTTCGTCATCTTTTAATATATAATTTGTGATACTTTCGTAATTATCTGTGATTGCCCTTTGCAATAAATCATCCAAACATTGTGCCTGATATATTTCATTTATTGACGGAATAACATTATTTGCAATTTGCTCAAAAGTCATTATTCCTGAATAATAAGTCCATTGACCTATTTTCCCTCTAATTGCAGGTATTTTCATAATCAATCTCCTTAATTGAATGCACGAGTAGCCCTCTTTACCGACTCAACCCTTACATCAGAATTACATCTAGGTTTTCCATATGCAGCAATAAGCCTATCTTCCAACGCTGTTATAACATCATTTGTCGAGTCTATTGCAAGATAATGTACATGCACATAGTCTCCCCATTTGACAAAAAGTCTATGCAATCTATCCCTATCATAATTACTTCCAATCTGTTTTTGATAAGATTTCACACGTACTCTAAGATTCTCATTTTGTGTTTTTGAAGCTTTCCCAATGTACATAACGTAACAACCAATACTTGGTATTATATTTGGTTCAATTGAATATATGTATATTCCTCCATATGCATTAGTAATATTAGCCAAACTATCTGAAAATTTGCCATTCTCTATTAACTTTTCTTCTTTCCAATTTGAAAAGTCAACACCTGGCAAATCATCAATTTTAAATTTACTCCATAATTCAGGAGATAAAGTATATGTTTCTTGAAAAGCTTCTAAATCCGTTTGTAACGGAGCAAAAATATCCATATCATAAATACTCGTACTCATTATATCATCTTCCTCACTAAAGTAACTCTCTGTGAAAAATTAGGTCTATCTATAACAATCTCTTCCATTTCAAGTTCATCTATTAGTCTCAATAAATTTGCCAGCATTTGCTTGATGTCTCTTCTGTAAGGCTTGGGATCTGAGACGACTGTATTGTGAAGCTTTTCAGACAATTCTCCAAAATACATACAATCTCCGCACTCTCTTAATGTATTAATAAGCCATATGTATACATTACTCCACCTAAATTTTTCTTTCAGCTTTTTCTTATTCCCATCAAAATTTACATCAAGAAACTGAAAATATTCACCCACTTTAAGTTCAAAATCTCCTGGAATTTCATAGGAAAACAGAGTATAAATCTGAGAATTGAATAAATCCATTATTGAGTTATCCCAACTATATACATCTGTTATTGCTGCTTTTTTCACCAAATCAAACTGTTTCTTTAAATTAAGAAAAATAGCTTCATCAACTAATATCGCATCATTAAACAAATTTCCTATTTTTTCAATATCTTGAGGTTCAACGTCTACAAATGCAGCCATTTCCACATTCCCCGATTCTCCAATATTTAATCCAGAATTAGTTACATTTGCACTCCCCACTAGACATCTCTTGTTATCAACGATATATGTCTTAGCATGTAGGTCAAATCTTAAATAAACCTTCCAACCATGCTCAATTCCATATCTCAGTATTTCAAAGTCAGTGCTACCTTTCAGTATATCATCTAGTCGAAAACGTACCAGCAGCCTTTTTTCATGTACTTCTGTATTTATTTCTGAATCTAAGTACCTAAACGTTTTTTCTTTGCAATACGCAGTTATTATTTGAACTGAATTTGTTGCTTTATGTAGTTCTTTTACTACAGAATCCATAATTTCATTAGAAAATAAAATTGCCATATCTTCACCTACTTATTATTTCTAGGATTCAACTGTTCTGAAATATAACTATTTAATCTGTTATACCACGCAGTCATAAGTCGATCATTCTCAACTGACTGATATGTATCAGTTTTTCTAACTGACTGAATCAAAGATGCCAAAAATAATTCAAATGTAGTTTTCACTTCGGCATTAGGGTATATCTTACTCAAAAATGATGTGTATAATTTATGACTTGTGTTAATTGTTATTACAGTTGTTGTAAGAACTGCCTTATAATCAAAAGCTGGACTTCTCTCGCCTTTATCAGCATATACAAAGTTTACAGAATTGTTGATAAATGCTGTTCCTTGCTCATCTGTGGGATTTTCATAACCAATTTTTTCTAATTCCTCTTTACCTGTTTCTGCAACTAATTCTGGAGATGTTTCTCCATCTTCTTTTTCTTCGTCATCTATATCAATTATAGCAGGATCA
The DNA here is from genome assembly GCF_003603115.1 of Coprococcus sp. AF19-8AC. Taxonomy (NCBI): domain Bacteria; kingdom Bacillati; phylum Bacillota; class Clostridia; order Lachnospirales; family Lachnospiraceae; genus Coprococcus; species Coprococcus sp. AF19-8AC. The sequence goes on along the minus strand of NZ_QTMI01000001.1, from coordinate 437,574 downwards.
TGTTCTACTGTATTTATGATATCTGTACTTGGACTCTGCGTCTCTTCAAATGTTCTAGTATTGTGACGTGTTTCCTGATTTTGAGCATACATAGCCTTAATTGTAGAAATAATTGTATCAGCTAGCTGATCCCAAATTGGTGGAACATCTATTTCATCAGGATCAAGATCGGTTACATCAGTTTTCTTTAACTCTACATACTGCTTATTATTTGCAACGCCAAACACTTCATCAAGTTCTGGATCAAAAATAATTTCACATCCCCACCATCTATGCTGTGGCTCATTAATAACATTATAGAAATCAAATCTTCTAAAATCAATTTCTCTCCTTGCTCTAATTACAGAAATCCCCTCCATTTTAGCAGCATGTTTTCCCAATGCATAATCTCCAGGATTTAATCCTTTTGGAATAGCTGTCTCATCATAGAACTTATCCTTTACAATTGAAAAGCGCACTAAAACTGACCCATCTGCCCTATTACCATTTCTATCAATATACTTAATTGGAATATTTACTTCTCCAGTTCCTGCTCCCTTTGCTGTATATAATTCGAAAGGAGCCTCTATCCCGTCTTCCTGTCCTGGCTTATAAATCTTCTTAGGTTCATCAGCTTTGCAGAGAACACAATTATCTTCCATTAAAAATAAAGGATCGTTCGGAGCCACATCAACTGCTACATCCGGGTTTTCATCACATACAATTTTAATACTGCATACTCTATCATGAATAAAATAACGGAACTTTTGTCCCAAACTAAATTCCAATCTCTCTGTCAATGGCCCACGGGTTTTTGGATTTACTCTGTCACACTTCTTCCAAATTACTAATGTACCTGATTTGGAAAAATCATACTGTTCAAATACAGTCTGATAATTTATATAGGAAGCATATGGCGCTGGAAGAGGCTTTAATTCCGGATCCTCAATTTCCGTCTGATCACCATTTTTTATCTTGTTAATATCAAGATAAACCTTTTGAGCATTCTCAATTCCATTCTGCCAAGAATACACTTCTATTTCAGGACAAGCGTATAAAGATGCTTGTGGCAACCCAACACCAAATCTTCCCATTCCTTTCCGTGCTTGTCTAGTAGACGAACCAATACCAAGACAATTTGCCAGTATATTTGTTGCCATACCATCTCCATTATCTAAAAAACCAATTTCTGTAACAACCTTTCTACCCGATAGTGCAATCCCCTCTCTTAAAATAACAAATATATTTTTAGCATTTGCCTCTATCGAATTATCAATAATTTCCGATACAGCGCTTTCGATATTCTTGTAACCTGTATTTCTAAGGGCATCTCCCATATTTTTAATATCTACAATACTTGCTCCCATATGTACCTCCTAAATTCTCCAATAATCATTAAAATGTGAAAATGCTGTTTCGTTGTCAAATGCTTGTAAGTTATCATCAATATCTATCAAATCGCACTCTTCATTGCCACCCATCAATGGTCCTCTTAACCCCCTACCTAACATCTGACTGTACAAAATAATTGACTTTGTTGGTCTAGTTATGAACACACATTTTATATTTTTTGAATCAAAACCTGTTGTAAGAACTTCATAATTAATAATAATATCTACCCCAGAATTTCTATCTTTAAACATATCAATTGCATGTTTTCTATCTATTGAATCCATTTCTCCCAATACTAAGCTATTGGGTATATCCTCAAGTGTTAACATTGCTGCTAACATCTTTGCATGATCAACTGAACAAGCAAATACTATTGTTGGTTTCTTATCAAGATTCAACTGTCTTAGCTGGGCCATAATCGCAAGATTACGTTCTTTATTTCTAGCCAACACCTTTAGCTGTTCATCTGTATATTCCTTATCGTCATATCCCATATCTATTAATGCGCTACTAAGTGTTTTTAAATCTTCTTCTGAGAACTCCGTCTTATATGTAAGTTTCTTGGGATTCATTTTTGCTAAAATTCTACGTTCTTGGAAGTACTTAATTATGTTATTTTCTGCCACTGTGTTGAGAGCCTTCAATCGACCTAGATTGATCTGATTTAATATATTTGAATCAATATAAATAAGCTTATTCCCAAACATATTAGTTAGCATATTATTATCATACGAATCTTCTGTAGTTCGACCTGGCGTCGCCGTAAGTCCTATCAAAGCCCTATTTTCATATCCAGCCGGCATCCTCATTAATCCCTCAATGACTTTTTGAGTCTGTTTAGCGGCTGCTTTATGAGCTTCATCGAAAACAACTAATCTACAAGCTCTTTTTAGTCTTTCATATAGCTCAGGATTAGAATCCGCTATCGACATAATTTTCGATAATCCACAAAAAACTATACCATTTAATGGTCTATCTATATCCCCTATCGTCTTTGTTCCCCACAACTTATATGCAGTAATTTTCCCATCACCTAAATGCTGCCACACTGATTCAAAAGTATCATATGCCTGCTGTAATAGCTCAGTTGTATGAGCTACCCAAATCACTATTCCTTTCTTTTCCAAAGTAAAATTAATGTAATTTGTAATAATGTGCATAGCTGTTTTTGTTTTTCCTGTACCAGTAGGCATATGTACAAGCATTCTTTCCAATAAATGACCAGAATTCAAATTATTCAATACCCTTTGTTTAATGTAATACTGATAATCTAGTAATTCATAAAATTGATCATCTGGAGCGAAAATTTCATTTTCAATTACAGTCGTATCTACTGGCTTATCTAACACCGATTCTGGTACATCCCACATCTTTAATAAATAAGCTGTCACTGCATTTTTGCCCCACGGTTTATTTGCAATAATCTCAATTAACGTCAATGGATTACTCTCATTACGTTCACGACCAACTAAGCATGCATCTCGTATTTTTAAAATATCAGATTCATTCATACTCTGAAGTAAATTTTTACGAAATTGCCTGTTTTTTAGAATAGAAGTTCCATATGATGAATTAATCATACTTATCATCTTTTGTTTGGTTAAAAGAGTCTCTCCTTTTGGCATCCATTCTACCAACAGATCCACTATATCTTCTCCTAGATATCCTCGTAAATCAGATTGACTAAAATTAACCATATAATCCCTATAATTACTCATCTACTATCTCCTTTAAAGCTTTTATCAGAATGTCAATCTCATCTTTTGTAGTAAATTGGCTTATTCCTATTCTTACAGTTCCTAGTGACGAAGCATCTTTTAAATATTTGTGTATATACGGAGCACAATGATAACCTGTTCTAACAGCAATGTCAAAATCCTCATCTAATATTGTACCTATATCCTCTGAATTAAATCCTTCAATCAAAATAGAAACAATTCCAACATGTTTTTCTAAGTTTGATGGAAGAAATAGCTTTACTTCCCTAATTGAACCTAACTGTTCAATTAAATAAGAAGTCATTTCATATTCTCGATTAAAATTAACCTTTTGATCAAGACATTCAAGTGCCGCATTTAACCCCGCTATTGCAACAATATTTGGACTCGATGATTCATATCTCGCTTCATTCCCCAATGGCATTTCAAGATTAAGAGAATCGCTACCCGTTCCTCCTGTGATAAAAGTGTTTAATTGAACTGCTGACACATTAATAAATCCTCCTATTCCAAAAGGACCATACAATGTTTTATGTCCTGCAAATCCAATCAAATCCACGTCCATTAAATCAGCCCTGACCTCTATCAGTCCTAACGACTGAGCTGAATCTAACACATTAATACTTCCATGTTTTTTGGACTCTCTAAATATCTCCTCAACTGGAAGAATATATCCAGTAACATTGCTCACATGTGTACAAAATACTGCTTCTGGCTTATCTTTTGAGAATTCATATTTCATCTTCTCTATATCAATTTCCAGACTATCATCAAGCGGAAGTTCCTTGATAACTAATTTTTGCCGCTTTGATAGACCATATAAACTTCTTGCAACAGCATTATGTTCATATGGTGATACATATACAACTGCTTTCTGCCTTAAACCAAGTCCATTAACAATTTGGTTCATAGCTATTGTTATAGATGGAGAAAGTACAACAGCTGTTGAAGCATCAACATGCACTAGCAATCTTAATCTAGTTTTTAAGTCAGAAATCAACCTACTTGCCGACTGTGCAAGTTTATAAGACCCTCTTCCTGCATTTACTGCCCCAGCTCTATTTATCTTATCCATTGCCACATACACGCTTTCCGGCTTTGGAAAGGTTGTCGCTGCATTATCTAGATAAATCATAACACATCCCCTCACTTAATTATTTTCTCAATCATTTCAAGAAGAATTGAAACCCGATCATTTACACTCAAATCGTCATATTCTTCCAATGTATCTTCAATAATATTTCTTAGCACGCTACCAGCGCTCTCATCAGCATGACTATACAATCTACTTATTTTATCTCCATTTCTGCCAACAAATGAAAGTTCAAGCTCTCCTGTAGATACGCCATCATAAACCGATTCAATTTCATTTTTTACACTTTCTAACGCTTCTACAAATTCCTCAATTGAACCGCTATTCCAATTTTCAATATAAACATCTGTAACAGCTTTTACTACCCTGCCTACAACATCCTCATTGCTATAAACATCAAGGCTTTCTATACACGACATAAAGTTTGTCATTCTACCATCATAAAGTCCCTGTTTTGAACGCTTGCTTTGTTTGTCATACCATTCTTTTAGCGTATGATATAAATCCTGTTTTCTTTTTGGATCCCAAACATCATAAATTGCTGAAATTGCTTGTTGCTCAATCCAGCTAAAGTAATCGTCAAAATAAGTTTTGCATTCATCCAATATTATATAGGTATTTTCCAATGAATCAGTACCAAAATCGTCTGGGAAATTTACAAACAGGATTTCAAAAGGATTGTAATCAACCTTTTGCATTGCTCTCTTAATTTCTTTTATCGCTCTTACTGTAGATTCATCTGAAACATATTGCTCTAGATTTATTGTGTTCCTTGTTGCCTGTGGTAACGCTCTGAACCATCTCTGCATACAAATAATTATGTTTTTTATTCTATTGGAGGATAAATTTCTATTTTCTTCCACCTGAAAAAGAGAATTTAGCTCGGCAATATACTTTTCCTTCTGAAGATCCTCCCTTGACACATACATAGAGTAATCTTCTGAATGTTCACACATATTTACTACAATTTCTGGTGTGATTTGAAGTTCTTTATCTGCAAAGTAAACAATTATATCTTCTCTTCTATTTGCCAAAACATATGATACATAAAAAGCTATTAATCCGACTCGCATACCATACGGTTCACTAATTAAGTTTTTCACTAAATTATATATGGAAACCTTTTTGTCGCAGCATGAATCCACAAAATTATTTACTTCATCAAGAATTCTATTTATATTTTCTTTTGGATTGCTTTCTTTTACCCCTGTTACTGTAAATAGAGATCTGTAAATTGTTGCCTCCTGACTTGAACCTGTATAAAAGTCTGGTGTATCAGTATGAGAAAGAATGGCCTGAATTATGTTTATTCTAGTTTTTTTTGTTTGCGCCGTTCCAATTACAGCTCTATTAACCATCTCATTGTTTACTTCTGGAGCAAATGGATAAAGTACCGAACAGCATTCATTAACTGCTATCTCTTCATTTCCTGATTTTGCATTCTTAATTTTTTTGCCATCAAAGTAAAGAACCCGGGTCTCCGAATCGCCCTCATACACTATGTTCAAAAGCGTCTCTAATTCCAAAGAAAGATCATCTAGCAATAGCGGTATTTCCTTTTTTAATATTTCATTATTGTTTGTAAATAAAGAATCATCTCTTATATCTCGAATGATTTCATATTGCTTTAGTTGTTTTTGTGCCTTCAGTCCCTTTTTAGGACACACTACAACTAATCTTTTATCCGCCAATTTAAGAAGATGCTTATTAACTAATTCCTGCCTAACTCCGCAAAAACTAAACAAAGTAATAACCTTACCGTCTAATGTATCCTCACCTATTAATGCATCTGCTGAATCAATGTTCAAAAAATCTTCTACACCCATAAACTCATTTGTAAAATAACGAGTCATTGTTTTTTCAGTATTATATTTTCTTGGAACAATAAAATACTTTCCTGTAACTTCTAGTAAAGCCTTAGCATAATTTATGTTTTCCCCTTTTAGTTCACCACGCCTGCGCATCTCTGCTCTCAACTCTGAGCCAGCCCTGGTTTTAAAAATATATGTGTCCGTGGATCCTTTTCTATATATATATTCTTTATCTTTCAGCTCATTTATAGCCTGATCTGCATCATCAGCATGTACAGACAATTTAAGATAAGTTCTAGTTGCCGGAATTTCTTCTTCTTTATTTACAATCAAAATAATCGCTAATGCCTTAACTATTTTCCTCTGATCGACATTTTCGCACTTATCAAGTGCATACTCCGCACTCAGCCAAATATTATGTATATATTCATTTGCGACTTCTTTTTTAAACAATGAACTGAAATAATCATAAATCAAATCAGCTCCGATACTCCACTCCATGTTTCCAGTATGTTCCATCACAAATCTTGCCATACTATGAGGTTCATCATTAGATATAAAAGTAAAAAGTGTTCTCTCATTCTGCGCTACTTTCTCACTTATATTCAACAATAGATACGCAGCAATCGGATTTAAAGGATAGCAGCCTTCAAAAATTATATTTCTAAACTCGTTTTCCAAAAAGTTACTTCTAAACGCAGGTAAAGACCAATACGCAGAAAATTTATCATCACCTAAATATTTATCAACATACGGAATTAACTCAAGTTTTTTTCCATCTTTAACTATAGCATTCTTTATTAATTCATAGTTATTTTTTGATGAAGTGACAAAATATTTTTCAATTATTCTTCCCTCAATTCCAGTAAATGAATTAATTAGATCCTGAGAAAGATATTTTCCATATTCTTTGATGCTCTTATGAGCAACCATTGTAAAGAAAATCTTTGCATCTCTAGAATCTGCAGCCAATTCACACATCTCCTGAAGCAACTTCATATTTGCTCCAGTTGAATTGCCATTCTGGCTCTCAATAAATTTACTAAACTCATCAAAAACAATATAAATTCCTCCAAATCCATAATCTTCAACAAGTTTTTCACCAGTACTCTTGTAAAGCGGAAGAACATCGGAAATTGCCATAGGATTAAACTCACTTCCAGCGGTCACTTTCGGATAAATATCTTTGAAAATATCTAACGAATCTTTTGAAAACAATCTTAAGCCAGCCTTTAAGCCAGACATACTTATTCCTTTTTGTACGATTTCTTTTTCAAAGTAATCATATGTATCGAGATAGTTTTGTTTCCATTCTTCAATTCTATCTAAAGCTATAGAGTAATATGTATCAGGTACTAAGTTATCCAATTTCTCACGTTTAAGAGCATCATTCAATCCGTAAAGAAATGCCTGATTTAAATCTCCTGTTGTATCAGTTATTAACACAGGTAGGAATCTTTTATTTTTCCATATCCTATCAATCTTTCCAGAAACAATCTTGCCAACTTCATCAACATTTTTCACTTTATTTATTAGTTCTTTAATAATTTCATCGTTTTCTTTTGTACGCTCCATTGATAATACTGCTAAAAGTACTAACAATAGATGTGACTTACCCTTTCCATAAGGTCCCACTAACAAGGTTGCCTGCTCCTTATTTTCAAGCACTGCATTTAAATAATCCCCCATAAAATTAACAGAAGATTTTGTTGGAATGTATCCAAGTACTTTTTCCGGTTTATTCAGACTTAAATATAAGTTAACAGCTGTCTTAAAACTGCTGTTAAATTTAATAATATCTTTTAATGAATTAAGCTTTTCCATTTTTACACCTACAAATTATTCTTATAAAAATCTTCAATAACTATTAATGGATCTAATTTCTGCACTGGATAAATCATATCCAAACCTGCTGTTCTGTCCACTCGAATATATCCAGCTGCATCTAATCTATCAAAATAATCACTAGCCATTACTGCGGTCATATTAAATGCTTTGTTCAATCCGCACTCTCCAAACACCATATCTTCAATAGAAATTCCATCTTCTCCTAGCATCCTCAATGCAAGTTCATAAAGAACTATCTCTTCTGGAAACTGAGTTTTATTTGGATGAATTTTTTTATATCTTCCATCCATTTTTTTTATTAATGATAGCTGTGAAAATGGTGATACGCTTTTATCCTCTGGATCATTTTTTTCCTTACTTCGGCTATACATATTCAATAAAACATCAACATCATTACTGAGTGATTTTTCTGAAAATACCGTTTCTGCAGCATACTTCCTTACCTCTCTTAACAATATGCTTTCAATCTCATTTTTCTCCATATCATCAGCATCACATCTATTAAAAAACATGAACCATGTAGTAGCATTCTCTATATTCTTAGAAATATATGAATGCATAATCCAAAGACTAAATATCTTCTCCAAATATGGATCATACTTTGCAACAAGCTTCCCCATCCCAGATAATTCTGTTCCAGCCATATTCGTTAATCCCAATGCGCGCATCCAATATCTAAGAGATTTTACCATATTACTACCAATTCCAAATAAATCGGTGGCATCTTTTCTAGTAAAGGCATCTGTATTATCCGGCAATAACATTAATGCCTTATTAATCCACCCTTCACGTAATGCAAACTTTTCATGTCCCTGTAATTTTATTTTAATTTTTTTAGTTGTCATATTATGTCCTCTTTATTCCTAGAACTTTTCTCATATAACACCCAGCATTAAAATGACCTACACATTCCGTACATCGTTGGCATTTTTTATCATCGATGTTATAAGTTATTTTTCCTGTCCCATTATCCTTAACACTTATTGCATCATATCTACATACACTTTCACAAGCTTTACATCCTAAACACATTTGGTACTTTGTAAGCTGACACTGAATTTTACCTTCTGCAACAGTAAGTGTCTTTGCTCTTGCAATATGAAAGTCTTTAATAATAACTTTCAATTTTGTACTACCAATACGCCCCTGTAATATAAGAACAACCTTTCCCGCATTATTAATTACATATACTTCTCCAAGCCGTTTGTTACCTAATTCTTTATTAATATACCCAAATGGCTTAAACAACTCGTACAATTCTTCTGTTATTGGTCTTTGCAACTCATAATTGAATGCATTATCATCCGTCGCACATGGTTCAAAAGAAACAATTGAAGTTTGTGCTGCTGCCAATCCATTACCACCCTGTCTGGCCTTCCAGCCCCCTTCTGTAACATAATCTTCTGGATCCGGCTTTCCTATTTGCCTAGCAAAATCAACTAATAATTCATGCCAATGTAAATATTGATCATGCATATGAACTTTCGCCAAAAATTCAGACCAACCTCCATTATTAGGGCAACACCAGCAACCAACACGTGTCCATCCTAACCTATACGCCTCATTGAAATCTATGCCCGTCGTTAATATATAAAGCCATACATCATAGTCTATCCAATCTATAATCGGAGATGCTACTGTCTGCTTTGAAATTTTAGGACTTTCACTTTCTCTTTCGTACTTGCTTCTACTAACTGATTCATTATGACGAATTCCCTGAAAACTCAAAATATTTTTTTTATCCTTGAATGCAGATGAAATGGTTTTTTGTATTGCTCCAGTTTTAAAAACAGTACAGCACCATCTCATTACTCTACTCGGTGGGCCTACTACTTTACAAAGATCCTCGAAATTCTTTTCCCTGTTCTTTGCAGTCAAAACTCTTACTCCCCGAGATTCCTCATTCTTATTGAATCGTTTCTTATATTCCAACGTATATGGAAATTCCAGAGTAGTATCACCAAAAACATGAAGAACCTTATTGGTTCCCAACGCTCTATTAACAACATGAGAAGTAACTGTTGAGTCTTTTCCTCCACTAAAAGAAACCATCATATCTTCAATTGCATATTTATCGTGATACTGCTGAACAAAATGTACGGCTTCTTCTGTAATAGAATTATATCTATCAGCATTTGCAGCTATATATTTTTTTACATATTCATTAAAAAATGTATAATCTATTTTTTCTGAAAAAGCATCATATTTTTCTTTTAAATTCTTTATTTCTTCAATTGGTAGTTTGTTTATTTTAGTAACAGAAAGCCGTGCTTTTTTCCCATTAATTATGTAAGCGCCATTTCCAAACCAAACCGATTCTTTTTGATACTTCTTGGGGTCATCTTCCATCAAAAGCGAAATCAGGACATTTTCTTCTGGAAATACTGGTCTCATATCTGTTGCAATATACTTTCCCATTTTGCCACAAATAGGACAAACATTCTCAAAAACAGGAATATTACAATCATCACACCAATATATAGTTGATGACATTTCTGTAGCATGTCCACAATTAGGCTTTATACATTTTTCTCCATTCATAGGTACCCTACACTTAGGGCATATTCTTTCAATCATATATTCTCCAACACACTAATTCATCTTTATACCATAGCAAACTCTCAAAATATTTCAATTGAAGTATTCACAAATACATAGTCCAACAGACTTTGATACTTCCTAATATCTATTCTATTTCGTCATCGTACCAAATACATTTATCTAAACACCTGCTCTGCCATTTAATATGCTACCATAGATATCTATATTTATATATTCTTGTATAGTTACTCTTTATTTCAGTTCTTCAAAATATAGAGTAGAAATGACACAACACCCCATTAGACATTTTAACACAAAGGTTTCAAAATTCCATCATAAATACATAAAAGCATTAAAGTTATTGCCATTATGATTTTTCATATTCCCCCAATCACACAAGTTCCGGATGAAATATAATCTACTAGTCCCAATCTCCATCTCCCTCTTCATAATCATCCTCTATAGCATCGTCCACACCATCAGCGTAATCTGAATCTCTGTTATATCTGTCATCATCATAATCCCCGTCCATGTACACGTCATCATATCCATCATCGTATGACTTGTATGGATTGCCAGATGTATTATTTTTATATGAATTGTTATCCTTCCAGGCTCTGGTAGTAGGTTCTTCCCTTGTAGTAACACTGGTAGTTGCTCTCTCAGTTATCTTTGTCATAACTTCAGTTGTGGCTCTTGTGGTGCTGCTATATGAATTCTTATACGATGGATTTTCATATTGTTTATGTAAAAAGTACACGCTTCCTGATGACCGCTCATTATTGCATCCGGCTTTAGCACACTTTGGTTTACTAACATCTACTATGTTGCCGATAATATATATAATACCTATTATGATCACAACAATCAGGATCTTTCCGCCAAATGAATTGTTCTTCATATAACCCACCTCTCTTTTATAATAGCCATCAAGGCATATTCCTTAGATGGCTATTATAAATAATTAACTACTTCAACATAGAAATATTTATATATCTTTTTATTTACTTGATAGTCCATCATCCGTCACTTCACATATTGCGCTACCATCAAATATAAATACTATCTTCGCCTTAGCTTTTTTGCCGATCTTGTCATAAAGTCTTCCTGCACTCATCGACTTTCCCTTGACTGTATACGAACTGTTTGCCACATAGCCAACCTTGCCAGGGCCTTTGATTTTCACCTGTATTGCTTCCTGAGCATATTCATTATCAGGTTCCTTAACAAGTTTTACCTTCATGCCCTTTTTCATATACTCGTTTCCATAGTAGTGATTACATCCTGCAATCGTAAAATACTTCTTACTCATCATCTTCACCTCACTAATCATCATAATGGTTGAATCCACCAAATAAACCCATATCGCTGTGCCCGGTCTTGTGTCCATGTGAATCGTAATGATTAACACTTCCAAAGATTCCCGGTCTGTTCTCACCTGTCTTATGTCCATGACTGTCATAATGATTATATGAGCCGAAAAGCCCTGGTCTGCTTTCACCTACTTTATGCCCGCTGGCATCATAATTATTCATACCACCGAAAAGGCCCGGCCTGCTCTCGCCTGTCTTATGTCCATGACTATCATAATGATTGATCGTTCCAAATAATCCTCTTGTACTGTAACCATCCTTCTTCATAACTTATGTCTCCTTTCAGATTTGGTAATTTATCACTTAACTGATTTCATTTTCCTGCTTCTGAATACAGATTATCATAAGTCATGTACGGAAATTCTCCCACCGTGATATTGGTGACGTTTCTTTTGTCTCGAAGGGTGTCCCCTGTCATAAGAGTGTCCCTGCTATGAAAATAAAATAACCACCCGGAAGAATCCCAGATGGCTATCTGTAAAAGTTCAAAAATTAAATTATACTTCAAGGACTTTGAAATTTTCTGTTTTATTACATACTTACTAATACCACAATTATATTATTTTCGTTCTTCAAATTTATCATAAACATAATCTACACCAAGCATAGGTATCCGATAAATGATTACTACCAGTCACTAATCGAACACTTTATGTACGATATACGAAGAAAGTGTTCGATAGTGTTCAACAAAGTGTTCATTAGTATTCAATAAAGTGTTCGATAACCATTAGTATCGTCACTGAATTACATATCTAGTTGCTGGTCCGTTTCCAACCTTTTTAATCAAATCTTTTGCAATCATCTTATCAAGCAATTTTCTTGCACCAGTCTTCGACTTATAACCGCCAATATCCGCAGCTTCTTGAGAAGAAATGCTTCCATTACGTCTGATATACTCAAGTATTTTCTCTTCTTTCGTCACTGCAGTTACTTCTGCCTGAATTATGTTTTCTTTTCTTATATCAGCAGCCCTCGGAATATATACTACCTGTCCAACCTCCAGCTTTAATGTAACCCTGTCATTACGCTCCGAAAAATCAAATTCCGGCTTCTTCCAGTTTTGCTCTGCCCATGCAGTCATTATCTTATCGACACCACTTCCGGCGCGCTCACCGACATTAACAAATCCAAACATCTTTAAAATATTAGGATTTCGAGGGTCACTATTGCCTCCGGCATAAAACTCCTCTTTTGTTACCCTGATAGTACCAGGATTTGAAATGCTAAGTTCTTTCCCCTTTTTAACAACAAAAATTCCCCTTCTGCCATAATAATTTGCATGTGACAACGCATTTGCCAGTGCCTCTTCCAATGCATCATGAACATCAACTCTGTCCACTCGGTACCCATCTCTTCTATTTGCAAATGGGACTGCTACCTCATCATCCATTCTGGTACGCACCTTGCAGAAAAAATCGTATATATTGCCACTCCAGTCACCTTCGTTAGAGTGTGTCCGAAACAGCCAACGGACGACTTTATCATTGCATTCTTCACGATAGTCCAAGAAATAATTTGGAAAAATCTCAGTAATATGATAAGCCTCTCCAAAGAATAATAGCCCAGCTATCGTTGGAGACAATGTACCATTCTTATTCTTCGCTGCGGCTCTTAATTTCATAAGGAACTCATCATTTTCAAGAGCATTCCATGGATGCCCACTGTGAAGCTGCTCAAAAACAATTCTATATCCTTTTATAGTATCCTGGTTGAGCACATCCAATCCAAACTCATCCAGTACTTCCAAGTCACCAGATACATCTCTCTGATCTGCGAACATTGCCCGTACTGCCTCTTCTGTACAAAGAAAATCTCCCTCGTAGTCTCTTTTATAAGTACCCCTCATCGGGTCTGTTCCAATATAAACAGGTTTATCATGTCTGTCTGCTGCAGGAATATCAATTCTAAGTACCTTTTTGTCTTCCACCTCGACTACCCGTACATGATGATTCAGTAAAATGTTCTTAGATATCTTATTTCTATCATTTAAAGTGCTCCAGAAATCTTTCTGATATTTAACAATCTGTTTCTCTGTCAATCCTTCAATAGTAAATGAATCTCTGTGCTCCCTAATTCCAAGCAAAATAGTTCCACCATCGGTATTTGCAAAAGAAGAATATGTCTCCCATATGCTCTCAGGAAGCCCACCGATTGCTAACTTACATTCTCTTTCATGATCTTCGACAAGGTTCAATTTATTTAATATTTCCTGTTTCATCTAAATAAGACCTCCTGAACTTTTCTTCCCTGTAAGAAGCTAATTCTGCTTCATCATCAACAACCGATCCTTTTTTTCGCAATTGTTCAAGTCTTGTTAAAGCTTCCTGCCTTTCATCATTAGAATTATCCATACATCTTCCCCTCATATTATGTCGTTTTTCATTCATTAGTCTCATTGGTTATTATATCATATCAACTAATAAAAATGAATTATGGAACAAGTGACAAGCAGAAAAAACACAGCACCATATAGATAACTACCCCTCATCTACATAGTGCTGTGTTCTGATTTTATATTTAATATCTTTCCCGACTAACGCCGTTTAAAAAAACTCCATCTGCATTTTGAAAAACCACCAATTAATCGACACAAAGTCATTAAATTACAGAAAATCACATCATTTTACATACATTTATGATTTTATTGATATGTAACGCATTTGGCTTAAATCCATAGGTTTTATGCGGTCTCACCAGTTCCTACTCCCACTTATAAGGTGTGAGCTGATAAACGTAATAAGAAATACTATTTGTATTTTACTATGCCCCACAAATGGCTATTTTACAGGATTCTCTATATTCTTATCGTCATTTTTCGAAATAAAACCACCATAAAATCTCCATTTTTTCTTTTGAAAATATTTCCTTATACTACTAACACATTTTCAAGAATTCTCCAGGTTCTATTGCCTTCACTTCCGAGGCCGAATAATCAGACACATTTCTTGTTACGATGTACTCAGCACCAAAGCTCTTTGCACATTCCATCTGCAGGCAATCCTCAAAATCAGAAAAATCTTCGTTTTCAAGACCTGACAATAGTTTCGTTTTATCTATCCCCTCTACATCAAACAACGTACATATACTTGATAATATGTCCCGCCTCTCCTTTATTGTGTAATTTTTTCTTAAAATGAAAAACATATTGGGAATTGAATGTGCCGCAATGCATGCCCTGGCCTTCCCATTTGTGCATAATTCAACAATTGTCCTCGCATCATCTGCAAATGGTTCACGTTCAAGGAGATAATCAAGCAATATATTTGTATCAATCAAAATTCTACTTACCATATTTCTCGTCCCTATAAGAAGCTAATTCTGCTGCATCATCAACAACAGTCCCCTTTTTTCGTAACTGCTCAAGTCTTGCAAACGCTTCTTTCCTTTCATCATTAGAATTATCGTATAATCCATTAACTCCCTGCATAATCTGGATTACAAAAATCAACTTGTCTTCTGGTATTTTCTCCAACTCCATCATTGCGCTCTGTCTTAATGCTGTCATAGGTCATACCTCCTTCAATTTTATATTAATACGCTTACAGCATTACATATAAATCAACCATCATAAGTATATTATGTAATAACTGCTAAGCCATCATAGTCTGCATATATTCCGCTTATATTTCTATTATATTTTATGATCTTATCCATTTCAAGTAACCACATATTTTTTACAAACATTATCACACCTTTTATACTTTCTATCAATATCCGACCTATTACCGACACAAACCACACAAAAAAAATAAGCTGACATATATTATAATATATCAACTTATTTTTAAATTATTATACAACCTTAGGATCACCCTTAAACTCTATTATATCAGCAGTCTCCATCATCTTTTCTAAGTATATCTTCTCGGCTATATTATCCCCATCTTCTTCTATTGAATCATATAGACTCGATATCTTATCCATCTCGCTAACCAAATATTTAGGCATAACTGCTGTATATAGATCCATGGTCATCTGGAGAGTAGCATGTCCAAGATAAGCTTGAACTGTCTTTGGCTGTATACCGGCCTCAAAACACCGAGTAGCAAATGTATGTCTAAAACAATGCGCAGAAAACAGCTCCATTTCAGTCAATGTATCACGCATAAGATTAATCTCGTTTACTATTTTCTTAATAGCGTCACATACAATCTGAGAATTTAAAGGAGTATTGAATTTAGTAGTAAACAAAAAATCCTTGAATTCTTTCTTCACCTTTTTGCTCTTAGGGGCCTTATCAGAGACCACTATCTTTTGCACGTATTGTCTTTTCAACGCCAGTTCACATTGCCTATTGATCGGTATTATTCTTTTACTGGCAGCCGTCTTAGGGTCCTCTATATGGAATTCTTTCTTTGAATCAGAATCATATTGCTGATACACTAAAGTCCGGTTTATAGATATTACTTTTTTATTCATGTCAATATCAGACCACTTCAGTCCAGCAACTCTTCCCAATAAATTTATATGAGGCTTCTGGCATAATGGTGGAAGCCTAACACCATAAATTAACAACACCATATTGAAAAAACACTTGTGTCCTTTAATGTATTAACTGCGAAGAAAAACACAAAAGGAGTATTCACAAGTGGCTTCAGTTAATACATTATGCAAAAGTGTCCTTAATGTCAAGAACACAGTTATAAAAAATTGTAATCTTTACTCTGATAAGAATGGAGTTAAACATATTCGTATCCAAGCAAGACCTAATAAATGGCACGAGAACGACTGCCCATTCTGCCATAAATCATGCCCTGTTTATGATAAACATTCCAGTAGTATAATGCCGAGATATTACGAAGATAACTCGTAGAAAATGCAAAGTCCAGTCGCAAGTTTAGACACGATATTGCTCTTAACAGTCGTATAAAATCAACATTTGCAGGGATTTATCAAATTCCGACATACCGTCTTAGAAAATGAATAATCCCTCGCAATTCATTATGAACTACGAGGGACTGCTTACTGACTGTTAAAGCGGTAGCCGATCTCACGAACACTATCTATGGAAAAGTGAGAGTTTGTATCACAAAGTTTTTTACGAAGATTCCGAATGTGAAAGCCTACGGTATCCTTTTCATTGCCTGCTGATATTTCGCCCCACACCTTATCATAAATCTGCTCGTATGTAAGAACACGACCTTTATTGGCTGCGAGCAAGCAGAGTATATCGTACTCTTTGACGGTCAGTTCAATTTCCTGACCGTTATTGATAACTCTGCGCCGGCTCAAATTGATTTCTAAGCCGGAAAGGGATAATGTCGGCTCATATGAAATCTCTAATTTTTCAAAATCAGGGTGCTGTTTTACAAAAGCCAGCATATCGTCAAAGGCTGTTGAGTCTTGTGCTTTGAACTCCATTATTACGATTCGTCCGATATTATCACCCCCCTTGGTTAGTTTTTTTGTCTTGGACAACATAAGATTTATTGCGTGAGATAATACGATTCATCAATCGTTTTCAGAATAAAATTCACATCGTCATAACGAGAGGAATCGGACTGAGAGCCTAAACTGCATATCAAAAACTCTTTTCCGTGCTGCTGATAAAGCACAATCAAGTTATAGTCGTCAGACAGAGAGCCAGTCTTAATTCCGCATACATTTTCGTTGTAATATTCGGATGTCGGATCAAGGAAGGCGTTTGTATTCTGCCATATTTGTGTACTGCCA
The DNA here is from genome assembly GCF_003603115.1 of Coprococcus sp. AF19-8AC. Classification (NCBI taxonomy): domain Bacteria; kingdom Bacillati; phylum Bacillota; class Clostridia; order Lachnospirales; family Lachnospiraceae; genus Coprococcus; species Coprococcus sp. AF19-8AC. Next base: position 420,143 of record NZ_QTMI01000001.1, on the reverse strand, counting down.
TCAGGCAGTGTTGCCGTATAAGTGTTTTGAGATACAATTTCTCTAAACCACGAGTATTCCAACAACCGATATACTACTTCTTTCAAATCTAAAGTGGTGGTAAGTGCCTCCATATCAAAACCACTCGGATCATATAAAACTGTGTCTAAGTACCCCTGCTGTTGCAAATGCAGGTTTAAGTTCTCCATGAAAATCCTCACACGCTCTTGACAGCTTTCTGCTTGCGGCGAAAGTAATCCTCCACAATAATCAGCAACCACATAAGCTGCGTCATTCCCTGACGGTACTAACATTGCCGCAAATAGATTGTGTAAAAAGTATTCTTTTTCCTTGATTTGAGCAACAGACGAGCCAGGTTTCGTGAGTGAAATAGCACCATAGTCTGCAACAACGATACTATCAAGGTCTGCTAAAGTTGACGCATACTCAATAACAAACAGCTTGGCTAAACTTGCAGGAATTTGTGGCTCGTTCTCGTTTTTTGAAACAAATATTTCATCATCAGAACAATCCACCAAAATCAGCGATTTTGCATTATAAGAGTCAGGAAAATCTTCTTTGTAGAGAAAACCATTTATTTTATTCTTTACCTCTCTGAAATTTTCCGGCTGCATTGCCCACGGCACAAACATTATACCTATGCCGATACAAACTACAAGCAAAAACAAAAATACTCCAAATCGTTTTTTCTTACGGCGTTTTCTCTGCATATATGTGCTCACCTCCCAACACCAAAACTCCTATGTGCCATTTTTAATCGGCATAATTTGCCTGAATACACTCTGTAAATCCAGACGGATCTCCCAACTTAGCTTTATCAATATTATCACGAAGATATTTGCGTGTGGCGTCATCACAGCGATCTGTTCCCATATAAGGCATATCAAAGGCTTTTTCGAGTTCAGCTAAGGCTTTTGCCGCCCTTTCCGAATCCGTATTGTAAGTATCAAGCCATTCCTGCATCCAAGAATATTCCCAAAGGTTAGATGCTCTTGTATCGCCATATCCTATCTGAAAAGACGCTCCCGTATCTTCGCCTTCCAAAGCATCAGGCGGCGTAAAGCCCTCCGGCCAATTCAAACTCTCAATGGTCGTTAGGTATTCTTCTTCAATGGTAGCAAAGTCCGTGAAACCTCTTGTGTTTGTGTCGGAGTCCGAAGAAGTGGAGCAGCCTGCCAGCATAATCACCAGCAAAGAAATCATAACACACAATAACAGTCTGTACGGTCTTTCGGATTTTGAGATTGTTCGTTTCATTTTGTTTCCTCCTTGAATTGAGTTTTATTATCTAAGAGCCAATGCAGGCTCTAATTTTGCTGCTTTCAATGCTGGTAATAATCCGCCCAATAATGCTGTAAGCACAGACACAGCAACTGCAACAACAGCAACGCTGATTGGATAACTCGGTGTTCCCACCGGGGAATCCACAGGGAGCAACGCTCCAATACAATGCACCAAAATCAGCGAAATCAAAATAGCTGCAAAGCAAACGAATATTGATAAAATCAACTGTGAGCCTAAAACCAATGCCACAATATTTGTTCGTGAAGCACCTATCGCTCTGCGGATCAGCAACTCATGTGTGCGCTGTTCCAATGAAGATAGTCCGATATTGATCTGCCCTAATACGGAAACAAACAGCAACAAAAGCGAAGTAACCAAAAGCCCTAATTGCAGTATGGACAATACCGAATCATAGGTATCTCCAATATCACTCCGCCCAGCACTTTCCCAGTAACCGCCAATGGTATCAGTCAAAATGTCGCCAAGGGCAGAATGTATCTGTTCGATTGTCAGTCCTGTTGTGGGATGCCAATACACATTTGCATTTTGTACTTGCCACATTGCTGGTGCGAAATTGAGGATCGCCGCAGAATCCGCATAGATAGTCGGAAAATCCCTGCCATCGTTTACTACTCCGACAATATTGAATGGGGTTAACGAAAGTGTGCTTTTTACATTTCCTGCAGCATAGGGCGAATCATTAAAATAGTTTTTAGCTTCTTTGTTTATGACCACTTCAAGCGATCCGCCCTCACTCGAAGGCTCTAACCGTCTACCGGATGTCATTGGAAGATTATAGACTTGACTATATGCCTCCGTGGTGCAAACTAAATCAAAAGCCATCAGGTTTTGGTAAACATCATTCGGCGGTATTGGCGTTAAATCTTTCATTGGTGCAAATCGAATATCTTCTCCCATAGAAAAAGTAACAGCGGCTACATCATCAATGGCTTCAAATCTCTGGAATAATTGTTCCATTTTATTTCTATCGTGAAAATCGGATTCCGTTATCACGAATGAGTAAGTAGGTGACCAGCCATATACCTGTGCGTTTACGGAAATCAAATACTCCCGTCCAAGCGTACCAACTAATACCGATCCAAGCATTGCGATAATGCCTACAAGCATTGAAACACTTGTCAGAATACTTCTAAGTGGAGACAGACGAAGGTCTTTAAGTATCATTTTTAGCACAAGTTATCCTCCCTCCATCCATTTCAAAAATCGTATCACAGGTATCTGCAATATCAGGATCGTGCGTAACCAACAGCAGCATAATTCCATTTTCTTTTACGACGCTGTGCAACAGTTCCATAATCTGCGTTCCCGTCTTTTTATCCAACGCTCCCGTAGGCTCATCACATAAAATGGCTTCCGGAGATACTGCAAGCGCCCTTGCGATTGCAACTCTTTGTTGTTCACCGCCGGACAAATTGATTGGGTAATCATTTTCCTTGCTTTCTAAGCCGACACTTTTTAGCAAGCCTGTAATTATCTCGTGACGCTGTTTGGCGGTAAACGACTTTTTGGCATAGAGTAGGGGTAATTCGATATTTTCCCATACCCGCAAGTGCTTAATCAGAGAGTAGTTCTGAAATACAAATCCGATATTATTGGCTCGCAGTATAGACAGATCACGGTCTTTCAAAGCAGAAATAGATATACCATCATAAAGGTACTCGCCCTCATATTCCCGATTTAACAAGCCAATAATGGATATAAGGCTTGTTTTGCCTGAGCCGGACTTTCCGACAATGGCATAACTGCGCCCTCGTTGCAATTCCATATTAGCGTTGGTTACTGTTGTCAGCATATCGCCATTATTCAATTTGACGCTTGCTTTCAAATCCTTTATTTTGATTAAAGTCTTTTCGGAAATTCCTTTCATTTTATCAAATCCCCCTCGGATCAAGGTTTGGCGGAGTAGCAGAAACTACATCGCCCTCCTCTAAGCCGGACAGTATTTCTATATTGGCTCCGTCTGTCACACCCAATGTCACTTTTGTTTCCACTCTTTCTCCATTCGGAGTAATTACAGTAACCAATCCCGTCCCTTGTCTACCCGCTATTACCGACAGCGGCAATATAAGGACATCATTTCTCGTTGTCGCCGTTATGACTACCGTTGCACTTTGCCCCGATTTCACATCGACTGTTTGACTGATCAAGCATTGCAGAATGCCCTCTTGCGGCACGATTCCCGTAAACGCATTTTCATCTGCGGCAGGCGACACCACGGCAATCATATCGGTTGGTCCTACACCATCATATACTTGAAATTTTGCTTTCAACTCTGCATACTCCGGTAAGGTACTCAAAAAATTATCTGCCTCTACATTGAGGGCAAATCCTGTATAATGCACTATCGCTACGGGATAATTACTCGGTACGCTTTCATTGGATGGGGCAATAGAGGTAATTGTACCATCCACCGGAGATTTCAATTCTTTGCCGTTCACAGTTCCAATAATTTGCCCGGCAGTGATTTTTTCTTCTAATTCTACCGCTGTATTAAATATGCCATTTTCGGGTGAGAAAATAATAAACGGTACTGCCGGAACAATAGTCGTTTGCGTTGAAACGGTTGGAGTAATTGTCCCTCGTACAACTGATACCGTTTTTTCTGCGGATGTTGCGCTATCTGTAAGATTGTTTTCGTCTGTCTGCCCAATTGCAGAGCAGGCAGATAGCGTAAATACAAGAAACAAAATAGAACATAGCAGCATTTGTTTTCTTAGCAACTTCATCATTCCTCCTTATGCTGTATCACAAAAAATACGAGCCTCTATCTTGATACTTTTATTGTACCAAAACAGAAGCCCGTATTTTCTTGATTGCTCGTAAGATATTCCTCTTTTTTTCTATGCAAATTCTTACAATTTTCCTACGCCAACGGCAAAGTAATTGAAAACTTGTTTTGATCCTCTTGGCTCTCTGCAACGATTGTACCATTGTGTAGTTCAACAATCTGCTTTGCAATCGCCAAACCTAATCCAGCTCCTCCACTGCTTGTACTTCTCGCTGCGTCAAGCCGATAAAACTGCTCGAAAATCCTGTTTAACTTTTCTTCCGGCAGAGTATCGCCGTGGTTACAAAAAATAATGCTGACCGTATCTTCCTGACATTGTGCGCTGATCGTGATATCCGTATTTTCAAAACTGTAGATAACCGCATTTCTCAAAAGGTTATCAAAAACACGCTGAATTTTGTCTGCGTCACATCGAAGCATTATATCATCATCAACACAAAGATTACATTGCAAATTCTTTGATTTGAGCATAGGCTTAAATTCATATACAAGTTGCTCCAGCAGGCGAGTTAAATTGATTTTCGTGTATTGTAATGTAATATCGTATATATTGAATCGTGTTATCTCGAAAAACTCGTTAATCAGATCCTCTAACCGTTCTGCCTTACCAAGAGTGATTGAAAGGTACTTTTCTCGAAGTTCCTTTGAGATTTGCGACTCATCACGCAGTAAAGTAAGATACCCGATTACAGAAGAAAGCGGTGTTTTCAAATCGTGTGCAAGATACATAATCAGGTCATTTTTTCGCTGCTCATTTTCTTTTGCAAGCCTTGCATTACTTTCAGCCTCTTGTTTTAACTGATTGATGTTAGCGGCGATTTCACTCAACTCCGGGGACATTTCAATGTAACTGACATTCTGATCGAACATTTTTCCTGTCGCAGCCTGTACCTCGTACACATAGGCGACTACTTTTTTCAAAAGTAGGTATGTCATGTATATAATACAGCCACCCCACACGATTACAGCCACTATATAAAGATATACTGTTCTGTAATACAAGTAATAATACAAAACATACTTGCGGAGAATTTCCTCTGCCATAATTCCTAAAAGAAAAGTACCGCCAAAAATAAGCACAGAGCAAATCGCACATTGAATTACATACCCTTTGAACAAGGTAGAGAGCAGATAGTTTTTTTCTTTTTTATTCAATTTCATACCCTACCCCCCAAACAGTTTTAATGAACTTCGGATTTTTTGAAGGTTCATTCAATTTTTCCCGAAGCCGCCCAATGTGCGCCATTACCGTATTGTTACTGTTGCGAAGATACTTTTCTTTCCACACGGCTTCAAATAATTCCTCCGAGGCGACAACTTTACCCTGATGTTCGCACAGATACCACAGAATAGAAAACTCCAACGGAGTCAAGGCTATTTCTTTGCCATACAAGTAGCACTTGTGGCTGACTCTGTTTATCAGTAGACCTCTGATGTCATACTCGTCTTTTTCTTCGGATTGGCTCAAATTAGGACTGTTATAGCTCTGATAACGCCTTAATTGCGTCTTTACTCTTGCCACAACCTCTAAAGGATTAAACGGTTTCGTTATATAATCATCCGCACCAATCGTAAGCCCCATAATCTTGTCGCTATCCTCAATTTTGGCGGTAAGCATAATAATAGGGAAGTAAAACTTTTCCCGAATTTTTTGGCAAAGTCGAAAACCATCAATATCCGGCAGCATAATATCAAGTATCGCTAAATCAATCTGCGACTGTTTGATACATTTCATCGCCTCTAACCCATTATAACATTTATATACTGAATAACCATCGTTACTCAAATACACTTCAAGCAGATCAACGATTTCTTTTTCGTCATCCACAATTAAAATCTTCTTGTTCATTGATCCTACACCTCATTTTCGGGTACGGCTTCCATTATGTCGCCAAAATCACACTCTAAGTATTCGCATATATTCAACAGCACGGGAAGGGTAACATTTTCATTTTTTCCGAGTTTCGCAAATGTACTTTTGCTTGCCCCGACCGCTTCTCGTAATTGACTCTTTTTCATTCCCTTGTCAATCAGAAGTTTCCAAAGTTTGTTGTACCGTACTTTCATTTCCGCACCTCCACCCAAATATAGTTTGTATTATAGCACTTTGAGAGTGAAATCGCAATTATTAAGTCTGTATTTTGAGACTTTTAGTTTTCAAACCGGCACAATATCTTTCTGATATGTAATCCAACCGCCTGCAAAATGCAGGCGGCTTGTGTATTTTAATAGGCAGGTGCGCCGTAGCCAAGAATCTCGTAATAACCGATAGAATACTCATTGACTCGGCAACTGTCGCCGGAGTTGCCCTCGACCGTATAAACCTTGCCGTTTTCGACCTTTTGAACAATACCCGTATGGTCGGATAATCCATCCTGACCACTTTCGTCTGCCCAATCGAAGAAAATAATCATTCCGGGGGCAGGCTCGGCGCTGCCATCCAGCCATTGTCCACGATCCTTAAACCATTGTACTCCGTTGACACAGCCTGCATATTTTGGGATAACTCCAGCGTCGATATAGCCGCACTCGTTGGCACACCAAGATACAAAGCAAGCACACCATTCTACACGGGAGTTAAAACCGTACCACGACCAATACGGCTGACCGCCCACATTGCCAACCAGAGAGAGTGCAACGGTCACGATCTGTCCGTCGCCGCCTGTAATGCCGTAAAGCACCTGTGACCAAAGGTAATTGTTTTCATCTGCAAGCAGTTCAGCGAGGTAGCCTTTCTGTTCTTCGTTAAAACCATATTGCGCCGCCATTTCCTCGGCAGTCTTGTGGCTGACGGTAATATACAGATAGGTTTGTGTGACCGTGCTTTCAGTTTCCACGATATTACCGTGTCCGTCATCGGTTTCGGTAATAACTGTTTCGGTCTTGCTCTCTGTTCGGGAAGATATTTGATTCATATCTGCCGACTTCTGTGCTTCGTTCTGTGCAATCCCGGCTACATTCCTCATTTTTGTATAGAGAAACGCATTTTTATAGAGAGCCAGTCTTACTATCGTTTTTTTTCAAGTGGTTTATTGAATGGGCTATAGAACACTATGATGATATTGAATCATTTATAAGAGATGAAAACGATAAATATTTGCAGTTAAGAGAAAGAAGGGAACTGATTTATCAGGAGAGATTGAACAGCAATGGAAATATTCTTTCAATTGCATATCGCATATTTTGGCAGTTTTGTCTGGACAATGGGTGGAAGGATATGCCATTTGATGAAGATTCTTTCGACAGGCTTATGGAGAACCTTATCTATGAACAAATTGAGAGCTTGGAGCTAGATGGGAAGGAAAGCAGAGACTACGTTGCAGAGCTATATTTTAGAGTATATAGTGCACTTACCATCAATGAAAGGAGCTCATTATGAACGACCAACTTTTAACTATCAATGATTTATGCACAGAACTCGGTATTGGCAAAAATACCGCATATAAACTCACTACACAGACACACCAAATTAAATCAGCCAAGATAGGGCAACGAATACTTATCACTCGAAATGCGTTAGATGAATACATATCAAACAAGATTGACGGAAAGAAAAATTCTTCATAAAAATCAGTCCATAGCCTTCTTCGGTTATGGACTGCGAATGCCCCTTATCTTTCTGTGACTACTATGCCCCCCTAAATATAATTTGCATATACAAAAAAAGAATGCCTATGTGATAATGTACTCACATAAGCATTCTTCAATATGTTACCCCATACATAAATTGGATTTTATACTCTTGTTGCCCCTGACACCGAATAATAAATAGTTTTTTCAATTATGAAATAAAACAATGAGATTGAAATAATATAAATCATCTGTCTTAAACCAAATCTATATTACTGCTATTTATTTTACCAGTTGATGAATGGCCTTTACAATCGTAAGGCCATAATCCACAAGAAAATTTTTCTGTGCTTCTGAATATGCCTTTCTCTCCTCTATTGCCTCATCTGTGCAATGTCTAAAACACTGCATTTTATTTCTATAACTCTTTACTATTGAATCATCAATGAATCCACAGCATACATTTTCGTATTCTGGTGTGCTATATTTTCCATCTTGTTTCAACAAGTTTTCGATAAGATTTGCAATCTCCGCAATTTTCTCATCTATATGCATGCTGCTAAAAGATGCCTGCCTAGTAGAAATTTCAATAAATTTTTGATTTATAGAATCGTTTACCTCAATGCTGCAATTGTTTTTCTTGAACGTCATTTCTTCTACAAATGCTCTTCTAGCAGCATAACGAATGTCTCCTTTATCATCTCTACCCAACGCTATAATTTTTCCTCCAATATCGTCACGTGTGAATTTCTCTGGTTCAACAGGAGGTCTTGCCAATATCCTAGGGAACTCTTTTATTTCATAACCTAGCATATTCAAATAATATGTTATTAAATAAAACCAACATTTATCTTCAACTGAAAAATAAAGATCTAGCTGACATAATTCTCTAAATTTAGTTATTGCATCTTCAACATCATAAATTTCAAATTGATAATTCTGGGTTTCTCTTACTCCGTAAAAAACATTATATGAATAGTTTACCTTTTTCACAAAATCCAGAAAACGATAATGATAATCTGATGCCTTCACATTACTTAAATAATACTCTCTTAAATCCATAAAAATACTCCATAAAAAAAGTTTTAGTATCTACAATTTGCATCCCTTCTCATTTTTATAAATTCTTCTGCAAATGATTTCGCTGTTTGTCTATTATGATCAACATCCCAATGCTCCTTATTATAGTTTGCAGCAGTCGTCCAATTGAAAGTTCCGTGCATTGCAACCTCCAAATCAATCACACAAAATTTCCTATGCATTATATTTTTATATTTTTCTGACATCACATCTACTCGATATACCTCAAAGTAGTCTTCCAAAACGAATGAAGGTTTATCTTTGTTGATCATGTTATTATCAATAATTATTTTTACATCCAACCCATCGTTCCTTTTTTTTAATAATTCATCGAATATTTTTTTATTGGTAAACCATGCCATTGCAATCCATATTAAAAATTTAGCCTGACGAATCTCATCAATTATTCGATTTTGTATATCATCAAAAAGTATCTCTTGGCTTATTTCTTCTGAGGCACTATTCAGTACTCCAGGCTTTAATATCAATCCCCAGTACTCGTTATCATCGTTCGGTTCATAAACCTGTCTACACAAACCATCAACAAAATTCTCATATTTTCTCAGGACTGTTAATTTATCAGGAACTACACTAATAATAATGTATTCCTTGCGATGATTAGGCAAATGATATGTAAAACCCCATTCTTTTTGAAATGAAACAGAAGCAACTTTAAGAGCCTCTATTACCTCGTCCTTATACTCATACTCACTCATCTTAGCTGTCGCTATTAATAAATCTTTATACTGCTGTTCTGTCATAACTCCCCCTCTATATCGTATATATTGCAACGTAAATGTATATAATATTATAACATCAATGTATTAACATATACAAATTCTTTGTATATGTTAATACATTTGTACAGCAGATCCCTCATATCTATTTCTCAAGATCTAAGTATAAATTCTTCTACATCTTCTCTAAATACCAGCCATCGTCCACTAACGAAGTGCCCTTCCAGAACTCCATCATGAATCATCTGCAGTATCTTTGTTCTCCCACAATGCAACACCCTCATTACATCTTTTATAGTTAATACATCAGGTTCGTTCTGTAACATATTTTCACTCCTTCCTTTGTTAATGGAATGTTCGTGTAAAAAAACAAATTACTGTCTATATGTGCTCATATTAGAATATATCTGTTCACCTATGATTTCCTATCTTCCATCTCCTTTGCCCATTTATAAAAAAGAGTTTTAGTCACCCCTAATCTCTTCATTGCCTCAACAGCTGTAATGTTCTTTGTCTTCCACAACTTCATAACATCATCATAATTTTCAGGTTTTGCAACACTATGCCTACCAAGATGCTTGCCTTTCTTTTTTGCAGCCTCTATTCCAGCTCTTTGCCTTTTCCTTATCGTAATCCTCTCCTGCTCTGCAATACTGCCAAGAACCTCTATGAGAATGTTGTTTATCATATCCCTGATCCACTCCTGTCCCTCAGGGAAATCTATCATCGTTGTTGGCAGATCAAGGATTCTCAGATCTATGCCACTATCTTTAAACCACTTTACCTCCGACAAAATATCCTGTTTGCTCCTGCTGAGTCTGTCCAAGGAAACCACATACAATGAGTCTCCCCTGCGAAGTCCCATTGGACCTTTAAGAGCCTGATACCCTTCACGTTCAAGATTCTTTCCAGACTTCTTATCTACTATAATATTCGTATCTTCTACATATTCCTTCAGTGCTATTATCTGTCTGTCAAGATTCTGCGAATTTGAACTCACACGGGCATATCCATACTTTCTGCCTGTCATAATAACCTACCTCCATATACCATGTCCTCAAAGGTGTACCTTTCAGAACACATAATAATCATCACATATATGTGTTCTGAAAGGTCAAATACCAATAAACGGACATATCCTGTAAATACAACCACCTTTTCGGACACTAGCTTGCCTTCTTCAGCTGTCTATCTATCAATTGCTCAATGAGACTCGATACTTCATCCCATGTATCCACATGTATATATTCGTCATCCAGATATATCGAATACAAGCACTTAAAAATTCCACATTTGCACTGTACCAATGCTGTTATCTGATCATCCGGCAATTCATCTACATAAATCAGATACTCATATACGCACTCTGTAAAATATATCTCATCACATACCTCATAAATATCTTTTCTCTGCTTTGAAATCATCCTGTATTTAAAGAAATCATGTTCATGTTCTATTTGCAACATGAGACGATTTTCTCTTTCAGTAAATAGCTGTCTTTTCAACGAATCACCTCTATGCTGCTATAAATATTTCTTCTGTGTTTCTGTCATATTTATATACGTGATTGGATAGAACGTCCTGAGGGAGAAGAGTTTTATTCACATCGACCACATCAGCACAAAGCTCCTGGGGACTTTTTGTTCCATCACAAATCGGCAATAACAAGCATTCATTCACACTGCTCGGAATTATATAAATATCCTTTTCCATGTAAGCTGCAAAGTCTTTTATTTTATTTTTCATCAGCAACTGGTTAGCTCCATAAATCAGATGTTTATTTGTCATAATATAATATGTTTCATCTTTCTCTGTATCTTCTTTGTAATCTGCATCATACCTATCTCTAAACAGATCCCATATGCTGATAATACACCCCTCATCACAAATCTCCATATTGATCATCGCCTGCTGATAAAGCTCCTGCTCTGTAATTTTCCATTTTGCCATTTGTGAATTGCATACTCTTGTACAGAGAATGCTGACATCCTTATTCTTATCAGAAGTCATGTCGATATAATAAATCAGAGAAAGGTCTAAAAATTCCCTATGTGGAACATTTAACAACAGTTCCCCATTTCGCTCTGTATTTATCAATCTAACACGTATTCTGGTACATGCACGGTCATAATCAGAAAGAACAGAAATATCAAAATCATCATCACCCATCTTCTCCTCATTTTTCTGTACCACCTTTCTTACAACATCTCCTATCTCCATGATCCCAATCTTATATTTCTCATAATACTTGTCTATATAAACACATGGAGACAATTGTCTATTTTCTCTGTGTATGGTAATGGCATCGAACTTAACACCGTTGTTTTTAATCTGAATAGAAGTCTGAACATTTTCATGACCATATATCCTTTCAAGTTTCCCTACTATCTCATCTATAAACTGCTCTTTATTTAATTTGACCATAGTTACATATCCTTTCCTCAAAAATAAAAAAGCCCTGCCCGGTTTACTCAACCAGACAAGGCCATGATTTGTATTTTATTGCTTACGCTACATCTAACAGCTCATTCTTGACCGTAGACATATCCAAAGATATTTCCTTCTTGATTGTTTCATCAAACGATAAAGCCCTCTGAAAATCTGTCTTTATCGGAGCATACTTTAACGCCTGCTTTATCACAGTTTTCTTAGCCATATCCTCATAATTTGATTTCCAAGGGGAATAACTGCTGTCGTACGCTTTACTATATGTCTTTGCATATAAATCCATTTCAGCCCTAGACATGACCGCCATACCATATCCGCCATTCACAGTTTTAAATATTCCATAGAAATATTTAACTTCGCCTCTGTCCGAATATGCCGGACGATGAACAAGAACCGGTTCCAACCCATACTGATATGCAAACTCATCATTTTCATACACAGTCTGAGCCTGTATCGTCTGCATCTGACCGCTTCTATATGCCAATTCAATCAATCCTTTGTATCCAATCTGGAACTGACACTCCAAGGTTCCATGATTCTTATACGGAATAAGATACGCCTGCCCAAGCGGAGTGTTTGGCTCAAGTCCTAACTGCGCCGCATTCATAAGCGCTGCCAGAAACGACATGGGAGTACACTGATTCAATGCAGGTGTGGTATTAAGTGCAGACAATGCTATACGCGTAAATCTCTCTGGGGTCATTACAGCTGGCAGTGCTTTCTTTATCTCCGGCATCATTGCCTTGACCATATCCGGTATTGTCATGCTCTTTGTAAGTTTAACTTCTTCATCCTTTTTCGCTGGGACTTTTGACGCCTGTTCAGCAAGTTCCTGCTTAAGATCTATATTATTTGCCATATACTCATCCTCCTTCATGCTGCACGTTTTATCATAAATCTTCTGCTTGCAGTGTTATTGCAATATTTGTTATACATAACCGGGTCATCTTCTTTGAACTTCTTAGCATCAAATCTGCTCTGCTCAATGTTCGACAATGAAATCTTATAATCTGCTTCAACCGCAATAGTAGCATCCTGCATTTCAATCTTGATTCTCTGATCTATCGCTGCTTTTTCCTGCTCCAGTTTCTTTATCAGTGAATCAAGTTCCATTCTTCTATCAAGAACAGCCTTATAGCCATGAAGTTCGACCTGCTTATTCCTATCACCTTTGAAGTACATCTTTGATATAGTCTCAGAACAGCTATCTGTTCCATCTGGATCAGGCATTACTCTTGCAAGCACATTATTATTCCAAAAATTCTCTTCAATCGTGATCAGATATTTAATAAGCTCTTCATCCCGATCTATTTTTCTTACAAGAAATTTCTGTCCAAATATCAAAACCGCAACATACCAGCAATCATATCCACTTACAGCGAGATAATGCTGAACCTGCATCTGATAATGTAATGGTATATTCCCATCATCCCATTTGTCAGATGAATACGGAGACACTGTCTTACACTCAAGGCCTGCTCTACTACCAACAATCAGCCTGTCAAAATCTGCAAGCATAAATGGATATCCCTCATTCTGATAAATAGCATTTGCTTTTCTAATTTTTAAGCCTGTCTCCTCAGTAAATCTCTGTGCAACATATTCTTCAAGGTCTCTTCCCTGTCTCATTGATTCATTATCTGTCTGCTCAATATCTTCAGATATCTTGTTCTGATATATCTGGAATGCTGATGAATAGGGATTCAATCCACATATAGCACCAGCATCCGTTCCCGTAATTCCTTTCTTTCTGTATCTTAGCCATTCTTCTTTTGGCAGATCCAGTGTTGAAATTAATCGTCGCATCCTATACCTCCATCATCGTAGTTCACGCTGCTCCACCATGTACATTCTTCATCCTCTTCCTGCGCTATATCATATTCTGTATTCTTCATATGCTCTCTTACCACCATGTAATAATCCTCATTCTGAGCACAGTCCTTATATATAGATTCCAAAATATTTGTGCTCTGATTTACAAGATTCATAAGCAGCATGTCCGAAAATTCATCTGCCGAAGAGATAAGTATTTCATATATACATGAACATATTTCCAACTTTGAGTTTTCCCTGGACTCTTTATCACCGTACAACTTCTTGTACTGCTGCAGCTCAGCGTAGATCTTTTTTATAAATTTATCCTTTATTCCCATACGTCATCACAATCCCAAATACCATTTCTTCCATCTATTGTATATACGCACTCCGTTTTACCTGACTTATGCCATATAAGCAGTCCTGAAACAAGTGCCATAACTGTTCCTGCAGTTATCGCTCCAATTATCTTAATATTCATAATCTACCTCCATATTTTTATGCTGCTAAAAGCTGATAAGCCTTATCTATCATAGGATTTCCTTCATATGTTTTCATGAAAAGATTTTCATTATAGTTCTTTGACCTTCTTATCGGATTAGCATGAGTAGCAAAATCTGATACCGCATTGATAAATCTATATGCGTTATTTCCAAGATGTGTAAGGTCTGGGGCATCATAATACCTCATTCTCATATCATCACGAAGCTTTTTTATATTTCTTGTAGTAACAGAACTTGAATTCTGATCTATCGGCAACAGCATTTCTATGTATTCTTTTACCTGTTGATCTGTTATCCTCTGTCTACGCATTCTCTCAAATTCATTACCAAGAGCCTCCATATATTCATCTGCCATAAACAAAGTCTGTTTTGCCTCATCAATCTTACCCTTTATATCACCTGTATGGACCATACTGAAACATCTGTTTGCGGTGCTTAATGCCAGATTCAATGTATTATTACAAACAACTCTCACTGGTGTTATTGCAACCTTCACAGCTCCCGAACCATCATTAGTATTACTAAACACAAGATATGGTGTTATTCGCTCTCCAGACATGATGTACTCCCTCGGAAGCCTTGCCAGAATCCATACTTTCTTCCCTCCCTGAAGAGATCCGGCCGTCTCGTACTTTACACCCTCTCCCAGCAGATTATCAGTAAACGCAAAAGCTTCTGTATTCTGAACAACCTTATACCTGTCTGTAACAACCCCAAGCACAGTATTATCGGACTCTCTTACATTTGCCTTATACCCATCAACCAGTCCTGAATTTGTATACAATGATTTCTGCACTACTCTCCAATCAAGTCCGGCAAGTCTTAATGCATCCTCTGATGATGGAGCCTCCTCTACTACAACACCAAGGCCATGCCATGGTTTTTCCCTTACACTAAACATCGTTTCTACATTTGCTGCCATATTATTTTTTTCTCCTTTCACCTTTGTTTTCTTCTCTATTCTTTCCATTTCTGTCTCGTAGTTCATTCCAAATAACAATCACTGTAGACAGTATCGAAATAATAATCTTCTGCATGTAACTCTTTTCTCCTTATGATTATTCCTCGTCATCATCGCTATCCAATTTCATTGCTTCATCAATGAGCCGGAGCACTTCATCATCAACACATTCAAATACCGCAAGGACATCCTCTGTGATCGGTGGGACTCCCGGACATTCCAAAAGCTGACACAGACTTCTCATTCCATTAATCAACTGACCTGCCTGTTCTAATAAATCTCTACGCTGCATTTTCACACTCTCACCCCCTTCCCGAAAATGAGCATAGAAAAAGAGAGATGAAAAACACAACTTCATCTCTCTTAAAATTAAATATGTAGTTATCTAAGACTTTCCACTGAGTACCGTTTCCTGCAGAAACACAACCACTCCCTGAAGTACAGCAAGTCCTATAGCTGCTATCGTATGCCTGTTTATATCTCATCATCCTCCTTCCTGTTTTCTATGATTTATTATCATCATATAGATGATATATAAACAGGAAGTACCAAATTACGGAATAATCACAATCCCAGTATTACCGCTTCTGCTATCCAAATAGCGGTTCCTATAAGTGATATAATCAAACCTGCCGTTGCAGCCTTCTTTTTCTTTCCCTTCTTAGAAAGTGCCACCACGCTTAGAATTAAAGATATTACATCTGGAACAATACCTACAACTATAAATGTTGTCACCAAACCAATAATACTCAAAATCAACGATACTACACCTATAGTATTTTTTCTTTCTATTTTTTCAGCCAACGTCATTAATATTTCTTCTCTTCGTATTCTGTCGTCGTCATCCTGATCTGTAACATTTTGAGTTGGTTGTTTTTGATTCTTATTTACCCTATCTTCTACTATTTTATTAACATCTCTATTTTCAATGTTTTGCTCTTCTATTTGCTTTTGATTTTTAGTCACCTGTTCTTTCTGGTTAATTTTTACTGGCTCTACTGCAACAGGTTGCTCAACAGCTATTATCTTTTCTCCATTGTCATCAACTTTATTAACAATTGTGGAGGATATCATTGTCACATGTTCTGTTTCTTTCCCTGATTCTTCCAGTACGTTTTTCTTTATGGTAATTTCTTTGCCATCTAAGTTTTCATTATCAGTTATAGTTTTATTATGAGCAATCTTTTTTTCATTATCATCTTTAGGCGGAATATCATGGCATATAGTACTATTGGTGTTTTCTGCTATATATTTTTGCAGGGCCTTTAGCAAATTAATAATGTGCTGTTTGAATGCACTACTAACATTAAACCCATTCTCTCCAACATAAAGGTAAATATCCAAATATATCTTCTGCTCTAGGTATTTCTCCCAACTGATAACACCCACATTACCCAAATCATTTCTATAGTAAAATCCATCCTCTACAATAGCAAAACCTTTTGATTTTTTTCCATAATTACCAAAGATTCCACCTGGAACAATCAAAAATACATTTTTCTTAGCATCAATATTGATCGCTTCCTTAAAAGCAACCACCTGTTTGTCAATTCTTACACTTCTTCCTCCATTAAACTTTATAGGATCAACATCAGGTGAAATACCATCAATGTCCTCCTCATATTTATTTACAATTTGCTGTGGTATGCTATCTAAAATAAATTTTTTATTAGCGCTTATATTAGGTTTTGTTTTAACAATTTCAAATACCTCAGTCCAATTCCACTTAACTGCATCCTGAAGGTTTGACAACAGTTTATAATAATCCCTAATTGAACCATCCACTTCCAATATTATATTTCCAATCGAAATATTGTTGTTATCCAATATCTTTATAGTGGAATTTTTGAATTCATTCCAATCCAATCTACCGTTATCATTGCTATTTTTATAATATACACCATACTCTGTAAAAGCGTATGAATTAGAACCTTTATTATTAGTTATATTTGCTCCATATAGAGTCTCATCTTCACCAATAAATAAACTTGCTCTTATTCTCTTTTCATAATCCCTAATATATGCTCTCTGCTTATCATCTTGTTCCTGATAATATTTAGGTGGATTAATTTTTTTCCATGTTATACCACATGAGCTTACCTTACTATTAGAACAAGCTGCATACTTTAATATAGTTGCCAATCTGCTATTATCACAGAATTCAGGAACTAATTCTGACACAAATAAGGCAAATCGAAAAATAAACAACTCCGGATCAGGAATATATGTCAATACAATATTAGATGAATACCTAGATAAATTTTTATCAATTAACATCATCGAATCAATATATGACATGAACTTTGCGCTATCAACAGCACCTATGTCTTTAATATTCCATTCTCCCGACAAGCCTCTATATTTCCATATAATTCTGCGAGTTGTAATAAGAAAACCTTGCTCATGATCTCCTTTGTAATTAAAAATTAACAATGGATCTTCCATAGTTTCTAAAGAATAATGTCTTGTAATATACTTTACAGCATCTCTATCATAATTTTTGTCAAATAAAAATATTTTTTCGCCAAATACATCATCCGAAAAATATTTCTCTGCAACTAACCTAACATCATTTGGAGAACTTTCCTTTATCGTTATTTCAGATTCTGTATTATTATAATTATCCCCTACATATTTTTCATGATTATCTTGTGATTTTACTTCTTTTTCATCAATAAAATTAACTACTGATTTTATGTTTCTTAAAATGGCATAAAGACTTGTTTGCTCAATTCCGGCATTACACACAAAATCTAATTCACCAATTTTTATAGAACTGAACCCTTTTTTTATTGTTTTATTTTTCAAATCATTCCAAGTGATTTTTCCACATTTATTAGATTGACAATAGTATATTCCATCAGTTCCAATAGCAAATCCTGATTTACCATTTCCTAAAATAGTAGAATCTAAAATAATAAAAATTTTCTCATCTTCGGGTATTCCAAAATATGTTTTCACCTTATTTAGCTTTGAATTATTATTTTTTATTGGATTTCCATACACACATGCTGTAGCTTTTTCTAATGGTGCCGACAAACAAGCTTCTGCTATTTTATCAATCATATTCATATCTTCTTTTTCATTTCCTGCCAGCTTTCTAATAAAACCTGTAAAAGCAAATATAAACTCATAAACATTATCAATCCCTGTAAGATAAACATCTTCAGAAACATTGTTACTATTCCCAACAAAATAAATCACATTTGCTAAAATTCTCTTTGCACTATTAACATCATAAATATCTTCCAACTCCCACATATTATTATCATTGTAAACATCTTTCCAATAAAATCCTTTTGTTGTTAATACGAAACCTTGTTTATCATAAAATGCCAACAATAGTTCATCTTCATCCTCAATCTCATATTCGTCTTTTAACAGATCATCCAGTCTATCAGGAATCATATCAACACCATATATATATACATCTCTTCCATATATGTTTTTATCACCAAAAAAAAGCTTAAATAACTCTCTTACTTTATTATCCTTATCCACTTCACACATACCCTTCTCCAATAGTAAATATATTCTACATTTCACAACGTTCATATTTGTAATTCCCCAAAGAGGGAGCATTAGCATATTATCTCACACCTATACCGGCAAATATAAATCTATACTTAATATTCACATAGGTTTATCCATATCAAAAACTCCGTATTTTTTACATCAACCCTATTTTTCTGCATAAACCAGCTAACACTACCATTATTACAAAAAATAATAACATGTACCTTACCGCATAAGCGAAAGTAGTTCCTATCGTATTTTTAAAAAGCACATTACCAATTTTTATAGTTAAAATTACTGATAACACCAAACATATTATTGCCATCATGTTAATAACTCCCTTCATATAAAATCGTTATTATATAATACATATTTTATATTATATTGCTATAGCGATACTTAATCAACTCTTTAAGTGTAATTTTATCTCAAAAACTTTGATAGTCTATCTCTATAAAGAATAAATAGGAGGCTTCCATATATGGCAAATACACATGAATCTTATGAGTACCCTGTTGGAGATAGATTGCGCTTTTTCCGTGAACAGAAGCAGATATCCACCAACAAACTTGCCAATCTTGCAGGGATCAGCCAAAGTTATGTTCGTGATATTGAAATGGGTAATAAAAATCCCACAATAGAAGTTCTTTTCCAATTGTGCAAAGCACTTGACATTTCATTAAGGGATTTTTTTGATGATGATAATAAGGTTCTAATCAATGATCCACTGTCAACCAGAATATATAGACTCAACTCTGTACAAAGAGAGGCATTACTCGCCTTTCTAAATACTATAGATTAAGAAATTACAACGAAAAACACAGCACTACATAGATAACTACCACTCATCTACATAGTGCTGTGTTTTAATTTTGTATATAATATCTTCCCTGCCTAACGCCGTTTAAAAAAACACCATCTGCATTTTGAAAAAACACCAATTAATCGTCACAAAATCATAAAATTACAGAAAATCACATCATTTTACATACATTTATGATTTTATTGATATGTAACGCATTCGGCTTAAAACCTCAGTTTTTATGCGGTCTCAGCGGCTGCTACTCCCACTTATACGGTGTGAGCTGATAAACATAGTAGTTCAACCAATTCGCATACAAAGTATTCGCGTGGCATCTCCACTTCTTCACTGGTTTCTTTTCCGGGTCGTTGTCCGGGTAATAATTCACCGGGATCTGTGGATTAAGTCCCTTGGCGAGGTCTCTGTGGTACTCCTGGTCGAGGGTCAGCACGTCGTACTCAGGATGTCCTGTGACAAATATGTTCTTACCGCCGTCACCGATTATGAGGTACGGGCCAGCCACGTCTGACTCGGCTACGATCTCAAGGTGCTCATTGTTTACAATGTCCTCCTTGGATACGCCCGTGTATCTTGAATGTGGCACGTAAAATACATCGTCAAAGCCACGGACAAGCGGTGTTCTCTTGTGGAAGGTGTGATGTTCGTATATGCCGGACAGCTTCTGCGGAAGATCGAACTTCTGCACACCGTATCTGTAGTAGAGTCCCGCCTGGGCGCCCCAGCAAATGTGCATGGTCGATGTGACATTTGTCTCGGACCAATCCATGATCTCGCGGAGTTCATCCCAGTAGTCGACATTCTCAAAGTCCATCTTTTCAACAGGTGCTCCGGTTATGATGAAACCGTCCCATTTGCGGTTCTTTACGCTGTCAAAATCCTCGTAGAATCTGTCAAGGTGTCCCTTTGTCACGTTCTTGGACTCGTAGGACATGGTTCTAAGAAGCGTGATGTTCACCTGAAGTGGGGTGTTTGACAAGCTTCGCATGAGCTGCAGCTCTGTGTCCTCCTTCAGCGGCATGAGGTTGAGTATCAGAATGTCAAGGGGTCTTATGTCCTGGCTGTGTGCCCTTCCTGTTCCCATGACAAATATGTTCTCGTCCTCTAATGTTTTCTTAACCGGCAGATCATCATCTATTCTTATCGGCATCTCTATCATTTCCTTTCCATTTACTACAGTTACTTCTACTGTCCAATCAATTCTAAGAAATCCTCCTCAGATATGATAGGCACATCAAGACTTTTCGCCTTCTTGTTCTTGGATGATGTGGAATTCACATCGTTATTTATAAGATATGAGGTCTTGGCAGATACAGAACCTGTAACCTGACCTCCTCTGCTCTCTATCAGTTCTTTGAGCTGATTTCTGTTGTCAAAATGGGTGAGCGAACCGGTTATGACGAACACCTTGCCCGCCAGATCCTGCTCCGTATCAGATGTCTCATCCACAAACGTAAGCTCAGCCATCAACCTATCTATGATAGCACAATTCTTCTCATTTTCAAAGTATCTGACTATATCCTCTGCTATAACCTGACCGATTCCGTCTATCTCAACGTATGCTGACACATCTGCCTTCTCCATGGCATCCATATCATTTGCAAAATGCTTGGCCATGAGCTTGGCTGTCGCCTCTCCGACATTTGCAATGCCGAGACCATTGACAAGACGCCACATGTTCGTCTGTCTGGATGCGTCCACCGCAGCCACAAGCTTGTTGTACGACTTCTCGCCAAATCCCTCAAGTTCAACTATATGTTCTCTGTGAGCCGCAAGCTTATACAGATCAGGAAGCTCCTCGAGGATCTTCTCATCTATGAACTTCTCTATGGTCGCCTCTGAGAGTCCGTCTATATTCAACGCATTTCTGGACACGTAGTGTGAAAATGACTTGAGTTTCTTCGCAGGGCAAAACTGGTTTGTGCAGTACAGAGTCTCAACTCCTGACGCTGCACCGCCTTCCTCCCTCACTATCTCAGTCTCTCCTCCGCATGCAGGACACGCAGCCGGTATGACCACGTTACCGCTCATGGTTAGGTTCCTTGCAATCTGCGGAATGATCATATTCGCCTTGTACACAGAGATCTCATCACCTTCGCCCAGTGCCAATGACTTAAGTATGCTGACGTTGTGTATGCTGGCACGGCTGACTGTTGTTCCCTCAAGCTCCACCGGATCAAATACAGCGACCGGGTTGATGAGCCCGGTTCTTGATGGACTCCACTCCACATAGCGTAGATGGGTGATTGCCTCCTCATCCGCCCATTTGAACGCCATGGCATTTCGCGGGAACTTGGCTGTGGTTCCCAGGCTCCTTCCGTATGCCAGATCATCCAGCATGAGTACCAGACCATCCGATGGGAAGTCATTCTCCGTTATCTTCTCTGAAAATTTCCTCACCTTATCAGGAAGTGCCGCCGAGTCTGTCAGGTAGTGTTCTACCACGGTAAATCCCTGCTGCTCCAACCAGTCAAGCTGATATTTGAATGAATTGTGGAAGTCCACATCCTCACCGTCCACTAAATTAAAAGCGAAGAAATGTACATTTCTCTCTTTTGTTATCTTGTTATCGAGCTGTCTCACTGAGCCGCTGCACAGATTTCGCGGGTTCTTGTACTTAGATTCCGCATCCGTTATCTTCTCATTTATCGCATTGAAATCCGAGTATTTGATGACCGCCTCGCCTCTGATCGTCAGCTTGCCCTTGTACGGGATGTGATGAGGTACATTTGCAAATACCTTTGCATTGTTCGTAACCAATTCGCCTTCATTTCCATCTCCACGAGTTACAGCTTTATTTAATTCTCCATTTTCATATGTGAGAACAATAGTAAGTCCGTCCATCTTCCAGGATATGACACCCTTATAGCTACCCAACCATGATGCAAGAGCTCCAACATCCTTGGTCTTATCTAATGACTTCATAGGATGCTCATGTGATACCTTAGGAAGTTTACTCTTCACCTCATATCCTACCTTGACCGTCGGGCTGTTGCTCATGACCATCCCGGTCTCTTTCTCCAGGGCACTCAGCTCATCGTACAGAGCATCATATTCCAGATTGCTCATGATCTCTGTATCTTCCATATAATATTTCTTTGCAGCATCGTTGAGCTGCTTTACAAGTTCTTTAATTCTGGTTATCTTGCCATTATCGTTATTGCTACTGATGTCATTATTTTCTTTAATATTTTCACTGGTATTTCTACTAATATCTTCCATACACACCCCACAAAAAATCCTATATACACTCTCTACTACATCCCCATGATCCGTCTCAGCTCTGCCTCTTCCTCGCGGCTGAGCTCCCTTAACTCTCCAGGTCTCATATTGCCAAGCTTCACGTTGCAGACCCTGACTCTCTTCAGGTTCACTACCCTGTAGCCCAATGCATCACACATTCGTCTGATCTGCCTGTTGAGGCCCTGTGTCAGCACTATCATGAATGACCTGTCATCTATCTTTCGCACCTTACATTTCTTTGTCACTGTATCAAGTATAGGCACTCCATCCGACATCTTCCTGATGAAGTCCTCTGTTATCTCACGGTTCACCCGCACTCTGTATTCCTTCTCGTGGTTGTTCACCGACTTCTGGATGGCATTTGACAGGTCACCATCATTTGTCAGAAGAAGTAGACCCTGGGAGTCCTTGTCCAGCCTTCCCACGTACTGAAGTCTGATCGGATAATCTATGTGATCAAATATATTGTCTGGATCAGCCTTACTCGCTGTACAGGTAAGTCCTATCGGCTTATTATATGCCAGGATCACTGTCCTATCCTTCTGCTGAACCTTCCTGCCCATGAATGTCACCACATCCCCGGGCATGACCTTCTGACCCATGACTGCAGTCTCTCCGTTGATCGTAACCTTTCCATTCTCTATATGTGTATCCGCAGCGCGCCTTGAGCACACGCCCGCCTCGCTGAGATATTTGTTAAGTCTTATTCCATCCGCCATAATCTTTCCTCTGTTATTATTTTCCTATATTGTTAATACATATCTCACATTCTAATTTCTGGTCAGCATACACCATGTATCAGCCAGACCAAGGCCAGTAAATTCTAACCAATATGCAGAACCATCATACCATTTATTTTTCATTTTGTGAACCATTCATCACACCATGTATAACCCACAGCAAAGATTCAGTTAAATTAATTTTGTAAAAGTCCTTGATTTTTTTTATCAATTAATGTATATTTAAGCAAACGCAAAGGTGTGTTTCTTCGGAAACGCACCTTTTTTTATTTTAGGAAAAGGAAGTGCATATTATGGATAACATCGACAGAAAAATCATTCATCTTTTACAGGGCAACGCCAGAACCCCACTCAAGTATCTGGCCAACAAAGTCTTCCTTTCTTCGCCGGCAGTTTCAGCAAGAATAGAGAGACTTGAGAAAGCAGGAATACTGACCGGATATCACGCAAGCATCAACCATGAGGCTCTCGGATATCACATCACAGCATTTATACACATGGCTCTTGATCCAAAACAGAAGCCAACCTTCTATCCATTTGTTGAAGCATGTCCAAATGTACTGGAATGCAACTGTGTGACCGGTGCGCACTCCATGCTCATGAAGGTCTGCTTTCCTAATACCATGGATCTCGACTCATTTATCGGACAGCTCCAGAGATTTGGCAGCACAGAGACACAGATAGTATTCTCCACACCGGTTCCTACCAGAGGGGTTTTGATCGACACAGATACTGTAGACTCTTCAGAGGCTATGTAACAAAATAGCTGTTCAGCAGAAAACGCAGGCATAAAGCCTGCGTTTTCTTTAATTATACATATTCTGGAACTTTCTAAATGTCTCATCCGTTCTAAGCAGATAATCATTGTTTTCTTTTACATGTTCATATATCGCCTGTATATCACCAGATGAGTTGATGGTGTTGATATACGAGCTCTCCTTGTCAGACAAAGCCGAATTGTTGATCTTGTAGCTTCCATCTGACTGTTTCGTCACATATAACGACCTTATATCGAGCGGTTCCGAGTTGACATCCTTTATCATCAGATTGGATAATTCGTACACGATATACGAATCTGCGGTATATCCGTTGGCTATATAACAGGTGGTCTTGTTGTACGCCGTTATATACTCCGCTGCTATCTCAATGCTCTTCATGTCGTCAAATTCCGACGGATCTGTGACCAGTCTCTGAAGTGTCGTCTGATCTGCCTTTGTTCTCGCCAAAAGATAATTGTTCACTAGCTGATTTATCTCATCGATCGTACACAGCCTGTAATTTGCTCCGTCTGGTATCTCCAGTCTCACCGTGTTATCTCTTCCGGTTATGTCCTCTGTGAACAGCTTATCGTTTATAAAAAATACATACACATAGACTCCGACAAGTATCAGAAATACCGCCCACAGCAAGACAAGAACGCCACCAGAGATCCCGCCATGTCTGGATCTTCTTCGGCCTTTCCGCGTCTTTGCCTTCTCTTCGGCAAAATAATCGTCATCGCCATACAGCTCCTCATCATCGAACATATCTCCGGTATCCGGTGCATCATCCATATCCTCAGGATCTTCTATGACATAATCCTCATACGGCCTTTTCTGTCTCGCCGGGGTCTCCTCAACCTCTGAAGCTCCGCCGGGCTCTGAGTTATCAGCCAGCTCCGAATCTTCACTGTCATCTAAGTCATCATCTAATCCCGAGTCTCCACTGTCATCCGATTCATCGTCTGACTCCGGATCTTCACCGTCATCTAAGTCATCATCTGTCTCTGAATCTCCACCGATCTCTGATTTCCCATCCAACTCCGGCTCTTCATTTTCTATATTCTGTTCTTCCGCTTCCAAATTCTTTTTCTTCTTCATCACTGCATATCATCCTTTTACGAAATAAATATCAGAGTATAAAAAAGCGTACCAGGGCGGAGTCGAACCGCCCGTCATGGCTCCGGAGGCCATTGCCGTATCCGATTGGCTACTGGTACACAGTTGGTATGATACTACAAAAAACTCACTTTGGCAAATAAAAAAACGTCCCCGCACTTATATGCGGGAACGCTTTGAATTCTCTTGTGTCACTAAATAATTACATAGTTACCGAAACGAATTTTACTATGAATAAGAGTGCAATAATTGTCACTACGATATCCTGCTTCTTATACTTGCCTGTGAACAGTGTGATAAGAACATATGTGATAGCGCCAAGACCGATACCATTTGAAATAGAGTATGTCAGTGGCATCATAAGGAATGTCACGAATGCAGGAACTGCTGAGCGCATATCCTCCATATCAACCTTTGCAAAGTTCTTAGCCATAAGTACACCTACGAAGATAAGTGCTGGTGCTGTTGCACATGATGGAATGATGTTGGCAACAGGGCTGAGGAACAGACATACTGCAAAGCAGAGTGCTGTAACCAAACTTGTAAGACCTGTTCTACCACCTGCAGCAATACCTGAAGCTGACTCTACAAATGTTGTACATGTTGATGTACCGAGAATAGCTCCTGATACAGTACCTATAGAGTCACACATCATACACTCGTCAAGCTTC
Source organism: Coprococcus sp. AF19-8AC (assembly GCF_003603115.1). NCBI lineage: Bacteria > Bacillati > Bacillota > Clostridia > Lachnospirales > Lachnospiraceae > Coprococcus > Coprococcus sp. AF19-8AC. The sequence continues at coordinate 394,069 of NZ_QTMI01000001.1, read as the reverse complement.
ATTGGGTCACCCTTCTCGTCAAGCATATTAGCCTGGGAAGCTGCACCATAGAGAGTTCCGATGGTATCAAACATATCTACCAGACAGAAGCTGACAACAAGCATGATTGCTGAGAACACACCGCCGATATACTCAGCAGAGAATGCATCCTTCCATGCCTGTCCCTGGAACACTCCGAGGAATCCGACTGAACCGAAATCCTTGAATGACTGTCCGATCGATGAGAAATCAAAGTTAGGTGCCTGAAGCATCATAACATAATATAATACTGTAGATGCAAGGATACCTATGATAATGTTACCCTTTACATTAAGCTTTGCAAGGATCGCAATTATTATAAATCCTACAAATGCTACTATAGGAGGTGCGATCTGTGCAATAGCCTCCTTTGTGCTGCCAGCGCTTGTGATCACACCGTGAAAATCAAAGAACTGAACAAATGTATATGGGTTGTCCTGGATAAGTGTTGCATTCTTCAGTCCGATAAGAGCTATGAACAGACCAATACCTGCCGGAATTGACTTCTTAAGGCACTCAGGCATTGCAACTGCAATGTACTTTCTGAGTCCTGTCACTGAAAGGATCAGGAATACGAGACCTGATATCAATACTATTACCAGACCTGCCTGATAACCTCTGATAACACTCACACCTGCAAATGCTGCACCAGCTACAAAGATAGTACAGAAGAATGAGTTAAGTCCCATTCCGCAGGCCTGTGCAAATGGCATGTCCGCGAGGAACGCCATGAGAAGTGTTCCCACTATTGCAACAAGAATAGATGCGATGAATACAGCATTCCATACTGTACCAAGCTCACCAGCCATGTCTGGAACTGCCCCTGCCAGCCAGCCATTGCTGCCTTCTCCTGCAACCTGATTTGGATTGACCAGAACGATGTATGCCATGGCGAAGAATGTTGTAAGTCCTGCCATGATCTCGGTCTTGATTGTAGACCCACGCTCTGAGATTTTGAAGAATTTGTCCATGATTACTCTCCTTTTCTCGTTTTAGTATAATATAAACAAATACTTATCCATTCTATATCACTTAATGATACTTTTTCAACTACTTTTAAATAATTTCTTAATGTTTCTTACAAAAATTAAATAACATATAAACAAATAATAAAATAGTCCGGCCGGGTATTCCCCAATCGGACTATCGTATATATGTATTACTCTGTACTATTTTACTTTTTTGACAACAAGACCTCTCACTACTTTATATCTTGAACCTGATATCTTAACTATACCGGTAACTTCTGTGGCGATCTTGCCCTTCTTCACATAGTAGTTCTTGTGATTCTTAGGACTCTTTACTATTCCCGTCTTGCCTGACTGGAATACACCCTTGTAGATATAGCATTTAGCACCTGTTGTGGTACTCTTGAAGAAGCCTGTATAACCTGACTGGATTATACCTTTCTTTACATAGTAATACTTCTTATTCTTAGTGCTTCTGACAAGGGCTGTCTTGCTCTCTGCAAATTTGCCCTTTATTATGAGACACTGCTGTCCCTTTGAATTTCTGTAGAAACCTGTGTATGCTGTATAAATCTTGCCATTCTTTACAAGATATGTTTTTCCCGTCTTAGGGCTCTTTACAAGTCCCTTGTATCCTGTCTTTACCACGCCATTTACAACATAGTAGTTGACTCCAGCACTCTTGACAAATCCTGTGTAATTCTCCTGAACCACGCCCTTCTTATAGAAGTAGGTCTTTCCATTCTCCTTCACAAGACCATTCTTGTTTGTATCAATAGAAGGAGTTGGGTCTGGTGTTGGATCTGGATCCGGTGTTGGTATTGGATCTGGTGTTGGATCCGGGTCCGGTGTCGGATCTGGGTCTGGTGTTGGATCTGGGTCCGGTGTTGGATCCGGATCCGGTGTCGGTGTGATATCCGCATCCTTGTAGAGATATGCGTCATCCCATGTTCCCCATGCCTTACCTGATGCGGTTGCTCTCATTCCGACAACAACCTCTGTTGTCTCTTCCACTGTAAATCTGATCTCAGGATGCTGCCATATCTTCCATCCCTGTGGAACTGCTGAAGCTGATGCAAGCTCTGTGTCTCCTGCCTTTGCATATACCTCGTATACATCATTGTCTCCATTTGCACCGCCCTGAATATATGCGCTGAACACATACTCGCCCGGCTCAAGTGTGATGGTCTGATACATGTCATATGTGAAATCTGAAGCATTGTAGTAATGTGCACAGTATGCTCCGTTTCTGTAGTCTTCCTTTGTCTTTATTGCAAGTCCCTTGCTGGTATCAGTGATCGTCCAGCCCTCATTTCCTGACTCAAATCCAGGATTTACAAGAATGTTCTCCTTTAATATTGTTACATTGCACTGAACCTCGACAGTCTCATCATTTACTGTCACAGTTCCCTTTACAGTACATGTTCCTGCACCGTAGTTCTTTACCTTCTCAAGTGCTCCATCCTCCCAGGTGATGTCTGCGCTCTCTGAATTGCCATCATTGTAAGCTACTGTTGCTGCAGTCGGCAGAGCTACATTTGCAATATCTGTTATCTCGATTTCAACATCATCAACTGTTATTGAGACTACCTCTCTCTTTGTCTTTGTTCCTGTGTGAACATAGGCAAATGTCTTGAGCGACTCAAGTGGGTGTCCTGTGAAGTCAAACAGTGCCTGGTTGTCAACTGCTGAACCGCCGTACCACTTGCCGGCGTCTGCTGCGTCGTACTCTCCTGCGTATGATGAAGCCCAGCCTGAACCGTACTTCTCCCATGCCTCCTTGTTGGCTGCAAGGACGTCTGCTGCATTCTCTGCAGATGAATCATACACATTTACAGGAAGCCATGCAGGCTCCCAGTAGAATACACCGATTCCTGATGAACCTGTATTCTTTACAGCCTTGATAACTGAGCTGATCTCATTTGCCTGTCCCTGAACTGATATGTCGTAGGTTGTTGAGTCATTTACGCCCTTTCTCACGGTGTTGTCATGTCCATCTCCGTCATCCAGTGTGTATGCCCATGATGTCTCTGCTACCATTACCAGCTTGCCGTATGTGTCAGCCACATTCTTGAGAACTGATGTGAGGTTGTCAAGTGTGCCATGCCATACAGGATAGTATGATGATGCAAATACATCGTAGTCTACATTGTATGTATTAAGTCTCTTTGCAAAATTTGCGTAATTGCCACTTCTCTCAGGATTGGTGAAATGGATGGCAACAAGGATATTCTTGTCGATGGCTCTCACCGCCTCGCTTCCGGCACTGAAGATCTTTGCCATGTTTTCCCAGTTCTTTGATGTCTCACCGCATATTCCGTTGGTCGTCTCATTTCCGATCTGAACCATACCCACATCAACGCCAGCATCGAGCAGAGTCTTAAGGCTCTCCGATGTGTATGACTTAACTGCAGCTACCTTCTCGTCAAGAGTAAAGTCAGCCCAAGCCTTTGGCACCTGCTGCTTACCTGGATCAGCCCAGAAATCTGAATAATGGAAATCCACAAGAAGCTTTATTCCGGCTGCTGTTGCATACTGTCCGATCTTCTTGGCTGTCTCCAAATCATTGTTACCGCCGCCGTAACCGTTTTTGTCTGCATCATATGGATCATTCCATACACGGACACGAACATAATTTATTCCACATGAAGCAAGGAACTTGAAGTATCCGATATCGTCAAGGTCATTGCCATCGAAGTCATAATACTTAACTCCACTGTTCTTCAGTGACACATAGGATGATACGTCTACACCCTCGATAAATGACTGCTTCTCTCCGTTCAGATCTGTGTATGTGAGATCACTCACGCGGTCCACATATATTCCAGCCTCCACAGGCTCAACTACATCTTCCTCGTCTGTAAGCTTGCAGAGCTTTACATTGTCTATCTTGCCCCAATATCCCTTGGCAAGACTGCCCTTGAATGAAATGCTGACATCAGTTGTATCCTCAAGAACGAACTCTTCTGTCTCATTTGTCGCCCATGCATCCCATCCGGTCGTGGCTCCAACAGCCTGTGACTTATCAGCGACAGATACTGTGAGTCCTGTATCCTGTGCATCGCCCTCGACATCATACTCCAGCTTGTATGTTCCCGCAGGAACAGCCACTACAGTCTGTGTGATGCTGACATCAGCCGCATCTGAAGCCCAGATATTAAGATAATATGTGGAGTTTACATTACTTCCACCGTTTTTTACAACAAGCTCAGCTCCCGATTCACTCTCTATAGTCCAGTTACTGCTGTCACCTGTTTCAAAATCGCCATTTGCAACCTTGAGTGTGTCCACCCAGCTCTCCGCAGCCTTCGCTGTTATCAGTGAGGCTCCAGATCCAAAGATCTGCCCTACCATAAGCGCTCCTGCAAGAACTGCACAGCCAATCTGCCTTACAATTCTCTTTCTTCTCATATATGCCCTCCTAATAAGTATTATTACGCAGACGCATCCCAATGCGCTCCGCGCGGCGTCTGCATTATCACAAGGATTCCTCCTTGCAATAATAATGTTGATCAACAGTTGCGCAACCGTTTGTCCTCATACTGATATATTAACATATTTGAGTTCTGGTTACCATGTCGCTTGTAGACAATGTTTTTAGGAATTATTTGTGTATTTTGTATATGCTGAAGCGCAACTTAAGCGCAATTTGTGTGCAATTTTGTGCGCAACAGAATAATATTATGTTATGTATTTTCAAATATGCACAATAAATTCCAACGCTTACACAAAGAAAACGCCCTGTCCATGATATGTTATGTAAACTTCATATCATGAACAGAGCGTTTTAACGTATACACACTGTATTATTCTATAATGTAACCTGGAATGTGATGTATCCATCCCCGTCACAAAGTCCTATTCCCGAACCTCCGGTCTCCGAATTTCTTGAGCTGTCAGGTCTATAGAATCTCTCAAACAATATATCCTGAGAGCCCTCTTCCATGCCATCTGTGAGGTTTTTGAGAACAAACTTCACCTTTCTGCCATCACGCTTCAAGGATATACTTATATCCGCTGATTCAACAGCATACTTCATGGCGTTATCCACCAGTATGCTTATGAGCTGCCTGATGGAATTCTCATCCAGTCTGGAGAGAGCCACCATCTGATTTGTGAGCGCTGTCAGTCTCTTGACCTGATCCCTGGTGTTCTTCGTCCATTCACTCTCACCGTTCACCATCTCTATGACCTCGGTATTTGCATCTATGATGGTTAGGGGTGTCTTGATCTCATGGCTTGCATCGGTGATAAACCGCTTCTGCTTGGCATAACTCTCAGCCACCGGCTTGAATATCTTCTTTGACCAGAACAGCACCAGCATGAACACCGCAAGGAATCCCAGAAGTGACACTCCTACACTGTATACCAACGTATTTCTGAACGACTCCAGCTCCTGACGGCAGTCGACAAATATTATCCTGGTTCCATCCTCACAGTCCGCTACCCTGTATCTGTATATATCCGTAAATCCACTGTCTGAACCGTCCCCAAGTATCTTCAAAGCATACGACTCGGCTTCCGATTCATCAACAGCAGCTATATTGTCAAGACTGTAGGACTCAACAGCCCCATATCTTCTCCATCATAAGCTCTGCTGATATTATCGCATTCTGATTTGCCATCAGCAGTTCCATGATCTGATATTCCTTGTTCTGCAGCTTTACGCTTCCACCAGATGAACTGAGCTCATAATTCAGGCTGTTTAACGTGCAGTCGCCATACTTCATCTCCGTGCTGACCGCCTCACTCTTTCTTCTGGTTATCGCGCGTATCCTTGCCAGGAGTTCTTTTGTCTCAAATGGCTTTGCAAGATAATCGTCCGCCCCCAGATCAAGGCCGTTGATCTTGTCATCAGTCTCAGCCTTGGCCGTGAGGACTATGATCGGAATCCTCGTTGCCTCCTCACCCGGCAGCATTCTTATCCTCTTTGCAGCCTCCACACCGTCAGGCATAAGGTCGACCCAAAGCCCGGATGCCGATTCTATGTGTCCCTGCTCGTTACTCAGCTCGTTTGCGATCATCTGAACCGCAATTACATAGATTATATTTTATACAGTGCCGGATTTCAGCAGAAACAGACAATAAAAAAGCCTCACGGCCAGCTCAAAAGCCAACCGCAAGGCAATTATTCATATATTCAGATACGGGATATGATTAAACGTTCATCTGCTTAGCAACCTCGGCTGCAAAGTCCTCGTTCTTCTTCTCCATTCCCTCTCCAACCTCGAAACGAACGAAGCTGGCAATCTTGAGATCCTTGTTAACTGACTCAAGGTACTTGGCAACTGTCTGCTTGCCATCCTCAGCCTTAACGTATACCTGATCAAGAAGGCTGATCTCCTTAACCTGCTTTGAGATACGTCCCTCAACAAGACCATTGAAGATCTTATCTGCAACGATAACATCCTTATCAGCGATAGCAAGCTCTGCAAGCTGTGCCTTTGCCTCCTTTGAAAGGAAGTTGAATAAGAAGTTCATATTGCTCTTCTTCTCTTCGTAGATAGCTACATCCTCTGCGCTCCATACGCCGTCAACAGCCTTTGCGATAAGCTTGTTAAGGATTGGCTTTGGAAGTGTATCAGGTGCATTAAGTGCACTGTCAACTGTGATCTCCTTAAGCTTAGCCATAGCGTCTGCTGAGATATCAGCTCTGCTGATGTACTGTGGGTTCATAGCTGCGATCTGCATAGCTACGTTCTTGAGTGCTTCCTTAGCAGCGTCATCGCTTGCGCCGTTACCAGCTACGATAACACCGATTCTTCCATTGCCGTGTAAGTAGTCAACTACTACATCGCCTGAAAGCTTCTGGAATCTACGGAATGATAACTTCTCTCCGATTGTTGCTGTCTTATCAACAAGGGCTTCCTTAAGACCATTCTCTCCGAGAAGTGCCTCAACATCCTCGCCATCCTTGCCACCAACAAGTGATGAAGCAAGTGCCTGATCAGCGATCTGCTGAACAAATGTCTGGAATATCTCGTTCTTAGCAACGAAGTCTGTCTCTGAGTTAACCTCTACAACAACACCTGTTGTACCATTAACTGCTGCACGGCAGATACCCTCTGCTGCGATTCTGCTTGCCTTCTTCTCAGCCTTAACTGCACCGCTCTTACGAAGTACATCTACTGCTGCTTCCATATTACCATCAGTCTCTGCAAGTGCCTTCTTGCAATCCATCATACCGGCACCTGTGAGCTCTCTTAACTCTTTAACCTGAGCTGCTGTGATTGCCATCTTATTTTACCTCCAAATTTGAATATTGACATATCATAATAATGGTTATGTCGTTTTATTAAAGCTTTTTCAGCCTGTATATGTCTCTTTAAAAGTCACGGGATAATACTTTTTATATTACCCCGTTACCTTTTATAATCATTTATTAATTATAATCAATGATGATCAATATCAACTACAGATTACTCCTCTGCAGCCTCCTCAGCCTCTGCCTCATCTACTGAATCAGCATCAACACCCTGCTGAGCCTCGATAACAGCGTCTGCCATCTTTGAAACGATAAGCTTTACAGCTCTGATAGCGTCGTCGTTACCAGGGATTACATAATCAAGCTCCTCTGGATCACAGTTTGTATCAGCGATACCAACAAGCTTAATTCCAAGTGACTGAGCCTCCTGGATACATATTCTCTCCTTCTTAGGATCAACAACGAAGATCATGTCTGGGATTCTCTTCATGTTCTTGATACCGCCAAGATTCTTCTCGAGCTTCTCCATCTCCTTCTTGATCTGGATAACTTCCTTCTTAGGAAGAACGTCAAATGTACCGTCCTGCTCCATCTCCTCGTACTTCTTAAGAGTAGCGATTCTTGTCTGGATTGTCTTGAAGTTTGTAAGCATACCTCCAAGCCATCTCTCATTTACATAGTACATACCGCAACGCTCTGCCTCGCTCTTGATTGAGTCCTGAGCCTGCTTCTTTGTACCAACGAAAAGGATTGTTCCACCGTTTGCAACACAATCACCGATTGCATTGTAAGCATCGTCAACCATTCCTACTGACTTCTGAAGATCGATGATGTAGATACCATTACGCTCTGTGTAGATGTATGGCTTCATCTTAGGGTTCCATCTTCTTGTCTGGTGTCCGAAATGTACACCTGCCTCTAATAACTGCTTCATTGAAATAACGCTCATTTTTTCTACCTCCATGGTTAAAATCTTCTGCCGGCATCAACTCTTTGGACCACCCGAGCACAGGCACCACGCCAACTATCAACCAGCATGTATATTTGTTATGCGCACTCACGCAATCGACATTGTAACACAAAAAAAAAGTGCATTCAAGCACTTTTTTCTGAAAATATATGTTTTATAAGAAGTATTCTGTCTGCCGGTCCGTGTTCTATTTTGCTCTTGTCCTGATGCTGTTTATTATATATGAAACACTGGCTACAACAAACAGAAGATAACCGACCGCAAGCTCACCCCAGAATGAACTCATAGTATCTGCAGCATCCAGCACATCATACATACTCTTATAACAGTCAAAGAAGCTCACATCATATCCATAATCACTAAATTCCTGATATAATTCCATGCTGACACTCAGTCTCTCTGAAATGTATATCATTCCTATACACAACACTACGCAGATTATTATGCCCTTCAGGTCAAGTTTCTTTCCAAACTTGTTGTACCCCATCATGGCACATATGACCATAACCGCTCCTGATATGCCTGCGATATAACCAAGCTTATACACAACAAGCCAGAGCACAACTCCGACCAGTGATCCAAGAAACGCTCCTACCAGTCCTGCCAGAACATTTGATCCGGAACTCTTTGCTTTTTTCCCCTGTGGATTCATAGTCTCCTGATCGTAGCCCTGGCCATATGGCTGACTCTGTCCATACATCTGGTTCTGTCCATACTGTGGATTCTGACCATACATCTGGTTCTGGCCATACTGATGATTCTGACCGTACTGCTGTCTCGGATAATAGTTGTCCGTCTGTGAGGCAGCTCCACAATCCGGTTCAGCCGGATTGTTATACCGGTACATAGGACTGGTCTCACTGTGAGTTATTCCAAATTCATTCGGTACATACTGCAAGGCTGCCGGATTTGGCGCAAACGGATCCATACTACTACTACCACTACCCGCACTGAAACGCTGTCCCGGATATCCCATCTCCTCATTATTCATATTGTCTCCCATAATTGATTACTCCTCCCTTTTCTCGTATCTTTACTGATTACCTAATAGTATCCATACTATTCCGCCATTTGTCTCATTGCCGGTGAATGTATATGTTCCAGGCACAAGACTGCCTGAATATCCTGACCTGAGCAGCCAGTCGTAATACTCATCTGCATCCCTGATGCCTATCTGTCCAAGCAACTGGCATATCTCGTATGCTGATGTGCCGGCTCCAAATGTGATCTCTCCGCCGCCATTGTCATACTTGATGGCACTCGCTTTCACAGCCTCTGTCGCCGCCTCGGTAGTCTTATTTGTGCTGCTTCCTGAACCGGTCTGCGAATTCTTATCCTCTGTATAGCCGTTGTCCTTGGCAGATGGAACTCTCTCTGTCTTATCAGAAAGGCCTCCGTTGTTATCTGTTGTGCCGGTTCCATTTGACTTGTCGGAGCTTCCGGTCGTACCACTGTTGCTTCCACTGCCGCTCTCTGCATCGCTCTTGCCATTTTCTGACTTGCCTGTCTCTGTTGTAGTCTTATCGGCATTGGCATTCTTTTCCGTGGTTACTTTCTCTATCGTTGTCTTTTCTGTCGTCTTATCCTCGGTCTTCTTCTCTGTTGTCGTCTCTGTGGAAGAATCCTCTGTGCTCTTATCCTGCTGCTGACTTACGACCGCCGTCTTGCCCTGACCTGAATCAGTTTTTCCGGCATTTCCAAAATTAAACGCAACAGTCATGGTAAGTGCTCCTATCACCAGCCCTGTACCAAGGCCTCTGAAATAACTTTTTTTATACATAGCTTACCTCCCGGACTGATTACTGTTTGTCAGCCTCATTGATCTTGTCTATCATAACCTTAGCCTCTCCAACTCCTATTCCAAGTTTGTTTGCGATCTCCATGATGCTGAGTCCCTTCTTGTGCAGGTCTGCAACCTGTGACTCTACATCTGTGCCTTCATCCCATATATCAACAACCTTGTTCTGAGCGGCTTTCTTCTTTTTTCTCTTCTTTGAACGATTGTTTCTAGATCTGGCAGCATTGTTATTCTCAGCGATTGCTGCGGCTGCCTTCTCAGGATTTTCAGCCTCTACCACTGTAAATGCACTGTCTGTTACCGGTGCATCCTCCACACTGACTGCTTTCTCGGCAGCCTCTGCATCTGCAGCAGCCTCAGTGCTGCTCTCTGACTCGGTATTCTCTTTCTGCGCTTCACCCTCGGATGTCTCCGACTTATCATTGTCAGCGATACCGTCTGTCTTTACGTCATCTTCTGCTTCAGCATCAGCTTTAGTCTCAGCTCCATCTGCTGTCTCTGTCTTATCTGCTGCCTGAGAATCATTTTCTGACTGAGCTTTCTCTGCATCCGGCTCAGTCTTCTCTGATCCGTTATCTGCCTCCGCAGGCTCTGACTCGGAAGTCTCTACAGTCTCAGGCTCATCGTATGTCACAGGCTCTTTCTCGCTGGTGTCATCCGGATCATATGCCTCGTATGCATCCTTAAGGCTCTGGTTGATGTAATCTATCATCTGCTTCTTGGCCTTCTCTGACAACTGTTTCTCACAAGCCTCAAGCTCTGTCTGCATCTTCTTCTTTGCAGCCTCTATACCCTCCTCGTATGCTTTGACTGCATCATCTATCTTCTTCTGGGTATCAGCCTGGGCTGTCTCATTTGCCTTGACTGTGCCGGCTCTGAATTCATCCAGCTCCTTCCTTGTGCTGTCCATGAGCTCACTCATTTCCTTCTTTGAACTCTCTCTCATCTCAGCAAGCTCTTTTTTCGATGACTCCCTGACCTCATCAAGGCCCTTTTTCATGTCTGATTTCACAGCTTCGCCCTGTTTCTTCAGCTCATTCTTCTTCTTCTCTACAAGGCTGTCACAATACTCATCAAGCTTCTTCTCCAGATTCTCCCTGCTCTCATCCATCACAGAATTCTCTGTATTCTCTTTTGGACCGTCAGTAAGGAAAAAGCTTACTATCACTATCGCTACACCTACTATCAATGTCACTATTGCCGGTATCATATATGTCTCTCCTTTTCGATGTATTTATAATTCTGTTCTCAGGCATTCTTCAGTTCATCAAACACCACATCATTCAGCACTTTTATGTACGTGCCCTTCATTCCCGATGATCTCGCCTCGATAACACCTGCGCTCTCAAACTTTCTGAGTGCGTTCACTATAACCGATCTTGTTATGCCTACCCTGTCTGCGACCTTGCTTGCCACCAGTATTCCCTCTTCGCCGTCAAGCTCGGAAAAAATGTGTTTGATCGCCTGCAGCTCTGAAAACGACAGAGTGTTGATCGCTGATCTCACTATGGCCAGCTTGCGGTTTTCCTCAGCATTCTCCTCATTGAGCGCCCGCATCATCTCAAGTCCCACAACGGTGGTTCCATATTCGCCAAGAATGATGTCATCTATATCGTACTCAGTCTGAAGTCTGTACAGAAACAGAGTTCCAAGTCTCTCTCCTGCTATATCAATAGGAAGGAGCAGACCATGATACTTGTCTATATCCTTTCCATCAAATCCAAGTGTCGTCAGATTAACATTCTCCTTAGTGGACAGGACGAGAAGAAGACGCTCGTTGAGCATGTTGTCTATGAGACTTCCTACCTTACCCTCAATGAGCTCATGGATCTCCGGAATATCCTCTCTGTTCTTGAGTCCGAGTATCTTGCCCTTCTTGCTTATTACCATCACGTTTGAAGCAAGAATGTCGCTGAGCACATCACAAATGTCATTAAAAACAACCTTATGTGAATTGTTATTGTGCAATAACTTGTTGATTTTTCGTGTTTTATCTAACAATTGTACACTCATAAGTTATCCTCCATTTTTTTATGTAACAAAAAGTATCTTTTGCTCGAAATATTATGACTATTTGTGATTCTACCACAACAAGATTGACATAACAACCATATTTTATGTAAAGTTGTCATAAAAACAAAGATTTAAGAAAGTGTTGATTTTACTGGATTTTTCAGCCACAACATATAGTGGTCAGTCTTTTTTTCGACACAATTTTAATAATTATGACAACCATACACTTCTTTTAATTTTTCTACAATTCAACAAAAAAACAGACAAATTCACTAATTGTCTCCAATTAGGAATCTGTCTGTCACATATCTTATATCTTAATTATTTATCAGCAGTCTCCGCCGCCTTGTTGTTGCAGGTATAACCACACTCCTGATCTGAACATACCAGCTTATTGCCCTTTACTATCATGTACTTTCCACATTCAGGGCATTTCTCATTGCTTGGCATTGCCCATGACATGAAATCACACTCAGGTGCATTGATACATCCATAGTATCTTCTGCCCTTTCTCGTCGTCTTGATGACCACGTCTCCGCCACACTTAGGACAGGTAACACCTATCTTCTCGTAGAACGGCTTTGTAAATCTGCACTCAGGGAATCCAGGACACGCTAGGAATTTGCCGTGAGGACCATACTTGATGACCATGTTTCGTCCGCACACGTCACACACTTCCTCGGACACCTCATCCTCTATCTTGATGGACTCAAGTTCTGCCTCCGCCTTCTTCACCGCCTCGTCGAGATCCGGATAGAAATTGCGGACAACCACTTTCCAGTCCACGGTTCCCTCTCCTATCTTATCGAGAAGGGACTCCATGTTAGCCGTGAAATTCACATCTATGATAACCGGGAACGCCTGCTCCATGCTCTGGTTAACCGCATCACCTATGGCTGTCACATATAACTTCTTCTGTTCCTTCGTTATATATCTTCTCGCAAGTATGGTCGATATGGTTGGAGCATAGGTACTTGGTCTTCCAATTCCAAGCTCCTCCAATGTCTTGACAAGCAATGCCTCTGTATATCTTGCAGGCGGCTGTGTAAAATGCTGTTTCTCCTCAAAGCCGTCAAGCTCCAGCACATCGCCCTCAGCAAGATTGTTGATTCCCGCAACTGTCTCTCCTCTGTCATTGTCCAGATTGTATACAGCAAGGAATCCGTCAAATGCTATCTTTGATGCGGATGTCTGGAATGTCGCATCGCCGCAGCTTACCTTTACACTCTTGACAGAATATACCGCCCCCGCCATCTGGCTTGCAAGGAAACGATTATATATGAGCTGATACAGTCTGAACTGATCCCTTGAGAGCTGTTCCTTTACCATGACCGGTGACAGAGTCACATCTGTAGGTCTGATAGCCTCATGAGCATCCTGTATCTTCTTGTCTGTCTTGGCGCGTCCATTTGAATCGCCAATATATATATCACCGAAATTGTCCGTTATATATTTGTCAGCAGCAGCAACTGCTTCCTCTGATATTCTAGTGGAATCTGTTCTCAGGTATGTTATGAGACCTATCGTTCCACGGCCCTTGATATCAACTCCCTCATAGAGCTGCTGTGCGATCCTCATCGTCTTGGATGTCGCAAAATTGAGCTTCGATGAAGCCTCCTGCTGCAGCGTACTTGTTGTAAATGGCAGCGGTGCCTTCTTGTTTCTCTCACTCTCTTTTATGGACTTTACAACGTACTCTCCATCTTGAAGACCGCTGAGTATCTCATCGAGTGCCGCTCTGCCTGATATCTCTTCCTTATTCTTACCATCTCCGGTAAACTTGAACGTGATAGGCTTCTTGAGCTTGCCGCCAGTCAGATTCGCGTCCAGTGTCCAGTATTCCTGCGGGATAAAATCATTTATCTCCTTCTCCCTGTCACACACGAGCTTGAGTGCAACAGACTGTACACGTCCGGCAGAAAGACCTCTCTTGATCTTTGCCCAGAGAACCGGACTGATCTTGTAACCAACAAGTCTGTCGAGCACTCGTCTCGCCTGCTGGGCATCCACAAGGTTCATGTCTATGTCCCTTGCCTGCTTTATAGAATTCTTTACCGCATTCTTTGTGATCTCATTGAACGTAATTCTCTTGTAATCCTTATTCTCCAGCTTAAGTGCTTTCATCAAATGATAGGATATAGCCTCTCCCTCACGGTCCGGGTCAGTTGCGAGATAGATCTTGTCGGCCTTCTTAACCGCTTTTCTCAGAGCGGCAAGGATATCACCTTTACCCCTTATAGTGATATATTTGGGCTCGAAATCATTATCGACGTCTATTCCCATCTGACTCTTTGGCAGATCTCTCACATGGCCATTCGAAGCAATCACCTCATAGTTTGATCCAAGAAACTTTTTTATTGTCTTAGCTTTAGCCGGAGACTCAACAATAACAAGATTTTTTGCCATAGCTATCTGTCCTTTCTGTAGGTTTCCTGTAATTCTTATCATCCCAGAGCATCTTCCGGCAGTGTTCATTTTCATGGTCAGGCTCTGACATAATAATTTCTTACCAACTGTTTTATCAATCTTTTCTGTTCTAATTCATACAATATCTGAGTCACCTCAGACACTGAAATCCCAGTCTCGAAGCATATATCATCTATATGCCTTGATTCCAAACGTACACAACTATACACTTTTTTCTCTGCAGGCGCAAGTAAATTTTTGTTAAACGCCTTTGATTCAGCTCGGTTTATGCCCATTTCATCAAGTATATCCTCCACCTGTGTGACACACACCGCCCCCATTCTGATAAGTCCGTTACAGCCTCTGCTGCCCGAATCCGTGATCCTCCCGGGAACAGCATACACTTCCCGCCCCTGCTCCAGCGCCTGGTCCGCAGTGATCAGAGAACCGCTTTTTTCCCTCGCCTCAACGACGAGCACACCGGACGAAAGTCCACTGATTATCCTGTTCCTGTACGGGAATCTGAAAGCATCCGGTCTTATGTCAAGCCCACATTCCGACAGCACTACTCCGCCGCCATTTCTTATGTCGTGATATATATCATAGTTCTCCCTCGGATACGGAACATTTATACCACTTCCGAGCACAGCCACAGTCTTTCCTCCGGCCTTCATGGCAGCTCTGTGCGCAGCACCATCTATTCCCAGTGCCATTCCACTGACTATAGTAACCCCTGATGCTGCAAGCTCCCCCGACAGCCTGTCGGCAGCTTCCCTTCCGTACACAGAAGCCTTTCTTGCCCCTACCACCGCAACCGCAGGGTCCAGATCCGCCAGCACATCCACATCCCCTGCTGCAAACAGAAGCATAGGGGGGTCCGGTATATCATACAGCTTTCCGGGATACAGCTTATGTCCCGGATAAATATATGTAATGTCATTTCTTCGAAGCTCCTCTGCATATGCCGCAACTTTCCCGGCATCCCTGTGTTCAAGGAATCCGTCAGCCTGAGCCTGTGTGAGTTCATCCCGAAGCTGTTCCTCAGAAGTGTTCCACAGTCCTCTTATACCTCCGTATTTCATGGCAACGTTCATCTTCACAGTGTGAGTCATTCTGCTTATCATCCCAAACCAGAGATAAAGTAATTCCTCCGTCATGTCACACACCTCCCTGAATGTCCGCATTTCTGAAGAACACCGCTTCTCTCAGGTGTTTTATCCCGACCTCAGGATCTCCATCGAGATCCGCAATAGTCCTGGCTATCTTGAGTACCCTGTATGCTCCTCTCGCAGTCATATCCATATCAGCAAAACAGTCCTCCATGAAATTCTTTGCCTCGCCGTCAAGCACTACATATTTACTACATAATGCCGAATCCATCTGGGAATTGAACCGTATATTTTCACCGCTGAACCTTTCACTCTGTATCCTCTGGGCTCTCAGCACACTCTCCCTCATTTCTGCTGAATTCTTCCCTGTCCGGCCACCAAATAACTGTCTGCAGTCCACCTTCCTAACATCCACATTTATATCTATCCTGTCAAGCAGAGGCTTGCTTATCCTGGCATTATAATTTCTGATCTGCCTGACCGTGCATGTACACCTGTTCATATCCGGGTACTGTCCGCAGGGGCATGGATTTCTCGCCGCAACCAGCATGAAGTCCGCAGGAAATCTGTATATTCCACCAAGCCTTGATATACTGACCTCACCATCCTCAAGGGGCTGTCTCATGACCTCGAGCACGTTCCGGTTAAACTCCGGCAGCTCATCGAGAAACAGCACACCACCGTGTGCAAGACTTATCTCTCCTGGTCTCGGATTATGCCCGCCGCCGGACAGGGCATGCAGGGATATCGTATGATGAGGTGCCCGGAATGGACGGCGGTTTATTATATGACAGGACTCATCCAGAAGCCCCGCCACACTGTACACCTTCGTTATCTCTATACTCTCCTCAAGGCTGAGTCTCGGAAGTATCGTCGGGATACGTCTGGCTATCATGGATTTGCCTGCCCCGGCGGGGCCTGTCATGAGTATGTTGTGCATTCCCGCCGCGGCTATCTCCACTCCACGTTTAAGGGATTCATGCCCCATTACCTCAGAGAAATCCACTTCAGCTTCATCCCCTGACGTATCTAGCATGGCTTCTACATCAACATATTCAGGCTCTATGGTCTGTATACCACTCAAGTGATCGACCAGCTCTCCTATACTTGTGACCGGTATAACAGTCATCCCACGTATAATGGCGGCCTCCCTGGAATTCCCCGCCGGCACTATACAGCTCCTCACACCTTCGCTGTACGCAGAGTGAACTATGGACAGCACACCGCTCACCGTATTCACATGTCCGTCAAGCCCCAGCTCTCCAAGAATAAGTATGTTCTTTATATTGTCTGTTGGAATAACGCCCATGGACGCCAGCATACCCGCTGCGATGGGCAGATCGAAGGCAGTGCCTTCCTTTCTGATATCCGCCGGAAAGAGATTGATCGTTATTCTCTTCGGAGGAATGTTGAAACCGGAATTGCGCAGTGCAGTCCGGACCCGTTCTCCTGCTTCCTTCACGCAGGAGGACAGGTATCCGACCATATTCATAACGGGAAGCCCATCGTGTATATCCGTCTCCACTGATATGAGCGTCCCGTCGATTCCCTGTACAAGTCCACTTAATACTTTACTATACATAAGCAAGTGCTCCTTCCCGCTCTGCCGAGCAGCCTCTCCATCGGAGCACATATTACACTAAAAAGGATATCCCATAATCAAACACAAGTCAAACTCCATTTTGTATACCTGTTTGGAATATCATATCCTTGACTTTTTCCTTTTTCTGCTGCCCTTAATCAGCTTCACCGAAGCCACCTTAAGCAGCACAAATGATGCTGCGAGATTCACACACACGGAGATCACGGCCATATGATCCACCACGAAATTCGTGTATTTACCGTATCCCGTCATGGTTTCCACCACAGATTCATCCTCGAGCAATCTGACGAAATTTTCTGCTATCCATATGGCAGGATTGACTGCATAGCACACTGCCTTTCCCATCATATAAGCAGCATAACTGCTTCTTGAACCGTCCGACATATACATCATAGATTCAAAAACTTTTCCTATCGCACATGATAAAAACACAATAGTGGCTATAGTCACTATGGTTGATATGGCCGCCGACACAGAAGTTCTCTTCACGCAGGAGTAAAATATTCCGATACTACCAACGTATATATCTATAAAGAGAACCATTCCAAGGTATTTGAACAGTTCGTCCCAGCCCATTCCTCCAACTATGAATGCAACCGCCATAAACGGAAGAGTTGCTATGACATACATTGCCGTGGTGGCAACTGCCGACAGGAGCTTTCCGGCAACTATCGATATAGGTCTTACCGGAGTCGTCAGCATGATCTCAAGCGTCTGTCTCTCCCTCTCACCGGATATCGAGGTGGATGTGATTATCGGAACTATGAGTCCTATTATGCACAGCTCACACACCGCAAGCACAGGAAACATCTGTGCAATATTTGAATAATATACCTGATATGCTGAGCCTCTGCTCGTCATGAAGAGCATTCCGACAACCAGCGCAAACAGGCAGTTGATGACTGTTATCGTCACGACCATTCTGGCACTTCTCGCATTTACCAGAATATCCTTCTTCAATATGGGATTAATAATTGTTCTTCGCGCCACGATTCTCACCTCCCGTAATCTTAAGGAACAGGGATTCCAGATCTTCCTTCTCCCTGAAAAACTGATGAACGTGCACACCGTTGTCCACAAGACTTCTGAGAAGCTCGGCGTCAGACTCCCTCGTGCCTGAATAATAGACAAGAATTTCTCCATCTTGTATACTTATGCGATCCACATTGAATCTTTCCTTCACAATGACAGATATCCTGTTGGCTGAGGCCTCCGCATCAAGTCCCAACATATATCCCTTTATCCTTACAGGAGGCATGTTCTTATCACCATTTACAATCTCATCCACGCTTCCGCTGGCCACTATCTTTCCGTGGTCTATGACACCTATACTCGTACACATCTCTGAAAGCTCCGGCAGAATATGCGAGCTTATCACGATGGTCTTGCCCATCTCCTTCAGATCACGCAGTATATTCTTCATATCATGTCTTGACCTTGGATCCAGACCCGAACTCGGCTCATCGAGCACCAGAAGCTCGGGATCATGTATGAGCGCTCTTGCTACACAAAGTCTCTGCTTCATACCTCTTGAAAGGCTGTCGACGAACTCGTCCTTTTTATCCTGAATGGCGACAAGCTCCAGATATTTATCTGCGACCTTCTCCACTTCCCGCTTGCTCATGCCGTACATGGAGCCATAAAAATCCATGTACTCCATGACCTTCAGATTGTCGTACACACCGAAAAAGTCAGGAACATATCCTATCTTCCGTTTCACATCCGCAGGTCTGCCAAGTGCGTCTACACCGTCTATGGTGACCTTTCCCGATGTGGCTTTAAGGAGTCCGCACATGATCCTCATGGTTGTCGTCTTACCGGCACCATTTGGTCCGACAAATCCGAATATCTCGCCCTTATCAATATGAAGGTTCATATGATCGAGCGCAACAAACTTTCCATATCTCTTGGTGAGTTCTTCTATATCAACCATTACCGGACACCTCCCCTCGCACTGATATGTGGAAGGTAACTGTCCACATAATAATCTCCCTGCTGAGGAGATATAAATCTCATAGCCAGGCATCCGTCCGACATATATTTGTCAAGTTCCTGCCCCTTTATGATCGTCTGTCCATCGGCAAATACCGTGTCATATTCGCCGGTCTCTCTGTTTAGCATCTGCACTACGACCTTGTTCTTGCCGCTTCCCGCCTGGGTCTTATCGTATATCAGTTCCGTTATATCATCATTCTTGCCAAATCTGATGTTAACGTCCACGGTTTCAGAATACATCAACAGATCGTCATCACCATAATCTGATCCGCCGATTCCATTCTCATCCCTGTCATAAATGCTGTAATAATAAACTCCATCCACATCCTCATATTTAAGGGTATCTATGTCGTATACCATATAGCTGCCATAATTTTCCGTATCGGCATCACTCACCATATCCGGATCCCGCTGTATGGTTCCCCACACAGCCACAACGCCGTCATCTGCAGCGAGTCTACTGTACTGGGCAAGCCGGAGCTGCATGTAATAATTTCTGGACCATTCCGCCGACGATTCATCATCTCCGAAATAATCCTCACCATACTTCTTCGTGTAATATGATCTCATTCCGTCAAGTATGGAGCCGCCGTCAAATTTGTGGGTATTCTTCCTGCTTATCCGTATGGTATCTCCCGCTCTCAGGACATCAGCAACGTAATAATATCCCTCGGACATGACCACAAGATTCTCCACATCGTACGAGGTGTCATTTGTCAATGTCCCCTCAAAGCCATCTGTATATAATGTCAAATTCTTCCGAATCCTTCCAATATCGTTGCTTCCAGCAAAGCTTGCATTAGCTGATATAGTGCCAAATGAACGATTGCTGTAATAATTCAGTGTAACGCCATCTTTTCCATCATTTTTTACCGCATTGAGATTGTCATAAAAGCTGGATCCCATGGAATCATCCATCTCGATGTTGGAATATTTGCTGTTGATGTCTATCTTGTATTGGCCTGATCTGCCGCCTATTATATATGAATATGCATCCTCCCGCTTGGTATCACCGCTTATATCCGCAGCCACAAATGTAAGTCCGATAGGCTTTGTAACTCTGTACTTGAGGCTTACCATATATATGGCACCTGTACCGATAATTGCACATACCGGGATAACTCCCCATATGAGCTCCTTCTTTTTGAGCCTGCTGAGGACGATGTACGCCACAGGACCACACACAATGATATATATGATCAGCACGAGCATAATGACAACAGGTGACGGGGTGCTTCTCTTGTTGGCTGCATTTGCCACATCATATCCATAATATGTGCCACCATAATACCAGCCTCCATCGATCCATTTCTGTGTCATATCCGTAAAGCCTGCCTCCAGAGCAGCCTGCGCCTGGGCAGTCTTATCCTTCTCATCCGTCTGTGCAAGCGAATACGGGAGCACCACTATCCTGCCATATCCCATATTCAGATAGGACCCATCTGAGCCGTCCAGCTCATGAACCTTCTGTGTGTCATTCACAGCGGAGACAAAATCGCCGTCAAAGCTGCTGAGTTCATTTTCATCTGACGACTTGGCCAGTATCATAGCTCCACCACTGTACACCCATTGTTTTATGGCAGCACTCTGCTTCTCTGACAATCCCGACAGATCATAATCATCCACCAACAGGTACTCTATAGCCTCCAGTCCCTCCTCGGACTCAGGAATGTCTGAGGGTGATAATGCAACAGTCTCTACCTTTGCATTATCATACACATTGTCCATGGAGACATCCTCTATATAAGACATGGCATCCTGTCTGTCACTCATCACGCCCACCGCAACTACCATATCATTGCCCTCTATACTCAGTGAATCCCGCTCTGAGTACACCAGCTCTCCGTCACTGTCCTTGATCTCAACCTTTGCTATGCCGGAGCCCATATTATCGACACAGAATTCCAGCTCTGTATTTTCTCCTGCCTTTAATTCCACATCTCTGGCATATGTCATATTCTTCGTGCCAAAGCCTTCGGAATAGCTCGTCTGTACAGACACATTTCCCGCAAAATCTGTGTCACACACAATATCCAGCCTGATAACACTGCCTCTGTCATTTACCGCATATCCATTGAGTCCATACTTTAGCTGTATATCAAAATCAGGGTTATTTTCAATTATCCTCTGTTCAACCCGTCCATATGCACTATCTGTGTTCGTTTCCGCCATAGCTGGACAGATCATACCTCCAAGCAGCATAAGTGCAACCGCACCGCCACACGCAAGTTTCGCCGATCTGATCATAAGTCTTTCCTTCCAATTTGACTTTATTTTTTACACTAAACTTATAATAAATTCTGCCGGTAAATAACGCAACTTACACTTTCGTAAGGACACGTCAAAGCTCTTCCGGCATTCTCCGGCCGCGCAAAAAAAGCTCCCCGGATACATCAAATATCATGTATTCAGGGAGCTGCTCAACTCTTAACTGAAATATACTACCTCTTCATCAGGCGCACTTGTGAGCGTGACCTTCTCTGCTGTGAGAACAGGTCCTTCACCTTCAAAATCTGGGTAATACTCGTAGCCTATCTTGGCTGTGACATCAACCCACTGTCTGTCCACAAGATTCTTAGCACCCTGATAATAGCACTTGAATCCGACAAACTGGATATCCTCAACACAGCATGTCATGGCGAATCTTCCAGGAACAAATGCATTGCTGCCGTACTGCTTAGGTCTAAACACCATGGCCTTGAAGTGGATCTTCTTGCCGTCGTATCTCTCTTTCATGTCAGATGCATCCACATACCAGATACCGAAATCGTCATCCGGCAGTTCTATCACATCTGCGCTCACATCGTATGGCAGATCCTCAGGTTCATTTGTCTCAGGTGCAATGGAGCCATCTTTCATCTCAAAGATGATCTGTGCTCTTCTGTTCACCGCCTTGATGGATCTTCTCCACTCAGGAATCTTGGAATTCTCATCACATCTGTTGAAGATGACCATATCCGCACTGTTGAACTGCTCAACCATGGTTGCCTTCATGTTCTGTGAGTACACATCGTATGTCTCCGCATTCACAAATGAGATAACCTGGACAACCGTCCATCCCTTTGGAACCCTTATCTCAAATATCTTATCGAGCTTCCACATACCATTGTACTCGATCATGACCTGTTCCGGATTGTATTTGTCCTGAAGGTCAAGGAGATGGTCTGTGGTGAGCTGATCTTCCTCTATGAACTCTGTATATATATTAGCCTTCTTCAGAGCCTCAAGATCGTACTCCTCCTCTCCGTCCTCGCAGACGAGAAGAAGGGTCTTGGCTCCACCCGTAAAGCCTCTGTCCATCAGGGTCTCCTTGGCAAATGTTGTCTTGCCACTCTCAAGGAATCCCATGAACACATATACAGGTATCTCTTTATTCTGACGTCCCATCATATTAACTCCTTATCATAGAACAACCTGCTTAAACCTCGAACAATTCTGCAAGGTCGTCCTCCTTAAGCTTGCTTCCTATTACGCAAAGCTTACCAGTGATGTCAGCCTTGCCCTTTCTGATCTCGAACTCGCCTGGTACAAGATCAAAGTACAGCCACTCACCTGCATCGCTAGGAACGATACCCTTTGCTCTGAGGATAACACCGTACTTCTCTGTGTCAGCCAGAGTGTCAAGGATCTCTCTGAGCTTGTCCTCATTGTACTTGTGTGGTGTCTCCTTGCCCCAGCTTGTAAATACCTCATCTGCATGATGATGGTGGTGATCATGGTCATGGCAGCCACATGTACACTCATCGCCATGGTCGTGATCATGATGATGATCGTGGTCATCGTGGTCGTGGTGATGCTCGTGCTCGTCGTGATCGTGGTGATGCTCGTGCTCATCGTGGTCGTGATGATGCTCATGGTCGTCATCATGGTCGTGATGATGGTCATGGTCGTGACAGCCACATATGCACTCATCGCCGTGGTCGTGGTCATGATCATGTCCCTTCTTAGCCTCATCCATCATTGTCTCCTCAAGAGACTTGTAGTTCTGCATAGCCTCTCTGATGGCTGCTCCATCGATCTCATCCCATGGAGTTGTGATGATGGTTGCATGATCGTTCTTCTCTCTGATCATGGCTACAGCCTTCTCTATCTTGTCCTGTGTAGTAGTCTGTGTTCTGCTCAGGATGATAGTGTTCGCACTCTCGATCTGGTTGTTGAAGAACTCGCCAAAGTTCTTCATATAAATCTTAACCTTTGACACATCGGCAACTGTTGTGTAGCTGTCGAGCTCAACATCAAGATTGCCTGATACATCCTTTACTGCCTTGATAACATCAGACAGCTTACCAACTCCTGACGGCTCAATGATGATCCTGTCAGGCGTGTAATCTGTGATAACCTGCTTGAGTGCAGTACCAAAATCTCCGACCAGTGAACAACAGATACAACCTGAGTTCATCTCTGTGATCTGAACGCCGGCATCCTTCAGGAAACCGCCATCGATTCCTATCTCACCAAACTCGTTCTCTATGAGAACCAGCTTCTCGCCCTTAAATGCCTGCTCAATAAGTTTCTTGATCAACGTTGTCTTACCAGCCCC
Organism: Coprococcus sp. AF19-8AC; assembly: GCF_003603115.1. Classification (NCBI taxonomy): domain Bacteria; kingdom Bacillati; phylum Bacillota; class Clostridia; order Lachnospirales; family Lachnospiraceae; genus Coprococcus; species Coprococcus sp. AF19-8AC. The sequence goes on along the minus strand of NZ_QTMI01000001.1, from coordinate 370,444 downwards.
AAGGAAGCCTGAGATAATATCAATCTTTGTCATATCAATCACTCCTTAAACAAATTTATATTAAGACTGTGCAGTAAATACACAGTCTTTGATACCTACATCCACATGATTATACTCGATTGCCTTTATTTTTGCAAGAAATCAAGCATTTTATGTGTGTTAATGAACTATTGTCTCATGTGCACATCCACCTGATTGAACGGAATCTCTATGCCGTTCTCGTCAAATGCCTTCTTGAGCTTCCACATGGCATCCCATTTGGCATCGAAGAACTTCTCTATCGTCGCATAGAACTTCACATACATATTGATACCGCTGTCAGCAAATTCATCTATATAGAAGAGAACCTGCTCATCCTTAAGGAAACCGTCAACATCCTTTATGGTCTCAAGTGTGACTCTCTTGACCTTCTCCATATCGGAGTCATACGCAACGGAAAATGGTATCTCCACTCTCCTCATATCGTGCTCAGTCACATTCACAAGGGATGTATTGGATATGTTACCATTCGGTATGACGACTGATTTGTTGTCGAGGGTTATAAGTCTTGTATAGAATATATCTATGGACACTACTGTTCCCTCACAGTGGGTATTGTTCTCCACTATATAATCTCCGACCCTGAATGGCTTCAGTATGAGTATCAGCAGCCCGCCCGCAAGATTTGACAGACTTCCCTGGAGTGCAAGTCCAAGGGTAACGCCTGCTGTACCGAGTATGGTTATGAATGATGTGATCTGAAATCCCACGATACTCGCCGCAGTGAGCACGATCAAAACATTCATGACGATCTTGACCGCCGATATGAAAAATCCTGCAACACTCGGATCAAGCTTTGATCTCTCGAAGCTCTTCCTGAGTATCTTGAGCAGAAGTTTCACCAGCTTGAAGCAGACAACCATGAATATGACCGCCACTACTATACTGCCCAGCTTGGACATGCACCAGTCTGTAAGCTTCTGGATATATTGTCCTATGATGCTCACCTGATCCGTTGCCTCCTTCACAGCATCCCCGACCACACTCTCTGTGGTCGCAGTATCAGCCGCCATGTTATACAGATCACCAATCAATAGCATAAATGTCTATTCCTCCTATTTTACATGGGCAAACACTGCAAATGACAGTGCAGGAGCACTCACTTCTATCACGCCATCCGCAGCAGTCTCATATCCTTTGTTATTGTTGCCCTCGCCTCCATATTTCAGGTTATCACTTGAGAAGATCTCTCTGTACTTTCCATCCGTCTCAACCGGAAGCTTATATCCTGTCACATTTTTAAGTCCGAAGTTGCAGACAATATACACATCATCTGCGACATCCAAACCATGTCTTACAAATGATATTACCTGTCCCTTCTCCTGTATATCAAGTGCACTGCCGGCAAGGTCCCTGCCATCACCGCACAGAGCATTCTTTGTATCGTATAATTTGTTGAGTTCCTTTATATATTTCTGAAAATAGCTGTTTGCATCGAACTCAAGAACCGACCAGTCGATCTGGGTTCTTCCGTCAAACCCGGCAAATCCGCCTAATTCCTGTCCCATAAACGTCAGCTTTCTTCCCGGTAGTGACATGGTGAGACCAAACAGAAGTCTGAGATCAGCATACTTGTCCTCATAGCCACCCGACATCTTGGATGCGTAACTTCCACGCTCATATGCAACCTCATCATGGCTGAGCGCCCATACGGTATCATCCTTCTCATCAAATGGTATACCACATGTATAATCCGTAAAGCTTCCTCTGTTCACAGGAGGTATCATCATGAAATCTGTCACTCTGGACACAGCCTCATTATTCCACCTGAGATCTGTCATAACATCATCACCTGCAGTACCGAGGTTTGTTCTCAGCGCTCTGATAAGCTCCTCATCCTCCAGCCTTACTCCGTCCAGATGATATGTATCTATCCAATATGCGATACAATCCACATCCCTCACAGATACCATATCCATGATAACGCCTATCCCCTTGCTGTGGAAATGATCGACCATGGCCATGAACTCCGTAGGTGATCCAAATCTCGATGTCGGAGCGAACATTCCCACGGTATCATAACCCCAGCCATTGTCATCTCTATATTCCATAAGTGGCATAAACTGTATGTAGTTGTATCCCATATTCTTCACGTACATGGCAGCCTCTTTGCCAAATTCGAGATAGTTAAGAGGATATCCATCTGAGTTTCTCTTCCATGTCGGCATGTGGACCTCATATATATTTACCGGGGCAGATACACTGCCTCTCTTCTTCATATATGAAGAGTCTGACCAGCTATACTCAAGCTTTGCAAGTACCGACGCATTTCCCGGTGCCACCTCATAAACCTCAGCGTAAGGGTCTGCAAATATATCTGTATTTCCATCTCTGTATAATGCCTCGAATTTGTATCTGGTATTCATGAGATCGCCCGGAATGAACAGCTCAAACATATCAGTGTAGTCAATCCTTCTCATAGGATTCACGCGTCCATCCCATCCGTTGAAATCTCCTACCACACTGACCCTGGTTGCCCCCGGCATATTCATGCAGAACGATACACCCTGTACACCATCGAGCGTGATCTGTCTTGCTCCAAACAGATCCTTTACATGGAAATCCGACAATATTCCATCGTCTCCATTTACCACCTTCATGACATTGACCGGATCCACGCTGTATCCGAATGAATACGGATCATAGAATTCAGCCGCCTGCTCGCCTTCTGTTATGAGCTTATATGCAAATGCCCCGCTATCCTCGATCTTCACTGTAAAAAATCCCTGTGAACCTATCTCGGTCATAGGATATTTAAATATCGGCTCGCCCGTTTCTTCATTTATCCTGAGAACAAACGCAGCCGTAGCCCTCGGAAGGTATGCATTTACATAGCAGTCATTAAGACACTGGTGCATACCAAGAATATGATGAGGGTTGCCATGCGTACCCCTTGTTATCGCTGCAACCTCATCTGATTTCAATACAAATATCTCCATAAAACCCCTTCTCCTAATGTTAGTCTATCTTGTGTATAAATATTCCGCTTCTGAGCTTTGGCTCAAACCACGTTGACTTTGGAGGCATGAGAAGTCCCGCATCTGCAATGTCGAACAGTTCAGTGATGGATGTCGGATACATCGAGAATGCAACCGCCATTCCTCCATTCACCAGACGCTCAAGCTCTGCAAGTCCTCTGATTCCACCTACGAACATGATCCTCTGATCAGTTCTCGGATCCTGTATTCCAAGTATCGGTGCAAGCACATTGTCCTGAAGTACCGATACGTCAAGTCTGCCCACGACATCATCCGGAACAATACCTTCTCTGACATCCAGTCTGTACCAGCTTCCATCCATGTACATTCCCACCTGTCCTTTGACCTGTGGTTCCACCGGAACATCACTGGCTGTCACATCAAATATCTTTGAAACCTCATCCATGAATTCCTGCTTGTCATGTCCGTTGAGATCCTTTACCACTCTGTTGTACGGCATGATCATAAGCTGGTCATGAGGGAAAAGTACAGAGAGGAAATAATTGAATTCCTCATCCCCGGTATATCCCGGATTCTTCTCTCTCATATGGATTCCCGCCTTGACGGCCGATGCCGCCCTGTGGTGTCCATCCGCTATATAGATATCGTCCACTCCTTCAAATGCAGCTCTGATAGTGTCTATATCTTCCTGGCCATCTATTATCCATACGTTGTGAGTGATCCCGTCAGGTGATGTGAAGCCGTACAACTTATCACCCTTCTTCACTCTATCGATGATCTCGTCAACCTTATCTATCTCTCTGTACGCAAGGAATATAGGTCCCGTCTGCGCTCCGCATGCCTCGACATGCTTTATTCTGTCTATCTCCTTGTCCTCTCTGGTATTCTCATGCTTCTTGATGACTCCATTCATATAGTCATCTATAGAAGAACATGCCACGAGTCCTGTCTGATGCCGGCCATCCATGATAAGCTCATAAATATAATAGACTGGTCTGCGCTCCATGATATATGTTCCATCATCTATCATGCCCTGAAGCAGCTGACCAGCCTTATCATATACACATGGAGCATATGTATCCACATCTGGTCCAAAGGATGTCTCTGCTCTGTCCACTTTCAAAAATGATAATGGTTCGCGCTTGACCTCTATCTCTGCTTCCTGACGGTTATACACATCGTATGGCAAGGCAGCTACTCTGCCTGCAACATCTGGTCTCGGTCTATAGGCTCTAAAACTTCTGATTGTTGCCATATTCTCTACTCCTGTCATAAATATTTTATTGTATGTGCCAATTAACCTCTCACAGCCTTGACAACCTTTTTGATCGAATCCTCATATTCCTCCTCTGATGAGTTCTCGAATATGAAGAGATCCTTGATGTTTGTAGGCGGATTAAAGTTCTGGCTGTTGATGTACTCATCCCAGTGCTCAAGCTTCCATGTATCCCTGTCTGAAGCTCTCTTGATCATTCTCTCATGACATACATCTTTTCTTGTATTTACCCAGATAACGAAGAGCTCTGCATCTTTCTCTGCAAGCTTAGCGCGAAGATTGTCAAGATACTCATCATCTCTGATCTCCTCTGTAAACGGAGCATTGATGAGAACTGTATCATTGTAATCCAATGCCTCAAATGCAAGATCCAGCACACAGTAATACTCGTAATCTCTGATCTCCTTCTGGAAGAAATCTGATGAACGGTTGTACTCCTGTCCGGCAACCACAAATATCTGCTTTGAAAGCACGATAAGTGTATCCTTGTCAAGGTATACACAATTGTGAAGTGCCTTTGCAACCTGCTTTGAAATAAATGTCTTTCCACATGCTGGTGGTGATGTAACTAAAATAAGCTTCTTCATATCTATAAATGCCTCCATGTAAATGAAATCAATTTTTCTAATAGTTTATCACAATTGCTATTTGCTTACAACATTTTTTAACGTTAAATAAAAATAAAGAACAGCAAAGAACAATATACGTAAAAAACCGTCAGACCTGTTTTGCAGGCCTGACGATTAAGATCATATATTCCAACTATATGTTGTTATATTTTATTTTACTATGATTGTACACTTTGCGTACTTACCACTGCCATCCTTAGCCTTACATTTAATTACCACACGGCCCTTCTTCTTACCTACTACTGTTCCACTTGTTGTTACGGTAGCTATCTTCTTATTTGAAGAAACCCAGATAACTGCCTTGTTGTTTGCAGTTGCAGGACCTACTGTTGCCCTGAGTGTTATCTTTCCCTTTCTCTTTATGGTTGCTGTCTTCTTGTTTAACTTGATCGAAGAAACCATAATAACTGAATTGATTGTACACTTGGCAGTAATATTGCTTCCGTCCTTTGATTTACATGTGATAACTGCCGAACCCTTTCTAACAGCCTTGACAACTCCTGTTGACGAAACTGTTGCAACCTTGGTGTTCGATGATGACCATGTAACCGCCTTATTGTTTGCCGCTGCAGGACCTACAGTTGCCTTGAGTGTGAATGTAGCACCCTTCTTGATAGTCTTGTTTGTTGCATTGAGCTTGATGGATGTTACAGGCTGTGAAACCGTAACAGTACACTTTGCAAGCTTGCCGCTTCCATCCTTAGCCTTACATGTGATAACTGCTGTTCCCTTTGATACTGCTTTGATCGTACCATTGTTTACTGTTGCTACCTTGCTGTTAGAAGTTGTCCACTCAACATTTCTGTTATTTGCGTTAGCAGGAGCTACAGTCGATGTTATTCTGCCCTGTTTACCCACAAACAGATTCAGTTTTGTCTGATTAAGTTTTATTCCTGTAACCGGCTGGTTAACTGTAAGTCTGAGAGCTGCCTTGGCCTTTCTTCCTTCAATGCCTTCGACAGCCTCGCATGTGATTGTCGCTGTACCACGGGATTTTGCTGTTACCTCTCCATTCTGATCTACAGATGCTACTGCTTCACTCGAGCTTGTCCACTTCAGCTCTGTTTTTGAAGCATTCTCCGGATTGAGAGTCACATTCGGGGTAAACTTATCACCTACATTCACAGTCTTAGTGCTCTCACCCAATACTATTGATGATATCTGCTGGACTACTGTAACTTCACATGTTTTTGATACTCCACTTCCATCTCTTGCAGTACATGTTATTGTTGTTGTTCCGGCTTTAACACCTGTTATTGTTCCGTTTGATACTGTTGCAACACCCGGATCACTTGACTGCCATATAACATTTCTGTCATTTGCATCTTCTGGAAGTACGGTCTGCTTAACAGTTCCTCGTTCACCCACATACAGAGTGAGCTTCTCCTTGTCAAGTGTTATAGCACTTACATACTTCTTTACTGTAAGAGTGAATGATGTTGTTTTCTCACTTCCATCAACTGCTGTAGCTGTGATAACTGTGGTTCCTCTGTCGAGGGCTGTTATCAAACCATCCTTGTCAATGCTTGCAACACTCTCGTCTGATGATGCCCAGATGACTTCCTGATTCGATGCAGTTGCAGGGGATGCAGTGCTTGTTACCTGCAGTGTATCACCAGCATATATTGTTGTCTTGTCTCTGTTTATTCTAAGGCTTGTAACTCTCTGCTTTACTGTAATGTTGCAATCCACATACTCATCATCTGAAATTGAAAATCTGATAACAGCAGTTCCTGCTGATCTGGCAGTAACTGTAGCCTTTGTCTTATCTGTTGAACTATATGACACCGAAGCAACATTTGTATCTGACGATGTCCACTTCAAATTCTTGTAAATACTTGCATCATCCGCATCGATAACAGCCTCAAGTGATACTGTTCTGCTTTCCGTATCTGCTCCGAGCAGCAATTCTGCACTGTTCATATTGAGAGTCAAACCTTTTACAGGCGGCTGTACAGTCACATGACACTTGCCGTACACCTGCTCAGTATCAACAGATGTACATATGATATCAGCTTCTCCCGGATTGACTGCCTTCACATTTCCCTCGGCATCGACCGTAGCAATGCTCTCATTTGATGATGACCATACAACGCTCTGCTCCACTGCAGTATTTGGAGAAACCGTAGCAACGAGATTACTGCTTCCACCTGCAATGATCGTCATTCTAGACTGTGAAAGTGTCACGCTGTTTACTCTCTGTTCAACATTTACCTGAATTACTGTCTCTACATCAGGATTATCAGTTGATGTAAAATGAAGGAATGCGATTCCTGCACCTCTTGTTGTTATAGTCTTACTTGATGTATTAAACGACAAAACCTTATTGTTTTCTTTGCCATACGCATCAGTCACCTTACAAGTGAATCCTGATATCTCTTTGGACGCAAGACCATCCTCGGTAACACACTTTACATCCAGCTTCTTAGAGCCATTTCTTGGATATGTTCCACAGTCCATGTTGATGACTGCGCCATTCTCGTATGTTATCTGGTTGCCTGCATCATCCTTCTCGTTCTGATCTACAAGATAAAGTCCGGTAACAGGCTTGTGACACTCCATATTCACATATCCTATAGCACGATCATTCAGCAGAATGTTAATCTGAGCTGTTCCCGCCGAAACACAGGTCAGTTCTCCTGTCTCCCTGTCTATCTGTGCAACTCTTTCATTTGACGAACTCCATGTTATGTTCTTGTGTGGATTCTTTTCGTCATCCGTAGCTGTAAGTGTAGTCGTATCACCAACTCTGAAGCTGAGTGTAGAACTGTCTGACTTTACAACATTTCCATCAGTTGTATACCATACTGTGACCTTGAGCGGGTTAAGAATGTTGAGTGTGAACTTGACCTTCCCCATTCCTGCTCCTGTATAGTAATTGTATGTAATCTTCTCCGCATCCGGCTCCGCTGTAAATATATATCCATCAAGCTGTCCTCCAGTCACGGATGACGCCTCATTGCTGGCATCTATGCCCTGTATTCCTGCGTATCCTGTAGTATTCCTGTTTCGTTTATGAATTTCAACCCCATTATCATCCGTTAAAGGCTTGCCGTTGTTATCTACAGCAACAGGAAGTTCATAGTCATACCACGCCTTATGCAAACCATAGACTTTTGAAAAATCGCTAAAATCATAATCATAGTTCGTAGTATCAAGTGTTATATCCCTGCTATTCCCACTGCAACTGAACACACCATCATCGCCATAAAGTTTAGGACACACTGATATATCTATGGCCACAAGATTGTTGTTGTCAATCTCAAGTTCTTTAAGGTCAGGATGACCATCAAGCTTTATACCCTGGATATTATTGTCTGAAATATAAAGCTTCTCCAATAAACTGTTTGATGCTATATCAAGCTCTGCAAGAGAATTTGATGATGCGTCAAGATTAACCAGATTGGTGAGAGTAGATACATCAAGCTTATTTATGCCAGTATCCTTGACATAAAGCTCTCTAAGTGCTGTATTCGCAGTAAAATCCACCGCACCCAGAACATTGCTGCTGACATCAAGGTAGCTAAGACTTGTGTTCTTTGACACATCTATTGATGTAAGTCTCGTGTTAGAACAATCAAGTGTTGTAAGCGCCGGGGTATTGTCTATGTTCAGCTCAGCCACATAGCTATTTGAACAATCAAGCGAACCAAGGACTATATCACCGGATACGTCAAGCTTGGTAATTGACGAACGAACAACAACTCCACTGTCGCTCTTTGCTCCAGCACAATAAAGATTCTTAAGCTTCTCATGACCTGACACATCAAGGACAGGCAGTGAACGCATGCTGTCACAATAAAGTGTTGTAAGCTCCATGTTTGAGCCAAGATCAAGTGTTGATATGGTGGTTCCACTTACGCCAAGCACCTTAAGCCCCTTCATATTGCTGACATCTATCGATGAAAGGTTTGTTGAATTGGCATTGAGCAGTACAAGATTATTGTAATCAGCCAGAGATGTAAGGCTTGTGATCTTGTTTCCACTTATATCAAGATATGTAAGTTTCTCTGCACTTACCGGCAATGTCAGACTGTCTATTCTGTTACTTGAGACATCTATATATTCAAGATTCTCAAGATTCTCTATATCAAGATTCCTTATAGACTGCTCATTACAATCCAGCTTTGACAGATTGGTGAACAATTCTACGCCATTCAAACTTGATATAGCAGGAGAACACTTCGAAACATCTATAGATGTTACATTCGAGATCTCCGCATCTGACAGATAACCATTACTGTCTGTATCGAAATTACTCGACACATAGCTTCTAAACGACGAATCCGTAAACGTGTCAGCTATGGATACGCCATCATCCGCTGCATAAACCGGGCCAACACTGGCCAGTGACTGGACAATCATCGCTGCACTCACAGCCGCTGCCAGCCATCTCTTCCCTTTTCTCATAAAATACCTCCCTTAGTAATTCATGGTTTATTTACAATTAATCTAATTTTAGTATACCTGTTTGTGCAATGTCAACATAATGTTATCAATAATACTGCATAATATAACGCCATGCAAAACAAAAAAATTGCCGGAACATGTTCAATTCATAGCAGCAACATTATCCCGGCAAATCTTTATGATATTGTTAGCACAGACACTTCAAATATCCATATAATTTATTACTTCTTTGTGATATATCCCTTAGCCTTCAGAAGCTCTGCACAGAGAACTGCACCACCTGCAGCACCTCTTACAGTGTTGTGTGAAAGGCCAACGAACTTCCAGTCATATACTGAATCCTCACGGAGACGTCCAACGCTGATACCCATACCTTTCTCGAAGTCAACGTCCAGAGCAACCTGTGGTCTGTTGTCCTCCTCAAGGTACTGGATAAACTGCTTTGGTGCACTTGGAAGACCAAGCTCCTGAGGCGCGCCCTTGAAGCTTGTCATAGCCTCGATAAGCTGCTCCTTCGTAGGGTTCTTTCTGAACTTTACGAATACAGTTGCTGTATGTCCGTTGAGAACTGGGACTCTGATACACTGGCTTGTGATAGTGATTCCCTCTGCCGGAACGATCACACCATTCTCCTTGTCTACCTTACCCCAGATTCTGAGTGGCTCCTTCTCTGACTTCTCTTCCTCACCACCGATATATGGGATGATGTTGCCAAGCATCTCAGGCCAATCCTTGAATGTCTTACCTGCTCCTGAGATTGCCTGATATGTGCTTACGATAACCTCGTATGGCTCAAATGGCATCCATGCTGTAAGTACAGGTGCGTAACTCTGGATTGAGCAGTTAGGCTTAACTGCAACAAATCCTCTCTCTGTTCCAAGTCTCTTCTTCTGGAACTCGATAACCTCTGCATGGTCTGCATTGATCTCTGGAACCATCATAGGAACATCAGGAGTCCATCTGTGAGCTGAGTTGTTTGAAACTACAGGAGTCTCTGTCTTGGCATAAGCCTCCTCTATAGCCTTGATCTCATCCTTTGTCATATCTACTGCTGAGAATACAAAATCAACTGTGGCAGCAACCTTCTCTACCTCATTGACATTGTATACTACAAGCTTCTTAACTGCCTCTGGCATCGGTGTATCCATCTTCCATCTGTCACCAACTGCCTCTTCGTATGTCTTGCCTGCGCTTCTTGGGCTGGCTGCAACTGTAACGACCTCGAACCAAGGATGGTTCTCAAGAAGTGAGATAAATCTCTGACCTACCATACCTGTTGCGCCAAGGATACCTACCTTTAACTTGTCACTCATTTTTCTTCTCTCCTATTTATCTTTTATTACTTTATGACTCTTACCTTAACAACTCCCTCGATTGCTGAGAGTTCTGCGATGTCGTCTGCTGTTGGCTCTACACCGATATCAAGGATAGAATATGCGTAATCGCCCTTTGCCTTGCTGATCATTCCTGATACATTGCCGCCCTTCTTGGAGAATACTCCTGTGAACTGGGTGAGCATGTTAGGGATGTTCTTGTGGCAGATAGTAACTCTGGCTACATCACTGCACTGTCCCATGTTTACGTTTGGATAGTTTACAGAGTTCTTGATGTTTCCATCGTTGATGTATGCCTTGATCTCCTTACAAGCCATAACTGCACAATTGTCCTCTGACTCTGCTGTTGAAGCTCCAAGATGTGGGAATGCTACCACGTTCTTGTAACCTGCTATAGCTGGGTTAGGGAAGTCTGTCATATACTTTGCAACCTTGCCTGAGTCGAGTGCCGCCTTCATATCCTCATCGTTGACCAGTACGTCTCTTGCGAAGTTGAGGATCTTAACGCCGTCCTTCATCAGTGCAAATGCATCTGCATTGATCATTCCCTTTGTGCTGTCAAGAGCTGGAACATGAACTGTTATATAATCACAGTCTCTGTAGATATCCTCTACATTTGTGATGTGCTTTACATCCTTTGAAAGTCCCCATGCTGCATCTACTGACACATATGGATCATATCCGTATACCTGCATGCCGAGCTTAAGCGCAACATTTGCAACCTTTGCTCCAATGGCACCAAGTCCGATTACACCGAGCTTCTTGCCAAGGATCTCATTGCCTGCGTAGTTCTTCTTCTGCTTCTCCACCATCTTGGCGATATCTGCCTCAGCGGCATTGTCCTTGACCCAGTTGTAACCGCCAACGAGATCTCTTGAAGCCATGAGGAGTGCTGCTACTACAAGCTCCTTAACACCATTTGCATTTGCTCCTGGTGTGTTAAATACTACGATACCCTTCTCAGCGCACTTATCAAGTGGAATGTTGTTGACACCTGCACCTGCACGGGCTACTGCCAGAAGGTTGTCTGACAGCTCAAGATCATGCATGGATGCACTTCTGACCAGAACTGCATCTGCATCTGCGAAATTGTCTGTTACTTCATATGTATCAGGTAAAAGCTCCATACCGCACTTGGCGATAGGGTTTAAGCAATTAATCTTTACTGACATGTCTTTTTCTCCCTTTTCTGTTACTATATATTACTTGTTCTCTGCCTCGAACTTCTTCATGAACTCTACAAGCTTCTCAACACCCTCGATAGGCATTGCGTTGTAGATAGATGCTCTCATACCACCTACTGTTCTGTGACCCTTGAGGTTGACAAATCCAGCCTCTGTAGCCTCATTGACGAACTTTGCATCAAGGTCTGCGTCACCAGTTACAAATGGTACGTTCATGAGTGAACGGTCTTCCTTTACTACAGTTCCCTTGAAGAGCTCTGAGCTGTCGAGGAAATCATAGAGGATCTTGGCCTTCTTCTCGTTGTGAGCCTTCATAGCCTCAAGGCCGCCCATCTCCTTAACCCACTTGAATACCTTGCCACAGATATAGATGCCGTAGCATGGAGGTGTGTTGTAGAGTGAGTCTGCATCTGCCTGAGTCTTGTACTTGAGCATGGTTGGTGTAAATGGCATTACGTCATCTCTGATAAGATCCTCACGGATGATAGCCACTACTACGCCTGCAGGACCAACGTTCTTCTGAACTCCGAAGTAGATCATACCGTAATCCTCAACATTTACAGGCTGTGAGAGAATGTCTGATGACATATCTGCAACGAGTATCTTGCCCTTTGTGTTAGGAAGTGTGTGGTATGTTGTTCCATATATAGTATTGTTATGACAAATGTAAACATAATCAGCATCGTCATCGATCGGAAGATCTGAACAGTCTGGGATATATGAGAAAGTCTTGTCTGCTGATGATGCAACTGCAACTGCCTTTCCATATTTCTTTGCTTCTTCGTATGCTTTCTTTGCCCACTGACCTGTGATGATGTAGTCAGCCACGCCATTCTTCATGAGATTCATTGGAATTGCTGCGAACTGCTGAGAAGCTCCTCCCTGAAGGAAAAGCACCTTGTAGTTGTCAGGTATGTTCATGAGATCTCTGAGATCCTTCTCTGCCTCTTTGATGATATTGTCGAAGGCTTTAGATCGATGGCTCATCTCCATTACGCTCATGCCTGTTCCCTTGTAATCAAGCATTTCTTCTGCTGCCTCTTTTAATACCACCTCAGGAAGAACTGAAGGGCCTGCTGAAAAGTTGTACACTCTTGCCATTTTTGTTATCTCTCCTTCTTTTTAGTTGTGACGATGATTTTTCCTTCCTGACGAACAGATTGTCAATACTTGTATTCCTTTCTGGGGACGCTCTCGCTCGTTTCGGTCTGCAGCGGTACTAAGGCTCACTTTGTATCGCCAAGTACCGGCGACCTCAAATGCCCTGCGAAAGGAATACAGCAATTTCCAATCTTGTTCTTCGCTCAAGGCAAAATCATCTGTTGTGACTTAATTAAATGTGTGCGAGATATTTTACTTAACAAAAATGTCCTTCGTTCCCATTTATGTGAAAATTCTGACTTATATTTGTTCTTTTGGTGTATCCCGCTTGCGATTGTCAAGTTTTTTGTCTTAAAATCTTATATTTTCAAGTGAATAAACTTGTTTGTCGCTTATATCCCTGTACTATAGCACTCTTTTCGCCTGTCGGCAAGTGGGGATTATATATAAAGACACCATATTTATGTATGTATGCACACAAATATGGTGCCTTTTCATCTTGTGTCGGCGTATATATTACATATCGTCCTCTGAGAAACAGGTGTCGATGGCTGCTCCCGGAGCTACCATTGGCCATACCTTGTCGTCTCCCGCTATTGTTACATCTATTACCACAGGTCTGCCTGCTGTCATGGCTGTCTTCATTGCTGCCTCGAACTCATCAAGGGTGTTGGCTCTGATTCCCATGGCACCAAGTCCCTCTGCTACCTTGACGAAATCTACCGAATCGTCAAGCACGGTGTTGGAATATCTGTGGTCATAGAACAGTGTCTGCCACTGTCTTACCATTCCAAGTACGTGGTTGTTCAGGACTACCTGGATGATAGGCACGTTGTATCTCGCAGCTGTTGCTATCTCGTTCAGATTCATTCTGAAGCATCCGTCACCGGCTATGTTGATGACTGTCTTATCAGGTCTGCCGTACTTTGCTCCGATAGCTGCACCAACACCGTAACCCATGGTTCCAAGTCCGCCTGATGACAGGAATGTCCTAGGCTCCTTGAATGTATAGTTCTGGGCTGCCCACATCTGATGCTGTCCGACATCTGTTGTGATGATCGCATCACCCTCTGTAAGCTCGTAGATTTTCTTGATAGCTGCAGGTCCGTTCAGTGTGTCAAAGCTGTACACGTCAGGATTCTGCTTCTTGAGGTCTTCGATCTCAGACATCCATGTCTTGTTGGACTGGGCGGCAAGCTTGCTGTTGAGGAGCTTCAGGACCTCCTTTGCGTCGCCGACTATGCTGGCATTTGTAGGGATGTTCTTGTCTATCTCAGCTGCATCTATATCTATATGTATGATCTTTGCATTTGGCGCGAACTTGGATGCATTTCCGATAACTCGGTCTGAGAATCTGGCACCAACAACGATCACAAGATCTGCCCTTGACACACCGAGGTTGGACACCTTTGTTCCGTGCATACCGATCATGCCTGTATATCTCTCGCTTCTTCCGTCAAATGCGCCCTTGCCCATAAGTGTATCGCACACTGGTGCATCCACCTTATCTGCAAATTCTGCAAGCTCTGCTGATGCGTCAGAGATGATACATCCACCACCTGCCATGATAAATGGTCTTCGTGAAACCTTGATCATCTCAAGGACTTTGTTCACATCCTCCTCGCGGATGGTGTCTGTCTTTCTCTCGATGACCTCCGGTGTCTCTGGTATATACTCTGTCTCCGCTGCGGTTACATCCTTTGTTATATCCACAAGCACCGGGCCAGGTCTGCCGCTCTTTGCGATCTTGAACGCACGTCTGATGGTCGGTGCAAGATCATCTATGTGCTTCACGATAAAGCTGTGCTTGGTGATAGGCATAACGACACCTGCAATGTCTACCTCCTGGAAGCTGTCCTTACCGAGCATATTTACACCTACATTTGCTGTTATTGCCACAACAGGAATGGAATCCATGTATGCTGTAGCTATACCTGTTACAAGGTTGGTGGCACCCGGACCTGATGTGGCCATACATACTCCGACCTTGCCTGTAGCTCTGGCATATCCATCTGCCGCATGGGCAGCCCCCTGCTCATGTGATGTGAGCACATGGTTGATCTCATCCTGGTGCTTGTAGAGGGCATCATATACGTTGAGGATAGTTCCTCCCGGATAACCGAACACGGTGTCAACGCCCTGTTCTTTAAGGCACTCTATAACAATTTCAGAACCTGATATCTTTGACATCTTACTTTCTCCTTTTCCCTTAATTGTGATCAATTAATCTTTGGCACCTCAAGAACAGCACCTCTGTTGCCTGATGTAACCATAGCTGCGTATCTTGCAAGATAGCCTGTTGTAACCTTTGGCTGTCTTGGCTTCCATGCAGCCTTTCTCTTTGCAAGATCCTCGTCTGAGACATCGAGCTTGATGCTGAGGTTGTTGATATCGATCTCGATCATATCGCCTTCCTCAACAAGAGCGATAGGTCCGCCCACAGCAGCTTCAGGTGATACATGTCCGATGGACGCTCCACGGCTTGCTCCTGAGAATCTTCCGTCTGTGATAAGGGCAACTGATGAGCCAAGTCCCATACCAGCGATGGCTGATGTAGGGTTGAGCATCTCTCTCATACCAGGGCCGCCCTTTGGTCCCTCGTATCTGATGACTACCACGTCACCCTCTACGATCTTGCCGCCCTTGATAGCTGCGATTGCGTCCTCCTCACAGTCAAATACCCTTGCAGGGCCCTTGTGAGCCAGCATCTCAGGCACAACTGCTGAACGCTTTACTACAGAGCCGTCTGGTGCAAGGTTACCCTTGAGTACAGCCAGACCACCTGTAACTGTATATGGATTGTCCATAGGTCTGATGACCTCAGGATTCTTGTTTACACTATTGGCAACAGCCTCACCTATTGTCTTGCCTGTAACTGTCATGCAGTCCTTGTTGATGAGTCCTGCATCTGCAAGCTGCTTGATAACCGCATACACACCACCGGCCTCATTGAGATCCTCCATGTATGTGTGGCCTGCAGGAGCAAGGTGACACAGGTTAGGTGTCTTTGCGCTGATCTCATTTGCAAATGAGATATCAAAGTCGAAACCGATCTCATGTGCGATGGCTGGAAGGTGGAGCATAGAGTTGGTTGAACATCCAAGTGCCATATCAACTGTAAGAGCGTTGATGATTGACTCCTTTGTGATGATGTCTCTAGGCTTGATGCCCTTTCTGTACATATCCATAACTGCCATTCCTGCATGCTTTGCAAGCTTAAGTCTCTCTGAATATACTGCAGGGATTGTTCCATTTCCAGGAAGTCCCATCCCAAGAGCCTCTGTCAGACAGTTCATAGAGTTTGCTGTGTACATACCTGAACATGATCCGCATGTAGGACATGTCTTGCACTCATACTCGTATACATCCTCCTCAGTCATGGTTCCGGCTGCGTATGAACCTACAGCCTCGAACATGCTTGAAAGACTTGTCTTATTTCCCTTTACGTGTCCGGCAAGCATAGGGCCGCCAGATACAAATACTGTTGGGACATTTACTCTGGCTGCTGCCATGAGAAGTCCTGGAACGTTCTTGTCACAGTTAGGGATCATGACGAGCGCGTCAAACTGATGTGCTATAGCCATAGCCTCTGTTGAGTCTGCGATCAGATCTCTTGTAACCAGTGAATACTTCATTCCGATGTGTCCCATTGCTATACCATCACACACAGCGATCGCCGGGAACATAACAGGTGTACCACCTGCCATGGCAACTCCCATCTTTACTGCCTGTGCTATCTTGTCCAGGTTCATGTGACCTGGAACTATCTCATTGTATGAACATACGATACCTACTAAAGGTCTCTCCATCTCTTCCTTTGTCATGCCCAGTGCGTTGAACAGAGATCTGTGTGGTGCCTGCTGCATTCCAACCCTAACATTATCACTCTTCATCTTATTCTCCTCCAATAATGGTCCTTTCTATATTCTCTCGCAGATAAGATCACCCATCTCGGAACAGCTTACGAGCTGTGTTCCCTCTGAGTGGATATCTATTGTTCTGTATCCGTCCTTGAGAACCGTCTTTACAGCGTTCTCAACTGCATCTGCCTCCTTGTCGAGGTCAAATGTGTATCTGAGCATCATTGCCGCCGACAGGATGGTTGCTATCGGATTCGCCTTGTTCTGGCCTGCTATGTCAGGTGCCGATCCGCCTGATGGCTCATACATACCGAACTTTGTCTCGTTAAGTGATGCAGATGAAAGCATTCCGATAGAACCTGAGATCATAGATGCCTCGTCTGAGAGGATGTCTCCGAACATGTTCTCTGTGAGAACCACATCGAACTGTGCAGGATCCTTCACAAGCTGCATTGCGCAGTTGTCTACGAGCATGTGCTCAAGCTCAACTTCTGGATAATCCTTTGCCACTTCCTCAACGACCTTTCTCCAGAGTCTTGATGAGTCAAGGACATTGGCCTTGTCAACGGATGTGACTTTCTTTCTTCTCTTCATAGCTATGTCAAATGCCTTGATGGCTATTCTTCTGATCTCGTTCTCGTTGTATGTGAGGGTATCAACGGCTGTCATAACTCCGTCAACCTCCTCTGTGTGTCTCTCGCCGAAGTAGAGACCACCGGTGAGCTCTCTCATCATCATCATATCAAATCCGCGCTCTGCGATCTCAGCCTTAAGTGGACATGCCTCCTTCAGCTCATCATAGAGATTGGCTGGACGAAGGTTTGCGAAGAGGCCAAGCTCTTTCCTGATCTTCAGAAGTCCTGCCTCCGGGCGGAGATTTGGAGGGAGCTTATACCATGGTGATGTGGATGTATTTCCTCCGATAGAACCGAGGAGAACTGCATCCTTTGACTTTGCAACTGCCACAGCCTCGTCTGTGAGCGGTACGCCTGTTGCATCTATTGAACATCCACCCATGAGTATCTGCTCATAGTCAAATGTATGTCCAAACTTTTTACCTACTGTATCGAGAACCTTCATAGCCTCTGTGACTACCTCAGGGCCGATACCGTCGCCTTTTATTACGGCTAAATTACACTGCATTTTCTTATTCCTTCTTTCGATTATTAATTCTTGCTATTTATATAGTTGATGAGTCCCTCACTCTTGATGATCTCCTGCATGAATGGAGGGAATGCCTGTCCCTTAAATTCTGTTCCCTGGGTTCTGTCATAGATCATACCGCTGTCGAAATCGATCTCCACGTCATCGCCTGCCTGGATAGCCTCTGCTGCCTCAGGGCACTCGATGATCGGAAGTCCGATATTGATGGCATTCCTATAGAAGATTCTGGCAAATGTCTCTGCGATTACGCAGCTTATTCCTGAAGCCTTGATAGCTATAGGTGCATGCTCTCTTGAAGATCCACAGCCGAAGTTCTTTCTTGCCACCATGATATCGCCCGGCTTTACGCGCTTTACGAAATCCTTATCTATATCTTCCATACAGCTCTTTGCGAGCTCTGCAGGGTCTGATGAATTCAGGTATCTTGCAGGGATGATTACATCTGTATCTACGTTGTCACCGTATTTGTGTACTGTTCCATGTGCTTTCATACTCTATATCTCCTTATAAAATATTCTGTAATAAACTGAATCCTATAAACCTAGTTCGTCAGGGCTGCTGATCTTACCTGTGATGGCTGAAGCTGCTGCAACAGCAGGACTGGCAAGATACACCTCTGAGTCTACGTGACCCATACGTCCTACGAAGTTACGGTTGGTTGTTGATACAGCTCTCTCTCCCGCTGCCATGACACCCATATGTCCTCCAAGACATGGGCCGCATGTAGGAGTTGAAACCACTGCTCCAGCCTTGACAAATATAGTCATAAGACCTTCCTCAATACACTGAAGGTAGATATCCTGTGTTCCAGGGATGACGATAACTCTGACACCGTCAGCAACCTTTCTTCCCTTGATGATATCTGCCGCAATTCTCATATCTGATATACGTCCATTTGTACATGAACCGATGACTACCTGATCGATCTTGATATCTCCGACCTCATCGATAGTCTTTGTATTCTCTGGGAGATGAGGGAAAGCAACTGTCGGCTTAAGCTGTGACAGGTCGATGGTGTACTCTGCATCGTATACAGCGTCCTCGTCTGCCTCATACTTTGTATATGACTTTGTGCTGTGCTCCTTCATGTACTCCTCTGTAAGCTCATCGACAGGGAAGATACCATTCTTGGCACCTGCCTCGATGGCCATGTTCGCAATTGTAAATCTATCGTCCATTGTGAGGTTCTTGATTCCCTCTCCAACAAACTCCATAGACTTATAAAGCGCACCGTCAACACCGATCATACCGATGATGTGAAGGATGACGTCCTTACCACTGATCCACTTTGCCTTCTCTCCAACGATGTTGAACTTGATGGCTGATGGAACCTTGAACCAGGCCTTGCCTGTCACCATTCCTGCTGCCATATCTGTACTTCCGACACCTGTTGAGAATGCACCGAGTGCTCCGTATGTACATGTATGTGAGTCTGCTCCGATACATGTCTCACCAGCCACGATAAGTCCTTTCTCCGGAAGGAGCGCATGCTCGATACCCATTGCTCCGACATCGAAATAGTTCTCGATCTCATTTGCCGCTGAGAACTGTCTTACACACTTACAGTGCTCTGCACTCTTGATATCCTTGTTAGGTGTGAAGTGATCCATGACAAGTGCTATCTTCTTCTTGTCAAATACTTCCTTCTTGTTGAACTTCTCCATCTCGTGAATTGCGACCGGAGTTGTTACGTCATTTCCTAATACTAAATCCAAATCTGCCTCGATAAGCTGTCCTGCTTCAACTGATGGCAGTCCTGCATGAGCAGCTAAAATCTTCTGAGTCATGGTCATACCCATATTTATAGTCCTCCTATCATTTGTTTCTAAATACAAATTCTTACTCTTGATAATATCACTCATCTAGGTATAATTACAATATATAAAAAGAATAGTTATTATAACCTGGAGGAATATCATGATAAGTAATCTGAACAATTACGTTATTTTTCATACAGTTGCCAAAGCCGGCAACATCAGCAAGGCCGCAAATCAGCTCTACATCAGTCAGCCCGCGATAAGCAAGGCTATTTCCAAACTTGAAGAAGAACTCGTCACTGCGCTTTTTAACAGAAGTTCCAGAGGGGTAACTCTGACTGAAGAGGGACAGGTTCTCTATGAATATGTTGAGAGGGCATTTGACTCTCTGAATATGGGTGAGGAAAATCTGAAGAATTACAAGGAGCTTGGAATCGGTCACATAAGAATCGGAGTCAGCACATCGCTGTGCAAGCACATCCTTCTGGATTACCTGAAGGACTTTATAAAGGAGAATCCGAACATCAAGTTCAGCATCGACTGCCACTCAACATTGAATACCATCAAGCTTCTTAAGAATGACGACATAGACATAGGTCTGATTTGCAACACAGAGCTTCCAAAGGGGATAGTCTACTCTCCTGTCAAGGAGATACATGACGTATTTGTGGCAAGCCCTGAATATCTGGATAATTTCTACGAGCGCGCAAATGGCAGAGATCAATACAGCTTTGCCGATGAGCTTTCAGGCAATATCAAGGGTAACATTATACCGCTGCTAAACTCAGGCTTAGCCTCTGCCACACACGGCGATGCAACAGATCAAGGTGCGGATAAAAAAAGCAGAGATAACGGACATTCATCCGGCGTCTCTGCTTCTACCACTATTCATAACTCAAGCAACTCAGGTATGTCCAATATATCAACAGTCAACATCCTTGAAGGCTCCAACCTCATGGTTCTGGAGGAGGCAAATGTAACCCGTACCCACGTGGACGAGTATCTCCGCTCACAGGGCATAAGCTGCAGCCAGGTACTTGAGATCAACAACATGGATCTCCTCATCGACTTCGCCGCCATCGGCATGGGCGTTGCCAGCGTGGTACGTGAATTCGCACATGAACAGCTCTCATCCGGTGTTATAACCGAACTTCCGCTTGACACTCCTATTCCGAGCAGGAGTGTCGGCTTCGCTTACTCAGGAATGAAGAATCAGAGCACGGCTATGAAGAAATTTATGGAGTGGGTAGGGGTGTGATTACATGCTTCTGTTTACTGTCCCACCTCAGCATAAATAGCATGATGCATATTCCAAACAGCGAAACCAGTGCGCCAGCCATAAGCCCAGGTGTTCTGTATGCAATTTCTATATCGTGACTGCCCGCATATATCCGGACACCCATATTGCCTCTACCAAGGCGAATTTTTTCTGCCGGCTCTCCATCCACATATATCTTAAACCCATCATCATATGGATATGCGATATACAGGATACCTGGATTTTTCACATCCACACTTCCATAGAAAGTATTTTTTACAAATCCTGTACACTCAAGCGGACTATCAAGTATCTTCTCTTCTGCTTTCTCAAATTCATCTGCATTGTAATTGTATACCTTTACAAATCGCTCTCCGACACTTCCTGTTTTAGAGCTGGTCGCACCTCCTATAGTTATCCTGACATGTTGTCCTTTCTTTACGAGGCCGACATGTGACAGCTGTTCTGTAACATATGACCCATTCGATACCCTGAGATCTCCGTCCACGATCATCTCCACATAGTGATCGCGGCTATCCTTACTGTAGACATACATATCCATATCAGATTCAGCATCAAACTCATACCGGGTCATCGGCACAAATGCA
Organism: Coprococcus sp. AF19-8AC; assembly: GCF_003603115.1. Taxonomy (NCBI): domain Bacteria; kingdom Bacillati; phylum Bacillota; class Clostridia; order Lachnospirales; family Lachnospiraceae; genus Coprococcus; species Coprococcus sp. AF19-8AC. The sequence continues at coordinate 348,885 of NZ_QTMI01000001.1, read as the reverse complement.
TTTGACGTTCTGTATATGCAATAACCCACTGATTCCTTAAGTGTGTCCTGATTGAGATAAGAAGTACTCCAATCCGATATATCAATCTCTGTAAATACATCTGACGACAGACCACAGCCACTCTTCATAAAATCATTCTGATTTTCAAGAGGTGTCCTGTCTGCTTTCCAGTCTACGATACCATCATCCAACATAAATCCCATCATCTCAGGAGTTTCTGCTTCATACAGATTGTATACGTCATTCTCAGCAACAAGGTTATATCCTGCGTAAGTACCATTCTCCGGACTCAACACATATCTGACATTGTACATGAGCGTTGTAAGCGGTGTAGTTCCCGAATATATATATTCAACATTGTCAAAGTGGGCAAGTCCCATACTGGAAAACGCTCTGATCGTATTTCCATTTGCCATGGATGAATACCAGTTTGTCTGAGAATATGGCGCATAATTCTCATAAACCATAGCGCTCTTTCTGGTGCCATTTTCTGTATCCAGGGAATTGTATACTGATTCCCACTGATCTAGTCTTACAGCATCTGTCAGAAGACAGTCCTCCGTCTTGCCCGGCATTACATATAATGCATTTCCCATAATCTCAGCTATCCAGCAGCCACAGATAATGCATACAGCCACTCCCGGCTTTATGCTTCCTCTTCTGCAAAGCACGCACAGAATGGCTGCAAATGCCAGCATAAGCATAAATATAACATAGCCAAGCGGGGTACTCATCTCTCTGCTGTCAATAAGACTTGCCACAAATATTACGCCTGCCACCACAGTACTTACAGCAATATACCTCAGTCTCAGCTTACCAAGATTCATGAGAATTCGATATGCTGCAGCAATTAATATAAACGTTAATATAAATGCAAACCTGTTTCCAAGTCCATGTGTGATCGTCATGCCATGGAACACGTAATTGAGCGGAAGATAGTTCAGGGCAAGCACTAACAGGGCCATGGCTATACAGTATTTCACCCTCGTCTTCCAGTCGCACACATCAGACAGAATAAAAATGCAGGCAGCAAATATAACAATACTTCCACAATAACTGTTATTGCTGAACATAGATACACATTCCAGATCCTTCAGCGGATAGAATGAAGATATATACGCTCCAAACTGTCCCCACATCTGTGTTCCTTCAAGCCCCATATCAGTCACCGAAGACGCCGCTCTCATGACCACCAGTCCGGCAGGAACCAGAACCACTCCTGCGAGCAGAGCAGACAGCACCGAGCAGCCGGCAAACGAAAGTCCTCTGCGTAGGAAATCTTTGACATTTTCCCGTTTTTCCAGCAAGAAATATATCACGGCAAACACACATATATAGAATGAGAAATAGAAATTGCATATGATCGACGCTGCCAAAGACAGCGTGTATAACATCCATCCTTTTCCATCTGACAGATGCTCTATGCCAAGTGCTACTATCGGAAGCAGAATAAGCCCATCAAGCCACATAATATTATGTCCATATGCAAGGACATACCCGGACAGTCCATATGCCATACTGCATGCCAGCTCTATGAACGTTGCAACTGTCTGGCTGTACCCATTCTCTGTATTTTTCTTATTGGTATGTCTGAAAAAGTAAAGCGCCGTGACCGGCAGGCAGGCGGATTTTATGATGATAAGCAATACCATGGAAAGTTCCAGCCTGCTCTCTCCCAACATCAGAACGATGATATTGAACGGGCTCAGGCAGTAATACAGTAACTCCTGTACAGCATCGATTCCCATTCCCATCGACCAGATAAAGCTTCCTTTGCTACCTCCCGAAATCCATTCAAATAACATATGAAACATATTCTTATACTGCACATATGCATCATACGTCAGAAAACTTTTATCTCCAAACGGGTATGCTTTCTGCAGGAGCAAAATTACTGTATATACCAGAACTGTAACTAAGAATACAGCAGCATACATAATCCCGCTCTTTTTATGTTTGTTTACTTCTCCTTGCTTTATACCCATATCAATCCCCACTTAATTTATTGCGCTATCTGTTCTATGCAGCCTGTACCTTCTTTTTCCTGCTGCGTCTAAGATTCACCATGTATAAGACAGCTATGAGCCATCCTGCTGCAGATAATATAAGACCAAGCTTGAATCCATATGTTACATACCTGAATTCTATTGTATGTGTTCCAGCAGTCAGCTCCAGACCCACAAGTGCACCATTTGCCAGTGTTGTTATATCAGTCTTCTTTCCATCAACATACGCTGTAAAGCCTCTGTAATAAGGAATTGATGTATACAATATACCATCCTCATTTGCTGTCACCGTACCCTTTACATATGTAGATGTCACTGTGTCAAGTGAAAGCGTCCTATCCTTAATTGATTCCTTGCATTCCTGCATCCTGTCATCATGATATTCATAGAAATCTATACACGTTACTCCCTTTTTTAGGACTGTGGACAGATTGACTGCCTGTATCTCGACCTTCTGCCCACTCTTCAGCTCACCGAGATCAAGTACATCTTTTGGCGAAGGATAAGCGTCATACTCGTTTATATCTGCTATCACGTTTCCATCTACAGTTACAATATTACACAGCTTATTTGCATCCTCAAGGCTCACATACAGATGCATATCCCTCGGAGCTGTAAACGTATAAATCTGTGAGGCATGGTAATCTTCATCAAGTGACACATTCATGTATGTATAAGCATTTTTATCAGTCTTTCTCTCCAAAGTTACTCCATCCGGCAAGATCTGTCTATCCGGAGCGCTTCCTCTGTATTTCACATCAAAATTAGTCAGTTCATCCGGTGAAACACGGGTGAACACTCCTTCAACTCCCGACACATCTTTCACGAATTCATTCTGCACCTCAAACGGAACTACATCTGACACATTCCAATCTTTTATGCTGCCATCTGTAGAAAAGCCCGCTCCCACAGCATAGTCTGTTGTATACCATGCAATCTCATCGTCTATATCATACACATCGTTCTTCAGATTATATCTTTGCTCCTTTGTATACCCACCATAATATGCATCTGCATCCGATAATACATTTCTTACATTGAACATAAGCGCAGTTACCGGTGTAGTATTTCTGTATGCATATGTAGCGCCGTGATCCTGATATACCATTCCAAGCGCATCAAAAAGCCATGTCACTTTTGTATTTATGATTGAAGAGAATATATTAGTGTCTGAATAGACTGTATTATTTTGTGACAAAATCCAGGATGTCTTTCTATTAAGATCACTGTTGTCCTTTTCATTATATATGGCTCTCCATCCGTCAGTTCCGCCTAGATGCTCCTTGCCCGTAGTATATGCATCCGTATTCACATATACGGCATTGGATATCAGCTCCGCAAAAAGTATTACTATAAAATTCACAATCAGAGAATTTATCTTTATGCTGTTTCTGGCCTGTAATACAAATACCATAAACAAATATATAATAAGCAGGATCGTAACCATATAGCAGACTACATTCTGCACCTCATTATTTTCCAGAAAAACGCCCCCAAAGAAAGCCAAAAATACAACTGCGGTCAGTATCACCTCCCGAACCCCCGGCTTCGTCCAGTTCACAGCACACTCAAAAGCTGAAACAATAAGAAGTATGACAAGAATAAAAGCATATCTGTAAGAATATAGATGTGGATATGTGAACCCATGAAGAACATACAGTGCCCCTGTCAGATTCAGACAGGCAACAAGCAGCGCTATCTCCACCAGTCTCTTAACTCTTGCCCGAAGCTGTATATTCCTGTTAAACACATATACAACCGCAAGGAAAAGCAGAGACAGTCCCATATACATATTCCTTGCATACAGAGTTCTTCCAGCTATATCTATATCATGTCCCCAGAAAAAGCTCTGGAACAAATTTGCAAAATTACCAAACTTGCTAAATGGTATATCTTCTGTGAGTGAACTTGCACCTTCTCTTCCAACTATCGCAAGGAAACACGGCACAAGTACAACACATGCACTGAGTGCAGCCGTTATAGATGTGAGTGCAAACTTCACTCCACGCTTCCAAAACATTTTCCAGCTATCCTTTTTCACATCGATAAACCATATCACAGCTATCATAGCCACAAACCACGAAAAATAGAAGTTGAATACAAATGACATGAAAAGCATCACAAAATAAAGTCTCACATCACCGCCCTCAATAAGTCTCTCAACGCCAAGCATCATAACAGGCACGAGAAGAAGGCATATAAGCCAAATGAGATTATACTGATATGCAAGCATATAATCGCACATGGAATAAGCCATTCCCATCACAACACAGAGTATGTCATTCAGCCATCCGTGCTGCATTTTATTTCTGCTGGTATGCGATAAGAAATAGGTCATAGTAACTCCGCAAAGTCCAACCTGAATACACATACTGACGATCATTCCCAGCTCCATATGTGAACCGCCGAACAAAACTGCTATTAGATTGACAGGACTTGCCAGATAATAAAAGAAATTAGTATAGAAATCATATCCTAGTCCCATGTCCCAACTGAAAAAAATTGATTTTCCCTGTCTTATCCTGCCTGATAATTCCACAAAAAACGCATAATACTGGGTATTAGAATCTCCAAGCAGTATAGTATTCTTTCCAAATGGATAACAGTCCGTCATCATCATATGTATCACTATACATATGATAGGAATCAGAAATGCCATTCCATACTTAACAATTTTTCTTGACCTGATTTTCTTTTTTTCCATAATTACTCCATCACTCCATATAACTTTGTATTTTTCCTTTTTCGACAGCATGTTGCATTATAAGTATCAATAACATAAGCAAGACCGCTGATATACTTATTCTCCATGACCAATGCTGAATCTTTGTCCCCTTATATTTTACAACGACTTTACCTGCCTCTGGCGAAACTGATATTTCTACCAATCCATCATTTAGACATTTGCTTACCGTCAGTTTCCGTCCATCAGCCATTATTGCTTCATATCCCTTATAATAATACTTTGGAACTATGCACTCCCCCGCAGTTTTACCCGCATCAAACTCATAGCTTCCGTCTGATCCATAGCGCCCCCGTATGTAAGTATCTTCGCACTTTACCATCCCGCTGCTTTCTGCTCCGACAGATGTTGCAAGATCCCCTTCTTCTGGAAGCCACTCCCAGAACCCTATACTGTCTGTACTTCCTGCATTATCCGCATAACCTTCCGGATAGTTCACATAGCCACCAAGTTCTATATTCCATACCATATTCAGGCTAAAAATACCGATAAGTATGCTTCCAGCCGCACATAAACATGCATTTCTTCTGTATGATGGCAACAGCTTTATTATATCCACTGACTGAAGTGCAAGACCAAGTGCCACAAAGAATTCTGTGAACATATTCAGCCTCCACGGAAACTGTATACTGACAAATGGAGTTCTGTCGATAAGTTTCCATGGAAAAATCTTTGTCTCGCATATAAGAAGCACCGCCGCTGTCACAAGGCACATCAAAGCCTTTTTATTATATACTTTTTTATATATACTGACAAATACCATAAGTGCCAGTATTCCAATCTCAATGAATGCAACCGAATACTTTCCACTCACTATCGCGAGCAGTGTCTGAGTCTCCTCATGTGTGTAAAATGCCGGTTCATTGCTTACATAGAACCTTCCATCTGCAAATTGTTCAAGTACAGGAAGCCAATAATAACATGTAAGTACTGCACACGCAAGAGCTTCCATACACACAGCCCCAATAAGTCTTCTGCAAGCCGCAATTCTTTTCCATCTCGCACACACCCAGATTATTCCCATTACTACACATAATACAAAGCTTATCGTGTGTGAAAGCATAAGACACGAATATGATACACATAAAAGGCCTTTTCTACTGTGTCCCATCTCAGTCAGGTCGTAAAGAGCAAGAAACGCCAGTGGAATAAATACCATGGCAGCAATTTCGCCAAGTGCAAATCTGGTATATACATCCTCAAGATGATAATGTCCCATTGTGTAAAGCACCATAGTGACAGCACCCGCGCAACGGCTTCTGCCAATGCTCCGCCCTGTATAATACGCAGTAAGTCCCGTACATATCATCAGTACATATATATATATCTTCATTGCAATCTCCGGTGATGCCCCCAGAAGTCTGAAGAGAACGGCTGGCAGCAAGAACAAATCAGGGTAAAATATTCCCATACCGTAGCCATACCCTTCCAACATAGTCTGATATATATATACAGGGTATCCCTGCCCTGACTTTAGCGCTTTGAGGATACTCTCCACCCTGAGCATATGAACCTGCTGGTCATCACCGTATGGCAGGCCTGTCTTAAAACAAGGGATCATACATACACCGCTTATCAGAAGCACCAGCAGTGCAATTCCCAGAATCTCTATTCTGTTTTTCTTTTTTTCTCTCACGCAGAATCTCCTCCCGGTCGTCAAAGCTCTGCCACATCATCCCCGGCAGTCAGTACGCATAAATATAAAGACAAACGGGGACAGGTATGGAATCTACTCTCACCTGTCCCCGTATTCTCAGTCATCTAAAACTGTTTATGACTCCTGCACATCTGTGCTATTTTTATTGGTATATCACCGGATATAATCCGTGTGACATGATTTCATCTTACTTAAAGTACTCCACACCACTCTCAAATATCTTCTGGTTCTGGTCGCCGTATACGTTTACAGCTACAGCCTGTCCGATACGCTCTGAGTGACCCATCTTACCAAGGACACGTCCGTCTGGGCTTGTGATACCCTCGATCGCATAGTATGAACCGTTGACGTTGTAGTACTCGTCCATGGTTGGGTTGCCGTTCATGTCGACATACTGTGTTGCAACCTGTCCATTTGCAAAGAGCTTCTCGCACCATTCCTTGCTTGCAACGAAACGTCCCTCACCGTGTGAAATAGGAATTGTGTATACTCCGCCGAGCTCTGCCTTCTTCAGCCATGGACTCTTGTTTGTTACAACCTTGGTGTATACCATCTTGGACTGATGACGTCCGATACTGTTCATTGTCAGTGTAGGTGAATCATCCGTCTGTGGTCTGATCTCGCCGTAAGGCACAAGACCGAGCTTGATGAGTGCCTGGAATCCGTTACAGATACCAAGTGCAAGTCCGTCTCTCTCGTTCAGGAGCTTCATGACCTCCTCGGAGATCTTTGCATTACGAAACGCAGTTGCGATGAACTTACCTGATCCGTCTGGCTCATCACCGGCTGAGAATCCGCCTGGGAACATGATGATCTGTGAATCACTGATTGCCCCCACAAATGCGTCAACAGAATCTCTGATTCCCTGTGCTGTCATATTTCTGAATACTATCGTCTGTACGTCTGCACCAGCTCTCTCAAATGCCTTTGCTGAGTCGTACTCACAGTTTGTACCAGGGAATACAGGTATGAATACCTTTGGCTTTGCAACCTTGTTCCTTGATGTGTAAACTGTCTTGGCGTCGAAGAGTCCAGTCTTGATCTCTGTCTGTGGAACATTTGACTCTGTTGGGAATACCTTCTCAAGAGTCTTTGTCCATGCTGCAAGAGCCTCGTCCATAGTGATCGTGACATCCTTGTATGTAAATACAGGCTCCTTTATAACCTTACCTATCTTCTTGACAGGAATTCCGAGCTGATCAAGATCTGCTGCCTTAACCTCAAGAATGATAGCGCCATAGTTCTTGGCAACGAGATCCTTCTTGCTGACTGTATCCTCAAGCTCAACACCGAGCTTATTTCCAAATGCCATCTTGCTGACAGCCTCTATTATACCGCCAAATCCAACTGCATATGCAGACTGGATCTTGCCCTCCTTGATCTTCTTGTTCAGGAGGTCATACATGTACAGAACATTCTCATATACAGGTATGTCGTTCTCGTCCTTCTCTATATCCATCTCCACAAGAACATTGCCTGCCTTCTTGAGCTCAGGTGTAACAACGTCCATGTAGCTTGCCACATCGACTGCAAATGATACAAGTGTTGGAGGTACATCTATATCATTGAATGTACCTGACATACTGTCCTTTCCACCGATAGACGGAAGTCCAAGTCCTATCTGAACATCATATGCTCCGAGGAGTGCTGCCAGTGGCTGTCCCCATCTGTATGGGTCTGTTCCAAGTCTCTTGAAATATTCCTGGAATGTAAGTCTGATCTTGCTTACATCTCCACCTGCTGCAGCTATCTTGGCTGCTGATGTAACAACCGCATATACTGAACCATGATATGGGCTCCAGCTTGACAGATATGGGTCAAATCCGTAGCTCATCATGGTAATAGTGTCTGTCTTACCCTTGAGTACAGGCAGCTTTGCGATCATTGTCTGTGTAGGTGTGAGCTGATACTTACCACCGTAAGGCATTGTGACTGTTCCTGCTCCGATAGAGCTGTCGAACATCTCCACAAGTCCTTTCTGTGAGCACACATTCAGATCTGACAGTGTATCGAGCCATGCCTTCTTGACATCCTCAGGCTCCTTAACTGAATCAAAGTAATTGTCTGCCTTGCTTGGAACTTCAACCTTGACCTGTGTCTCCTGATGAGCACCATTTGTGTTGAGGAATGCACGTGAGATATTCACGATGTCCTTGCCTCTCCACTTAAGGATAAGTCTAGGCTCCTCTGTAACCTTTGCAACTACTACAGCCTCGAGGTTCTCCTCCTCAGCGTATCCGAGCATAGTGTCAACATCCTTAGGATCGACAACTATAGCCATACGCTCCTGGGACTCTGATATTGCAAGCTCTGTACCGTCAAGACCTGCGTACTTCTTTGGCACCTTGTCAAGATCTACCACAAGTCCGTCTGCCAGCTCTCCGATGGCAACTGACACACCGCCGGCACCAAAATCGTTACACTTCTTTATAATAGATGAAACCTCTTCTCTTCTGAAGAGTCTCTGGATCTTTCTCTCTGTAGGTGGGTTACCCTTCTGAACCTCAGCACCACATGTCTCGAGTGAGTGTGATGTGTGAGCCTTGGATGAACCTGTTGCTCCACCACAGCCATCACGGCCTGTACGTCCGCCGAGCAGGATGATTACATCTCCCGGATCAGATGTGAGACGCTTTACAGCACGTCTTGGAGCTGCACCCATAACTGCTCCGATCTCCATTCTCTTTGCAACATAATCTGGATGATATATCTCATTTACAAGGCCTGTTGCAAGACCGATCTGGTTACCATATGAGCTGTAACCATGGGCTGCTGTTGTCACGATCTTACGCTGTGGAAGCTTGCCCTCCATTGTGTCCTTGAGAGACTTTGTAGGATCAGCCGCACCGGTAACTCTCATAGCCTGGTATACGTAACCTCTTCCTGAGAGCGGATCTCTGATAGCACCGCCAAGACATGTAGCAGCACCACCGAATGGCTCGATCTCTGTAGGATGGTTGTGTGTCTCGTTCTTGAAGAATACGAGCCACTCTTCCTCTACTCCGTCCACAACTACAGGAACAACTATAGAACAAGCATTGATCTCGTCTGACACTTCCATATCATCGAGCTTGCCTGCTGCCTTGAGCTGTTTCATACCCATAAGGGCTATATCCATGAGACATACAAACTTGTCATCTCTGTCCTTGTACATCTCCTTCATCTCTGCTCTGTATGCGTCAAATGTCTTCTCAAGAAGATCCTTGTAATCTCCATCGTCGAACTCTACATCTGTGAGCTCTGTTGAGAATGTTGTATGACGGCAGTGGTCTGACCAGTATGTATCGAGAACTCTGATCTCGGTCATGGATGGATCTCTCTTCTCCTCACTCTTGAAATAGTTCTGGATGTGAAGGAAATCCTTGAATGTCATGGCAAGTCCAAGTGAGTCATAGAGCTCCTTAAGATCTGCCTCTGCCATGTCCTTGAATCCGTCAAATATATGAACATCGGCTGGCTCAGGGAACTCTGTAACCAGAGTCTCAGGAATCTCCATACCGCATATTCTTGAATCAACAGGGTTTACACAGTAGTCCATGACAGCCTTCATCTGCTCGTCTGTCACGTCGCCCGAAAGTACATATGTTGTGGCAGTCTTGATAACAGGCTCCTCATCCTCTGCAAGAAGCTTTACACACTGCTCTGCTGAATCGGCTCTCTGATCGAACTGACCTGGAAGTGCCTCTACTGAGAACACCTTATCTGTGGCAGCAAGCTCAGGCTCACCCTCATAGATCACATCTACAGGCGGCTCAGCAAATACTGTCTCAAGAGCCTTTGCATATGTCTCATCTGATATGTTCTCAATATCATATCTGACAAGCACTCTCACATACTCAGCCTTGATACCCAGATAGTTCTTAATCTCTTCGTGAAGTTCCTTCGCCTTGACCGCATAGTCAGGCTTTTTCTCAACATACACTCTCTTGACCTTACTCATGTCATACCTCCATAGTAAAAGCGTTTTTGTTATTTTAATTCTTTAATAATAGCATTTATCTTGTTTTTTTTGTAGTAGTTTTTATCTTTTTGCCGATTTTCAGCTTATTTAAGCATAAAATTGTATCTTAACCCTGCATTTTCACCAAATATGTCATAACTTTCCATGCTAGTTATGCAGTCTTCGTATCATCTTAAATATCACCGAATTCTGGTATATCATAGGTGAATTCTGACAGTAGAATATGATTCCGTCCGTCGGTGCGTATATGTCCGTCGTATTCTCGCCCGTCATCGGATTGATGATATTTGCAATTATGTCGCCTCGTACAACCTCGTCTCCCGGCTGGACAAGCTTCTTGAAGAAGCCGGCGGCATGCTCGGACCTTATGCTGAGCAGATCCTCCTCGTCCATGATGGTGGAAATGTATCCCGCATGGCAGTTGTATCTTATAACGCCCATACGTGTCAGGAATCTGAGCACTGAGGACACCGCCTGATTGGCACTCTCACCATTGATGGTGTCGGTAACTCCCGAATATACCGAGAAAGCCTCCGTGCCGCGCATCTGCCAGTTGTAGTTGAGCGTTGCCTTATCATATGATCTAGGCTCCGCTGTCAATACATACGGCATACCGAACTGGCTGGCAAGGCTGTTGCTCTGCTTGCCTGTCTCTATCATCCTGACGTGCGGGATAAACTCACCATCCATATAGAAGCTCGCAAACTGTATTCCGTATGCGTAGCCGGTGACCTTCTCCATCACCGCCGCTGCAATACGGCTTGTCGCCTGACCTTCAGGATTGCCTGGGAATGATCTGTTTATATCTGAATTGTCTGTTATCCAGTATTTCTTGCCCACATTGAACGAGCTGTAATTGATTGATGGTATCAGAAGTATCTTCTTGCCCGACACTATGGCGCCCCTCGCCTCCAGCTCCCCAAGCTTCTTTGCCAGAAGTGAGCTTATGTAGAGCTGCTGAAATTCATTTCCTCTCATAGCACCAACTATGCATGCAGCCTTGTCTCCGCTGCCATAGGAAAATCCCTGTATCTCGTACTCTCCTCTGTAGGCTGTATTCATGGAATATATGATCTCTTTATTCATGGCCACCTCCGAAAATTCTGGCCACAAGTGACCCCTCTTCTATAACCGGATATTCTCTCAGTGAGAACACAATGCCGCTTCTCGGCGACCTGATGGTCTCCTCCACCGAGCCCGTGAGCACATTTACAATTCTTCCTATGATCTCTCCCTGCTGTATATATTCTGAGTGCTTTGCCACAGGAAGGAAGATTCCGCTGCTCTCAGCATTTACAAATACAACATCCTTGTCTTTTGCAAATTTAGGCTTATGTGCAGTCTCGACTTCGCCTTGCCATATTCCCATCTTCTTCATAAGAGAGAACAGTCCGTCCACTATCTGGTTCGAGTAATCGTAATCTATCTTGAGGGCAACTCCGGACTCCACTACCATACTCTTGACTCCGATCTCGTTGAGGGCATGTGCAAGACTTCCCTCCATGACCGTAGACGACGGATGTATCCATACAACATCCACATTCATGCACGCAACATACGGAGCAAGATCCGATGCCACGTCAGAATTAACCCTGACCTGTGGGATCTCCTTGATGTACACACTGCTGGAATGGACATCAACACAAATGTCCGCCCCCTCTATGTCCTTCATGACCTTTGCCGCTGTGTACTCTCCCACAGTTCCGTCCTTGGAACCCGGGAACAGAGTGTTCATATCAATGTCAAATACCGGCACATCCCTGTACTGCGCCTCAAGTCCCATCGGATTGATAAATGGATATACATCCACGATTCCAGTAAGCTTGTCAAAATCCTTCTTGATCCTTCTGATAAGTTCATAGCATATGTACTGACCGGCGACCTCATCCCCATGTATACCGGACACAATACACAGCCTCTTTTCATTTCCGGTTGGGAAATCCGGAGCCAGATGGTTCTTCTTCACCCTCATGACTTCCCCGATCAGCATGTTAGCTGATACTACAGTTTCTATCATATTTTGTCCACCTTGTATTATTTATTCGTTAGTAATTTTGCAAATTATCCCGGTACATAAAGAAAAGCAGGGTACTTGCCGTATCCTGCTTCTTGTACCTAAGTTATTATACATGATAACTGTCAGTTCTTCAAGGTATGTTGCCTACTCTGTGAGCCTGTTATGCCCTTTTCTTATACTCTATTCTGAGCTTGTCCGCTATGAGTGCGATAAACTCGGAATTTGTCGGTTTGCCTTTTCCCGCATTCACTGTATATCCAAACAAATCGTTGATGGTGTCTATCTGACCTCTGTTCCACGCCACCTCTATGGCATGTCTTATGGCTCTCTCTACGCTGGAGGATGTGGTCTTATATTTCTTCGCTATCGTCGGATAGAGAAGCTTTGTTATGTAGTTCAGCATGTTCACATCGTTGACCGCCATGATGATGCCCTCACGGATGTACTGGTAGCCCTTTATATTTGCAGGAATACCTATATCCCTGATGATATCCGTCACATCGCTCTCTATAGTATTCTCTATCTTGTGTGCCATACTCTTCTCTGTGAGACATGTAAGCTTGTCGTTCAGCCCTGACTCAAGCTCCTTCTTCTTCATATACATCTGTCTGAGCCTTGTCACAAGCTGCACCGGATTGTACGGCTTCAGGATATAATATGTCGCACCCATCTCAAATGCACATCTTATAAGTCTCTGTGATGACACCGATGTGAGTACCACAAATATCGTATTCTGATATTCAGGCAGTTCACTCATATGCTCCATCACTCCCAGGCCATCCATTCCCGAAAGGCAAATGTCCAGTATCACTATATCCGGCTTGTAGAGCTTTATTGATTCCACCGCTTCATCCCCGGTGCTGACCATATCAACTACTCTCATCTCGTCCTTTGATGCATATGTGGCGATCTGTTTTGCTATCTGTGTGCTGTCGCCATCAGCAATTACAATTTCGATCCCTTTGTTTCCCATAGTATCTCCCTTGTTATGTATAAATTTACAGGATTAAGCGCTTATCCCAACTACTCTATAATAATATTAAATATGATGTAATTTGTCAAGTGCTTTTAATATCATTTTTAATATCACATATTATGACAACATTTTACTACAAATTACCCTGCATTTCTCATCTTCGCTTCCAGTCTTATCTTGTCGGCAATGAGAGCGACAAATTCTGAGTTCGTAGGCTTTCCTTTGCCCGCACTTATGGTGTAACCAAACAGTTCGTTGATAGTCTCTATCTTTCCTCTGCTCCAGGCCACCTCTATGGCATGTCTTATGGCTCTCTCCACCCTTGATGCAGTTGTGCCGTACATCTGGGCGATTGTCGGATAAAGCTGCTTTGTTATAGAATTCAAAATATCCATATCCCCCACAGCTATGACTATCGCGCTTCGGAGATACTGGTAGCCTTTGATGTGCGCCGGGACTCCTATCTCGTGGATTATCCTGGTCACCACCGCCTCCAGCTCATCCGTCTTCTGCTCATTTTCATCCATCTTCAGAAGCTGGGTTGTATTGCTTCCGCGTCCTTTACATGCATCATCAAGCACACCTCTGACCTTTTTCTCATCGTATGGCTGTTCAAGCAGTCTCACCACTGCCTTGTCACCTATCGTCGAAAATACAAAGTCCAGATAATTTCTATGCTGCTTCGATGAACAGAGCACAAATTTGACATTTCTCAGGTTCTTATTTCCAGATACGCCCTCGACCATATCCGTGATATCCGTACCGGGTATAACCTCGTCCGCGATCACTATGTCTGGCTTATCTTCTGCAATTTTCTTAACAGCTTCGTCACCCTTCTCACAACATCCAATGTACTCATAATCAGGCATATCCTCAAATACGTGCTTTAGCTGTTCAATTTCTCTTTTGTCATGTTTTACCATCATAACTTTAACATGACTCATGTTATACTCCTTCCCAAGTATAGTGACGGAATAACAATATTTACTTTTTTATTCCTGTTATTCCACTACGAACATTATATATAAATGTAGTTTTCTTGGGAATATATAGAACTTCGCAAGTTACGACAGCATCAGCTTCCGGAAAACATTTTTTCTACTGCGACTGACACCAGCAGACCACATACGCACATTTAATGAAAAAATGCGGCATATCTTCCCTTTTCGGGTCGATATGCCGCGCATGATCACTTCTCTTTTGTATGTTCTTTTTCTCTGAGTCTTATGATCGCATCATAGGCCACCGGATTGTGCTCCTTCAGGTGCTCATCCATTCGTTTTCTTCTCGCCTTATATCTGTCGACAAATTCAGGATGCTCGCTCTCAAGCCTGTGAAGAAGCTGGCTCCGCCTGCGCTCGATACGCTCTGCAACAGAGTCCTCATCCTCGCCTGTGGCCCTCACGATCTCCTCTATGTGGGCCTCCATATGCTCAAGCCATTCTTCCTCATCCTGTATATCCATCTGCTTCCAGAAACCGGTCATGAGCTGTTCAACCCCGGTTCCGTTCTTCATACTGCCTATGGATTCACGGATGTGCTTCTCTATGACATCTTCCGCATCATCGCCAAATGCCCACACAAGCTCCTGAGCCATGTGCTCCGCTCTCTTTCTCCTGATGTCATGATAGCTGTTATGTACACCAACCAATGGATATGGACTCTCAAGGCCGCAGTCTGACAGTGCTCTCTCCATGGTCTGTCTCACGCATCCTGCCTCTATCATGTCGCCAAGTCCAAGCTTTCTGAGCTGGACGTTGAGCTGGCCTATATGCTCCGTGATGTATAGCTTCACACCCTTCTCTTTCAGCGTATCATACATGATCCTGAGGGTATTGGCAGCCGTCACATCCACGCTTCCCATGGCGGACGCATCCACTATTACAGCCTTTGTGTCATCCTGTACCGCATCCATGATATCCTTCTGGAATATGGCTATATTTGCAAAGAACAGATTACTGCTGAATCTGTAAATAACTATATTCTGTATCGGGTATGCATGCTTGAACCTCTCGAGCGCAAGGAATTCCTCATGTCCAGGTACCAGTCCAAGGAAGCTTCTCGGAGGGTCCGCAGCCTTCCTTATGACTGCGGCAAATGAGAGTATGATTCCTATAAGAACTCCATTTATCGTTCCAAGTACCAGCACACCTAGGAAAGCTCCGCAGAATATGTAGAATTCCACCTTACTCACTTTCCACAGCTTTGCCGCCAGATCAAATTCCAGAGCACTGTAGAGTGCGGAGATGACGATTGCCGTGAGCACCGGAACAGGCAGATAACCTATAAATCCCGTTCCACACACGAGGATCACGATCATCACTACTCCTGCAAATATTCCAGTGAGCTGTGTTCTGCCTCCATACTGCTCACTCATTGTGGTTCTGGACACGGAACCGTTTATTGGACAGCATCCTGTGAATGCCGCTGCAAGATTTGCCATTCCAAATGCCAGAAGCTCCTGATTATCGTCTATCTTATATCTGTTCTTCTGGGCGAAATTGTTCTCAGCCAAGAGCGTCTCCGCCATGATTACCACTGCTACCGACAGACTGACCGTCATGATATTTGGAAGCATCCTCACATCCATCTGTGGTACAACGATCTGTGGAAGTCCTCTGCTCACCTCCGACAGACATACTATTCCGTATTCATCCATATCTATCACGCAGGACAGCAACGCTCCCGCTGCCATGACGCATATCGCCATCGGAAACTTTGGTATGAATCTTCTTGAAACAAGCAGTACCGTAAGAGCCGTAAGTCCCATGATTATTGACGGCACATTTACATCTCCTATCGTCTCTGCTATGTGCTCCACAAGCTCGAACAGCTCTCCTGTTCCCGCTCCGGCTCCATAGAGCTTCGGCACCTGCATAAGTATGATGGTGGTGCATATTCCTGATATGAATCCGCCCATGACAGGAGTCGATATGTAATTTACAAGCTTGCCCGCCTTGAACAGGAAGAATACCAGCAGCCACAGCGCCGTGAAAAATGTTATCACTGGAACAACCTGCATCGCCTGCTCCGTTCCCGGCGCAACCCCAAGCGTCACCAGTGCAGCTCCGACCAGCGCCGCAGGCGCGGCATCCACACCGAACACGAACTGCCTCGACGTGGACAGCAATCCAAATATTATGATCGGGAACACCGAACCATACAATCCATATACCGCCGGCAGCCCGGCTATCTGTGCATACCCCATCGATATCGGTATGGACACCGCCGCTATGATAATTCCTGTCAAAAGATCAGGAAGCAAATTCTCTTTTTTATAATTCTTTAGTGTATGACATAGTGAAATTTTTGAAACCTTGATTTTCTTGCCCTCCTGGGATGTTTGTGTGTGCCGGTCTGCCTTATGCTAAAGTCCGGCACTTCTGTTCTTAATTTTATCACTAAACAGGATTAATTTCACTCCTCCAGCATATTTTCAATAAAAATCCCATACCCCCTGGTTGGATCGTCTACGAATACGTGGGTGACTGCGCCGATTATCTTGCCATCCTGGATGATCGGGGAACCGGACATTCCCTGTACCACTCCGCCCGTCAGGTCTATGAGAGCATCATCGGTCACGTGGAATTCTATATTCTTGTCGGATGAATTCCTGTCCACATACTCTATGTCTATCTCATACTTCTCAAGCTCGCCGCTCATTCTGGAATTTATATAAGCCTGCCCCTTGCGGACTTCATGACCTCTGGCTATATACATACGCTCCGCATCGCCGTATTTTGCCTGGCAATAGCTTGTGTCCAGATGACCATATATTCCACTTGCACTGTTGCCGTCAATAATGCCGACCAAAGATCTTCTATAGGCAATGCTTCCCTGAAGTCTGCCCGGTTCCGAGGAGTACGACTTGCTTATATTTGTAATATCCGTTGTGTACACACCGCCGGTGCTGCACCGCATCATAACTCCCGTATCTATATCCGACACACTGTGTCCAAGGGCCATGAAATTTGTTCCGTCGACAAATGTAACCGTGCCTATTCCCGACACATCATCCTTCACCCACGCACCCAGCAGATAAGCGCCATTCTCGTTTTTTTCCGGCGTGATGCTACAGACCTTCTCCTCCCCATCCCTTATATATCTCACGGACAAGCTATCACCCTGGCTTTCAGCAACAATATCAAGCAGCTCCGACCTCTTAGATATCTCCATACCGTCTACACTCACAATATAATCCCCTGTACAGACCTTTCCATCAGCAGGGCAACAGGACTCGCCATTTTCATTTTTAAAGCTGCACACATCCACCACCAAGACTCCATCCGTCTTCATATAGATTCCCATCGCCTCGCCGGACGGAACTACAGGCCGGTCAAATATATCACTTCCAAACTCCGCATCCTTCGTGGTCGCCCTTGACACTACCCCATCAAGTGTTGAGCTTGTCTTCTCTGACCTTCCAACATCCACTCGTCTGTCCACCAACACACATAAGATAAATAGTGCTGCAAGGAGCAACAGATCCGCCACAGCCACCCATATGATCACTTTCTTATATCGCCTCATAATCTATTCCTCCTACATATACGTAAAAACAACTAATAGCTTATAAAAAAAGAGTAACAGCCTTGGCTGTTACTCTTAGTATGTTGTGTTAGGAATAACTTTATATCAGTATTTTTTTGTCTTTTCTGCCATTTGTTTCATCTCGCGGGCATTGCTCATGACTGCCTCAGTTATGGTCACGCCGCCGAGAAGTCTTGCGATCTCCTCTGTTGATTCCTCGTCGCTTAATCGGACGATCCTTGTCACTGTCTTGCCCTCGTCGGCAGACTTTTCTATGAGATAATGACTGTCTGCCATCGCTGCGATCTGCGGAAGATGGGTTATGCTTATAACCTGATGGCTTCTGGAAATAACTGCCATTTTTTCAGCAACCTTCTGAGCTGCACGGCCGCTTATTCCCACATCGATCTCATCGAATACAAGAGTGCCGATATTGTCCTCGGACGCCATGCAGGATTTGATCGCCAGCATGATCCTTGAGAGCTCACCGCCTGAAGCCACGTCATATAACGGTCTCATCTTCTCGCCGACATTTGTCGAAATGACAAAATAGCAGTCATCGATTCCATTTGCCGTACACTCCGGAAGCCTGTCAAATACCATGTCGAACCGAACCTCCATGAAACTCAGATCAGCAAGTGCATCTCTGATGTCTCTGCACAGATTCTCAGCCTGCTTCTGTCTCTCAGCAGTAAGCGCATCTGCTGCCTTGAGCATGGCTTTCTCCGTCTTTTTTATTTTGTCTGAAAGTCCTGCTATATATTCGTCATATTCAGACAGCCTTTCATATTCCTTCCTGCTGTCCTCCAGATATTTGAACACCTCTTCCAAGGTGCTTCCATATTTTCCCTTTATATCATTGATGACGTCAAGCCTGGACTCAACACTTCTAAACTCAGAATCGTCAAAGTCCATGCTCTGCATGTAATCATTTAATTCAACGTTAAAATCATTCAGCAGCGCGTCAATATTTTCCAACTGACTATACAGACCGTCTATCTCTCCGTCGAGATCCTTTATACCCTTCATCGATGCCAGCGCTCTGCCGATCTCATTTCCCGCAGATGAAGAAGATTCATAACCTGTAACGCTGTATACATCCGAAGCTGCCGCAACTATATCGCGTGAATTGACCATCCTGTTGTACTGATGCTCAACATCTTCGTCCTCACCAGTCTTTATATTTGCTGACTCGATCTCCGCAATCTGGTACTTGAGGAATTCTACCTTTCTGCTCCGCTCCGCCTCATCCATCGAGAGCTCGTCCATCTCACGCCTGAGTGTGACGTACTCTCTGTGACACTCTGCAACCTTCTGCTTCAGGGGATCTATGGATGCTCTGCCATATTTATCCAGAAGCTTCATATGCTCCGCTTTCTTAAGGAGCGTCTGCTGCTGGTGCTGCGTGTGCATATCTATGAGAAGCGCAGATACCTCCCTGAGCTTTGCGGCGGTCACCGCCATATCATTTATAGTGTTTATGGTTCTGGAATTATTTATTCTCCGCGTGATGAGTATCTCGCCATCCTCCGATGGCTCCACTCCCAGATCTCTGATCTGCTCAATCACCTGGGGATCATCCACCAGGAAAAGCAGTTGACAGAAGCCCTCCTTGTCAGGCTCCCTGACTATATCCTTCGGAAGCTTATCTCCCATACCAATCTTCAGGGCTCCCATGATTATGGACTTACCCGCACCGGTCTCACCGGTAAGTATGTTGAGATTATCGGTAAAATTAACATTTGCATCGTCTATGAGTGCAATATTCTTGATATGTACATTAAGTAACATTTGTATCCTCCTGTTGACGCACAGACTTTATTACACATAACATATTACAGAGAGCTGTCATCTCTGCATCTTATCTATCGTCTTCATGACCGAATCGGTCATCTCCCGGCTTCTGACCGCCAGGAATATGGTGTCGTCCCCGGCTATACTTCCGAGGAGTCCATTTATCTCCACATTGTCAAGTGCTGCGGCAACTGCCATCGCCATGCCCGACACTGTCTTGATCACTATCAGATTCTCCGCCGGCACCATGGATAATATGCCAGCCCCGAGAACCTTTCTGTACGACTCTATGGACTCATGTGTTGCCGACTTTCCCAGAGTGTACTTCTGCCTGCCACCCGCCACGGCAACCTTGGTGAGGTTGATCTCTCTTATATCTCTCGATATGGTGGCCTGGGTCGTGGAAAAGCCCGCCTCTGCCAGCTTCTCCAGCAGTTCATCCTGAGTCTCTATATCATATTGTTCGATTATCGACAAAATCTTCGCCTGTCGCTTCTGTTTCATATCACTTTCCCCCAAGCTTGTTTCTAAGTATCTCGTAGAAATTCACATCACTCGCCTTTACGAGCTGCGTGGTTCTCTTTGACACGCATATATCAAGGATATCGCCTGCTGCCAGCTCGAAATCATTTCCACCGTCAAATGAAACTATCGCCTCGGTGTCCTGCGTCTTCCTCTTCTTGGCGATCTCTATTGAAACCTTTGCATCACTAGGAAGCACAATACTCTTCGAAGTCAGCGAATGTGGACATACCGGAGTGATGATCATCAGTCTTGCCATAGGATCCACGATCGGACCTCCGGCTGAGAGATTGTAGCCCGTGGAGCCAGTGGGGGTCGATATGATGATTCCATCTCCATCATAGGCATTCAGAAAGCTTCCATTTACATAGACATCAAGACCTATAAGTCTTGAAAATCCTGCCCTGCTGATAACTATATCATTGAGTGCCCTCTTCCTGCACTCCTTGCCATCTCCTGTTCTGACTGTTCCCCTGATCATCATTCTGTCCTGCATGGAATAATCATCCGCAAGCAGTCTGTCTATGATGGTCTGCCAGTTGGTGATCTCCCCCTCAGTGAGGAATCCCACCGTTCCAAGATTTATCCCGAACAGAGGAATCTCCACATGGCTGGCACTGGATGCCACATTGAGGAGTGTTCCATCCCCTCCAAGAACAAGTATACAGTCAAAGCTCTCAAGCTCATCCGTAACCTGCTGCTTGTCACATGCACTGAAGCTGTAGCAGTCCATGGCTTTACACGCACCATTTTGCGATTCAATATACGCTGTGAGCTCCGACGTTATACGATTATCCTCATCCTTATCCGGGTTATATACTATATAAAAATTCTTCATATCGTATCCTCTATGACTTGTTCAGTTCGTTGTGGGACTCCTCCACCAGAGCCTTTATGTCGAATTCCTCATCCGTCTTCGACTCGTCCTTTGATATGTGGAGCAGATATTCTATGTTGCCCTCAGGTCCTTTTATAGGTGAATAGCTGAGGTGCAGTGTGCGGAATCCTATGCTTCTGGCATAACCGACTATCATCTCCACAACCTCAATATGGGTTGAAAGCTCTCTGACAACGCCCTTCTTGCCGACCTTCTCTCTTCCCGCCTCGAACTGCGGCTTGATAAGGCACACGATCTCTCCACTATCCGTAAGCAGCTCCTTTACCGCTGGAAGCACCTTTGTAAGAGATATAAATGACACATCTATCGAAGCAAATTCAATCTTATCGTCAATATCCTCAGGTGTGACATATCGTATATTTGTTTTCTCCATACAGACAACTCTCTCGTCATTTCTGAGCTTCCATGCAAGCTGTCCATGACCCACGTCAACGGAATACACCTTCACCGCACCATTCTGCAGCATACAGTCGGTAAAACCGCCGGTGGAAGCACCTACATCCATGCACACCTTACCCGCAAGCTCCACACCGAAATGATCCATAGCCTTCTCAAGCTTCAGGCCTCCACGGCTCACGTATTTGAGGGTGTTGCCCCTGACCTCTATCTTAGCAGTCTCGTCAAATGTCGTGCCGGCCTTATCCTCTTTGTTATTGTCAACATACACTATTCCTGACATGATGATGGCTTTCGCCTTCTCTCGTGAATCTGCCAGTCCCTGTTCTACAAGGAGAACATCAAGTCTCTTCTTCATCTGTCTTCCTCTTATTCTGTACAATCTGTCGATATTATATGTTTTATCCTGTCATACAGCGAATCCGCGTCAAGCTTCAGCATCCTCCTGAGCTCATCCACGCTTCCATGCTGTACAAATGTATCCTCAATGGCACACACTGTCACATCCACATCAAGGTGTCTGTCCATGACATACTCCTCGACCAGAGATCCGTATCCGCCATGCTTTATCTCTTCTTCAATAACCACTATATGTTCATGATCCCTGCTGAGTTCATCTATCATATCAGTATCTATCGGCTTCAGAAATCTTGCATTGACAAATGTGACATTTGTTCCCTCTGCCAGCAGTCTGTCATATACCTTCTCGGCCTCCTGAACCATGTTGCCAACAGCCACTATGGCAAGCTTCTGTCCCCTGTGGATCATCTCGCTCCTGCCATACTCAATATCCGCATTGTATTCCTTAAGTCCATAATAAGCCTCTCCTCTGGAATACTTGAGCGCAACCGGACCATCGTAAGCAACAGCCCACTCCATCGCTCTGGTGAGCTCATATCTGTTCTTCGGCGCAATGATGGTCATGTTCGGAATATGTGACAGAAACGCAGTGTCAAATATGCCCTGATGTGTATCGCCATCTGCACCGACAAGCCCTGACCTGTCAATGGCAAATATGACATGCAGCTTCTGCAGGCACACATCGTGTAAGATCTGATCATATGCCCTCTGCAAAAATGACGAGTATATCGCAACCACTGGCACCAGTCCCGACGCAGCAAGTCCCGCGGCAAACGTCACCGCATGTTCCTCCGCGATGCCAACGTCAAAAGCTCTGTCCGGGAACTCCGCAGCAAATGCCGACACTCCTGTTCCCTTGCCCATGGCAGCCGTTATGGCCGTTATCCTTGGATCAGCCTTGCCAAGCTCCACCAGCTTTCTGGCAAACACTCCTGTGTTTGTCATGGCCTTCCGGTCCTTAATAACCTTTCCAGTCTGTATATCAAACGGATCAACGCCGTGGAAATAGCTAGGGTGTCTCTCGGCATGGGTATACCCCTTGCCCTTCACTGTCTTCACATGCACAAGGATCGGTCTGTTAAGCTTAAGCGCCTTTCGGAAAGTGGCCTCCATCACATCTATATCGTGTCCGTCTATAGGTCCTATATATGTGACTCCCAGCTCCTCGAAGAACATCCCCGGCACAAATATCTGCTTGATGGAATCCTTTGACTTCTTCAGTCCTCTGGCAAGATGTTCTCCAGCCACAGGGATCTTCATGAGGATCTTCTCCACATTGCCCTTAAAATCATTGTACTGCTGCCCAACACGTATCTTGCTGAGATATGTGGACATGCCGCCAACATTCTGATCGATGGACATATTGTTATCGTTCAGCACAACAAGGCAGCCGGTCTTGATATCCGCCATATTATTCATGGCCTCATATACCATGCCACCTGTGAAGGAGCCATCTCCGATCACTGCGGCAATCTTCTCATTTGTACCCTTGATACTTCTGGCACACGCCATTCCAAGCGCAGCGGAAATGGATGTTGAGCTGTGTCCTGTATTGAACGCATCGCACGGGCTCTCACTGGTCTTCGGGAAACCGCTCATTCCTCCAAACTGTCTGAGAGTGCCCATCTCATTCTTCCTGCCCGTCAGTATCTTGTGGACATAGGACTGATGTCCCACATCCCATATAAGCTTATCCTCAGGGAAATCCAAAACCCTGTGAAGTGCCATGGTAAGTTCCACGCATCCAAGATTCGGAGCCAAATGTCCACCGGTCTCGCTCACATGCGACACCAGAAATTCTCTGATCTCATCCGCCAGCTCCGGCAGATCTTCCCTGTCTATATCCTTTATATCGTTTGGTTTATTTATTCTATCCAGTATATTCATATGCACACCACGAGAGGAGTCCTATTTATCCCTGTTTATCAGCCAGATGACCAATTCCTTCAGAAACTCATTGTCCCCGCCTATCTCTTCCAATTCTCTTACTGCTCTCTCCGACAGCTCAGTCACATAACGTCTGGATTCATCAATTCCATGTATCGTGACATATGTAACCTTGCCATTCTCCTCATCACTCAGCGTCGGCTTTCCAAGAAGCGCACTGTCTCCACAGACATCCAGAATATCGTCCTGGATCTGGAATGCCATGCCGACGTCCGATGCTATCTTGTGTACCGCCGCAACCTTAGCCTCGTCTGCCCCCGCAAGTATCGCGCCTATCATCATGGATGCCTCTATGAGGGCTCCGGTCTTGTTCTCATACACATATTCAAGCTGCTCCTTTGAGAGCTCCTTGCCGGTCATCTCCACATCGACAACCTGACCGCCTATCATGCCGTTTATCCCCGGCTTCTGCGCAAGCACACACATCGCAGACGCCACAGCATGTATATCCTCACCCATGCCAAATGCCTTACATGCGGTCTCATATGCATAATTGAGCAGCGCATCCCCCGCAAGAATGGCCATCGCCTCGCCAAATACCACATGGGATGTCTTTCTTCCGCGCCTGTAATCGTCATTGTCCAGAGCCGGAAGATCGTCATGTATGAGTGAATATGTATGTATCATCTCTATCGCAGCCATGAACGGCTTTATAACCTCTGACTTGCCGCCGAACAGCCTGTATGTCTCCTCCATGAGCATGGGACGAAGCCTCTTTCCACCCGCCTCTACCGAGTACGCCATGGCCTCACACACTGTCCTGTTAAATCCGTCTGCAGGTGGCAGATAGCTCTCAACTATATCGTTGATCCTTGCCGCCTTCTCCGCTATAAGTTTATCTATCATGCTTCCTCCTGACCCGAAAGTGTTATCATCTCTTTCTCAACATCGCACAGGTAATTCCTGCATCTGTTTATGAGCTGGACGCCCTCAGAATAAAGCTCCATGGACTCCTTGAGCCCCGTATCAGTATTCTCAAGCGCAGCCGCTATCTCATCAAGTCTGGCAAGAGCCTCCTCTATGGACACATCCTGAAGAGTGTCCGCTGTATCCATATTCTGTGTATCTTCTGCCATATCTATTCCTCCTGCCCGGTCACGTCAGCCACGACCGCCTGTATTCTTCCATCATGAAGAGTTATCTCTATATCATCCCCAGGTGTGATCCCTGACACAGATCTGACAGGCTCACCATCCGATGAAATATATCCAAATCCATTTATGAGCTTAGCTGTAGGCGAAAGGCCATGTATCCTCTCCGTCATGACCGCCAGGGCATTCCTTGTCATGTCGTACTTTCTGCCCATCGCGCTCTTCATCCTGTCATGAAGCCTGTCACAGTGCACCGATCTATCCTCTATCTTATCCGCCATCAGCCCATTTATCTGCTTCTCTATTCTGTCAAGCTGCTGCCTCTGACTGTCCATTCTTCCGGATGGACTCAAAAGTCTGAGCTGCCTGTCATAACCATCCAGACTCCTCGCAAGTCTGTCTATCCTGCCGGATATCAGCATGGTGAGCTGTTCAAGTCTCCTGTCAAATCCGGCAACTGTCTCTGCCACCACCGGAAGCGCATGCATGACAGCCGTGGACGGATTGGATTCTCTCCTGTCCGCAACCATGTCCGCAACTGTGGTGTCTATCTCATGCCCCGTAGCCGATATGATAGGCGTCTCCGCATTGAATATGGCCCATGCCACCTGCTCCTCATTGAACGCCCACAGATCCTCCTTGGAGCCTCCGCCTCTTCCAACGATTATGAGGTCGAGCCCCATGGAATCAAGTATCTCGATTCCTCTGGATATATCCGCCGCCGCATACTGTCCCTGCACGGTCGCAGGATAACAATAGAGCTGGGCATACGGATCCCTCCGTTTTGCCACTGCACGGATATCGCTTATCGCAGCCTTTGCCCCCGCCGTCACTATACCAATACGCCTCGGATAGGCGGGAATAGGCTTCTTGTATTCCTGCGAAAACAGCCCCATGCCGTCCAGTCTGGCTATGAGTCTCTCCAGCTTGGCATTCACCTCGCCGTCACCCACACGCACCAGCCTGTCTACATAGAGCTGATACTTTCCGTCTCTCACGAAGACATCAATATGACCAAATGCATGAACCTTGTCTCCGTTCTTCGGAGCAAACTTGAGTCCATATACCTGTTTTCCCGCAAACATAACAGCCGCCAGAACTCCGCTGGGATCCTTGAGACTGAAATACATATGACCTCTCTTGTCTGTTCCGAGTCCTGTGATCTCTCCCTCAACCCCCAGACTGCCAAGCCACGGCTCGCCGCTGACCAACTCCTGTATCCTCTCATTGAGTTCCTTGACTGTATATATGTTATTCTGCTGTGGCATCTGCGCCACTCTCCTTCTTGTCCTTATCACCGGATACAAGCTTTGCAAGAAGTGCATTCACGAACTTGCTCGCCGATGCATCACAATACTTCTTTGCCAGCTCAACCGCCTCATTGATGGCGACCTTCTCCGGTATGCTCTCATCGTACTTCACTTCATAGACACCAAGCCTTAATATAGCCAGCTCCTCCTTGCCTATACGAGGAAGCTTCCAGCCTTCTGATATCTGTGAAATGATCTCATCTATCTCTGCTTTCTTAGAGATGATATTCTTAACCTTGGTGGTTATATAATCTCTGTCCTCATCGCTGACTATTCCGTACAGAAGCGGATCGTCCTCCTCATCTCCCGGCATCTCAGGGTCAAATGCAAAATCAAGCTGATCCTGCATGCCCTCAGCGTCATTGAACTCCAGTGTAAATACTATCTTGAATATCCTGTCTCTTATCTCTCTTCTAGTCATATCTTCCTCTCCACTATATAAAGCTTTATCTGTATCCTATCTGCCGTCTCCAACACGTACACCGGCTATCCTTATGTTGACTTCCTCAACACTCAGTCCTGTCATAGTCTCTATAGCCTGCTTGACCTTATCCTGAACCTGGCCTGATACTGATGGTATGCTGTACTCGTACAGAACCTCTATCGCAATATCAACCTTTACCTTGCCGGGAAGAAGCTCTACCTTAACGCCCTTTGCAGGGTTCTTCTTTCCGAACTTTGAGGCAAGCTCATTTGGAAGGTTGCCTGTAAGTCTGTATACACCTTCAACCTCTCCGGCTGCAAGCCCTGCTATGATAGCCACTACGTCATCCGCTATCTGGACTTTGCCCAGAGAATTGCTCTCTTCTATATTGTAAGAATTATCCTGAACCGCGCTGCCTTCAATCACGATATCATCATTCAACTTATCACTCATGGTCATACCTCCCGTTTCGTATGGGTTATTTGAATCTTATTATAATCTGAAGGCAGCTATTTTGCAAGTATATGCGATTCACGGCTTATCCTTCCGCTGTCTATTTGCCACCCATGACAGATATTGCAACACTGCTTATATCATACCCTGTTTTTCGGATAACTATGTCCTCTATCTGTGCTCTCTCGGTATCCGACAGCGATTCCACATTCAGCGACACGTCAACAGCCTCATCACTTATCGTCACTATGGCATCGCTATACCCCTTTGCCGCCAGAACTGTCTCGACATCTGTCTCCTTCTCTATGGTATCGTTCAGCTTTACATATGTATCTGTCGCCTCCTTCTTTGCCGAATCGCTGAGTGCCTCATCACCTATCACATCCATCAGAGCTTCCTTGCTCCTTGATCTGCTCTGCTCACGGTTCAACTTTGCCGCGGCCATATTGCTTGTCACCTGTGCACTGGTGAGTACAGCGTCACCGATCTCATCCTCCTGGCCATTTAGCTCCACATCCTCGGTCTGGCCATTCTCATCCTTCACCGCCTGTGAGTTCTCATTTTCCGCCATGGACGAGAGATCCTCATAGTTGATCACCTCCACCTGTTTTTTGTCAGTTTTTTCCTTCTTCTTGTCCTTTCCTGCATCCGCAAAGCTCATGTAACCGGCCACCCCTATCATAACTGCAAGTGCGATGACCGCCAGTCTGTTCTTTCCACTGAATTTCTTCATAGTCCCTCCACATTAATTTGCTTCTAATATCACAATCTTATGCGTCGGCACGTCAAATAATGCCTGCACTGCATTCGTTATCTTCAGCGTTGTATCGCCATTTTCCGCCCCCTTGCAAATGATAACCACACCCTCAGTCTCCGGCTCCCTGTACCTGACCACATACGGCGAGCTCCCACTGCCCTCACTCACCATGACCGTCTCCTCCGACACGCTTCTCTGGCTGCTGTCGCCGTTCTCACTGGAACTGCTTCCGGAGTCCTTGAGTGCTATGTTCTCACCGCTGTCCTTGACCGTTATCATCACTCTCACATCTGATATTCCGTCCACCTGCTCAAGCACTGATGTGAGTCTCTCCTCCATATACTCCACATAATCCGTGGTATCCCCTGACGTATTCCGGTCATTTCCGCCGGTCTCATCCGCGTCTGTCTCATCGGACTGTCCGGCCCATCCGCTCTTTAGGTCATTTTTATCAGTCTTGCTGTTATTTGCCGGCCACACAACTATCATCAGACAAATCCCTGACAGCAAAATGAGCAGCAACTTGTATAATCTGTTGTTGCTGCTCTTCAATATATTCATGATCCCCGATATTCCCTTTTTCTTAGAATCCTCCACTACAGTCCCTCCTGCATATGATCTGTATTGCCCCTCCTGATGGTAATCCTGTTCTCATCAACACCATATTCCTCTGACACTGCGGATCTCAGTCCGTCTGTGTCTACTTTATCAGACTGTATGTATATCTCCATGCTGTCTATCCCAAGCTCCTCCCCGGTGACTATACGCACCACCGCATCGGCATTACAATTGTCAGATATAAACCGCTCCACTACCTCCTCCATGGCCCTGACATACATCTCATCATCGCCCTCGGCCACGTCCATTCCAAGCGATTCACTGTATGTATTGAACTCTATCCTGTCCGCATACCCAAGCCAGCCTATGACAGGATTTATCACGACCATCATCATGACAAATCCCACAGCCGCCTGGACATATCTGCGCATCTTCGGATCCGGGGCAATATACAGCACGACAGAAAAAAGTATACTGCACACAACTATATTTTTCAGCCACTCAGCAAGCATGGGCATCCTCCATCCGTTCTATGATATGCTCACCGACATCAGGGCTATGCTTATGATGAACATCATCACGCTTATTCCGCACGCCCTCAGCATAAGCTCCACTGTCTCCGCCATGATGCCTGCTGCCTCGGCATATCTTTTGTCTCCTACCGGCTGCACCACCGCGGCGATGAACCTTAATATGAACATGATGACGATTATCTTGATCATTGGCACTGCGGCCAGTATGACTATCATGATAGTGCACGCCATCCCCATACAATTCCTGATAAACTCTCCTGTGCTCACCATCACACTGATGACAGCGCTCACCGTGGACATCCCTGCACCTTTTCCCAATGTCCTGAGTATGCCATTTCTTGAAAGCCTGTCCATGGACGGTGCTATCATGCTCTTGACCACATTTATCCCGGTTACCACTGCAAACATTGTCCGCATTCCCCACACCGCCAGGCTCTTCATAAGCCCCGCCATCCGGGAGAAATAATCCTCGCTTCCAAGATTATTTATGAGTGCTATGAGCCCGCCGCATTTGATGAGGGGGAGTATGAACCTTATTATCACATTCTGGCAAATGTATATCACCAGGATTATGACCGACTGTGAATATCCGGCACTCTCCGGGCCGCTCACATATAACACAGACGAGGCATACATGGGATAGAACGCTTTCATAAACTCCGTGACATCTCCTATGGTGTCCTGCACGATGGACTGCACTAGGACGAAATCCCCCAGCAGCAGCGATAACAACACCATGTATGTAACCATGAAACCATGGGCGGATACATACTCGCCCATATTTCCCGTAAGCTGGGCAAATGTACTTCCGAGCACGATCACCGCTATGATCTGCAGCGCCAGCCCCCTGCTTGTCCTGACCTCGTATATGACACTGTCGGAAAACACTTTTAGTGCCATGTCTATGGTGGAATCCACGTCACCACTCTTTAGGGACTCGTATATGTCGTAGAAGGTCACGTCGGATTTGTCTTTTGTGATCTCATTGAGGCTTCCGATGACGGAGTCGTCCTCCAATATATCTGAGTTAATATCAGAGTCACTTTCCGTGGTATTTTCCTTTTCATTCTCAGCATAAAATTCTGGACAATATTTGATATCTGTATCATATGATTTAACTTTACTCTCATTACACACATTTGCCGCATCAGGCACTGACACCCCCATAAAGAGCATCAGCACCACCACTATCAAATTACCCCTCAACTATGGTCACCACCAGATCTATAACTCCCATGAGTATGGGCATACTAAGCAGAATAAGAGTTATCTTTCCCGCCATCTCCACCTGGGATGCCATGGCATTGCAGCCGGCATCTTTGCAGATATCTGATGAAAATCGGCATATATACGCTATACCTATCATTTTCAGGATCACGTCTATATATGAAATATTCACCGACACGTACGCAGTCAGCCTGTCTATGTACGAAGCTATAAGTCTGAACCTGCTCACAACAAAATACATGAGCATCACACACCCGGCTATGGACAACACGATCCCGTACCCAGAATCCAGTTCTTTTATCTTCACCGCTATCAGAACCACGATCACCGCAGCCAGAGAAACCGCCATGAGATTCATCATTTACCCCCACATCTACTCTCATTTATTGTCCTATATTTACAATATCCATGATCTCGTTGAACAGGTCACTTATGTACGGGATAACCCAGGAAAGCACAATGATGAGTCCCGCCAGATTGAGCAGATAGGCGTGCTCCTCCTTGCCTGAATGTTTTAGTATCTGGTTGAGCAGTGCCACCAGAATTCCCACTGCACCTATTTTTAGAAGTATCTGGATCGTCATCGTCTCTCCCTCTTAACCTACATGAGCAATATAACTATGAATACGCCTCCAAGCAGCCCAAGTGAATTGGCAAGCCTCTTTATCCCGGAACTTCTGGCGCGTTCCCGCTGGTATCTGTCCGTAATTATATCTTCCACAAGATTTATCCTTGAGAGCTGTGCCTCAACGTCCATATCTCCCATTATCTTTCCAAGCCTGTCCACATCCGCCAGCACCTCCAAGCTCAGGGCACTGTCCCGCCTCAGCATCGCCAGTGAGTCTGTCCACAATTCTGCAAATGGCCTATCCCTGTTCTTCTCAGACATCTCCGCCAGACCGTTCACCCATTTACCAACATTTCCCTTAAGACGCTTTGCACTGTCGGCAAGTATCTCCGGGAGCTCCGATCCGGCATACATGATCTGCCCCTTGAACAGTTGTATGAAGAGCAGCATTTCCTCCATCTCCTTCACCATGCGCCCATGCAACTGCCCTATGGCATGTCCCACCATAAATGAGGCATATACGATCAGACATCCCCCTATCGCCTTAACCATGTCCTGCCTCCCATCTAATCGTACCAGCACAGCCGGTTGCCCTGGCCGTCAAATATATCAGAGATCTGTCCTGCCTTATCGCCTCCAAGCACAACATACCTCTCAAAAACCCTGTTCTCCACAAGACGCCTTATCCCTGCCCTGTCTCTCACATCATCCATGGAATAGCCATGTGCAGTTGCAAGCAGACGGCAGCCGCAGTTTATCACGCCGAAAATGGCATCGACATCCTGCTGCCCTCCTATCTCATCGACCGCTATGAGATCAGGCGCCATGGTTCGAACCAGCATCATCATTCCTGAAGCTTTTGGACAGCAGTCAAGAACATCAGTCCTCATTCCGACATCATTCTGCGGAACACCCTTGTAGCACGCCGCTATCTCCGATCTCTCATCAACCACACCAACTGTCATTCCTCCGTCTGACACTACTCTTATGATGTCCCTGAGCAGTGTGGTCTTGCCGTGACACGGAGCGGACACTATGAGCGTGTTCATCAGCTTGCCATCACCGTATATGTATGGCAGGACATCACCGCTGCATCCCTTGATCTCATGTGCCACCCTGATATTTAGAAATGATATGTGTCTGATGCATTTGATCCTTGTTCCATCGAGTATGATCTTGCCCGCAACTCCTACCCTGTGTCCACCGCACACGGTGATAAAGCCCTGACGTATCTCATCCTCATAGGCATACAGGGAATGATTGCAGATACATTCCAGAGTGTCGTTCACATCCCTGGCAGTCACTATGTACGCATCCTTCATATTACAGGTTCTTGATCCGCAGGAATCAACATATATCTCCGAGTCCTCGTATCTAAGTATAAAGGGACTATTCACCCTCAGACGTATCTCCCACAGTCTCCCATAATCAAGCCTCAGCTTCTCAACCATGCACCTGATCCTGACGGGAAGCAGATGCAATATATCTTCTCCACACATATGTATCGTCCTTCTTCTATATAACACTGTCTGTACAGCTACATAAAAAGTATATTCAGAGGGTGGATAGGTTAGAACCTTTGGTTGCTTACAGCGCAAAAAAGTCCCGGCGATTCAAATATCCTGAATCACCGGGACTCTTATTCTTCTTATATGTTATCGTAGGTAGTTATATCCTAATGCTGGTAACAATTATTATACTCTTGAAAGATACTCGCCAGTACGTGTATCGATCTTGATCGTGTCACCCTCGTTAACGAAGAGAGGTACTGATACCTGTGCGCCTGTCTCAACTGTACATGGCTTTGTTGCACCTGTAGCTGTATCACCCTTAACACCTGGCTCGCACTCTGTGATAACAAGCTCAACGAAGAGAGGTGGCTCTACAGCAAATACGTTGCCATTGTGTGAACAGATCTTACACATCTCGTTCTCCTTAACGAACTTAAGTGAATCACCTATAGCTGCTGAGCTGATAGGAATCTGATCATATGTCTCTGGATCCATGAAGTAATAAAGATCTCCGTCATTGTACAGATACTGCATGTCCTTTCTCTCGATGTGAGCCTTCTCACACTTCTCTGTTGGACGGAATGACTTCTCTACAACACCGCCACTCTTGATGTTCTTAAGCTTTGTTCTAACGAAAGCTGCACCCTTTCCTGGCTTAACGTGCTGGAACTCTATAATCTGATAAATATTTCCTTCGAATTCGATTGTAACGCCGTTTCTAAAATCGCCTGCTGAGATCATCTCTGCCATAACTATCTTATCCTCCTTAAAGATATAAACTTCTTGTCACATTTTATAATATATGAAATAAATTTTCAACTATTTTTTACCATACCATCAACCTTTATCAGGTAAGTCTACGTTTCTGCGCTTTCTACTGTCGTATATACACAGCAATACAAACGCACATACTCCCACGGCACTCATGATGGCTCCCGGTATAAGACCTGCGGTATGATACCTGAGTTCTATATCGTGATAGCCTGCCACTACTAAATCTCTATCAGCTTCTTATCTGATCCGGTAAGATTCCTGTAACCATCCTCCGTCACAACAACCAGATCCTCTATCCTGACACCAAACTGTCCAGGAATATAGATTCCCGGTTCAACTGTTATGACCATGCCAGGTTTCAATATGTCATCACACTTAGGTGAAAATCTCGGATTCTCGTGTATAAACAATCCCACCGAATGTCCAAGTCCATGTCCAAAGCAATCTCCATATCCGGCATCGGCTATTATACGTCTAGCAACAGCATCAACATCGTTACATCTGACTCCTGGTTTTATCATGTTCATAGACTCCGTCTGAGCCTTGAGTACCGTATCATACACATATTTCATTGAATCAGATGCCTTTCCTATTGCTACGGTTCTGGTCATATCTGAACAATATCCCTCATATATACAGCCAAAATCCATAGTGAGGAAGTCCCCCTTATTCAGAGTCTTATCCGTAGGAATAGCATGCGGCATGGATGAATTCATTCCAGATGCAGCTATGGTGTCAAAACTCAAGCCTTCCGCACCATTTTTCTTCATATGATACTCCAGTTCAAGCGCAACATCCTTCTCTGTAATGCCAGGTCTGAGATATTCCAGTATATGTGAAAATGCCTTGTCTCCTATCGACTCCGCTGTATGGATATTCTCGATCTCCTCATCTGTCTTTATCTCTCTTAAGGAATCCAGCTTACCATCAAGACTTATCCATTCCACACCGGATATTCCTGTCGAATATTCCGAATACTCTCTATAGCTGATGCTAAGATTCTCAAATCCAACTCTCAGATTCCCAGAATTTTTTCTCTGTCCATCAAAAATAGATGAAATACACGCAACATATCCTTTTCCAGCAATATCCGCACATTCATATCCTTCACACTCGCGCTGAACCTGCTCTGTATATCTTGAATCCGTTATGACTGTCTTACCTGATCCTGCCAGAACTATAATGCCCTCGCCGCGGTACGATGCTATATATCTCATGTTGTACCTGTCAGTGATCAATATCGCATCAAGATTCATCTCATCTATTATCCTTCTGACCTTTTCATAAGCAATTGCTGTGTCCATAACCATCATCTCCCACCTTCTATATAAGAACTTATTTCCTGTACTATCTCATCTATTTCAATTCCTGTAACCGGAACTATGATATCAGCGGCAGCTTCATACACCGGTCCTCGCTGTCCCATAAGTTCCCTCACTCTCTGATCTACATTTTCTCCCTGCAGAAGAGGTCTGGTCGTATCTCCCGCCAGTCGTCTGACTACCTCCTCAGGCTTAACATCCAGATATATTATTCTTCCCATTCGCCTGAGTTCATCCACATTCGCCTGTCTCATAGGAAGTCCACCTCCAGTGGATATAACCGTATGTGACAGCCGGCTGTTCAATTCCTTAAGAGTATCTGTCTCAAGCTGTCTGAAATACTCTTCCCCCTTGTCGGCAAATATCTGCTTTATGCTGCAACCAGCCTTGTCCTCTATATAAGAATCCACATCCAGCAGATCAAAGTTCAGCTTTCTCGCAAGAGCTTCCCCGACAGTTGTCTTACCACATCCCATAAATCCTATGAGGATCACATTTTCTCTGATTGACTGCAGCAACCTGTCGTACACAATATCAGCAACATCCTCTGATATAGATATATCATTCCAGAGCTCATATGCAATTATTCCCTGATAAAGGAGCATACGCAAACCATTGTACGCCAATGCTCCAGCCTGTCTGCAAAGCTTCATAAACTTTGTCTCAAACGGATTATATATGAGATCGATTCCCACACTGACTCTGTCGTAAAAATGTGGATCATCGATGACTACCGCCTCATTTTTCGGTGCCAGACCTATCGATGTGGACTGGAATACCACGAACTTATTATCTACATTTTCCTGCAGTAACTGTCCATAATCACCAAGTCTCATGGCAGTCATTGTCTCTCTGCAAAAATGACCATTCATGTCCTCTGCTATCGTCTGTGCCTTCTCGATCGTTCTGTTAAGGATATATACCTTATCCGCACCCTTATTCATGCACATATATGCCACAGCTCTCGCTGCACCGCCTGCGCCAAGTATGATAACCTTTTTACCGTCAAGTTCCACTCCGTAGGACTCCAGTTCTCTGGACAGCCCCATCATATCTGTGTTATATCCCTTATAACCGTTTGCAGTCCTGACAAGAGTGTTGATCGCACCTATTGCCGCTGCCCCCTCATCTATATCCACAAGTGAAGCCATTATCTCATTCTTGTGAGGTACAGTGGCGTTCATTCCCAATATATTCAGTTCAAACGCTCCCTTTACAGCATCCGCCAGCCCCTCCTTATGGGTGTGGAACGGCACATACACTTCATTGATTTCCAATATATCGCTGAGTGTGTTGTGTATAAGCGGTGACATGGTGTGCTGAACCGGATCACCAAGCAAACCTAATAATCTTGTCTTTCCATTTATCTCCATATGTATCTCCATCCTTCAGTCTCTTATTTTGAACAGAGTCAGTATAACACAAAAAGAAACCGGAGTATATAACCACCCCGGTTTCTATATTTATTGCTATTATTTATACTATATACGCATTATGCAAATACATTCTTCTTCTCGGCAATGAAATCTCCAAGTGCCGGAACGTCTATAGTATTGTCTGTCAGGTCGAACAATGGATCTGCGGCCTTAACCTTGATCATTGTATATACAGGAACTGTCTTGCCCTGGTAATATACCTCCACAACGATGTATGTGTAATTTCCACCATATGGTGCATAACACGAATCATCAGGTGTAAGGGCTGTACCATTGCCATTTCTCACAATATCCTTTATATCGCCTGCAATTGATGTTAACTTGGCTGTACCAATCTTATCGTATGACTTAATCATCTTATCAGTATTCTCTGTATAGCTTGGTCTGATTGAGTAATCGGAATCATCGTAATCCAGATCATAGTAAATGTTAACCTTTGTTACCTTTGTCTTCTCCGGAATTCCAATCTTATAATCAAACTCAGGATCATCTGTCTTTGAGTCAACCTCACTTACATATACAGTCTTTCCTGATGAAGCAAGTGCCTCTGCATCCTTTGGAAGCTCATCCTCTGCAGCCCATGTCTGCTTTGGATCGTAACACTTGATAGTTGGCATCTCTGGTACTGCTGATGCACTGTTTACAATAACGTTGATGAACAGCTTTCTCTCATCATTGTTTCTTGTACGTCTACCTGTAACTGATGAATGTCCGGCACCACAATATGTGATCGCACCACTGCCATAAGCTGTAGTGTAGATGAAGTAAGCCTCCATTGCATCTCCAGGATCCGCTGCATACTTTGATGAACGCATCTTACTGTTCGATGAGTTATTTGAACCTGCAAGAGTATACCATACTGTTATGTTGTCACTCTCAAGATCAAGTGCAAATGCCTGCTGATGTGTACCCGATATGTTCAGTGATGAACTTATGTTGTATGGATACAATGTTACAAGACCTGAGTTAAGCTGTGTAGCCTTAACTGTCTCAGCACAAGCTGACTGATCCTGGTTTGAAGCCTGTGACCAGGCTGTTGCTGCCTTATATGACTCCTGTGCATATACATATGGAAGTGTAGTTGTTGCACCAGCCATATTACCATTGTAGTAAAGTGCTGTCATTGCAAGTGCACTTACATATACCTTCTTATCTTTTCCAAGATATGGCTGCCAGTATGCGTTCTTCTCAACAAATACATCCATAATGTTAGAATTCATACTGTTCAGTAATCCTTCGCCTGCAGTAGGATTATTTGCATATGGTGTCAGGTAATACAAGCTGCTATCCGGTGATGTATATGTCACATCATCAACTGTTCCATCTGCTGTGTATGTAACTTCCAGTGTACTTGTATTAACAGAAGCCTTGCTGTAAGAAACACTCTTAACGTTATACTTACCAAGCTTAAGTGGATTGTCATACTTAACAACATTGTCTGTTATATCAACATGGAATCTGTTCATTCCTACTACTGATAAAAGTGACTTTGTAAGGTTAACTGCACCTGCATTTGCATATGGTGACATTGAATCATGGAAGAAGAATAAATCTCCTCCTGCTGATACATAGTCAAGTATGTACTGACATGTTTCCTTCTTGAAGTCAACCTTAAATCCACCAAATGAATCCGATGGTCCAAGAACAAGTATTGAGTACATGTTCTTCATAAAGCTCTTACCATATGAACGTCTGAGGTAAGTATTGTACTTATCCTTTGCCTCAAGTTCTGCGTTCTTTGCTGTCACATAATCTGAATAATACTTAGCAAAATCAGCTCCGAAATCATCTGACATCTTTCCTGCTTTGAAGTCACCCTCACAGTGATTCATTGTGTTGTACTTTGGCCAGAATATCAGATAATAATCGCCTGTATCCTGCATATACTGAAGGACTTTCTTTGTCTCTGCATTGCTTGTCCTGAAATTATTGATAAATGTACTGTAATTTGTAGTTCCTGTATATTTACCATCAATATAGTCTATTGCATTCTTGAGATAGTTATCAAGAATCTTCTTTGGCGTTGCAACCTTTGCTGACGCTGCTGAATATTCTGTAAGTGCAACAGCGGCAAGGCTCTCGTACTCTTCCTGACTATGTCCATCAACCTTCTCACCCTTGGCAAGCTTCTCAGCCTCTTCTACCATAGTATCAAGGCAATCATACTGAGCATCTACTCCATCTCCTGTCTTGAATGAAGCTCTATCACTTGAAGCAACCACAAGATCAAGATTTATGTCATAATCCTCTGAAAGCTCATCTGCAAGATTCGAATAATAATCATCCGCATCTGTGTTTGTATCAAACTCATATACGCCGAATCTGTTTTCATGTCTTCCAAGAACTGCATACTGAGTAGTTGAAGCGTTATCAAGCTCTGCCATGTTTGCAAATACATTGTACTTTGCAATCTTGTGAGCTGTCTGTGACTCAATATCAAAGTAAAGTGTATCAGTTGCTCCCCATGAGGTTGCCGTCTGTCCCTCTGCCATTGTCTGAACCTGAAGAACATTTATCTCACTCTTTGATACGTTATTGTTTACTATCTTGCTGAGACCTGTAGAAGAAGCAACTATATTGCCCTCCTCATCTGTTATCTCAAGATACCATGCTGCTGATCCAAAGAACTCAGAGTCAAGCGCTACTGTCAGTGATTTCTCCTGACCGTTTGTGATCTTATCCCCAAGACAATAATCACCGCCGCCCTTCTCGAACTTTGTATTCTTATCAACATCTACAAACAACTTGTAGTTATATACTGACTTGTCACCATCAACCTGGAATGTAAACTGTAATCTGTTGGACTTGATATAAGTCTGCTGTATTCCCTGCTGATATGTAACTGGTTTTGTAGTGATAGTAAGTCTTGTTCTATGTGCACTTCCTGTCACCAGTCTGTTAAGAGATGCTGAAGTTGCATCATCATAGACTACCTTGTAATTATAATATACAGTATCTGTTCCCGGACGCTTATACCATGACTGATCCTGTACGTCTGAGTCCATATAATCAGTTTCCTTGAACTTACCTCCAGCAAGTGACTGAACACGCTTTGTCCATAAACTGTTACCGTATATTCCATCCTTATCACTTATATACTGTGTTGCATCCTTATCGAATCCCCACAGAATATTTGATCCATTTGCTCCTGTATGTCTTGCATAGAGAGTATCTACCAACTGATACATTCTTGATGATGGATCGAGATAATAATTCTTTCTCTCAAGCTTTCCATCTTTATACCAATATCCCTGAAGGAGCTCAGCCTGTGAAAGCTTATCACCATTTGCATTTGTACCCTGCATATTCTCATATACGCTGGTAAGCTCATCACTTATGATCATCGGTCTGCCTGATGCCATGTATGTGAGAAGCTCCTGATACTTTGTATTTGTCAGGTCGTTACCATTCTCTGCAAGATATGTTGTTGTGTAATACTTGTCACCAACCTTTGGTGATGCAAGCATATTTGTTGATCCTGATATAGGTGCTGTATCTGGGCTATATGTAGATGCATTCATCAACTGACTGAGTGTACCTGTGTGGTAATACATGATGAATGTTGGGAATATCTGATATGTGTAACCCGACGTAGCATTACCGATATCATTCTGTCCTTTGTACATCTCCGCTGGATTTCTATCCATAGCACTTATATCGCCACCGATATATACCAGATCGTATGTCGCTGCTATATCTTCCTTCATACCAATGAGCTGCTCGGTCGAAACCTGAGTGAGCTGAATATCTCCAATGGATATACCATCGATAGCGTACGCTATCTTCGCCTTGGTAAGATCAAAATCATAATACTCTGTTCTGGCTGCCAGCTCCTGCTTGGACTTACCACTTACTACATCAGATGGAACTGTATAATAGTTTCCTGTTATTTTAGTTGTTCCATCACTTCTTGTTGTATAAGCTGTACTTACAGTATCCTGAAGTGCTGCCACCTCAAGATCAATCGGATAATCCGGCTGAATCTCAAGTACCTTGAACTTGTTATCAGAGCCATCGCGATACACACTGGCATTGATAACATCAGCCACTGCCTTTGCCGATGGTGAATCAACTACCGGAATGGTTGGATCTGAATCATCGCCACTGCCATCTCCTGAGCCCTTTCCGTCACCGGCCTTAGAAGAAACTATAAAATACTGTCCACTCTCGACTGCACTGCACAGATCCTTGAATACCGCTGTGCCTATCTCCTTGTTATATGTACCCTTGTCAATAAATACAAAGTCATACTCTGAGAGATCAAGCTTATCATAAGTACCATTCATGAATACTGCCTGGGTTTCGAGATATTTGTCATGCAGACCAGTAACATACGAAACTACCTTTGCCGCATCTGAGAAATCCAGATTAGTATATACAAGATCACTCTTATACTCATAATTGAGATCTGCATTACCAATATTCTCCTGGAAATCCTTATATGTAACTATTACATTCTCATCTGTTGTTCCTGCTGCGTCTATTCTGTATGTATATCCTGATACATTGTCCTCGTCAACTGTCTTAATATTGAAATCATACTGATAATCAGTATCACTTCCGTCAACAAGACCGGAATTATCAGCTACTCCAACCACAAGATCATCATAAGAGAACTGGTCATCACTGACATCTCCTCCAACTACAACCTTGTAGCTATATTCAGGGCTGAGTCTGTCAAAGCTGTATGTGTATACAGTCTCCATAACTGTGTTGCCATCAGCATCCTTTATCTCCTGACCATTCTCGTCAAGTTTCGGAACCTCTTTCATCTCAAGAGGAGCCTTCATAAGAATATCTACTGATGTTCCTGCCAGATTAAGCTGTGTTCCATTTTCTACTACAAGATATGCATACATATCTGCTGCTGGATCCACTGCATCACCTGCATCATCAGTACATCTCACTGTACCGGAAACTGACTTTGTCTTGACATCCTTATAGTATGATGTTGCAAAGTTGACATTCTTAAATGCCTTACCGCCATTGGTCATCGCCTCTACAAGATCGGCACTGTCAATAAGGTAAACATCAGCACCACTTGGCACATATCTTGAAAGACCTGTACCACTGCTTGAAGTACCATTCGCATACATATGTCCTGTCAGATCGCTGTTTGGAGCCTTCTGTACAGATTCCCATGTATTTGTCTTCGCATTGAATGTGTAATCAGCAGAAGCCATGTCTCCACGTGTAGCACTGCTATTCTTCTCTGTGATTTCACTGAACATTGCACTGCCGGCTCCGTCCTCTGAAATCACAAGTATCTTGGCATTATCAAAGTTCCACGACTTTCTGTCTCCTGTAAGACCTGATCTTGAACCAGCCTTATCATATGTAGAATCCTTGATATTATCCGGTATGTTACCATCAAGGAAATCAAGTATTGATACACCCTCATACCACTTATAGTATGTTCCATAGTTAAGGTAATCGCTACCACCCTCGCTGGCTTTTCTCTCTGCCTGAAGAA
Organism: Coprococcus sp. AF19-8AC; assembly: GCF_003603115.1. NCBI lineage: Bacteria > Bacillati > Bacillota > Clostridia > Lachnospirales > Lachnospiraceae > Coprococcus > Coprococcus sp. AF19-8AC. The sequence goes on along the minus strand of NZ_QTMI01000001.1, from coordinate 307,641 downwards.
TAAAGTCAGAGATCGTCTTTGTTGTCTTGTTTATATCAGGAGTCGTCTTGTTATCATCTGCCTCCTGATAAAGTGTCTTAAAGAAATCCGGCTCTGTAACAAGGACATTATCATATCTTGCCACAGCACCCTTAGTGATCAGCTTGTATGCAAGTGCACCCATTCTGTAATCATCATTATTTCCTGTTATAAGCTCTGGCTCTGATGTACACAAAGTTCCTGTACACAATGCTATAGGATGTGAGTTTGCTGTAGCATACGCATCCAGCCAGTTATACAGATCCTCGCTTATATCATTTGCTTTGCTGGCATAATCGCTGGCACCATTCGCCCAAATATATATGAAATCCGCCTGATTGAGGATTCCCTGGGCTGTTGTATCCATGCTGTTCAGCTCGCTGACTGTACAAGTTGTAAGAGTCACCGCACCGGCAGCCATGTTATCGCTTATCGTCTTATATCCATTGAACACTGCAAGTCTAAAATACTCACCTGCATACACATATCTCCAGAGATATGTTGTTGAATCGTATCCTGTCAGCTTCTTCGCATCACCTGAAAACTTGCTATCAGTGACGGTTTCCTTCAGCTTCTCATCCATATCTGCATTACCACTATATGAATCAGGTACTATCTGGACGATTCTGAATTTGTCCTCTCCTGTCTGTTTCTTGCCAGCATCGTTGGAGTTCTTGACTGCCAGATCGATATTGGACAATCCTGTCAGACTTGTAGATTTGCTTCCGCTGCCGTTCGCATCACTCAGGGAAGCCTGAGAATCGGAGTTAGCCAGTGTATAATTCACAAATATAGAGCTGACTACAAGTGCGAATATAATAGCTATAGATGATAAGACTATTTTTTTATTCTTAAACACTGTATTTTCCTCCTCTATTAATCCCACTCATGCTTCTTGAGCACGAATGAATTTCTGAGTCCAACTACACTTGTTACTTTATATGTCTCTTTTGTTTTTGTGTCTTCAAATCCAATAATCACTGCAACACTATTGTCTGCAGGATTGACCTGAAGCTGAAAGCTTTTCACGTTGTTAGCAAGCACTGTACCTTTCTTGGAGCTTGCATCCACATACTTTGTACACGATGAAAGCACCGCCTGTGCCTGATTTACCTTTGCTGAATCGCTGCTCTTGAGATCCTGCTTTGCCTGATTAAGCGTTTCATCACTCATCTCCTGTCTGAAAACATACAATTTCTTGTCTGTCTTGCTGTAGGTAATCGTACAGAATGCAGTCTTATCTAGCTCAGATGAATACTGAACCCACAGATAATCAGCATCTATAAATGTGTGCACATCCTCTGAAGCACCAGCGCCGCCAAAAGGCTTAACATCCGCTATATCATAGCTATTGCTTTTTTTCTTTATCACACCGCTATCTGACACTATATCCTGGATTACATCAGCAACGCCTCCCTGCTTACGGAGTGTGCTTCCCGATCCTGCGGATTTCACATACGTATCCTCAGGAACAATAAAGCTTCCTGTAACCTGAGTGAATGATGTTCCAGTCTGTACGTAAGCAGTTCCTTCAATCTTGATATCACTTGCCCCCATCAGTATGTCTGCTATCGCATCATATGTCTCAGTCGCCTGAGACTGAAGCTTCTGTCTGGACGACTGCTTCTTATGTGACGCAACAGTTGTAGATATAAGGGACATGACAGCAACCATGAATATTCCCAAGATTGCCATATACAGTATAAGCTCTATGAATGTGAAGCCCTTGTCTTTATTTCTACATATCATTCTTCACACCCCCTAATTCTTTCCATATGTATGACCGCCTGTATACTGGTTCAGGTTGACCCTTCCAACAGTATTGTTGCTGTTATACTTGCAGAAACGATACTCTCCATATCCAGTCAGCACCTGACTGTCAGATTTCCTGATAATAATAACCTGCTCTGAAAGAGGAGTAGTCACTGAATCTGCATCGTAATCGTCAGCATAATATATCGTAACTCTCTCCAGCACCTTGTCAGGTGCAGATGAATTAGCAGTAAATGACTCCGCCCTTCCATCAGCGCATATACCATAGAAAATATCGTAATTAGCACCATTCTGGACTATCCTTACCGCCTCTCCACTTTTTTGCGTCCTAGTTCTCATCTCAAGCGCCGACAATTCACTGTCAAACTTCTGCAGTGAAGCAGTTGCCTGAGACGCTCTTATTGATGATATAGTGAGAAAGCCCACGCCTGACATTACTGCAATTATAGCAATAACAATTATCATCTCTATAAGCGTGTATCCATTATTTGATTTTATACAATTCTTCATCAGCTACACCCCCTATTCAACATTCTTCTTCCAGTTCTGGAATACAAGAATATCTTCATATGAGATGTCTGATATTGATGCTCCTGTTACCTCTGTGTTACCTTCGCTCTTGGATGATGTATAGTTCTTCAGCACCTTTGTTGTAAGCGTATTGAGCTTTTCGTCTGTGCTCTCTGAACACTGTTCAAGAAGATTTGCAACAAATGCAGCGTCTGCTGATATTGACATATTATGGTCAATTATAAGCTTTGATCCAGTGATTATCATACCTCTGAAGCTCTTAACATTCTCATCAAATCTTACATTACCACCGGCAATTATAATTCCCTGGAATGATCCATCACCATTGTTTGGCTGGAGCTTAACATCACCAGAATTGATAACTATGGTTTTAGCCTCATTATCTGTTGCATTTCCAATTGTATTCTCAATTGAAAGGTTCCTGCTAAATACATAAGCAAAATCAACATAGTGATTTAAAGGAGTGATACTGTAATCATATGAATATTCATCTTTATCCTTATTATATGTACTTGTATATCCACTTGCTGACTTGCTATAGCCTGCAATCTCCCACGCATTTACATCAGGCTTAGTTGCCTCATCCTTCTTGTTGAGAACTGACAGATGATCCTTCATATTTATATACATATATGAGAGGAAATTACTTGTAGTCTCTTCATCATTTGCAACTGAACTTCCTGAAAGCTCTGCAGCATCCGCCTTGAGGTCATTAAATACCTTTTTATTGTTGTCTGAACCCTTGTTACCAAGGATGTTAGTAAACACCTTGCCTGTTGAAACATTATCAAGCGCTGTAGCCACATCCATTGTGGTAGTTGTGGATGCTCTCAGGAACAGCGAATCATCGTTATTCTGATCTGTGACAGCACCGCTTGCATTTATCTTGCCCTCTGCCGGAAGAACCAGCTTAACCTGGAACTGCTCATATTTCTGTACATTATAGAGTTTACTGCTTATCTCATCACCGTAATCCTGAAGAAGCTTGTAATATTTCTCAGCAAACTTCTCAGCATTGCTTACATTGGATGAATCCTTTCCATCCTCAATATACAGATAATAATAATCATGTCCTGAAACAGTCTGCTTAATTGCTGTTACACCCTTATCTCCCTCTGTAGCAAGATCATTGAGGAAATCATCATACAGATCAAGTATGTTCGCATCTGCCTCAAATGTCTTTGGGAACTGAAGTGTAACTGTAGTGATTCCTGTGTCAGGGTCAACCTTCTCAGTGTTGTTCACTACAGACCACTGGGTAAGGAACATAAGCTGGTTTGTCTTCACATCAAGAGACTGTCCTGTGGAATAATCCTCCAGTGTGGTGAATGCATAATCTGCATTCTCATCAACTGTTATATTCTCGTCATCCTCAGGAACACTGGACGCTGCAATCTTAGAGAACTCAATGTATGACTTACCTGCTATATACAGTGAATTAAGTTCCTGAAGATCAAGTGTTGAATTCTTACCATTTACTATGATCGCACTGTCACTGAAGTGTGATCTCAGCTTATATCCGGTTGCCAGGTATCCCTTCTGTCTAAGATAATTCAGGCTTCTTGTATCCTGAGCATTGTAGCTATATCCAAAATAACTTCCCTGAGTAAACTTCAGGCTCGCCTTCTCTGCGTTAAGCTCTGTATCATCAAAGATATATGCATCAGCAGAAGCCTTAAGAGAACCGCCATCCTTTCCACCTATGACAATATTGTCTGCCCAAAGCTCTGAAAGAGTCTGTGTACGACCTGAAAGGTTTATCTCTGCTCCATTGTATGCTGCAAGAGAACCTGAACACACAACAACATCAGAGTTGAGTGTAAGTGATGTATTTTTTCCATTTACAAATATTCCGGAATAAGCACTGCTGTCCTTTGTTCCCCACATTGTACTAGGCTTACTCTCATATTTGTTCGTAACCTTTGTCTCGGCTACATCGTTATAATCCTTATTGTAATAATCGCTTGCTGCGTAGATATTACCCTTTACCTGCGCATCTGTTGTCTTATTATCATTGTCCTCGCCAACTTCAACACCCATATCTGCAAGTATCGCATACTCATACAATGTATTGTTTGATACACTGCTTGTATCAAATGAAACATTGTACTCAGGCTCCGTGAGAACAATGTCCGTAGTGATAGACTGCTCATAGGTTCCTGCTGTTGATCCCTGCAGATTCACACTTCTCTTAACACACACATTCTTGAATGTGACAGACTGAACCTTGTCATTTTCGTAACCCGACTGCTTCTCCGTCTTAATTCCTCCATTATTCTTATAATACTGAGTTGTTGTCTTGTTATTAACATCAGTATATATAAGCTTCATGTTCGATGTATCAAGTCTGACACCATCCGGATTGTCCACTGCATCATACTCATTAGATATGAAAGACTGAAGTGTATCTGTCACGTTCTTAAGGCTCTTATAGTTTGTATCTGCAACAAAGCCTGTCATGAAAAGCTTTTTGAAAAGCTCATTTGCCGATTTATTGTCAAGGGTAGTATACGCCTGAGCCTTAGTATCATACACAACAACCAATTCAGCCGTAGTTGTATACGCTGAATAAAGGTGCTCATTGGTCGCTGCGCCTACCCCCGCATACATCTCATCAAGTGCAGTTTCTACCTCATAAAAGTTATTCAGGGAATTCAGCTTATAAAACTTGAGCTTGTATGTCATCATAGCTCCCATAAGTATCGCTGAAGCAAGAATGCACATAAATGTGGTTGCGACTATTACAAGGACGAAACTTGAACCGTGATCATCGTTATGCCTAAGCTTTCGCTTTAATCTCTCAATCATCTGTTACTTCCCCCTTGTTCCAGTAACCGTCGTCTTGTTTCCTTTACTATCTGTCAAAGTAACTGTTATATCGTACATATATACACTGTCACTCTGATCCTCTGTCAAACGAGCTACAGGATAGTCAGAATTAACATTGTCAAAGTCAAAGTTGGCATATACATTAAGATCTGACGACTTTGCTCCCGCTGCCAGCTTAAGTCTCACCTTGACATCTGACATCTTGGTGTTCTTTCCTGCATTCGTATATGTAAGATCATCAACGTTCGCCACATTGAACTGCTCACGTATGATCTTCTTGTATGTATCGCTGAGCTCTGCTGTCGTCTCGAATACATACACATCCGCCTTCTCAGATATTCCTGAATTATCCACCGTTATGGTATCTGTCGTACAGTATGAACCATTGTATATCGCCGGAACATAGAGAAGATACACAGGTGGCAGACCATTCGTAAACTCCTGCTTGTATACTATTCCATCACCATATAAGGTGGTAGGCTTGTATACATTTTTGCCTGAGCTCTCATACTGTGATCTGATAACTGAGACCGTTGTATAATCTGTGTATTCCACATAACACTCAACTGTATATGTGGATCCCAGCTTTGATATCTTGATCTTGGTATTCTTCTGGAAATGATCCTCATCGAATGTTCCACCACCGGAAAGATAATGGTTGTACTGCACATCATACTTTCTCAGCACGTCAAGCTTCGCATCCAGGAAATACTGATATGCGAGATTATCAAGATTGCTGCCTGTTGCGGCTACATTATAGGTGGCACCTATAATGATAGCCGACTGTTTGCTGTCCAGATTTCTGATAGTTCCCGATTCCGTAGCATTAGTCTGTATGGCGCCACTTTCATCGCTTTTGAATGTCGCACCACCATCAAGACCTGCAAGCACATATCCATTCTTAAGGACCTGATATGCCGCATCATTCACATCCACCTGACAGGTGTAGGTCTCATAAGATTTTCCTATGGATACATCGTTGCAGGTATAGGTTGTGTCCGAATATTCCGCCGTTTTAGAATTCGGCAATGTAATAGACTTTCCCGATGGTGTTCCCTTTGTAAAGGAATATGTCTTTGTTCCATTGCCATCAGGAATATTCACATTTCCTGACAGATCAGCGGTCTTAAAGATCTCCATGATCTCCTCAGCCTTCTCGACTGCATACTGCTTCTTCGTCGATGTAGTACCCGTCTTCGTGGCTGTGATCAATGCATTGGTTATCGGATAGATCAGAATGGCAAATATGGCAGCAGCGATTATAATCTCTACTAAACTAAATCCTTTATTGTTTGATTTAACCATTTATTTGTTCACTCCATTTAAGTGTATGCATCTACTGGGCTGTTGTTGTGGTCGTAGTCGTAGTAGACTTTACTGTTGGGTTTCCAAAGATGTTGTTTGTACCTGTCTGTACATTCACATCTGCGTGATCTGTAGTTCTGTCATCACCGTTTACTGCATATGAGGTTATAGTCATATCTCCCTCATACTTTCCTGTCTGTTCGTTGAATGCTATAGTGACATCGTCAAGAGTCATTCTGTAATCACCATTCTTGATGTAGTCGATGACATCCTTGATATCCTTGTAGTCTCCCTCGTATGTGACAGGGAATGATGCTGAATAGCAGTTGTAACCTGATGCTGTAGCTGCTGACTCATCTATAGTCACGTCAGATGCTGCTGCATCTGTTGAAGCACTTGAATTATCAGCAACGGTAACGTCGCCCACAGCGCCTGCGCCAAGTGTATAGAAAAGTGTCTCCTCACCCATTGTTACACTAGGAAAGTTGAACTTATACTTATCCTTTACACCCTGTAAATACATGATCGTGTTATCCTGATACAGCTCTGATGGAAATTCTGCAAGAACAGCCTCATAGTCTGCCTTGTACTTCTCAGTGTCAGCTATGTACTGCTGTCTGTTCGCATCCTTCTCAAGCAGGCTGTTGTAATATGTCTGTCTCTCGTTGTACTGACTCTCAATACTCTTCTTGTCATCGAAATTGCCCATGGCAAGAAATCTTATAGGAAGCACTAAGATAGCAATTCCCAATAAGAATAATAATAGATTTCTCTGTCCCTTTGTGATTGAATCCATGATAGTTCCTCCTTAATTAACTGATACTTCATCTGTTGAAGTCTCGGTATCATCTGCATTTACATCCTTGTAGATACATGTAACTGTAAAGTCGTATGTTGTATCCCCGCTCTGCTGATCCACATTCTCAGTGACAGACTGAACGAATGAATTGTCTATGCACTCTATATCCTTGAGGTTTATTGCAAATGCAGCTATATCCTCGTACGACTTCGTGTTACCTGTGAAACTAACCTCTGTTGAAGATGAATCAAACGCTGTAAGACTGATTCCCTTTGGCATCTTGTCCTCAAGCTCCGCAATAAGTGTTCCAACATTCTCATTGAGGTTCTCTGTGTAACTGTACATATTCTGAGCATCCATGTATACACTTTCTGCATCTTCATAGTCCTGAACAATCTGCTCTATATCCTTGATTGAATCAATATCTCTATTCACCTGATCAAGTTTTGACTGAGCCTTATTCTTAGCTATAAATGAGTACGCTGTAACACCACCTGCAACTATGACTGCTATGATGATAAATGCTATAACCAGTGGTGTTGTGTCAACACTGCTTGCACCACCCTTGCTGCCAGTCTCACCAAGCTCGAAGCCCATAGGGTCAAAGGCAGCTCCGATAGGAACCATGAGATATACAGGATTATAAATCTTGAGATCAATCTTTGGGTCAAATTTGATGTTATACAATGTATCCATTACTCTGGTTGATACATTGAGCTGAACCTTGAACAAGCCGTCGATTCCCTTGATAAGGGCTCCATCACCTGTGAGAAATACATCATCAATAGGCTTATCAGGATTCTTTGATGTGAAGAAGTCCATCACACGGCCGATATTGTTGATGAGATATCTGAATGCTCCTGTTATAGCATTGTCATCGAAATCAACTGTGAGAAGTCTTTCGTTCTGGAGAAGAGTCATAGCTGTAGTTGCATCCACGCCCTTCGCATCCATAACTTCGTTGACTACCACATTGGTACCGTACGGAACTGTTCTCTGAAGGAGAAGTGTATCTCCTTTTACGATGTTGAGCACTGTTGATTCACTGCCCAACTGGATTACCATAGTTGTCATTGCCTCTGTTGTCTGAGTCTTGATCAACTGAAGCATTGCATTACCAATATAATCAAGTGCTACTACTTTCAGTCCAGCCATAGCTGCGAGATCATAGTATGATCTTACCATGTTCTCTGGTGCAGCGACTGCAAGAACTCTGAGCTGCTTGTTATTCTCTTCATCAGTAACTGTCTCAAGCACTGTATGAGACACTACGTAATCCTCTATATTAACAGGGAAATACTCTGATGAGTTCGCATTAATAATTCCTTTGATTTTGTTCTCCTTAACGAAAGGTACAAGAACCTCTCTGTTAACGATCTTTGTAGAGGTAAGAACGAATATCGCGTTCTTGTTTGTTATTCCATTTGCTGAGAGCTGAGACTTGATTGCCTCTGCTATTCTCTCTTTGTCTCTGATCACGCCATCCTCATAGGCATCTTCCGGTGTCTCGAAGATGATAGCGTTGTGTATCGTTGACTGCTTCTTGTTTGAAGGTGTAACTTCAACGATAGTAATACTTTCATTTGTAATGTCGATTGTTAAGACTTTATTATTACTCGCCATTTTTATAGCCTCCCTCGCTAATCAGTAGTTTTGTATGGAAAATTCCACATTGCTTTGAGTACCAGCTTACCGCTGTTCACCCCATTCATATAATTGTTCCGGATAAGTGCTTTCCGGATAAAGGTCAACATTCTGTCACCCTTTTAATAGCTCATCTCATCCACATAATGACCCTTTTATATAGAAGAAACTCACCGAAAAATAAGTACCAGCTCTACCTAGGTAAGCCAGTTGCCGCCATAAGTCATGCTATGTGACTTGTCACATATACAAAAAACCGCTGACTGCAAAGAAAGAGTGAGTACAAAGGATCAGACTGTATAACAATTATTCCTTCATATTCAGCTCCGTGTAAAGATATAGCAACCGGGGAAAATCCCCAGCTACTATAAATATAAATAGTAGAAAATGTGTCAGCACCTGACGATGATCACACTCACTGCCTGTACGAGGTTGCAATAGGTATAATCACCGTCTTGTGCTACACTTATGTAACACCTATCTTGTTCTCATGAACAATCCGTAAGTTTACACAAGTTTGTCAGGATCTTACTTGTACTCAGCACATACATCTGGGTAAAGCTCTGAACCATTAACTGTTACAGTGAAAGTAGACTTGTCTGAGCTAAGTGTAAACATAAATGACTGATTCTTATCATACTTTGGCTTGTATGCAGCTGAACCAAGCTGTGATACAACCTCGCTTGTAAATGCAGCACCAGTTCCTGTTACTGCAACAGGCTTTGTTGTTGATAATGTATAATCACCAGCATCTGCTGCATCGTAAGCTGCCTCTACTGAAAGTGCGTTTGTAACTGCTGTTGCGATTGTCTGTGCGTTTGATACATCTGTTGATCTTCTTGACTTAGCGATGTACTTGATAAGTGCTGGTGCAAGAGCTCCAGCAAGGATTGCCATAATAGCAATAACGATAATTAACTCTACTAATGAGAAACCTTTGTTGTTTTTCTTCATAATATTACTCTCCTTTTTAGTTGTTTATTGTGTGTTGTTATGTGCTTTGCACTATATCAAACCGGCATCCTCGTTCTACCGGGTTTAACCTTTTTAGTTATCATGCAGGTCATACATGATATATCAAATAGCTACCAGACGTATGTTACTTGTAAGCATCACACACATCCGGATACAGCTCTGAGCTGTCCACCTTTACGGTGAATGTAGCCTTATCACTATTGACTGTGATAGTGAACTGCTTGTCCTTGTCATACTTTGGCTTGAATGTACTTGTCCCAAGCTGACTTGTGACTTCTGATGTGAACGCATTCGATGTGCCAAGCTGTGTGCCATCGGTATTCACCGGGTAATCACCAGGTGTGGCATCATCATATGCCTTCTCTACCGATAAGGCATTGGCGACTGCCGTCGCTATAGTCTGGGCGTTCGACACATCGGTCGATCTTCTTGACTTTGCTATGTACTTTATGAGCGCCGGTGCAAGTGCTCCGGCAAGAATAGCCATGATTGCTATGACTATGATAAGCTCCACCAGTGAAAAGCCTTTGTTTCTGTTCATCTAACTTCCCTCTTTTGATTATACATTGTCCATAGCGTTGTACATACTCATGATAGGTCCATATACCGCTGCAACTATCATGCCAACAACACCTGCAAGAAGAACCATAATCATAGGTTCCATAGCTGCTGTAAGCGCATTTGTTGCCGCCTCAACTTCTTCGTCATAGTAGTCAGCAACCTTGCTGAGCATCTCCTCTATATCTCCTGTCTCCTCTCCAATCTTTGTCATGGCTGAGAGCATAGGTGGAAGCATCGTCATATCCTTAAGAGGCTTTGAGAGTGGCACACCCTTGGATACCTGAATCTTAGCATCCATAAGACCATCTCTGATAATCTTGTTGTCCATCATCTTCGCAACCTGCTCAACCGCATCTATCATGGATATACCTGACGCCATCAGTGTGCTCATGGTCCTGGCAAATCTTGCACACGCCGTCTTCACATTCAGGTTGCCAAATATAGGTGCCTTAAGTCCTATGTTCGCAAAGAGCTGTTCACCAAACGGCGTCTTCTTGAAGAACTTAACACCGAATACTATCGCCGCAACTATGATTATGAGCAGCCACCACTTATACATGACAAAATCTGCCGCAGCCATCATCATACGAGTTGCGAGTGGAAGCTGAGTTCCCATCTCTTCAAACATACTTGAGAAGTTTGGTATAACCGCTACCAACACTACTATGATAACTATAACCATAACACAGAGAACTACGATAGGATATGTCATGGCACCCTTGATCTTGGATGACAATGCATTGTCCTTCTCGAAATGCTCTACCAGTCTGTCCAAGCAAATCTCAAGATTACCAGACATCTCACCGGCTGCCACCATGTTGATCATGATAGGCGGGAATACATCCGGGTTAACTCTGAGCGCATCCGCCAGAGTTCCACCTTTCTCTACATATGTACGCGCATCTGCTATGGCCTTTCTCAGTGTCTTGTTCTCGATCTGATCTCCCATCAGCTCCAGTGCGGATATGATGGTAACACCAGCCTTGATGACCGCTGAGAACTGTTTACAGAATACACCCAGGTCTCTTGACTTGACCTTCTTCTTAAATCCTATACCCCCAAGCGGGCTGCTCTGCTCTGTCAGGCTCATAATCGAGTAGCCTTCTGACTTCAGCTTCTTCTCAGCACCGTCTCTGTTAGGGGCCTCGATGGTACCTTTTTTATTCTTACCATCTCTGTCAACAACCTTGTAATTAAATACTGCCATTGTCTCTCCTCCGACCCAATCTTAATATTCTTACGTTTTCATGTATCTACACTTTAAAAGCGCAATAATGCAACATAAATTATATGTAAAATATCTTACTATACCACACAGATTTAATCAACATTTAATTATTTGCACGTTATTTTTTAGGCAATATGCACAATGCAACTTGGTTATTATACCACATTTTTCCATATGGTAATCGATTATTCCATATATCTTACTGTCCGTTGATCTTCTTTCTCAGGTACTGCTGATCCTGTGCGTATGTCATGGCAACCTCTCTTGTGACGGTTCCTGAAGCATACAGATCATACAATGCATCGTCCATAGTGATCATACCTAAGGCTCTGCTTGTCTGGATAGTTGACTGGATCTGATGAGTCTTGGCTTCTCGTATCAGACTTCGTATAGCAGGTGATGCAAGCATTACCTCGAAGGCTGCAACTCGTCCGTTGCCGCTCGCTATAGGAAGAAGTGACTGTGAGATAACTCCCTCAAGAACCATCGCGAGCTGAACTCTTACCTGCTGCTGCTGGTTTGTAGGGAAGATATCTATGATACGATCGATGGTACTTGCCGCACCGATTGTGTGCAGTGTGGAGAATACCAAATGTCCTGTCTCGGCAGCGGTTATGGCTGTGGAGATAGTCTCAAGATCTCGCATCTCTCCTACGAGGATGATATCAGGATCCTCACGGAGTGCTGCACGGAGTGCATTCGCATAGCTGAGTGTATCCATACCAACCTCTCGCTGGTTAACTATTGCCTTGTTGTGATGGTGAATGTACTCTATAGGATCCTCCAGTGTGATGATATGATCCGTAAGGTTCTCATTCGCCTTATTTATAATAGAAGCAAGTGTGGTCGACTTACCAGAACCTGTAGGTCCTGTTACGAGAACCAGTCCTCTCTTTCTCTTGTAGAGCTCCACAACCTCCCTTGGAATACCAAGCTGGTCAGGTCTTGGGATCTGTGTCTCAACTCGTCTGTACGCTGCTGCCATGTTTCCTTTGTCCATGAATACATTGACACGGAAACGTCCGGTCTCAGGTGAGTCGAATGAGAAATCGACCTCTCCTCTGTCCTGAAGTATGGCCTTATGCCTATCCTTCATAGTAGATCCAATTGCCTCTGCCGCATCAGCAGGTGACAGTGCCGGAACCTCAACCTCGGTGAGCTTACCGTTGATTCTGAGCTTAGGTGGTATACCTACAGCTATATGAACATCTGACGCCTTTGCTTCTACAGAGAAGGCAAGTAATTCCTTCATGTCTAACATAACTTGTCCCTTCCTTTCCCTTTTGCATTAATAATTACAATTTATATATAATCTCATTATATATCTCTTATATCTTACAGCTCTCCCATATCCACTCCCTCGGCCACGGTCACTGTACTGTGAACAATCTTGTTCATCTCTGCTATGGATGTGATGCCATCAAGAACGTGCTTGGCAGCTCCCATCTTCAGTGTGAGCATTCCTTCCTTGAGGGCCTGCTTCTCAATGACATCCGCTGTGGCTCCGGAAGCGATAACAGCCTGAAGCTCTCTTGATACAGGCATCATCTCGTATACACCGATTCGTCCTGAATAGCCTGTGTCGTTACACAGTGGGCATCCCTGTGGCTCGTAGATGATGACATCCTCCTCGTCAGCCGGAACACCGAGCTGAACTCTCTCATCATCCTCCACAAGTCTCGGCTGCTTACATGTGGTACAAAGTCTTCGCACAAGTCTCTGTGCAATAACTCCAACAACAGCATCACCGGCGATGTATGACTCAATACCCATATCGATAAGACGGGTGATGGTCGAAGCCGCTGAGTTAGTATGCAGTGTCGATACAACCAAATGTCCTGTGATAGCGGCCTGTACGGCGATTCCTGCTGTCTCACCGTCTCGGATCTCTCCTATCATGATGATATCCGGATCCTGACGAAGGATAGATCTGAGGGCTGCCGCGAAAGTCATGTCCGCTTTGTTATTAACCTGCACCTGATTGATACCGTTGATGTTCGCCTCGACAGGGTCCTCAACGGTGATGATGTTAACATCCTCTGTGTTAAGCTCACTGAGTGATGTGTACAGTGTAGTTGATTTTCCTGATCCTGTAGGTCCCGTTACAAGGATGATACCATGTGGGTTGCTGAGGATATTATCGAAAACCTTCTCCTGCTCTGCATCGAAACCAAGGGCACTCTTCGGTTTTGTCAGACCGTCCTTGGATGTAAGTCTCATAACCGTCTTCTCTCCGAAAACTGTTGGAAGGATAGAAACACGGACATCAAACTCTCTTCTGTCAACCATGATGGTGATACGACCATCCTGTGGTTTTCTCTTCTCTGCTATATCCATACCGCCTATGATCTTGATACGGGCTGTGATACCTGCCAGTATGCTGAGGTCGTATGACATAACCTGCTTAAGTGCACCATCTATTCTGTATCTGACTCTGACGCTGTTCTCCAGAGCCTCTATATGTATATCTGACGCTCTCTGTCTTACTCCGCCTTCGATGATCTGCTTAACCAGAAGTACGATAGGGGAATTATCGATTTCTTCGTTGCCCTCTTCCTCGTCGCCTCCGCCGAGCACATTCTGCTGCTCCTGTCTGTAGGCCTCAGCAGCCTCCATAGCCTGAGCGCTTCCGTAGTACTTATCTATAGCGTTCTTTATACCCTCCTCCGAGGCGAGCATCGGCTCAACCTGAAGGTTGGTGACAAGTCCTATATCGTCCATGGCCATGATATCCATAGGATCCGCCATGGCTACCTTGAGGATGTTCGGGTTATCAGGATCTATCTCTATAGGTATGGCCTGATACTTGGTGACCATGTTCTCAGGCACCATGTGTATAACCTTCTCCTCGATCTTAGCTCCCTTGAGCTCTATGTAGTCAATTCCCAACTGGGTTGTAAGTACCGTAATCAGCATGTCGTTACTTATAAATCCCAGATCAACCAGGGCGTTACCGAGCTTTCTGCCGGTCTCCTTCTGCTTTGCAAGTCCTTCCTGAAGCTGCTCCTCCGTGATAGCCCCCGCTGCTACAAGGACATCTCCAATTCTGATCTTCTTACGTCCCACGCTTAATCGCATTCTCTAAATACCCTCCTCACGTCTCTCGCAATCCTGCGCACAGGCAGAATTATCCAAATACCTAAAGCGTATTATATCACAGTATTTTCACATTTTAAACATTTTGTACATATTTTGATATATTTTTTTGCACATTTATCAGATTTCGGCAATTTTACAGGGTGGATAAGCACTATTTCTGCACAATAAACATATTATATAAGCAAGCTGACTGTACTAATTGTAAAATAGCCCGTCCAACAAATGTGCAGCCGGTACAATCAATTTACGGGAGCAGTTAATATATGGAAGCGTTTAAAAACCCACTAACTCCCGAAGAAGAAAAAAAATATATTGCGCTGTGCCTGTCCGGTGACAAGGCTGCCCGCAGCATTCTGATAGAGTACAATCTCCGTCTGGTCGCCCACATATCCAGAAAGTACAATTCCGCCGTGAGGGATCCCGAGGATCTTCTGTCCATAGGCACGATAGGTCTCATCAAAGCCATAGACAGCTACAGACCCGACAAAGGCTGCAAACTGTCAGGATACGCCGCCAAATGTATCGAAAACGAGCTTCTCATGACTCTCCGCCACGAGAAGAAGAAGGCGCGTGAGGTCTCGATCTACGATCCCATCGGCACTGATAAAGAGGGTAACGAGATCGTCATCCTTGACATCATAGGTTCGGAGAACGTCAACGTTCTGGACAAAATGATACAGGATGACCACCTGTGCCTGCTCCCCTCCTGCATATCATCGCTCCTCTCCTCCAGAGAAAGAGAGATCATATATATGCGCTACGGTCTTGACGGGCAGTCACCTCTCACCCAAAAGGAGGTCGCCTGTACGCTCGGAATCTCCAGATCTTATGTATCGCGCATAGAGAAAAAGGCTCTCGGGAAATTAAGAGGATGCCTGGATTGACATCCAGACATCCTTATGATCACTCTTTTCTTCTCAGTATAATACCGGTCTCAAGCTCCTTATCAAGCTTCACCCTCAATTTCTGCTTTGGATGTGGCGCAGAGTCCATACTGTTTCCTTCCTCGTCGTATATCGCCTGAACCTCGCACTCTATATTTGTTCCATCAAAGCCCATGGCTTCAAGCTTCTCTCCCACCAGAAACTTATTCTTCTGCTCAAAGCATACACAGCCATCCGGGGTAACCTCTCTCACAGTTCCAATATACGTATAGTTTTTTACATATGTGTTGCTATCATATATCTGTGATTCTGAGTCTGTCTTCCCGAAATAAAATCCCGTTGTGAACTGCCTGTATGTGCATTTGGCTATCTCTCTCTTGTAGTATTCCATGTCTGCTCTGTACTTCTCTTCTGACTCCATATAATCATCTATGGCTTTTCTGTAGGTTCTGGCAACGGTCGCCACATACAGAGCAGTCTTCATACGCCCCTCTATCTTGAAACTGTCTATTCCGGCTTCCATCATCTCCGGGATGTACTCTATCATGCACAGATCCTTGGAGTTAAATATATATGTTCCTCTGTCGTCCTCGTTGACAGTCATATACTCTCCCGGTCTGGTCTCCTCGACGATGGAATACTTCCATCTGCACGGATGGGTGCACGCACCATGATTCGCATCCCTGCCTGTGAAGTAGTTGCTGAGAAGGCATCTTCCTGAATATGATATGCACATAGCGCCATGGATAAATGACTCTATCTCCATATCGTCCGGTATGTTTGCTCTTATCTGTGATATCTCCGCAAGGGACAGTTCTCTGGCAGACACAACCCGCTTTATGCCGTGGTCATACCAGAACTTGTATGTCATGTAGTTCGTGTTGTTGGCCTGTGTGCTTATGTGTAATTCCATATCCGGCATAGTCTCCCGAGCTATGGTAAACACGCCCGGATCGGATACAAGAACAGCGTCCACACCTGTATCTTTCAGCTCGCCAAAATAAGCTCTTATTCCATCCAGATCATAGTTGTGTGCAAATATATTGGCTGTCACATACACCTTGGCATTATGTGCATGGGCATATTCCACGCCCTGTTTCATCTCTTCTATGGAAAAGTTGTCTGCTTTCGCTCTGAGGCCAAATGCCTGTCCGCCTATATACACTGCGTCAGCTCCATAGTCCACGGCCACCTTGAGCGTGTCCAGTCCGCCCGCCGGGACAAGAAGCTCTGGTTTCTTATCTCTCATATCGTTTCCTCCAACCATTTTTCGTTTATTTCCGGATACTGAGGCTCATTCCATCCCCTATATTGAGTATGGCCGTCTCCAAATGTTCATTGTGGGTGAGCTCGTACAGGTATTCTCTCATCCTTGAATGTATCGTTCTGTTTCTTCTGGTAACTGCAAATCTGCTCTCAAGGACATCTCCGTCCTGAAGCACGTTGTCGCAGAGCAATACCCCCTTTGGGGCAAGCAGCCGTATAGCCTCCGTGAAAAAATTGCCATACTGACCCTTAGCTGCATCCATGAACACCATGTCATAGCTTTCTGTCATCTCTGGTAATATCTCCAGTGCATCGCCCTCAAGCAGAGTAATCTTGTCTGAAGCCCCGGCTCTGACTATATTCTTCTTCGCCTCTTCTATTCTCGGCTGATAATTCTCTATAGTTGTTATATGTGCGTCATCATCCAGAAATCTACTCATAAAAATGGCAGAAAAGCCAACGGCTGAACCTATCTCAAGAATCTTCTTCGGCCTGTTCATAAGAATCAACATCTTGATGAACTCTCCAGCCTCTCGTCTTATGATAGGTACCCTGTTCTCTTCTGCCTCTCTTCTGATTGAGGTCACAACCTCATCGTAGTCTGTATTGAAGGAATTGATAAATGACGCAAGTCTTTCATCACATACCATAATTATCCTCTCTGTCTATTCCTCGGCACTGTCCTCACCGGAGGAATCATCACTGCTGTCTCCGCTGCTATCCCCCGAGGAACTCTTGCCATTTCCCGTTATGATCTCTATTATCTCCTGATTTGTATCGCTCGGTGCTATCTGATATGTACCAGGCTGGATGTCATCTGCATATCCGCCTATTCTGACCTTCAGTATAAAAGCGTATTTGTCCTTGATGACCTCCGCCGTCTTAAGGGAATCCGCCACATCAAGAAGCGGCTCGTCCTGAGTTATCTGTATAGTTGCCTTACGGTTGCTGCCCGGATCCGCGGCCCTTGTGGCAAACACCTGATACGCAAAATCATACGAGTATGAGAAAGCCTTTACCAATATAAATAAAATACATACATTGATGAATAGTCCAAAAAGGAACCTCAGAATCTTCTTCATACTTCTAGCACTATCTAAAGCCATAATCGTTATTCTCCTTGTTCACAAATACATCCCAGCCAGCGCGAATCACCGGGCGTCCTCATCTATGATATCGAAATCAAGATCGTCCGCTATCTGTTCATATACAAGCTTCATCATTCTCACCAGCTTCTGCTCCGCCCTGATAAAGTCATTGACTATAGTATCATGGACTATGGAGTCATATTCCATGAATAGATTATTAACTTCATCATATGGATTGTCAAGCATTTCGTTATTCTGTATTTCATAATTTTTCTTACGAAATTCCATGAGCTGCTGAAGTTTTTCTGGTTTCTGTCTAAGTTTATCCTTGCAATACTGATAATTCTTGTAGACATCAGAATCCTTGATGCACGCATTTAATTGTCTGCTAAGTTCCAATGTATCTGTCATTTTCTCACCCTTCTACACCTCTGTGATTATAGGAAGGATCATAGGGCTTCTCTTTGTCCTCTTCCAGAGGAACTCTCCCATGTCATCCTTTATCACGGATTTGATCTTACCCCAGTCTGTCACGCCGCGGCTCAGGCATCTGTCGAGAGCCTCCTGACATGTGATCCTGCAGTCTTCCATAAGTGTCTCAGACTCCCTGACGTACACGAAGCCTCTTGACACTATATCCGGCCCTGCAACAAGCTGGTTGCTGTATCTGTCCAGGGTCACAACTATGATTATGAGGCCATTCTGTGACAGAAGCTGTCTGTCTCTGAGGACGATATTTCCAACATCTCCAACTCCAAGTCCATCCACAAACACTCCCTGTGCAGGAACCTTGCCGACAACGTCGAACTTCTCCTCACCGATCTCAAGAACATCGCCTGTGGTCATGATCTTGACATTCTCCTTAGGGATTCCCATCTCAACTGCAAGCTCTGCATGTCTCTTGAGGTGTCTATACTCACCGTGGACAGGTATTGCATATTTCGGTCTTGTGAGCGCATATATAAGCTTGAGCTCCTCACGGCAGGCATGGCCGGATACGTGTGTATCCTCAAATATAACGTGTGCACCCTTCGCCTCGAGCTCATTTATAACCTTGAATACCGCCTTTTCATTTCCCGGTATAGGATGTGAGCTGAAAATGACCACATCACCAGGCTTTATGGCTACTTTATTGTGTATGGATGCAGCTATACGTGACAGCGCAGCCATGTTCTCTCCCTGACTTCCCGTGGTGATGAGAACAACCTTCTCATCCGGGTAGTTCTTCATCTCGCTTATATCTATGAGTGTGTTGTCCGGTATGTTGATATATCCAAGCTCGGACGCCGTGGTGATGATGTTCACCATGCTTCGTCCCTCTATGACAGCCTTTCTGCCATACTTGTAAGCTGAATTGATGATCTGCTGTACTCTGTCAACGTTGGATGCAAATGTCGCTATGATGATCCTGTGATCCTTGTTGTCGTTGAACAGGTTGTCAAATGTTCTTCCCACTGTCTTCTCTGACTGTGTGAAGCCCTCCTTCTCAGCATTTGTCGAGTCAGCCATGAGTGCAAGCACACCCTTCTTGCCGAGCTCAGCAAATCTCTGAAGATCTATGGTTCCACCAAATACCGGTGTGTAGTCTATCTTGAAATCTCCGGTGTGGACAATAAGTCCGGCCGGTGTGTATATGGCAAGGGCCGCCGAATCTGCTATGGAGTGGTTTGTTCTGATGAATTCCACTCTAAATGCCCCAAGATTTATATTCTGACCATACTTTACAACCTTTCTTCTGGTGTTGTTCATAAGGTTGTGTTCTTTCAGTTTGTTCTCTATAAGACCCATGGTCAGCTTGGTCGCATAGATCGGCATGTTTAATTCTTTCTCAATGTACGGTATGGCTCCTATGTGATCCTCATGTCCATGGGTAACCACGAGTCCCCTGACCTTGTCCGCGTTTTCCTTGAGATAGGTGACATCAGGAATTACCAGATCGATTCCTAACATGTCGTCCTCAGGGAATGCCAGTCCGCAGTCAATGACTATGATAGAGTCCTCATACTCTATCGCAGTGATATTCATTCCAATCTGTTCCAGACCGCCCAAAGGAATGATCTTCACTGTCTCTTTATTATTCTTATTCAATTTTCTTATACCTCCAAATTTACGTCCTCAAGCAGCTCGTCAAATATCTTGATGACCGCCTCTAATTCATTTTCATCTTCCACAATATCGTATGCTGCCATCTCTTCCGTATCAGCTCCGTTGTTCTCGCGAAGGATAAGGAATGATTCATCATCCGCCTTGTCTATAACGAACAGATAATTCACGCCGCCAAGTGTGGTCTGCTCCACAACCGAGAATTCCACTTCTGTTCCATCTTCTGCTTCAAATATGATACTGTTGTCCGTCTTCCTGTTCTCTGCCATATAAACCTCTTAATACTTCTTCAGGCGTACACAAAACAAAGGCAGAAGGTCTGTGTCTATCACAGACTGCTGCACTTCGCATCAAGATAGTTCTGCAGTAT
This sequence comes from Coprococcus sp. AF19-8AC, assembly GCF_003603115.1. Lineage (NCBI taxonomy): Bacteria > Bacillati > Bacillota > Clostridia > Lachnospirales > Lachnospiraceae > Coprococcus > Coprococcus sp. AF19-8AC. The sequence goes on along the minus strand of NZ_QTMI01000001.1, from coordinate 287,168 downwards.
GACCGCAGCCGCCATCTTGTCTATGTACGTCTTCCTGTTCTCTCTTCTCACTCCGCTGTCCATAAGGATCCGCTCTGCCTCCACAGTGGTAAGGCGCTCATCCCACAGAACAACCTCAAGTCCTGTTCTGCGCTCAAGATCCTCCTTGAATGCCTGGGTGGCCTCGCATCTGTCTCCCTCTGAATTGTTCATGTTCTTCGGGTAGCCAAGCACTATCAGCTCTATGCGGTCGCGCTCTCCTGCCGCTCCATACTCTTCAAGTATGGCCTCTATGCGGGCAAGTGTCTGTCTCAGCTTGTTCGCCGACTTTCTCTCTATCGTCTCCAGCGGCTGGGCAGTCATCTTGAGCGGATCGCTCACGGCAACTCCCACCGTCTTGGTTCCATAGTCAAGTCCCAATATTCTCATACTATTCTTTTCCTTTACACGAGGTTATTCTTGATATAGTCCTCAAGTAAAACCTCAATGATCTCGTCTCTCTCCACCTTCATGATCAGGCTTCGCGCATTCTTGTAGCTTGTGATATATGTCGGGTCACCGCTCATTATGTACCCAACAACCTGGCTTACCGGATTATATCCTTTCTCGGTAAGTGCATCGTATACTTCTCCAATTATCTCGCGTACGTCCACTGTCGCGTCCTTGATTGGAACAATATTCTGTGTACTTTCGTTATTCATCAAATCACGTCCTCATCTTGTTATTATCTCATGAGCCAATTAACATTCCTATTCTAATATAAAAAACTACAAAAGTAAAGGAAGGTTTCCCCCATTTTGGGTATATGTCACATACACAAAGCTGTTCACAAAACTCTCCGGCATGGATATGTCGCCCACATCTATGAGTATATCCATGTATCTCTCCGTATGTCCCCTGAGATATGTCTTATTGTTCTTTTTTACAACCTCTTCCACCAGAACTTCAAGCTCACAGCCCTCAAACTGAGATTCATACGCAGTCTTGTTGTCATGGGCAAGCTTAAGCAGCACATCGCTTCGCTCATTCTTTATCTCAGGGGCAACCTGCTCTTTCATGGCGGCAGCGACTGTCCCCTTTCTCGGAGAATACTTGAATATATGCATCTCATACAGATTGAGCTCCGTCAGATATCTGACAGTCTCTGCAAATTCTTCCTCAGTCTCTCCCGGGAAGCCCACTATCACATCCGTGGTGAGTGCAGGGGACTTATACGCCTTTCTCAGCATGTCACATTTTTCAAAGTATTGCTCGCAAGTGTACTTTCTGTTCATTCTCTTGAGCACTGAATCACAGCCGCTCTGCAGGCTCAGATGGAAGTGTGGACATACTTTCGAATTGGATGAAATTCTCTCCACAAACTCCTCTGTTATTATCCCCGGCTCAAGTGAACCAAGCCTTATTCTCTTGATTCCTTTGATTTTTGAGATAGCCTCTATAAGCTCTATAAGTGCTCCCTCATTATTCTTATCTTTGCCATATGACGATATGTGTATACCGGTAAGCACAACTTCTTTTATTCCTGCCTCCGCAAGCTCTGATACTTCTGCAAGGATCGCCTCCTGGCTTCTGCTTCTTATCCTTCCTCTTACATACGGGATTATGCAGTATGAGCAGAACTGATTGCAGCCGTCCTGGATCTTGACATATGCCCTTGTGTGTCCCACAGGGACATGGCCGCCCATCTCCTCGTACTCAGTCTCTCTGGATATATCCACGAAGTATTCCATGGCTTCATGATCTTTACCCGGGGCATTTTTTCCATTGTTTCTCACATTAATATAATCATTAACTATTTCTGTGATACTTTTCTTCTTATTGTTGCTTATTACTATATCTATAGCTTCATCCTGCTCGAGAATCTCTCTGGCTGACTGCACATAGCATCCTGCGGCTATCACTATTCCATCAGGATTCATCTTTCTGGCTCTGTGAAGCATCTGCCTTGATTTTTTGTCCGCAATATTGGTCACAGAACAGGTATTTACTATATATATATCTGCTTTTTCGTCAAATTCCACTATATTTGCACCGGCAGCCTTCAGCATGTCGAGCATGCTGTCAGTCTCCGCCTGATTGACTTTGCAGCCAAGTGTTGTGGCAGCCACAGACATTCCTTTTAGCATGTATTTTACACTCCTTATATTGACTTTTGTATTCTATAAAAATATAATAATGACAGTACATAAAAAACTTACAAGGGTTAGGAGGACTATTTATGACAGCAGTTAAGATTTCTTTAAACTCAATCGATAAGGTCAAGAGCTTTTGCAATGACATTGCGAAATTTGACGCAGAATTCGACCTTGTATCAGGACGTTACGTAATTGACGCCAAGTCAATCATGGGTATTTTCAGTCTTGATATCTCAAAGCCTATCGAACTTAACATTCATGCAGAGAGCGGTATCGATGAGATCATGGCTACTCTGAAGCCATACCTTGCAGAATAATCATATTTCTGCCCCGTATGTTATATGGATCTGATAATCAAAGAGATGCTTATTATGAAGCATCTCTTTTTTGTTGTCTTTTATCACTGTTTTATATTGTTTTACTGCTTTGCGCGACACATAACGACCTCTGCCGTATCTACAGCCTTGCGGTACAATGGCTCGATGATTCCGTTAAGCTTTGCCTCCGACTTCTCTATCGCAGATAGAACCGGATGTGTAACCGGATGCTTTGCAACAAATGTCGTACAGCAATCCTCGTATGGCAGTATAGATGTCTCGTATGTTCCGATCTTCTCTGATATGTCTACTATCTCCTGCTTATCCATACCTATACATGGTCTGAACACCGGCATGGTGCTGACCTGGTTGATAACGTTCAGGCTGAACACAGTCTGGCTTGAAACCTGGCCTATGCTCTCTCCTGTTATCGTACACTGACAGTCATTCTTCTCAGCCAGCTCCTCCGCTATCTTGATCATGTATCTCTTCATGATGATCGTAAGCTCCTCATGAGGACAGTTGTCGTATATTGCCATCTGTACATCGGCAAAGTTGACAACATGGAGTCTGATGGCTCCTGAGTAGTCGGCCACAAGACATGCCAGATCTATAACCTTCTGCTTTGCTCTCTCGCTTGTGAACGGAGGTGCGTGGAAATATACTGCCTCCACAACAACTCCTCTCTTGGCTATCATATATGCCGCAACAGGGCTGTCTATACCGCCTGACAGAAGTGCCATTCCTCTGCCGTTCGTTCCAACCGGCAGTCCTCCCGGGCCAGGTATGGTGATCGAATAGATATATGCTACCTTTCTGATCTCCACATTGATTATCTCCTGAGGTGAGTGCACATCCACTGCAAGATCAGGGAACGCCTCAAGGAGGAAATGTCCAAGCTCGGCGCTTACCTCCATGGAAGTCATAGGATATGTCTTGTCATTTCTTCTGGTGAACACCTTGAATGTGAAGTTCTTTCTGTCGTATGCCTTTTCAACATAATCTATTACCTTCTGCTTGAGGTTCTCAAACTCTGTGTTCTCCTCAACCACAACAGGGCATATTCCAACAATACCAAATACCTTTCCAAGGGCATTTACCACATCCTCATAGTCGTAATCCGACTTGCACTCAACGAATATTCTTCCCTGCTCCTTGCGGATATAGAAATCTCCGTAAGGCTTCAGCTTTCTGTTGATGTTCTTGCAGAGTATGTCTTCAAATATATATCTGTTCTTTCCCTTTGTGCCTATCTCGGCATACTTTATCATAAATGCCTTGTACTGCATATTTCCTCCTATTTCTTCCTCACATATCTTCTGAGTATCGGTAAAAGTTCCTTGCAGCACTCGACTGCATAATCTATCTGTTCCATTGTATTCTCCGGTGAAAAACTGAATCTCAGTGTGGACTCAAGCTTCTCAGGTGGCAGACCTATGGCCTTCAGCGTGCTGCTTGTGGAATGTTTATTCGACGAACATGCTGAACCGGATGAGACATATATGCCCTTCTCTTCCAGAGCATGAAGCATGACCTCACTTCGCACTCCCTTGAAGGTTATGCTGGCTATATGGGGCGCATCCCCGGAATTACTGTACACATCGTCTATCTGTGTGAGTTCATCTATAAGATGTTCCTTGAGTTCTCTCATGTGCGCTACATTTGCATCGAGATCTCTGTAGGTCATCTCGGCAGCCAGTGCCATTCCGGCTATTCCCGGTACATTCTCTGTTCCTGACCGCATTCCGCCCTGCTGGCCTCCACCGTATATCACAGGCTTGACCTTGACTCTGTCCTTTATGAACAGTGCTCCAACGCCCTTTGGTCCGTGGAATTTATGGCTGCTTATGGACATCATGTCTATTCCCATACGCTTCGGGTATATCACATATTTGCCAAATGCCTGTATGGCATCCACATGGAAGAGTACATTCGGATTCTTCTCCTTTATGCGTCTGGCAATGTCCTCCACCGGCATGACAGCACCTATCTCATTGTTGACGTACATGACTGACACTATGATCGTATCGTCATCTACCTCATCTACCAACCGGTCAACATCTACCACGCCATCACTTCCGGTCGGGATCCTGACAACATCAAAGCCCATATCCTCAAGGAATGTCAGCGGACTGCCGACTGACGCATGCTCGACTACAGTTGTGATGATCTTGTTGCCCGCTCTCCTGTTGGCAAGTGCTCCTCCTATCAGAGCCATGTTGTTGGATTCTGTTCCACCCGATGTGAACACAATCTCCTTCGCCTGAACCTTGAGCAACCTGGCTATCTTATCCCTAGCATCGCTCACGTATCTGGCCGCATCCACACCCTTCTGGTGCAGTGATGACGGATTGCCATAGTCCTGTTCCATTAACTTTACCACAAGATCTCTCACCTCCGGATAAACCGGGGTGGTCGCTGAATTGTCAAAATATGCTTCCATGTTGTCTTCCACCATTCCGAAACCGATATACGTCCGGCTTCAAGCTTCTTTCTTTCACTAATCTCTACAATATTGTTCTAATTGTCCCTGTCGGCACTGAACATGATGATCGACATAACCGCCAGTCCGGCCGTCTCAGTGCGCAGTATCCTGTGTCCAAGAGTTATACATTCCGCCCCGGCCGCCATTGCCTGTTCCACTTCTTCCCTGGCAAAGCCACCCTCCGGGCCTATGAATACCCCCAGACTTCTGCGGGCAGAGGACGGTGCTGTCACATCAGCGATGATCTGTCTGGACTTTGCAAGTCCCTCCGCCTCCTCATATGGAATTATATTCATATCAAGAGTCTTCGCCATCTCTATCGCCTGTGCAAATGTTACCGGCTCCGTGATCTCAGGGACAATTCCCCTTCCGGACTGTTTTGCAGCAGACTCCGCTATGATCCGGCATCTCTCGGTCTTCTTTGCAGCCTTATTCGCATCAAGCTTCACTATGGTGCGCGCAGTGAATACCGGAACTATCCGGCAGACACCGAGCTCCACCATCTTCTGTACTATAAGATCCATCTTATCCGACTTCGGATATCCCTGAAACAGGGTAACCTCCACTGGAAGCTCTGCAAAGTTATCATTCACATCCTCGACGCGGCACAGAACCTCGTCTCTGCCAAGCTCCGATATACTGCACGTATAATCTCTTCCTCTGCCGCTACTGACAGTTATCTCCTGACCCACTTTAAGGCGGAGAACGTTCTTTATATGGTTAACGTCTCCGCCTGTTATGCTTATATCTGTTCCTATATCTCTGCCATCTACGTCTACAAAGAATCTGTTCATATTTGATTATTTCCTCTCACACGCTGGTTCATACATGCTTTTTTGCGACAAAGCTTACCCAGTCATTCATGTAGACAGTATCTACGATATCGAAGTTATTGTCAAGAAGAGCCTGTCTGACCTCATCCTCTTTTATGTTTATAATGCCCGATGATATAAAAATACCATCATCCTTCATAAACTTCTGAACTACAGCCGACATTGGAATTATAACGTCTGCAAGGATATTTGCAACTACTATATCATAATTTGCGCCTATTGACTCTACCAGTTTCTGGTCCTCAAGGACATTTCCGCACTTGAATTCCACAGCCTCGGCAGGAATATGGTTCACATCTCTGTTCTCTCCCGCCACATCAACAGCGATCGGATCTATGTCTATACCGAGAACATGCTTTGCACCCAGCTTATTGCAAACAAATGACAGGATACCGCTTCCGCTTCCGGCATCGAGTATCTCATCTCCATCCTTCATGTACTTCTTGAGCTGGCCTATGCACAGTCTCGTCGTCTCATGGGAACCTGTTCCAAATGCTGTTCCGGGATCTATCTCAATAACTATATCCTCGTCCGTTGCATCCTCAGGCACTTCCTCCCAGGTTGGCTTGATGATGATATTGTCATACAGTCTGAATGGCTTGAAGTAGGCCTTCCAGTTGTCTCTCCAGTCCTCTTCCTTCGTCTCACTCTCGGTTATCTTGCCTGTTCCGACAGGAAGAAACTCTGACAGTCTCCTGATCTCTGCAGCCACCTTATCCTTTATCTCCTGCACGTCAAATGTATCGTCAAGGAAACAGGACACCTTTGCAGTTCCATCATTTTCCGGCATATCATCCGGCAGGAGATCGACAAACATCGTCTCCATCTCCTCCTCAGTGAGGGGAATATTATCTTCTATCTGAACACCCAAAACGCCTTCCTCTTCGAGGAAGGCGCTTATGAGGTCTTCAGCTTCACATGTTGTATCTATTGTGAGCTTCGTCCATTTCATATATTTTATACCTACTTTTTCTTTCTTCTCTTGTGATCGCCAAATGTAAATGGTCCTGCTGAATCTGTTGCAGGTCTTGTCTCTACAAGTGTTGCCTGCTCATACTGGTTTAGGATCTTCTTCTGCTCCTCTGTGAGCTTCTCCGGCACCTGTACAACAAGTGTTACATAGTGATCGCCTCGCTGAGTTGGGTTCTTGAGGTTAGGTACTCCTTTGCCCTTCAGCTTTATACGTGTATCTGTCTGTGTTCCTGGTGGTATGGTGTAATCAACCTCTCCTTCGATGGTGTTGATCTTGATAACTCCACCAAGTGCTGCCTGTGTAAATGTGATAGGCTCTGATGAATACAGATTGTACTCCTGTCTCTGGAAGTTTGGATGACGATCAACAAGTATGGTAACTGTAAGATCTCCTCTCTCACCACCGTTGATACCAGGCTCACCCTTTCCTTTGATTCGGATGTTAGTACCATTGTCTACTCCTGGTGGAATAGCTATCTGTATCTTCTTTCTGCTCTTTACATATCCTGTTCCTGCACAGTTGCTGCACTTGTATCTGATGATCTTACCAGATCCACTACAATCAGGACATGTCTGAACATTACGTACAACTCCAAAAAGTGACTGCTGTGTTGTCACTATCTGTCCCTTACCGCCGCACTTGCCGCAGACCTCAGGCTGGTGTCCCGGCTGTGAACCGGTTCCCTTACATACATCACACTCATCCTTCAGTGGGAGCTCAAGCTCCTTCTGGGTTCCGAATATAGCCTCCTCAAAGGCTACTCTGATGGTTGTCTTGATGTTTGCGCCCTTCATAGGACCATTTGTATTTCTCTGACGGCTTGCGCCACCGAACATATCTCCAAATATATCTCCAAAGATATCTCCCATGTCCGCGAAGTCAAATCCACCAAATCCGCCGGCACCGCCGCCGTTCTGGTCGAATGCTGCATGGCCAAACTGATCATACTTTGCACGTTTCTCAGGGTCACTGAGGACTGAATAAGCTTCAGCTGCTTCTTTGAATTTCTCTGCAGCCTCTTCATCACCAGGGTTCATATCCGGGTGGTATTTTTTTGCTACCACTCGGTATGCCCTTTTGATCTCGGCTTCAGAGGCTCCCTTGGTTACACCAAGGACTTCATAATAATCGGTCTTTGTCTCTGCCATAGCCTTTACCTTTCATCCTCTATATATTAAACCTCTGTGAAATCTCCATCTACAACATCGCCATCTGAGTAATCAGGTGTGCCTGCGCCTGTTCCTGCGTTTGCTCCAGGACCGTTCTGCTCATAGAGCTTTGAGAACAGGTTCTGTGCGCTCTCCATCAGCTTATCCTTTGCAGCCTTGATCTTATCTACATCTGCATCGCTCATATTCTCTGCATCTGTGCTGTCTATTGCTGCTCTTAAGGAGTCAAGATCTGCCTTTACGCCAGCCTTGTCAGAGTCTGAAAGCTTATCCCCTACCTCACCGAGTGCCTTCTCTGTCTGGAATGCAAGTGCATCTGCCTCATTTCTTGCCTCGATGCCTTCCTTACGCTTCTTATCCTGAGCCTCGTACTCTGCTGCTTCCTTAACTGCTCTATCGATATCATCATCTGAAAGTGATGTTCCTGATGTGATAGTAATGTGCTGCTCTCTTCCTGTTCCGAGATCCTTTGCTGATACATTTACGATACCATTTGCATCGATATCGAATGTAACCTCGATCTGTGGAACTCCACGTCTTGCTGGAGCGATACCATCAAGTCTGAATCTGCCAAGACTCTTGTTGTCCTTTGCGAACTGTCTCTCACCCTGTACTACGTTGATATCAACGGCATCCTGATTATCCTGTGCTGTTGAGAAGATCTGGCTCTTCTTTGTAGGGATTGTTGTATTTCTCTCGATAAGGTGAGTAGCTATACCACCCATTGTCTCGATTGAAAGTGTAAGTGGTGTAACATCCAGAAGAAGGATCTCGCCTGCACCGGCATCTCCGGCAAGCTTACCACCCTGGATACAAGCACCGATAGCAACACACTCATCAGGGTTGATTCCCTTGAATGGCTCCTTACCTGTAAGTCTCTTAACCTCTTCCTGTACTGCGATGATACGGGTTGAACCACCGACAAGAAGTACCTTGTCAAGGTCTGCTGCTGTAAGTCCTGCATCAGCAAGTGCTGTGTTAACAGGGCCCTTTGTTCTGTCTACAAGATCTGCTGTAAGCTCATCGAACTTAGCTCTTGTAAGGTTCATATCGAAATGCTTTGGTCCATCCTGGTTTGCTGTGATGAAAGGAAGGTTGATATTGGTTGTTGTAGCTGATGACAGCTCCTTCTTTGCCTTCTCTGCTGCTTCCTTTAATCTCTGCATAGCCATCTTATCGCCTGAAAGGTCGATGCCCTCTGCCTTCTTGAATTCATCAAGCATATACTGTGTAATTGCGTTATCGAAGTCATCACCACCGAGCTTGTTATCGCCGGCTGTTGCAAGAACCTCGATGACACCCTCACCGATCTCAATGATAGATACATCGAATGTACCACCACCTAAATCGTAAACCATGATTCTCTGCTCCTGCTCGTTGTCAAGACCATATGAAAGAGCTGCTGCTGTAGGCTCGTTGATGATACGCTTTACATCAAGACCTGCGATCTTACCGGCATCCTTTGTTGCCTGTCTCTGTCCATCTGAGAAGTAAGCAGGAACTGTGATAACTGCCTCTGTAACCTTCTCTCCTAAGTATCCCTCTGCATCTGACTTCAGCTTCTGAAGGATCATTGCTGAAATCTCCTGTGGTGAATACTTCTTGCCATCTATCTCTACTCTGTAATCTGATCCCATGTGACGCTTGATAGATGAAATTGTCTTATCTGCGTTTGTAACTGCCTGACGCTTTGCAGGCTCACCTACTACTCTCTCTCCTGTCTTCAGGAAACCTACTACTGAAGGTGTTGTTCTCATACCCTCTGAGTTAGCTATAACTACAGGCTTACCACCTTCCATAACTGCTACACATGAATTTGTTGTACCTAAGTCAATACCTATAATCTTACCCATTGTCTTTTCCTCCTAGAAAAAAATTTCATGATTAATTTAATTTGCAACCTTTACCATGCTGAATCTCAGCACCTGATCCTTGTACATGTAACCCTTCTGCATCTCTTCAACGATTACATTCTCTTCGTAGTTGTCATCCTCTACATGCATCACTGCATTGTGGAATGTAGGATCAAACTGTTCCCCGGCGCAATCCATAGGCTTTACACCTATGCTTTCCAATGACGTCATAAGCTGCTTATATATATTTGCAACTCCCGACTCGAATGGTCTGTCCTTATCCTCATCAGGAATGGCTGCCATTGCTCTCTCAAAATTGTCTACCACAGGAAGGAGCTTCTCAAGAACTCCCTTTGCACCTATGTCGTACAATTTGCCTGACTCTTTTTCATTTCTCTGGCGGATGTTCTCACACTCCGCAAGAAGTCTTGTGTACTTTGTCTCTGCATCCTTGCAGCGTTCCTTGAGCTTCTCGTTCTCCTCACGGAGAGCCTTGCCTCCACGTCTGTTCTCCTTTGCAACATGCTGTGGCTTTGCAGCCTCTGCCTGCTCCTCCGGAACATCAATGGTCTCACCGACCTTGACTTCTGACTCAACGTCATCCTTTATCTCTGCTGAAGCATCTCCAACTATGGTCTCGGCTGCTGTCTGCTCTGTCTTAACCTTCTTGTCGGATGCAGTACTGTTATTGCTATCAGCCATTACATATCCTCCTATTCATCGTTATAATCTTATCTGTCTATCCATTGCTGTTAAATATGTCATCAAGCTCCCCGGTGAGTTCCTTGAGCATGTTCACAACTTTCTTGTAATCCATCCTCTTCGGTCCGATTATTCCTATCGTTCCTTTTGCGCCCTCCGGCATCTTGTATGTTGCTGTTACAAGGGAGCAATCCTTCAGGTTTTCATCGCTGTTCTCCTGTCCTATCAGGATCTGTATGTCGCTGTCCTGCTGGATCACATCCTCCACATGTTTTGCAAATTCTTCTTTGTCCTCTATGTCTTCCAGTGTTCCGAGCAGCTTCTCTGCGGATGACGTGTTCGCCAGCTCAGGGTACTTGAGTACATTCGTTGCTCCACTGGTATAAACCTTGAGATCATCGGCCTCATGGATTGCCTCCATGATTCCCTGGAATATCGTCTCAAGGATCTCTGCATATTCACCTGCCTGAACCTTCATGGTCTGTATAAGTTCAAGATTGATATCCTGAAGTGCCGCGCCCTGAAGGAAGGTATTTAGCAGAATATTAAATTTTAAAATATCTTCATTCTTCAGGCTGTACGTCGTCTTGATCAGCTTATTCTTGACTATATTGCCATCAACCATGATGACCGCCAACAATGTGGTCTCATCAACCTGTGACAACTGGATGAACTTTACTGTGTTGTTGTACTGTGGCATCGTAACCAGTGTTGCGTACTGAGTGTTCGCCGCAAGCACCTTTGCCACCTGCTTGAGAAGCTTCTCGAGCTTATCAACTCTATTCAGCAGATTCTCTCGCTCTGTCTGATCCTCTGCTTTCTCTTCATCCCTGTCTGCCATGATGCTGTCAACATAAAACCTGTAACCTGCATCTGTTGGAACTCTTCCTGCCGATGCATGTGGCTGGCATATATAACCCATATCCTCAAGATCTGACATCTCATTTCTTATGGTAGCCGGGCTGACATTCATGTCGGCCAGCTTGGAAATGGTTCTCGATCCAACGGGCTCTCCAGTCTCCAGGTAATTCGAAACGATCGCTTTTAGAATTCTGACTTTTCTCTCGTCAAGTTCCATACTCTCATTCCTTTTTGCTTTTAGTCTTATTAGCACTCAACATATCCGAGTGCTAACCACTAAACATAATCTAACACTGCCGCCCCCTTTTGTCAACAAAATAACGAATGTTTTTGTGTTTTTTTTATGTTTTGAAGGACGGTCGTGCCAGCCTTTGGAATGACGGGCACAGCCTGCAGCTGCCATATGCTCAATCACGCTCATCTTACCTTGCTTCGGGATTTCTTATATGCATGCGGCTTCGCAGGCAATAAGGACGTCTGCCTGCTCCGCCTTAGCAAAGAAATCCCGAAGCAAGGACGCTTTCGCTACCGATTGAACATATGGCAGCTGTAGGCATGCTACTGTACTTACGAATTAAAGGCTGGCACTCAGAGTGTCTTCCATATACATGTAAAGGCTGACACTGGGAATGGCTTTGATGGTGTTTATACCAAAGTATATTGCACCAGATTATGCTTTTCCTTATTCTTAGTCAGAGAACTGACGAAGTGTGTTTTTTTATTTTTAGCTTTCGGGATCAGCGTTCTGAGGATGATGTATGATAACTACACTGTATGGTTTGAAATCGGTAGCGCAGGCGTCAGCCTCTCAGACATTTCTGTGCTAAGGCGGAGAGCGCAGACGCCCTTATCGCGCTTGAAGCCGCATGCACGTTGGAAATGTCTGAGAGGCTGACAGACAAGCGTGATTTCAAACCATACAGTGTAGTTATCTTCATCCTCAGGACGCGTCCGTCAGTCCTCTATGAGGAAGTCGGCGAGGATCGTGTTACTTACGTCGATGCCTTTTTTTGTGAGGCGGATCAGGCCGTGGTCATCTTCGAGGTGGCCGGTGGACTTGTATTTATCTATGACGGGGCCGTATATGTCGTAGATGGAGTGTCCAAAGTAGTCGTTGAATTTTTCTGCACTCACACCGGATATCATACGCAGGCCGAGGAACATATATTCCTCCATCAGCCTGTCTGCGTCAAGTTCTTCTTCCACATTGCGCATGTGTTCTATTATATCTCTTGCCTTACCCGAATTTGCGACGTGATCTCCGAATGTCATGAGCTCCCTGTGTCTTGCCATGCCGTCTATGTAGTCTTCCAGACTGGATGTGTTGGTGTAGCGTCTGCCGTACAGGAAGGACGCTGCTCCGATTCCGATTCCTATGTATTCCCCGAGGGTCCAGTAGACTATGTTATGTCTGCACTCGTAGCCAGCTTTGGCGTAATTGGATATCTCGTATCTGTGGTAGCCGCCGGTGCCTAAGAGCTTATTTGTTATGTCGTACATCTGCCTGTCCACGTCCTCATCCGGGATCTGTGACAGCAGGTTCTCATCTGCTGCCAGAGGAGTTCCGTCCTCCACTATGAGGCTGTAGGACGATATGTGCTCCGGCTTACACCTTAATACCTTGTCAAGGGTGTCCAGATATGACCTCATGGTCTGTCCCGGTATGTCTGACATCAGGTCTATATTTATATTGCGAAATCCGGCCTCCCTAGCCATGTCAAATGCGGCGAGGAACTGGTCATAATTGTGTATCCTGCCCAGAGCTTCCAGCTCATTTTTCTGTGCGGACTGAAGGCCTATGCTCATCCTGTTTATGCCATTTACTATATACTCTGCTGCCTTACGGCTGGTCAGGGTGCCCGGATTCACCTCTATGCTTATCTCCGCATCCTCCGCGACATCGAACAGCTTCCTCACCGTCGTCATTACAAGTGTGATCTCGTCCGGCTCCAGTATGGATGGAGTTCCGCCTCCTATGTATATTGTCCTGACCTTGTGGGTCTCCGCCAGATATGAGTAGCTTTTCAGCTCCTCGCACAGGGCTTCGATGTATTTCTCACGGTACACTCCATATCCCGACATGCAGGCTGCCCCCACCGGAAATGACAGGAAGTCGCAGTATGCACATTTCTTCACACAGAATGGGATATGTATGTATATGCTGAGCGGCTTCTTCTCATATGACTCTAAAACTTCGTCATTATTTGCATCGCCGAAATCCCGATCTGAATTGTCGGTATTTATTATATCTATCATTAGTATCCTTCCTTTTTATTTCAAATATCGTCACCGCATGAAAAAAGCCGCTACTAAGAATGCTCCTGTCAGAATGCTCTCATTAACGGCTTTTCTACGATTCTATTATTTCTTATTTGATATAACCGTGTCACTGTGTTCCCGGTCTTTTCTATTCCTCATCAAGCTTCAGGACAGACATAAATGCCTTCTGTGGTATCTCCACATTGCCCACCTGTCTCATTCGCTTCTTTCCTTCCTTCTGCTTTTCAAGGAGCTTTCTCTTTCTGGATATATCTCCGCCGTAGCACTTGGCAAGGACATCCTTTCTCATGGCCTTGACTGTCTCGCGGGCTATTACCTTGCCGCCTATGGCCGCCTGGATCGGGATCTCGAACAGATGTCTCGGGATCTCGTCCTTGAGCTTCTCGCACATCTTTCTGCCCCTTTCATACGCTGTATCCTTGTGTATGATAAATGAGAGTGCATCGACCTCTTCCTTATTGATAAGGATGTCCAGCTTCACAAGCTCTGAGCGGACATAGCCCTTCATCTCATAGTCAAATGAAGCATAGCCCCTTGAACGCGACTTAAGTGCATCAAAGAAATCGTATATGATCTCGTTCAGTGGGAGGTCGTACTTGAGAAGCGCTCTTGTCTCCTCCATGTACTCCATGCTCTTGTACACGCCTCGTCTCTCCTGGCAGAGCTGCATGATGGCACCCACATACTCTGTTGTGACCATGATCTCCGCATCGACAAATGGCTCCTCCATGTACTCTATGGTGGATGGATCCGGCAGGTTCGACGGATTGGTGAGCTCTATCACATTCCCATCTGTGGTATGTACCTTATATACAACGCCTGGCGCTGTGGTTACCAGATCTAGATTGAACTCCCTCTCCAGTCGCTCCTGAACTATCTCAAGGTGAAGCAGTCCAAGGAAACCACATCGGAAACCAAAGCCCAGTGCTATGGATGTCTCCGGCTCAAAGCTGAGCGCCGCATCATTTAACTGAAGTTTCTCAAGGGCATCCCTGAGATCCGGATACTTTGCGCCATCCGCAGGATAGAGTCCGCAGTATACCATAGGCTGTGCCTTCTTGTATCCAGGAAGCGCCTCGTCACATGGCCTGTCCGCCTGTGTGACTGTATCTCCCACTGTGGTATCCTGTACATTCTTAAGGCTGGCTGTTATGTAACCAACCATACCGGCTGACAGCTCATCACATGGGACAAATCTTCCCGCTCCGAATATTCCGACCTCAACCACCTCAGCCTCAGCTCCGGTGGCCATCATCCTTATGGTGGTTCCCTTCTTCACGCAGCCGTCAAATAATCGGCAGAATATGATAACTCCCTTGTAAGAGTCATACAGACTGTCGAATATAAGTGCCTTGAGTGGAGCCTCAGGGTCACCGTGCGGTGCCGGCACCTTCTTCACGATCTGTTCAAGCACTTCTTCTATATTAATTCCATTCTTTGCCGATATCCTTGGGGCATCCTGTGCCTCTATTCCAATTACATCCTCGATCTCGTTCACGACCCTCTCCGGATCTGCTGACGGAAGGTCTATCTTGTTGATGACCGGCATGACATCAAGGTCATGATCCAGCGCCAGGTATACATTCGCCAGGGTCTGCGCCTCTATGCCCTGTGCGGCATCAACCACAAGTATGGCTCCCTCACAGGCTGCCAGACTTCGAGATACCTCATAATTGAAATCCACATGTCCCGGAGTGTCTATGAGATTGAATATGTACTCCTGTCCATCATTGGCATTGTACACGATCCTGACACACTGTGCCTTGATGGTGATTCCACGCTCCCTCTCAAGATCCATATTGTCAAGAACCTGATTCTGCATCTCCCTGCTGGTCAGAGTTCCGGTCTTCTCTATGATCCTGTCGGCAAGTGTTGATTTACCATGGTCTATATGCGCTATTATACAGAAATTTCTTATCTTTGACTGGTCTAAATGCTCCATGTCTTCACATCCTTATCTATGTCCCGCGCCTTGTATGTGCAGGCTCTTTTATTCTTATACTTGTCTTACTCGCATTTGACGTTAATATAACATGTATGAGCATATAACTGCAAGTGCCAATATGCCACTTAATCCTCACTTCAGGAGCACCTTTGCAAGCATTGCGGCAAATGGTTCGATGGCGTTGTATTCCTCCTCCACCGTGTTAGTCTGTGCGCCTATCTCTGCCAGCATGGCGTGCGGCATGAGATCCATGTTGTACCGGCTCGTACTTATGTATATCTTGCGCATCATGTCGCCGTAATTTGCCCTGCCCGCCAGATAGGTCTGAAGTGCAAATGCCATGTTGTCGACCTTGTTGTCATTGCTCCAATAGTCCACATCGTTGCCATCCTCGTCACGGCACATGCCATTTAACAGCATGATCTGTGCTGTGGGCTTTCCATCCACATCTGTAACCAGATGTGTGTCATCCGGCACACCATCCCTGTGGAGATCTATGATGACCTCTATCTCAGGATTGTCCTTAAGTATCTGTGACACACCTTCCCTCGAATAATCATAGGAAGCGTTCCTGTCAAGAACCCCTGTCATCATGTCATATGCCGTGGTGTCGTGGTACACCGGTATGCCATATGTATCCGTGAGTATCTCCGCCAGGCGGTTGCCAAGTCCTATCACCGTGTCGTCAACCTCGCCCGGTCTTGAGTCCGCAAATGCCTCAGAGCCGTGGGTGTGATATATCAGAACCTTGTATCCGCCCGTGTCCATATCCAGCGACAGATCTTTGCCGAGCAGATTTTCCGCATCCAGCTCGTCTTTTTTGACGCACTTAGGGTATGTGGCGTTATAACAATATGAAAGGAGTGTATCTGCGTCCATACCTATATAAGAGCTCGTTATATCCGCCATGGCCGACACTGTCCTGGCATCAGCGGATCTCTGCGCAGCTTCTGTGGTCTCAGTGCTGGCAGGCGCAGAAGTCTCTGAAGTCTCTGAAGTCTCCGCCTGCGATGATGCCTCGCCTTCGGAATCCGCATCCTCCGTCTGGTATGTCCTGCCCTCCTCGCACACCTCCCTGACCTGGGATTCCCAGTAATCCATGTAACAGTACACATCCGGCTCAGCCGCACCGGGGCTGTATATGCTCCCGCCTGCATCTCCTGAAGAGCTGCCATATATCCCACGGTACACCAGCTTCCACACATCATCAGCTATCCCTGTCCTTATCAATATCCCCGCGCACACCAGAATCACCCACGCAAGTATATACACAGTCTTCGTATGAAGCTTTCTGTCCGACATACATTTCCACCCCTTTGAATATGCTATGGTCTCTGTTCTCCATTATTCAAATATATGAGTGTACGTGCCAAATGATTCCCTGTATTTTTCTCTACATCGCTATGGCATTTATCGCCTCAGATATCGTAAAGCTGATGCGGCGCACTAGCTCGTCTATATTTTTCGGGGTCACGAACATATCCGCCATATCCTCATCCAGAAGATTGCACGCGATCTGGTATCTCTGCTTCTCCGTGAACTCCCTCATGATCCTGCGCCCATAGGTCTCGTTAAATGCGTCAGCCACCTCGTCCAGCGAATCGTCTATGATGGATGGAACGGAGATGACTGTCGGAACACCGACTGCGATCACGCGTCTGCCAAGGTTGTCTGAGCTCAGTGTCTTTCTGTTGTTGCCGACACCGGAGCCGGGGCTTATACCTGTATCCGTGAGCTGGATGGTGCATCCGAGTCTCTTGCTGCTTCTGGCCGCCAGGGCGTCTATTGCAACCACGATCTCCACGTCTATCTCATCGCATATTCCCCTGACTATATCCACAGTCTCTATTCCGGTCTGTGCCATGACTCCCGGACATATGGCACTCATGACCAGATCTGGCTTTCCCGGAGTGTCCAGGTGCCTTGTCACATACAGATTGTCTATGACCAGCGGGCCTATGGAATCCGGGGTGACCTGCCTGTTGCCAAGTCCGACCACCAGTATATTTCCCGCATGCCCCATGAGCTCCCTGAGTCTGCCCTCAAGCTCCGCCCTCAGAGGTTCATGTATGGACTCCTCATATTCCTTAAGCTTGGAACACTCTATCGTTATATATTGTCCCTTTGCCTTTCCCAGATTTTTCTCCCCTATCTCATCCAGCACCGTTATGGTGGTTGTCTTGATGCTCCTGTCCTCATTCACCACCGTCTTCACCTTGACCCCAGGCATATTTCTCCTGTCGGCTACATTTTCTCTGAGCTCTATCGCAAGATCCGTACGTATCTCCCTGTTCATATGCGTCCTCCTTACATAACCCATTACATGTATAATAAAATACCCCGGCGGATGCATTTTTATGTATCCGCCGGGGCATTCCACGGTAAATCTTACATTACCTTGCCAAGTATTCTGTTGATCACTTCAGGATATCCGCACACCCTGAGGACAGGTGGCTCCCACTCCAGGGATGCCGTCTGATAAAAGCATGTCGACACACCGACTTCTATTCCGCCCTCCATCTCTGATGATCTTACGATCCTTCCAAATTTCTTCTTGTCCTTAACAAGTCCCCAGGCGGCTTTGTTGATGGTAAATTCCACCACCGGGTAGCCTCCCACATATCCTGTCACCTTTGCGTCGTCCACATATGACAGCTCGTCCTTCCAGTATTCAACCGCTTCGTCTATTGATGCAAACATATATCTTCTCCTGTTTATTCTGCACTTTTTTATATTTATTATGCTTTTGAATCATACCGTTGTCAATTTACTCTTTCTGATTTTTTCGTTCACGTTTATTAATTTTTGTTTTGTTGCAATATTTTTTTCTTTATTATTATACTGTTATTTGATATACTAATTTGAAGTGTATATTAACGGCAGTAGTCTGCCCTTATTTAGAATTTACTTTTACAATTAAATAGCGGGGATCTATCCCCCAGGTTTTAAGGAGGTCTTTTTATGGATTTTACTAAGAAGGGAGCGGTGAAGGCTCAGAAGGAGCTGGTATCCAAGCTTCCAAGAAACCGGCGTAAGCTTAACATTTCTGTGTTTAAGATTATACTGGTGCTGGTGCTCGCCATTGTGATAGTCGGTGTCGGAGCCGGATTTGGAGCCCTCAAGGGTATTCTGGATGATACGCCGAACATCAACGCTGACGCTCTCATACCTAAGGGATACAAGACAACTCTTGTATACCAGAATGGAAAGGAGATCACGACACTTGCCAATTCCAACTCCAACCGAGAGTATGTGTATTACGACTCTATTCCTGAGGATCTTGTGAATGCATTTGTCGCTATAGAGGACAGACGTTTCTGGGAGCACAACGGAATCGATGTACAGGGTATCGCCAGAGCATTTATAAAGGGTCTCAAAAGCGGAGACTTCGATGAGGGTGCTTCCACTCTTACACAGCAGCTTATCAAGAACAACGTGTTCAACGTCGGACTGAATGAGTCAACCTTCCTTGATAAGCTTGAGCGTAAGGTTCAGGAGCAGTATCTGGCTGTGGATATGGAGAAGAAGATCGACAAGAAGTCGATAGTCGAGTATTATCTGAACACCATATATCTCGGAGAGGGCTGCTACGGTGTTGAGACTGCTGCCAAGACTTACTTCGGCAAGGAGCTCAGCCAGTTATCGGTATCTGAGTGTGCCGTGCTCGCAGCAATTCCGCAGAACCCTACCAAATACGATCCTCTCCTGTCGCCTGACGACAACAAGACCAGAAGGACCCAGGTTCTTAAATACATGCTGGATCTTGAGTATATAACACAGGCACAGTATGACGAGGCAATAAACGATAATGTTTACAAGCGTATCGCTTCCGTATCTAAGAAGGAAGAAAAGGAGCAGAAGACAGAGGTCAACTCATACTACACTGATGAGGTCATCAAGCAGCTTCAGAATGATCTGGTTGCCAAGGGCTACTCAGAGGATGAGGCTGAGACATTGATCTGGTCAGGCGGACTCAAGGTAATCGTGTGTCAGGATCCTGATATTCAGGAGATCGCTGATTCAGTTGTAAATGATGCATCCTATTGGCCTGAGCCTGTATATCAGCTCAACTACGCTCTCACCCTTGCGGATAAGGAGACAAAGGTTCAGACGAACTACAGCGTGGAGAATCTCGAGAGCTGGTTCACAGAGCAGGAGGGCTACGACTACAGCGCAAGATATTACAGCGAGGATGATGCCCGTGCTGCGGCTGACCAGTTCAAGGATGCAATGGTTGCCAAAACCGGCGACGAGGTCTTCATGGAGACATTCAAGCTGGTCATCCAGCCACAGGTATCATTCACTCTCATGGATCAGAACACCGGTCAGGTCAAGGCACTTGTCGGAGGCCGAGGAGAGAAAACTGAGAACAGATCATTCAACCGTGCAACTGAGGCGACCAGACAGCCTGGTTCCTGCTTCAAGATCGTTGCTGCATATCTCCCGGCACTGGAGGCATGTAATATGTCTCTGGCAACCGTATATGACGATGCACCATACAACTATGAGAATGGTAATCCTGTATACAACTGGTACGGCGGTTACTGGGGACTTAAGACTATCAGATACGCTATCATGGAATCTATGAATATCATAGCCGTAAAGTGTATCACAGATGTAACTCCACAGCTCGCATACGACTATCTGCTGAAGCTTGGATTTACAACTCTTGTTGAGAGAAAGACAGACAGCGACGGTCTCATCCTGTCAGATATCAACCAGTCACTTGCACTTGGTGGTCTGACAAATGGTATTACCAACCTGGAGATCACAGCTGCATATGCAACCATCGCCAACGGTGGTAATTATATAAAGCCTGTGTTCTACTCAGAGGTTTACGACCATGAAGGCAATCTTCTGATAGACAACAGGGAACCTGAGAAGACACGTGTCATATCAGAGCAGACAGCATGGCTTCTCACAAGTGCCATGCACGACGTTGTAACAGGAGGTACCGGTTCAGGTGCCAACTCTTACACAGGTATGTATACAGCAGGTAAGACAGGTACCACATCAGGAGACTTTGATAACTGGTTCTGTGGTTATAACCCATACTACACAGCTTCTATATGGCTTGGAAATGATGAGAACATCACATACAGCCCTGGTTCTATCAAGTGCTATATGTGGAGAGATATCATGGATCAGGTCATTGAGAAGAAGGGACTTGATACATCAGCTACATTTGAGATGCCGGACGGAATCGTACAGGCCACTGTATGTTCAGATACCGGACTTCTTCCATCGAACGGATGTCCAACAGTTACGGATTACTTCGATGCGACAAAGATACCTACAAAGTATTGTCCAGGTGTCAAGAAGGTAGTGGTATGTAACGAATCACACATGCTTGCCAACAAGGAATGTCCTGAGACAACAACCTTCATCTACAAGCTGAACGATGACGGTGAGTATGTCCTTGAGGGATACACCTGGGATGAATCGCTTCTGAAGGAGCATTGTAACATCCACGGCAAGAAGAAGGATACAAAGAAGACTACCAAAGCAACCACGACAACCGAAGATACATCGGAGGATACATCAGAAGATACAACAACCGAGGAGCCTACAACGACTGAGGAACCTACAACTGAGGAACCTACGTCAGAGGAGCCTACCTCTTCAACAGAGATAACCACAACCGAGGAACCAAGCTCGGATGATTCAACCGATACAACTCAATGACGGAAAGCCCCATCATACAATTCAATGTATGGTGGGGCTTTTTATATCTGCCTGTCTTCTATTTCTATTTTGTCATCTTCGGCTTGAATATCAACGATGCAAGATATCCAAATATCAGTGCAGCCGAACTTCCAACCGCCGCCATCTGGAAGCCTCCGCGGAACAGTCCGATAAATCCATCCTTATCAACCGCCTCAGTTATGCCCTTCCACAGATTATATCCAAATCCCGTGAGCGGCACCGACGCTCCGCACTGCGCGAAGTCCAGAAGCGGCTTATATATTCCAAGCGCTCCAAGTACAACACCTGTGCATACAAGTATGACCATTATTCTTCCCGGAAGGAGCTTTGTCTTGTCCATCAATATCTGGGCAAGAACACATATTATTCCGCCAACCACAAACGCTTTTACATAATCCATTTACATCTACTCTCCTTTCTTTTCGTGATGCTCTATCATGACCGCATGGGCTATCCCCGGTATGGTCTGCCCCTCGTTATAGCTCACGGTGGAAAGCAGTGCTCCAGTCGGAACAAACAACACTCTCTTCCACTCCCCGGAGCTCACCTTCTTCAATATATATCCGGCAAGAACAGTCGCCGAGCAGCCACAGCCCGATCCGCCCGAGTGGGTATCCTGTTCCTCGTTGTCAAATATCTCTATACCGCAGTCCATATGATTTGCCGATATATCCACATTGTTCATGCTCAGAAGATCCTCAAGTATGGTCTTGCCGACCTTGCCAAGATCACCAGTTATTATCCTGTCGTAGTATGTGGGCTTTATGCCAAAATCCTGAAGATTCTGATATATGACGGCAGCCGCCGCGGGTGCCATACACGCTCCCATGTTGAGCGAATCCTTCACTCCATAGTCCATGATCTGCCCTGTGGTTACTCCCTGGATACACACATCTGACTCTCTGTCTGACACCACAAAGGCACCACTTCCCGTGACCGTCCAGGTAGCCGACAGGGGACGCTGATTTCCATATTCCAAGGGAAAACGGAACTGCTTCTCCGCACTTCCATAGTGGCTTGACGCCTCCGCAATGACGTTGTCCGCATACCCCGCCGCCACAGTCATGGATGCAAGCGACAGTGCCTCCCCGCACGTCGAGCACGCACCGTACAGTCCAAACACCGGGATCTCCATATCCTTGATTCCAAATGTCGACGCTATGAGCTGTCCCAGCAGATCCCCGGCAAATATATACCTTATATCCTGCTTGTCTATCCCCGCCTTCTGTATGGCAAGGTTCACGGCCTGACGCACCATCTCACTCTCGCCTTCCTCCCAGGAATCTTTGCCGAATGTTGCATCCTCGCTCACCCTGTCAAAATATCTCGCCATCGGGCCGTCTATCTCCTTCGGCCCCGCCACCGCTGCTGCCCCCAGTATATATGGGGGATTGCCAAATTTTATGCTCTGTTTTCCTTTTTTCTCATTCATATCATGCAACTCCCTTATATGGATAAATGTAACTGTTACTATAATTCCCTTATGCACTGCAGATTATAATGGTAGTTTTTGTTAACCTCAGCACTGGACAAATTCATTTATTTGCTTTAACATTACTAAAGCTGCTTTACAAAGAAAAAGGAATGGAGAATCGCCGTGGAATTTACAAAGGAATACTGGGTAAACTGTTTTAGCAGATGTGTCAGATATGCTACGACTTTTTTCAAATGGATAGTTTTTTCACTGATAATGGGAACGATATGCGGGCTTGTCGGAACAGCTTTTCATATATGCGTAGAGTACGCCACCGGCTTCCGTGAGAACAATCATATGATAATATATTTTCTGCCGCTTGCGGGAATCGTGATCGTATTTATATACAGGATCTGTGGAATAAGACATTCCAAGGGAACCAATCTTGTCATCGGTTCCATAAGAAGTGTGGAGGACGAGATTCCTTCCCGTATGGCTCCGCTGATCTTCATATCGACGGTCATCACACATCTCTTCGGAGGTTCCTCAGGAAGGGAGGGTGCAGCCCTTCAGATAGGTGGAAGCATCGGTGTGTCCATAGGCAAGCTGTTCAAGCTGGATGACAGCGACAAGCACATACTCACACTTTGCGGCATGAGCGCTGTCTTCTCAGCACTGTTTGGAACCCCAATTACTGCCGCGCTGTTCAGTATGGAGGTCATAAGCATCGGTATCCTCTACTACTGCGCATTTGTGCCTTGTCTGTTCTCGTCAGTCATAGCATACGCCATAACACGAAAGCTTCACGTTGTACACGACCACTACAATATAGCCGGCATGCCGACATCCGTGGATGTGCCTTTGGTGATCAAGGTCATCGGTCTGGCTATCCTGTGCGCAGTGCTCAGCAGTCTGTTCTGTATATTCATGAACGTTGTGCACAAGCTTTTCCGCAAATATTTCAAGAACCAGTATGTGCGCGTATTCGCAGGAGGCGTGATGCTCGTCCTGCTCAACATAATACTCAACACCACCGACTACAACGGAACCGGTATGAACATCATCGCCCAGGCGCTCAACGGAGAAGCAAAACCAACGGCTTTCCTTCTCAAGGCGCTGTTCACCGCCATAACAATAGGCTGTGGATTCCGAGGCGGTGAGATCGTTCCATCGTTCTTCGTCGGTGCCACATTTGGATGCGCCATGGGTGGACTCATTGGACTCGACCCGGGCTTTGCCGCTGCCCTCGGAATGGTGTGCTTCTTCTGTGGCGTGGTAAACTGTCCTCTTACATCTCTGTTCCTGAGCATAGAGCTGTTCGGAGCGCACGGAATACTTCTGTTCACCATAGGATGTGCCGTCAGCTACATGCTGTCCGGCTATTACAGCCTGTACAACGAGCAGAAGATCATCTACTCCAAGCTCCGCCCTCACTATGTCAATCTCTACACCAACCAGGAGATAAAGACCAAGGAACCGGGATTCCTGGAAGGCCTTATAAGGATCAGGGAGGACGACTCAGACGACATTGAGGAGTAGCCGGCAACTACTCTTCCTGAGTATCTTACTCAGACTCAGTCGTCTTCTTATCTGTGTCTGAGCTGTCACTCTTATCTTTGTTCTGATCCTTATCTTTGTCTTTATCCTTGTCCTTTGGAAGCTTTCCTACCTTGTACACCTCGTCACGCTTAGAGTACACGCTTATCGCCTCAGGATTGTCCGATATGACATTTCCATCGCCGTCATACACTCTTCTGTAGGACTGCACTGTAAGGCCCTCTATTCCCACTGTGTCAAGCACCTGCTCATACTTGCCAAGACTCTTGTCCAGCTCATACTTGGTCTCATATGGCTCTGTCTCAACGGTCTCCGTGTAGAGCTCCACGCTGAACGGCTCCGTGATGGTGCCCCATATCGTACATGATGTGGAATATCCATCGTAGCTTGTGCTTATCTTTATCGGGTAATCCGTGTCATTTGTAAATACAAAGTCACATCCGCCCCACGCTACAGTGGCGTCAAGTCCCGCAGGAACATACGATGAAGGGTATGGATGACAATGTCTCTCATCTATCTCGAGATTCGCATACAGGCACGCCATGTACATGGTGGATGACACCTGACATATTCCACCGCCCATGTCCATGACTGACTGTCCGTCAGCATATGATGGGCCCGGAAGGAAGCCTCTCTCCTCGGTGAGCTCTCCGACTCCGAGGTTATATGAAAATGACTCTCCCGGCATGAGTATGGTTCCATCGCAATACTGCGCCGCCAGCTTGACATTTGTCTTTCTGTTCTCTGAACCCTCAACCTCTGTGCTGTATGAACTCATCTCGTCTCTGAACAGCAGCTTCCTGTATTCTTCCGTACTCATATCCGCCGGGGTGTATGTGAGCGGGATGCTCACATCCGTTCCCTTCTTGGCAGATTCAAGGCTCTTCTTTGCCGCCTCCAGATCAAAGTCCACACCGTCCTTGGCCTCAACTACCTCGTAGTTCTTGTCCGGGTCAAGCGTTGGATTCTGCGGCTCACAATGTACCTTTTTGTATACCTCGTCCAGATCCACGTCAGCAGACACGACAGGACATTCCACCACAGTGCCATAGTCTCCTTTTGCTATCTGCTTCTTTATGCGGGTTACCAGCTTGTCTGTGTCTATCCTGTAGCTGCCCTTTCCCTTTGTCACAATGAGGTTCTTGTCCTCTATCCTGTATCCATCCTCTATATCCAGATCAACCTTCATCATATCACTGCTCTCGATGGCGGTCGTTATGATGCCGCTGTCGCCTATATATGGATAAATATCATAGCTGCTTCCAAGTGTCCATGATTCCAGAAGCCCATAGCCTCTTCTCCAGAAGCTATGTGAGTCATCCTGTATCTTCTGCACAGACTTCTCAGAATCCATATCCAGCGCCGCCGACACATTCAGGGTGTAAGTCTTATCATCCAGCTTCACCTGTATGCCCACACTGCTGTAATCGCGTCTGAACTGGTCATTTATGCTCTTTGCCGCCTCCGCAGTTTTCATTCCGCCAACGTCTAATCCGTTTATGGTGGTCTTTTTGTACAGCTTTCTGTTACCCACACACGCACATATTAGCGCATAAAATATCACCATGAACACCGCCGTGAGTATCCAGCTTATCACTCTGTATCGCTGCTGTCTCTTCCTCCACTGCTCAGATGCACGCCGTCCTGAACGTCCTGAAGCTCTCTGCCTGTTCTGCGCAAGTCTCTTTTCAGTTGTATGTCCGTTTCTTCTTTCGTCTGCCATCTACATTCCCCTCATCCTGTAGAATAGATATTCCTTTGCAAGCTCCGAGTATAGCTGCTGTACAGTCCACTCCCTGTTGCTCCGTGTCACGACCGACTTCAGCCTTACTGCCGGAAGCCCGGTCTTCTTATACCTTTCAAGAAATATATCAAGTTCTTTGCTGCTCACTCCGTCAAATATGAGCATATCCATACTGAGATCTTCCGTCTGTCCGGTCTCATCTCCACAGCCAGATATGTCAGCCGTGTCGCACAGACTTCCGACCTTCATACCATAATGCTTTCTCTGAATGTCAACGCACTCCGCACCTATGTCACTGCATATATCCTGTACTGCACTCTTCTGCTCAGGTGCCAGATTGACTGTCATTAGCCTCTTCATGTCAGCATTTCTCCTGTCTTTCTTCTTTTGTCCAAATCTATACCCATTATGTTATTTTTTCAAATATTGTCAACCGATGTGGGGAAAATATGTTGATTTTTAATTTAATAAACCCCATTTCACCATATTGAGACTATCCAATATATAACACCGAGCAGCCAGCTTGTAAATATACCGTACAGTATAACAGGCCCCGCTATGGTGAACGCCTTCACGCCCTTTCCGAACACTTCACCCTCAGTCTGGAATTCCACTATGGGCGCACACACACCATTTGCAAATCCTGTGATCGGCACAAGTGCTCCGGCACCGCCGTACTTTGCTATCTTCTTGTAGAGATTCAGACTTGTGAGGATAACACTTGCGAGGACGAGTATCAGCGATACATACGCATACGCCTCGTCTTCCTTCACATCGAAGTGTACCAGCAGGTCAAATATCCCCTGCCCTATCGTACAGATCACGCCTCCCACAAGAAACGCCCACAGGCAGTTTCTCGGAACGCTTGATGTGGGTGTCACAAGCTCCACATATTCATTGTAATCGCTCTCTGTAGGTTCAAACTTCATAACAAATACCTCCATTCAACACAAAATAATTTTGACTTTATCACATGCCCAGAACTACACTCAACACCGAGCCTACCAGTTTTCCCGCAGCAAGGCCGTATATGACATAAGGGAGATTCCTTCTCACACTGAATCTTCTGGCCGCGATCGGTATGACATTCAACACCTCCGTAAGTGCCCCCGCCAGGCATCCCACAAATATCCCTCCGAACAGACATATGATGGTATATCCCACCCATGTCACCGGAACCGATATTTTGAATACATATATCAGATTTGCCAGTGCCGCACCATATGCCAGCAGACACTCTATGAGCAGATAATGCCTTGCCCCCTTTACATTCTCAAGGAGCTTGGGGAATATTCCTATCATGGATATAAATGCAAAATACCCGCCCGATATGGCCACACCGCTGGCAAAGCAGGCGATGGCAAGCATAGCGTATCTAATCAGCATCTCTCTCCGCCTTCTTTCTGGAGGCATCCGTTATGACTGTCTGGTTGACCTCCTGTTCATACTGTCTCATCTGAACCTGAAGCGGTGTAGGATCATCTGAGAATTTTTTCTTTGCACCGTGATTGAAAAATACGATTATACCGATGAAGAGCCCCAGGGAATATGCTATTCCCGCCACAGGATAGGCATCCCTGCCCTGCCCCACAAATATGTTGTGCATGACGTCAAGCTGTCCAACCATATTGACATCCGAGTTGTACGACATGATGGAAAAGCCTGCTCCGAAAAATGCGATGAAGCATATCATCAGAAATTTGAAGAACTGCTTTACTTTGTCGCTGGTGTCATATGTCCTGTAATACACGACAACGTCCGTCGCCCCTATGGTCTGTGTCTGGCAGTCCGGGTAGTGCTCCTGTATCACCTGCAGAATGTACATCACCGATATGACCTGCTGCTCCCTGCTGCCGGAAAAGCTCATGAGCTCCAGCTTCTCAACGCCGTATTTTATATCTGGATTCGGACTCAGCACCGTCGCCACATCCTTTATTTTGACCTTTCTCTTCTCCGCCAGGCAGCTCTCCGACAGTTTCAAATACAAAAGTTCAGCCATATACATGTCCCCTGTTCTTATATTCTAAGAATAGTCTGTCCATGTATATGGCTGATATTACTCCAATATTTTCCATCTGAGTCTTCCGAGTATCTTTTTCTCAAGCCGGCTCACCTGCACCTGGCTCATGCCAAGGATCTGCCCTGTCTGTCCCTGCGTCTTGTCCTGAAAATACCTCAACACCACAAGTTTTCTCTCATCCGGCGTGAGCGTGTCCAGAAGCTGCGATACACACAGCCTGTCCACGATGCGGTCTCCATCTTCCATGCCGCACATCTCCGCGTGAAGATCATCTATGCATGTCACATCCGATGCCGCGTCCATCGCCATCACAAGCTCTTCAGGAGTCGCTCCTATAGCCTCACATATCTCCTCCATTCCCGGCTCAGTCCCTCTGTTTTTTTCGACCTCGTGTCTGTATCTGTCTGCCCTGTAGTATATCGTTTTAAGATTTCTGCTGACCTTCACCATTCCGTCATCCCTGAGAAAGCGTCTAATCTCCCCCTGAATGAGTGGAACCGCATACGTGGACAGTTTTACCTCATAGTCCATATCAAACCTGTCTATGGCCTTTACAAGGCCTATAAGCCCTATCTGTATAAGATCCTCAAGTTCCTGTCCTCTCCCCACATATCTTCTGGCAACGCTGACCACCAGTCCCATATTGTCCGTCACAAGTTTATCTCTGGCATCTCTGTCTCCATCTTTTGCAAGTTCAAGCAAACGATGATTATCCGCCATCAATATATCTCCTGACTTTTTCCTATTATCTTCTTCATATTTACCACGGTTCCCTCACCCACGCGGGATTCTACCTTTAGCTCATCCATGAAAGCCTCCATAAATGAAAATCCCATGCCCGATCTGCTTCCGTCCGTGACAGTGGTGTAAAGCGGCTCCATTGCCCTGTCGACATTCTCTATGCCGCAGCCGTGATCTGTGATCGTTATGTACAGGGTGCGCTCCTCTATGTATGCCTCCAGGATTATGCTTCCCTCACCGGATCCATATCCGTGTATTATCGAATTCGTGACAGCCTCCGACACCGCCGTCTTGACATCCTCCACCTCACTGAGTGTAGGATTTGTCCTCGTCAGCATAGCCGCCACCACGACTCTCGCCACAGCCTCATTCCGGGCATCACAGCCAAATTCCATGATCAATCTGTTCTTATCCATACCATTCTCCTCGTTATCTATATTTTATCTGTCCAATCCTCAGCCTCATCCCGGACACCGCTGTCCAGCCTTGTCGCGATCCTGTATATACCGGACATGAGCAGTATCCTGTCCATTCTCGCATTTACATTTATCACCCCAACGCTTCCCCCTCTGTCGTGGAGCTGTCTGTACCTTCTCGTTATGAGTCCTATCCCCGAGCTGTCCATGAACGTTGTCCTGCCAAAATCAAATATGGCATGTCTCACCACCTCCTCGGCAAATACTCCGTCTATCCCTGCGGTCATCTTCACCGCCGCATAATCATCCACCTCTCTGGGCATATATACGATTATAGTATCCCCCATTTTCTCGTAGATATTCATCTTCAATCCCCCTGTCACAAAATAAAAGGCACAAAAGAAACGATTAATCCTTATCCGTCTCTTTTGTGCCTTCTATAAATTATAATCTTTTTATATGTCTTTCGTTACTGTCCGTCAGTTGTATCTGTTCCATCGCCTGTATACGAACTGTCGGTCGTGTCTGTTCCGTCACCTGTATACGTATTGTCGATGGTGCCTGTTCCATCATCCGTATACGTGTTGTCGGTCGTATCCGTTCCATCACCTGTATACGAGCTGTCGGTTGTATCTGTTCCGTCACCTGTGTCCGTGCTGTCGGTTGTACCTGTTTCGTCACTTGTGCTTGATCTGTCGGTTGTATCTGTTCCGTCGCCCGTGTTCGTGCTGGCTGTACTTGCAGAATTCTTCTTTTCAAGTCCCGCCTGTATGGCATCTTCATCCGCATAATCACACGCAACCGTGTAGTATACGGAGTTCGGACAGTTCTCAACAAGCTGGTTAAATACCAGTGTGGCATTGTTATCATCAGAAAGCTTCAGATAACACATCGCCTTGTAGAACAGTGCCACATCGCTGTTAGGTGTATCCTGAAGAACTCTGTTCAGATCATCTATGGCAGCCTCATATGTCATGGCCTCGTACTTATAGATTGCTGACTGTACCCTTGCCTTATTGTCATCCGACAGAACCTGTGAAGCGTAATCGCCATACTTATCTATCTGTGTCTGAAGGTTCTTCGCCTCAGTCTCAGCATTTGTGAGCTTGGTGGTCATGCTGTCCACCTGTGACTGGAGCTCCGATATGGCCACATTCTTATCCGCTATCTCCTGACTGAATGTAACCTTCAGGTCTCTCTCTGAATTGTCAGCCACCTTATCCCTGTGCGGGATGATGAGCGTCCACATAGCCGCAAGTCCCAGAACAACTCCCGCTATGATATAAGCGATGGAATATTTGTAGAAATTGATGTCCTTGTATCTTCCAACCGGAATCGGATCCCCATCAAAATCCACCTCGCTGTTGCCGGCTATGAGCTTCTTCTGGTCATCCACGAACAGAGAATCCACATCGTAGTCCTCCTGCGGATAATCCCTGAAGTTCATGATCTCCTCATCAGTGTGGCCCATCTCATTGAAATATCTAACCGCCACTGGATTTGTCCTGTCTATCTTGATGACACGCTTGAGTGCCTTGCGAGCCTTGTCATATCTTCCCTCGTCGATGAACAGAAGTGCAAGGAGCAGGTATCCCTGTATAAATCTGCTGTTGTCGGAAAGTACCTTTCTGAGCTGTATAAAGGCAAGATCCTTGCTGCCCTGCTTCGCATATACCAGCGCCTGATTATACTTTCTGGTTACATTGTTCACCGCCTCCAGCCTGTGTGGGTTGGATTTTATCTCCTTGATGTATCTCTTGGCGACATTCTTGCCGTCAAAATAATTCACACTCACTACCCAGTGGCTGAGCGCCTGAACTATCTCTCCGGTCTCATAGTACACCAGTCCAAGAAGGTTCCGGGCATCTATATTCATCTTGTCATACTTCAGAGACAGCTTGAGCGCCTCCTCCGCACCTGACATATCCCTGACCCTCGCCTTATCAAGCCCTATGTTGTAATAGTACTTTGACGAGTTGAGAGCCTTGTTCACGTAATCTATCTTCAGTCCGCACCTGGTACAGTAGCCTGTGACGGCTATCGCTCCACCGCAGTGCTTACAATTCAGTACATCTGCCATATCTTAATCTCCCGACCAATCTGTGTTCTTTACTTCTCTGCTTCCTTTGCAACCCTCATCATCTCCTGCATGACATCCATGATGTCCTTGAGATCATTGTTGTATATTGCATCCTCTGCCTGGTCAAGTTCAAGTGCCGGCTTAAACCTCTTTATCTCTTCATCAAAATTGATCATGTCTGTTCCTCCATCTCTTGACACCGCCCACCAGATACAGGGAACCAACGCAGTATATGTTGGTATTCTCTCTGTCTCCTCTGAGCTCCACTGCCATATCCATGGCATCGTCAATCTCATCGCTGACCATGACCGGAGTATCCGTACACGCCGAGAATATCTCCGCCAGCTTTGCGGAATCCGCCTTTCTGCTGCTGTCAACGCTTGTGACTATTATCCTGCCAAACGTAATATTTCCGGCAAGCAAATGTATCATGGAGTCATACTCCTTATCCTTCACCGCCGCAAATACCAGTATCTTGTCATATTCCCCATGAAGCCTGTTCATGGTCTCTATATATGCATTTACAGCCTCCACATTGTGGGCACCATCCACATATATATGGGGAGCTATCTCCTCCATCCTGCCCTCCCAGTAGAACTGCAGGAGTGCATTCCTCACGGTCTTCTCTATATCCTGTTCCGGTACATTCCGCCTCTCCATGAGCATCCTGAATGCTGTCACGGCAAGGCTGACATTCTCCACCTGGTACAGTGATGTCTTCTGTATCTGTAAATTGCAATAACTATAATACCGATTATGCAATGAAAAATCAATGGTTTTGTTCCCCAAATGATTTATTATATAATCTGATTTTTCGACCGGAATTATGTCCGCTCCACGCTCTTTGGCAGTATCTTCTATGACCCGCGCAGCCGCCTCATCCCGCCTGAAATATATCACCGGAACACCCGGCTTGATGATGCCTGCCTTCTCATAAGCTATCTTCTCTATCGTGTCGCCAAGATACTCCATGTGATCCATTCCCACCGACGTGATGATCGTAAGCTCCGGCGTCAGGACATTTGTCGCATCCAGTCTTCCGCCCATTCCTGTCTCGTATACGGCAAAGTCACACTTCTGCTGTCTGAAATACACCGCCGCCATGGCAAACATGACCTCGAAGAACGAAGGGTGCTCCATGAACTGCCCCTTTACGGTCTCAAATGCCGACACAAAATCGTCATCGGATATATTTGTACCATTTATCTGTATTCTCTCGTTTATGGACACGAGATGGGGTGATATGAACAATCCCACTCTGTATCCCCGGGCTGCAAGCATCTGCGCCAGAGCGCGGCATGTGCTGCCCTTGCCGTTGGTTCCCGCCACATGTATCGCAGGAACAGCCTTCTCAGGGTTCCCCAAACGGCACAAAAGACTGGAAAGGTTCTCCTTGCCAATCTTCTGTGCAAAAAGCGGAATACCCAATATATAATCCACGGTCTCTCTGTAATCCGCCATTATGATTCTCCTATCCGTCCGTGCGTGCTGCTCAGACCCAATTATCTATTGTCAACTTTCTCAGGGTAGAGGTCGTGGTTTGCCAGACGGTTCCAGGCAACCTCCTCCCACTTTGTTCCCGGTCTGCCGTAATTGCAGTACGGGTCTATGGAGATTCCCCCCCTCGGTGTGAACTTGCCCCACACCTCGATGTACTTTGGATCCATCAGTTTTATGAGGTCCTTCATGATAATGTTCATGCAGTCCTCATGGAAGTCTCCGTGATTTCTGAAGCTGAACAGATACAGTTTCAGCGACTTGCTTTCCACCATCTTCTCGCCCGGCACATATGATATGTACACCGTTGCGAAGTCAGGCTGTCCGGTGATCGGACAGAGGCTTGTGAACTCAGGACAGTTGAACTTTACAAAGTAGTCGTTGTCCGGATGCTTGTTGTCAAATGTCTGGAGCATCTCAGGTGCATAGTCCATGCTGTACTTTACGTCTTTATTTCCAAGGAGGGTCACACCCTCCATCTCTTCTTTACTTCTTCCCATTATGGTCTCCTATATTACTTTTATGATTCATGCTTATTCTGCTATATGATCACGCTGTATTACTGCTCCTGCAGTGCTTCTGTCACAGACTTGATGAGCAGCTTAACAGCCTCGTCACAGTGCTCCTTCTTAACGATAAGTGGAGGTGCGATCCTTATGATGCTGTCTCTTACAGCTGTTATGAGGAGCTTGTTCTCAAACGCTCTGTGCTTTACTTCAAATGCGATAGGCTTGTTGAACTCAACGCCTATAAGAAGACCACGTCCTCTGATCTCCTTGACACAAGGAAGTGCCTTGAGTTCCTCCATGAAGTATGCTCCTACTTCCTTTGCATTCTCGTAGAGCTTGTTATCCAGTATCTCATCTATCTCTGCAAGCGCCGCTGCACAACACACAGGGTTGGCTGCGTATGTTGAACCGTGGGCACCAGGTGTAAATGCTGCTGCTATCTTGGTGCTTGTACACATCGCGCCTATAGGCATACCGCCCCCGATGGCCTTTGCCATGGATACCATGTCAGGCTTTACGCCATATGTCATATATGCCATGATGTCTCCGGTTCTTCCCCATCCGGTCTGAACCTCGTCGAACATGAGGAGCATGTTCTTCTCATCACAGAACTCACGAAGTCCTTTAAGGAACTCAGGGTCTGCAGGGTATACACCACCCTCGCCCTGTACAGGCTCTACCATGATTCCTATGGTGTTCTCATCGCATTTGCTCTTGAAGTCCTCAAGGTTGTTATACTCTGCATATGTGAATCCCGGAAGGAGTGGTGCAAATCCCTTGTGGCAGGCCGAATCAGGCTGGCCTGTTGCCGACAGTGCACCGTATGTTCTTCCGTGGAAGCTGTTCTTCGCTGTCACGATCTTATATCTGTCCGGTCCGTAATTGTCCACGCCGTACTTTCTAGCCATCTTGATCATGGCTTCATTTGCCTCTGTTCCTGAGTTCTGGAACACGATCTTCTCCATGCCTATGGTGTCACACACCTTCTTTGCAAGGAGGATCATTGGAAGTGTATATGCATAGTTTGATGCATGTATTACATTTGCCGCCTGGTCAGCTATGGCCTTTGCAACCTTCTTGTTGGCATTTCCCGCGCTGCTTACCGCTATTCCTGCGAAGAAGTCGAGGTATCTGTCGCCGTTCTCAGCGTACACATACATGCCATCGCCCTTCTCCTCTATGAATTCCCATCTTCTGGACTGCTCTGCCAGATATGTATCTACTATCTCTAAAAGTTCTTCTCTTGTATAACCTGATTCACTAACCTTCATCTTTCTCTCCTTTTGCCTTTATCTACTTTATAGGCAATTGCGAAACATGATTACATATGCAGAGGTGCTTTAGCATACCAATCAGGGGTCGTTTCCACTTAACTCAGTCTGCAGCGGTACTAAAGATGCCGCTGACGCGCCATCTAAGTACCGGCGACTTCGTATTCCCCTGATCTGGTACGGCTAAACACCTCTTGCATGTTCAATTCTTGAATTTCGCAATTGCCTATAATCTACTTCACTGAGTATCGCATCTCGCACGCATACATTATATACACAAAGCCCGCCACTGGCAAGCGTTCGTGAAATATAACAGATAAATGCTTTAACCACCGTTAAAAAGGACTGTACCGTGAGGTATACCTCAAAGCACAGCCCTTTTATATTTATGCATTTCTCTGTATTATCTTGCAAACTGGGAATTGTACAGATTCGTGTAGAAGCCGCCCTTTGCAAGCAGTGTCTCGTGATTTCCCTGTTCGATGATGTGCCCGTCCTTCATGACTAGGATGACATCTGACTCCTTGATGGTTGACAGTCTGTGTGCAACCACGAAGCTTGTTCTGCCCTTCATCATCTTGGCAAATGCTCTCTGTATCCTTATCTCAGTTCTTGTATCTATGGATGATGTTGCCTCATCCAGTATGAGCATAGGTGGAAGATCAAGCATAACCCTTGTGATACATAGGAGCTGCTTCTGTCCCTGTGACAGATTGCCTCCATCCTCTGTTATATATGTGTTATAGCCATCAGGAAGTCTCTTAATAAAGCTGTGTGCATGTGACTGCTTTGCAGCCTCGACGATCTCCTCATCCGTTGCGTCCGGTCTTCCGTATGCTATATTGTCCCTTATCGTGCCGCTCTTAAGCCAAGTCTCCTGAAGTACCATTCCGTAATTGCCGCGGAGGCTCTTTCTTGTGACCTCTCTTATGTCATATCCATCCACGGATATGCTTCCGGCATCCACATCGTAGAATCTCATGAGCAAGTTGATGACTGTACTCTTACCACAGCCTGTAGGTCCCACTATTGCTATTCTCTGTCCGTTCTTCACGTTCAGATTGAGGTTCTTGATGAACTCCACATCTTTGTTGTATGAGAAGTCAACATTCTTAAGGTCCACCTCACCGTGAACGTCTGTGAGCTCGTGTGCGCCAGCAGGCTCTGCAGCCTCTGGGTCCTCGTCTATAAGCTCAAACACTCTGGCAGCGGATGCCAGCGCGTTCTGAAGCTCTGTGACAACGCCTGATATCTCATTGAACGGCTTTGTATACTGATTTGCATAGCTCAGGAAACTTGTGAGCTGTCCAACTGATATAAAGCCCTTTATAGCTGTTATGGCACCTATGATTCCAACGCCTGTGTACACGAGGCTGTTGACAAATCTTGTACTAGGATTTGTTATCGATGAGAAGAATGTAGCCTGAAGTCCTGCCACATTAAGTCTTCCATTGACCTCCTGGAATCTGTCGCAGGTCTCATCCTCCATGGAGAATGCTGTGACTACCTTCTGGTTCTCAACCATCTCATTTACAAGGGATGTGAGCTCACCCTTGATCTCAGCCTGCTTCCTGAACATACTGTATGTTCTCTTTGCTATGAATGACGCAACAAAGAGTGATACCGGAGTGATACATACGACCACAATGGCTATGATCCAGTTGATCGACAGCATGAAGCACAGTGTTCCTACTATAGTCATAACTCCTGTGAATAGCTGTGTAAATCCCATCAAAAGTCCGTCTGAGAACTGGTCTACGTCAGCTATGATCCTGCTGACTATGTCTCCGTGTGTATGTGAATCCACATATGAGAGCGGCAGGCTGCCAAGCTTCTCATATGCCTTTGTTCTTACATCATTAACCACCCTGTATGTGATCATGTTGTTGAGCACGTTCATGACCCACTGTGCAACAGCCGTTATAACGACCACAATCACAAGCTTTGCAAGCATTCCTTTAAGTCCTGTAAAATCTACTTTTCCCGGTCCAACGACCCTGTCAACTGCATGTCCCATGATGATAGGTGCATACAGTGTGAGCACGACCGATATGGCTGCACATATGAGAGACAGAACCACGAGGAACCTGTATCTCTTGATATACTTCAGTATTCTGAGTATCGTCTTTTTATTTACTGATTTATTCCCTTTATCTTTACTCATGAGACAGTTCCTCCTCCGAAAGCTGTGACTGACATATCTCCCTGTATATCTCACAGTTAGAAAGCAGCTGACGATGGGTTCCTATCCCGGCTATCTGACCATCATCCATGACGATGATCTTATCCGAATTCATGATGGTCGACGCTCTCTGTGACACAAGGAATACAGTCATGCCCTTTGTCTTCTCCCTGATTGCTTTTCTGAGAGCCGCATCAGTTGCAAAATCTAGCGCCGATGCGCTGTCATCCAGTATCAGTATCTCAGGCTTTCTGACGACCGCTCTGGCTATGGTAAGCCTCTGCTTTTGTCCACCCGACAGGTTCTTGCCCCCCTGGGTGATCTTGAAGTATATTCCATTCTCCTTGCCGTCTACAAACTCCTTGGCCTGGGCTATCTCAAGCGCCTCGTCTATCTCTGCTTCAGTCGCATCCTGCTTGCCCCACCTGATATTGTCTGCTATTGTTCCGGCAAACAATACAGCCTTCTGCGGTACCACTCCGACCTTATGCCTGAGCTCGTCCAGGGTGTAGTCCTTTACGTCAACTCCGTCTATGCACACGCTTCCCTGGCTGGCATCGTAAAATCTTGGGATCATGTTTACAAGAGAACTCTTTCCTGAACCCGTACCGCCTATGATTCCCACAGTCTCGCCCGGTGCCACGTCAAATGTTATATCTGACAGGGAATCTGCTCCGGCCCCAGCATATCTGAGATTTGCATCCCTAAAGCTTACCTTTACAGTATTTGCCAGTGATCCTGCTGCCTTGCCTGTTCCGTCTGTTATCGATGGTTGCTGATCCATGACCGCATTTATTCTCTTTGCGCAGGCAACAGCCTTGGTGATCGTCACGATAAGGTTTGCGAGCTTGATGAGCTCGACGAGTATCTGTGACATATAGTTGACAAGTGCGACGACCTTTCCCTGTGTGATGATTCCCGCATCTGTCTGTCCCGCTGCGATCCAGATTATAGCTGCGGTTGAGAGATTGATTATCACATAAGTGACAGGATTCATGAACGCTGATATACGTCCTGCAAGGAGCTGGAACTTCATCAGGTCATCCGTGGACTTGTCAAACTCCTCAAATTCCTTGTCCTGTCTGTTGAAGGCTCTGATAACTCTCGCGCCCTCAAGTCCCTCACGGGTGAGCAGTGTGACTCTGTCCAGTCTGTTCTGCACCTTCTTGAACAGAGGTATGCTGAGTGCCATAACACCGAACACAACAATTGAAAGTGCCGGTATGGTCACCACAAATGTCATGGCCGACTTCACGTCGATGGTGAATGACATGATCATGGCACCGAACACTATGAACGGTGAACGGAGGAACAGTCTGAGCACCATGTTGACTCCTGTCTGTACCTGGTTCGTGTCACTGGTCATTCTCGTGAGCAGTGTGGATGTTCCTATGCTGTCGATCTCTGTGTATGAAAGTGATGTAATATGCCTGAACAGATCATTTCGAAGTGCTGTTCCAAATCCTGTAGCAGCCTTTGCCGAAAAATACTGGGCGGTGATAGAACACACCAGACCGATAATTCCCAAAAGTATCATGACGAGACACATCTTCACAACGTAGCTTATGTCACGCCCTGCTATACCGACATCGATTACATTTGCCATGACGATCGGGATAAGCAATTCAAATGTTGCCTCCAACATCTTAAAAAGCGGGGCAAGTATGGACTCTTTCTTATAGTCCTTAAGATATCTAAGTATTCCCTTCATCTCTTCTCCTAACAATACTCATTCCGTATATAACAGACACAGATACCATCCATGTCGTCATTACTCAAATAGAACTTCCACACCATATATAAGGTGCGGAAGTTCTATTTCAAGCTATGCTGCAATGGCGCTGATTATCTGAGTAATTGTCTGTTACCAATGTTATCATATCCCTTGCAATTATATATCAGTCCTCATCGTCCTCTTCCGGAAGATTTGCATTGTGATATACTGCCTGAACGTCATCGTCCTCCTCAAGCATATCTATAATCCTTGTGAACTTCTTGACAACCTCAGGATCGTCTATATCAACATAGTTCTGAGGTATCATTGTGAGCTCAGCCTCAGCCATCTTTATGCCTTCCTTCTCAAGGCTCTCTCTTACCTGCGAGAAATCCTCAGGTGCTGTGATGATCTCGTAGCTGTCATCCTCGTCTGAGAAATCCTCAGCTCCTGCATCCAGTGCCATCATCATGAGGTCGTCTGCATCTATATCACAGTCTTCCTTTGCAATGATGATCTGTCCCTTGTGATCAAACATATATGATACACAGCCTGTTGTACCTACGTTACCGCCACCCTTTGTGAAGCAGTTACGCACATTGGCTGCTGTTCTGTTCTTATTGTCCGTAAGAGTGTCTACTATGATGGCGGTACCGTTAGGACCGTAGCCTTCATATGTATTCACTACATAGTTTACTGAGTTTGCATCTCCTGCCGCTCTCTCGATACCACGCTTGATAGTATCGTTAGGCATGTTGTTCGCCTTTGCCTTGGCGATTACATCACGAAGCTTGCTGTTGTTCTCAGGATTTGCTCCGCCTTCCTTTACTGCTACCACGATCTCCTTACCAATGATTGTGAAGATCTTACCCTTTGCTGCATCGTTCTTTTCCTTCTTGTGCTTGATGTTCGCAAATTTTGAATGTCCTGACATCGTTAATTCTCCTCTTTCTCTTGATTACTAGTTACGTATATTATCACTATTGCGGTGTTTTTTCAACCTTTGTGATCTTTACCTCATCGATCATGTTGTTATTTACCGACAGGGAAGTGAATCTGTAGTTCTGATACACTATCTCTATCTCCTCATCCGCATATGGAAGTCTCCCCAGCTCATACAGCAGAAATCCGTTCAGCGTCTGGAAGTCCTCGTCCGGGAATTCTATCCCCAGAACGTCACTCAGCTCATCCAGTTCAGCCTTACCACTGACTATGTACATATCGCCACGCTTCTTGATATCCTCGCTGGCGTCATCGTACTCGTCAAGTATGTTGCCGACTATCTCTTCCAGAATATCCTCCATGGTCACAATTCCCTCTGTCTGACCATACTCATCCACAACTATGACCATATGTATCTTTGCTGTCTGCATCCTGCGGAACAATTTTGCTATGTTGTACGTAGGATGTACAAATGTAGCCTCAACCATGATCTCAGCCAGTGATTTCGTCTTATCGCGCAGATATTCCTTCACAAAATCCTTGAAATAGATTATTCCAACTACGTTGTCAAGATCACCGTCATACACCGGATATCTTGAATAGTTATTCTCTATCATTATCTCCATGACTTCGTCCAGATCAGAGTTCTTGTCTATAGCCATGACGTTCAATCTGGCCGTCATCACATCTCTGCTCTCCTTGTCAGTGAACTCAAATATGTTTGTAATAAACTGGGCCTCAGAGTCCTCTATAAGTCCCTGCTCATTTCCCTCGTTCACCATGGATATGATCTCTTCTTCTACCTTTTCCTCTTCTGATTTTTTGTTAAAAATCTTCATATAATTGTCTGTATCACCTCATATATTATTTTATGCCAGTTCAAGACTTATCTTCAGAGCTTCATCAACGCGCCTCAGCACATCAGCGTCAACGTGACACACCTTTTCTTTCAGGCGCTGTTTGTCTATAGTCCTGAGCTGTTCCAACAATATGACGGAATCCTTCGCTATATCACAGCTTGAAGAATCAAGCATGATATGTGTTGGAAGTTTTGGCCTCTTCATCTTGCTGGTTATCGCAGCTATTATGACCGTGGAACTGTGTCTGTTCCCAGCCTCATTCTGAACTACTATAACAGGTCGTATGCCTCCCTGCTCCGATCCAACCACCGGTCTTAGATCCGCGTAATAAATATCCCCACGTCTGATCACCAATTCTGTTCACCCCACAAATACTTTCATTGAATGTGGCTATATACTTATATAGTATGTATTCCACTCTAAAAAAAGTATTGCCCATGACAGTACCGGTTATTCGTTAATCCAGAAGATAGTTTACCTGTCCAAGCTCTCTGCCGTCCCTTATGTATGTTCTCGGAACTCGTCTTGATATGTTACATACCAGCTCGTAATTAAAGCTGTTGGCAGGCGCTGCCACCTCCTCGACAGTTACCTCTCTGTCTCCATCCTGTCCGATGAGAGTTACGTCATCTCTTACTTTTACACCATCAATGTGGCTCACGTCAACCATGAACTGATCCATGCACACCCTTCCGATGATCGGAGCATACTCTCCATGGATGATAACTCGGCCTATATTGGACTGTGCTCTTGGGTATCCATCGGCATATCCTGCCGACACCGTCGCAACCTTTATATCATGATCCGCTATATAGGACCATCCATATCCTATACCTGTTCCGGCTTTTACGTCCTTCACAAATATAACCTTGGACATAAGTCTCATAGCAGGTTTCAAAGCCGCTATATTCTTATCTACTTCATCTGATGGATAAAGTCCGTATGTGACTATTCCCGATCTGACCATATCAAAATCCGAATTGTCCATCTCCATGATACCCGCACTGTTAGATATATGCCTTACAGGTATGTGTATTCCAAGTGCCTCAAGCTGGCTGTTTATCCACCTGAACTTCTCAAGCTGACCATTTGCAGCGGTCTTGTCGAGTTCATCAGCCTTTGCGTAATGGGTAAATATCCCCTCTATCTCTATGCCCGGCATCTGACTGATCTTTTCTATGTTCTTCACGCCATCTTCATCACATGTGAATCCGATTCTTCCCATGCCTGTATCGACCTTGATATGGATCTTTGCCTTTGTATTCATGCTCACCGCCAAATCCGAGAGCTTCTGTGCATCGTCCACCTCATACATGGCAGGTCTAACATCATATCTGATAATCAGTTCGTAATCCGAGGGATCTGTGTAGCCCAGTATCAATATGGGCTTATCTATATTTGCTCTTCTGAGCTCCAAAGCCTCATCGATGAATGCCACTGCAAAGAAATCCACCAGATCATCAAGTGCCTCTGCCACCTCGACAGCGCCGTGTCCATAGGCGTCTGCCTTTATGACCGCCAGCATCTTCTTATCACCGTCTATAAGCCTTTTCATAGCCGTGATATTATCCCTTATATTGTCAAGATTTATCACAGCCTGCACTCTGTTAAAGTTACTGTTGTCCATCATGTTCTGCTCCTTTTATAACCTCCGATATAGCGCTCACTATATCCCTGGCTATCATTGCATTTCTTCCTCTGTGCTCTGCCGCCATATCTCCTGCCAACCCATGTATATATACTCCCAGCTTCGCAGCCTCATACGCACCAAGTCCGGTGCAGACAAGCCCAGCTATTATCCCGGCAAGCACATCCCCTGCCCCCGCAGTTGACATACCGTTATTACCGGATGTGTTTATGTACACATCCCTGCCGTCACTTACGCATGTTCTGGCATCTTTCAGCGCACTTACAACATTATACTCCATCGAAAAGTCTTTGCACACCTCTAATATATTCTTTTTTATATCCGGTATGGCGACGCCTGTAAGTCTTGACATCTCTCCTATATGTGGTGTTACGATCACCGGTCCTCTGTGTCTTCCAAGAATATCGGGCTTTTCGGATATTATGTTCAAGGCATCCGCATCCGCGATCACGGTCTGCACGGCCTCGCACATAATATATTCCACCATGCTCCTTGCCGCATCGCCTTTTCCTATACCAGGACCGATCAGTATGGCATCCGACCACTCCACGGCATCCCTTGCACACTGCTCCGCTTCATCTTTGTTGCTATAGCACATAAGCACTGCCTCAGGAATTCTTACTCCTGCTATCTCCTTGTTGTCGATATGTGTGTATATCTTCACAAGCCCTGTTCCCATCCTGTATGCAGCCTCCGCCGCAAATGTCATGGCACCGGACATGTCTCTGCTTCCAGCTATCACCGCAAGCTTTCCATATGTTCCCTTATTTGATGAATCACTCCGTCCCGGAAGCATGCACAGATCGTCTCTGTTGTAGGAATATGCCACCGGGTGTACTCTGTCCACTTCAGCCTGTGCAAATCCTATGTCTCTCACAACGACCTCTCCGCTTATCTCGCAGCCGGGATAAAATATCAGCCCTCTTTTATTCAGTCCAAATGTGACCGTCATGCCTGCCCTGAATGCACATCCCATGATCTGCCCCGTGCTGGCATCCACACCTGACGGGGTATCTATGGCAACCTTAAAGCCGACAAGTCCGTTCATCGTCTCTATGGTCTCTCTCCATATTCCCGCCACATCACGCTTGAGTCCGACGCCAAATATTCCGTCCACAACCACATCGTAATCACTGTCAATGATGTGATCCGTCACCTGTATGCCGATTTTTTTCGCTATTTCAAGCTGATATGAAAAGCTGTCGCTTACTCTCGATATTCCATTTATATAACAGACATGGACAATATCTCCCTGCTGGTACAGAAGTCTCGCAAGAGCCAGTCCGTCCCCGCCGTTATTGCCGCCTTCAACAACCACAAGGCACTTTAATTTTCTGTCCGCGTTTATAGACTTCAGTCTGGAATTTATCTCCTCCAGCACGGTGATCGCAGCTCTCTCCATAAGCAGGATCCCTGGCACACCCTTTTCCTCTATGGTCAGCCTGTCTATCTCCTGCATCTCTGTTCGGTCTGCAACATAAAACATATTTCTGCCTCCTTATTGAAGAAAACGGATAATTTCTCTCGAAATTACCCGTTTTATACTTACCTATAAAAATCTTCCGATCTCTTCCTTATCTCTTCTTGAGGAAATCAGGAATCTTGATACTCTCTGTCTTTGGTCTTGACACATGTGCCGGCTCAACTGGTGTTGATGTTACAGGTGTCTGCTGTGCTGGTGTCACAGGTGCTGTGTATGCTGGCTTTGCTGCCGGAGCAGTCTCAGTTGTCTGACCGCCGAGGAACGATGGTCTTGTGCTTGTCTGAGTGCTGTGTGTTCCAAGGCTCTGGCCTGCATATGTAGCAGTCTTTGGCTCTGCAGCAGGTGTTGTTGTAACTGCTGGCTTAGGTGTGGTCATTGTTCCCATAGGAGATGCAGTACCTGCATATCTTGCGGTGACATCGCTCTCGCCTGATCTCTCAAGACCTGTAGCAATGATCGTGATGCTTATATCCTCACCCATGTTGTCATTGTCAACTGTACCGAAGATGATGTTGACTCCATCTCCAGCCTGCTCTGTAAGATATGTAACAGCATCATAAGCCTCAACGA
Source organism: Coprococcus sp. AF19-8AC (assembly GCF_003603115.1). Taxonomy (NCBI): domain Bacteria; kingdom Bacillati; phylum Bacillota; class Clostridia; order Lachnospirales; family Lachnospiraceae; genus Coprococcus; species Coprococcus sp. AF19-8AC. The sequence continues at coordinate 243,282 of NZ_QTMI01000001.1, read as the reverse complement.
TACCAATGTTACCTGAGAAGTTTACGATGATATCTGTTGCACCCGAAACGGTTGTCTCAAGAAGTGGTGAATCCATAGCCTCCTTGATGGCGTCAACAGCCTTGTTCTCTCCGCTTGCTGAACCTATACCGATATGAGCGATACCCTTATCTCTCATAACTGTCTGTATATCTGCAAAGTCAAGGTTGATAAGACCCGGCTTATTGATAAGGTCTGTAACACCCTGAACACCCTGCTGCAGTACCTGATCTGCCTTCTTCAGCGCATCAGGAATACTTGTTCTCTTATCACAGATCTGAAGGAGCTTGTCGTTAGGGATAACAATAAGTGTATCCACATTCTCCTTAAGTCTCTCTATACCTTCGATTGCGTTTCTCATACGAGGCTTGCCCTCAAAACCAAATGGCTTTGTGACAACTCCGACTGTGAGGATACCAAGGTTACGTGCCATCTCTGCAACGACAGGGGCAGCGCCTGTTCCTGTTCCACCACCCATACCACATGTTACGAATACCATGTTGGCGTCCTTGATGATGTCTACGATCTCTTCTCTATTCTCCTCTACAGCGCTGGCACCGATCTCAGGCTTTGCACCAGCACCAAGACCCTTGGTAAGTTTCTCACCTATCTGGATCTTTGTTGTAGCTCTGCTGAGTGAAAGAGCCTGCTTATCTGTATTGATAGCGATAAGTTCCACTCCCTCAACATTCTCATCGATCATTCTGTTAACAGCATTGTTACCTGCACCGCCGACACCAATTACAAGAATCCTTGCCGGTGTTCTCTCGTCATTTGATTTTATCTCAAGCACGGTTGCATCCTCCTTATATACTTATTCTTTATCCATCAATCATTGTCATCTGCTCAAAAGCTGACCGTTTTATCGCATTAGTACCTATATAATACGATTTTTTATATCATTACGCAAGAAATTTTTTATTTATTTTCTTTAAAGATAACGTTCCTCTGCGATTCACTGTAATTCGACATATCAAGAGTTCCCTTTTTACCCTTCACGCTCTCAAGTATGCTCTCAAGATTCATGAATTTCGTCTCCAGGTTTTCACCGTCGCCGATCCTGATCTTTATTCCATCCTTGTGAAGTATGAGATTCTGATCTGTGTCATAAGTAATCTTGTCTATCTGTATTCCGCTCTTGTAAATGAGCTGTGTCATAGTCAGTATCTCCTGGAAGAATCCCGAATCACCGACATCAAGCTTCTTTCCCTGCTCCACGCTGTCACTTGTAAGTCCCTCTATACAAGGAACATCATCAAGCTTTGCATCGGATATCTCGAGCACGATACCATCGCCATCAAAATATGCATACTGATCGCTGTACTTTATGCAGCCCGCCATGGCCTTCTCGTACACCGTGATCTCTACTGAATTCCTGTTCACATATGTGACGTCTATCTTATCTATAAAGGTTACATCCTGGGCAGGATTCAGTCTGCTCTCAAGTATAAACAGCAGCGTATTGCCATAATCCTTACCGCCGGTCACGATATCGACCATCTGTTGGTCAGTGTAGTGATCAGTTCCGGTCACTTTTATGGACTTCAATTTATAACATGTACGTATGTATACAAACGCTATAGCACACAGCACCACCAGAATGAGAAGTATCTTGAGAACTATCTTGAATATCCTTGCCGCCTTCTCACGTCTCGCCTTTCTTCTGGCAAGTTTCTCCGCCTGCAGCTTCTTCTTTCTCTCTATCTCCTCCGGGGTAAGCTTTCTGCCCTCTTTTTTGCGTTTTTTCTTGTTCTTCTTTTTTGCAGCAACCGCCTGATCTTGCTTACGCCTGCGTCTCTCCTCGGATCTGCGGTTTTCTGCATCCTCTCTGCGCATCCGGTCATCCGGTCTGCGACGCTCTCCATCCTGTCTCCTGCGCACCTGCTCATCAGATCTACGACGCTCTCCATCTGGTCTCCTGCGCACCTGCTCATCAGATCTGCGGTGCTCTCCATCTGGTCTCCTGCGCACCTGTCCGTCAGATCTGCGGCGCTCTCCGTCTGGTCTCCTGCGCACCTGTTCGTCAGATCTGCGGCGCTCTCCGTCTGGTCTTCTGCGCACCTGCTCGTCAGATCTGCGACGCTCTCCGTCTGGTCTTCTGCGCGCCTGTTCGCCTGTTCTGCGGTGCTCCCCATCAGGCCTTCTTCGTGTCTGCTCATCCGTCCTGCGGCGCATATCTCCGTCTGCTCTCCGCTGTCCATTGCGGCTGTCTGTCTGCTGTCTTCTCTTATCAACCGGAACCTTGACCCTTCCGTCGAGGCGTTTTCCGGTCATAACATCCACATAGCCGCTTTCACGTCTGGTCTGCGCAACATCAACATTTCTGCTCATTCTATTTTTATTAACATTTCGTCTATTGTTGTTTTCCATTCAAATCTTCCTTTAAAGGATCTGTCATATGTCTGTTTCGTCATACGAAATTCCTCTGGATACGGACATCACTATCCCCATCTCCATCAGAATGAAAATTATCGAACTTCCGCCATAACTGACAAATGGCATCGGCACACCTGTCGGCGGAATGGTATTCGTGACAACACTCACATTTATCAGCAGTTGGACCGCCACATGTGCCATCACTCCCGCTGTGAGCATGCTTCCAAATCTGTCTCTGGCATTCATGGCCGTCACAGCCATCCGCCTAAGTAATATAAGAAAAATGATAAGTATAAATGCCGCTCCGACAATTCCGAGCTCCTCACACACGACTGAGAATATCATATCATTATGTGACTCCGGAATAAACCCCATCTTTTGGACACTTCTCCCAAAGCCCACTCCAAACAGTCCACCGGAACCAACGGCATATAACGACTGAACCGTCTGATAGCCATCTGCGTAATTCTCAGGATCAAGCCATATCTTGACTCTGTTCGCCCTGTAGCCTGCGAACATTATGAAAAGCACACTCCCGACAACACCAAATATACCGATCAGAACAAAATGTCTGACCCTGGGGCTTCCCACAAACAATATTACAAAAAGGATTGCAAAACAGATTATAGCCGTGCTGAGATTCTCCACACCGATCAGGGCTATGGTGATCACGGGCAGGATCATTACCTTTATAAGGCAGCCCGGTCTGCACAGATTTTTGCTCTCCACGGCAGTCCTCGCCGAGGTGTAGATTATGATCGCCGTCTTGGCATATTCTGATGGCTGAAATCCTATAGGTCCAATATATATCCATCTTGCTGACCCATGGCTGGCCGTTCCTATTATCAGCACCACCACCTGAAGAACAAGTGATGACAGCAAAATGACCGCAGACAGCCTGAGCAGTCGCCTGTAGTCATATCTTGACACTATGTACATGGCGAGGATCGCCAGCAACATATAAAGTGCCTGTCTTTTAAAAAAGTACATCTGATCTCCGTACAGGTCGTACGCCCTGTAACTGCTCGTACTGTATATCATGGCAAGCCCAAATATCAGAATCATCCCCAGCGCCAGGAGCATGGTCACATCCACATATCCTCCCGGACACCGTTTTCGTGCATCTCTCACTCTATCTTCTGAAACCTCAGGACCTCCATGCAATCAGATCACTCCTTATAGCTTCTTACATACTTCTTGAACATATCGCCTCTCTGCTCGTAGTTGTCAAACTGTCCCCAGCTTGCACATGCAGGTGAGAGAAGCACCGCATCTCCGTCAACCGCATTCTCATGGCAATATGCTACCGCATCCTGAAGATTCTCCTCAAATATAATTGAGTTAAATCCATGTCTCTTGGCACAGTCAGCTATCTTCTGCGCAGTCTGGCCTATGAGAACAAGCCACTTTACCTTGCCGTCAAACGCCTCTATCCACTCGTCGTACTCAGAACCCTTGTCGTAGCCTCCACCTATGAGGAAGGTAGGAGCCACCATGGCCTGTATTCCCTTTATGGCTGCATCAGGGTTTGTTCCCTTTGAATCATTGTAGTATGCGACACCATCGACGGTGTCAACATATTCTATTCTATGAGCAACAGCCTTGAATGATGTTGCAACATCTCTGATAACATCAACAGGGACTCCCATATAATATGATATTCCAACTGCTGCCAGAACATTCTCAACATTGTGAGCTCCCATGAGCTTAAGATCCTTAATGGCAAGTACATTGATCTTCTTATCGCCATCCTCGAGGATGATATCCCCATCCTCTACATATACTCCACCGGCCGGCTTCTCCAGTCTGCTGAAATATACTACATGGCAATGATCCTTTGCCTTCTCTCCCATGGCGCGTGTATGCTCATCATCATAGTTGAGGACTGTCACATCATCCATGGTCTGATTCTTTGTTATTGAAAACTTTACATTTCCATAATTCTCAAATGTATAGTGCCTGTTCAGATGATCCGGAGTCAGGTTGAGTATTGCACTGACATTCGGATGAAAATCTATAACCGTCTCAAGCTGGAAACTGCTTATCTCTGCAACTGTATCTGAATCATCGTCTGTTGTGTCGCACAGCTCTGTGTAAGGTATTCCAATATTTCCCACAACGATGGTCTTGGCATTGTGTGCCTTGACTATCTCTCCCACAAGGGCTGTAGTTGTAGTCTTGCCGTTTGTTCCTGTTATGGCTGCTATCTTACCCTTACCATAATGGTATGCCAGCTCTATCTCACTCCAGATAGGTATTCCCGCATTTCTCACCACATCTGTAAATGGCGCATCAACAGGGATTCCCGGACTGATGACCATGAGCTGTGATGATGAGAGGGCATCCTCTCCAAGCTCACCGAGTTCTATCTGAACAAGCTCTGAATCGCCTGTCTTCTCCTTTATCGCCTCTATATCTCTGTCCTTGTTCTCATCGAACAGATAAACCTTTACTCCATGATTTACCAGAAGCTTGGTTGCACTGATTCCACTCTTTCCTGTTCCTGCTACTATCGCTGTATTGATCTCCATATCATTTCACCATGGTGCACCACTGCACCATTTTCTCCTTTCTACATTACAGAGCCAGTAAACCTACCACACAGAGGACTGCAGTCACTATAGAAAATATAGCAACGACCTTTGACTCAGGCCATCCCCCGAGCTCAAAATGATGATGTATAGGTGCCATTCTGAACACTCTCTTGCCTGTAAGCTTGAATGAAACAACCTGTATTATAACTGATAATACTTCAATGAAGTATATGAAAGCTATTATAACTATGAATATAGGCATCTTGAGCATATACGCTGTTGATGCAACAAATCCACCGAGTGCCAGAGAACCTGTGTCTCCCATGAATACCTTTGCAGGGTACACATTGTACACAAGGAAGCCAAGAAGACATCCAACCGCTGCGCAGGCAACCGGAGCAACACCTGAGTCTGTTCCCACTGCTACAACCGCAAAGAATGTGGCTATGAGAACCGTGACTGATGACGCAAGTCCGTCAAGTCCATCTGTGAAGTTCGCACCATTAACTGTTCCAAGCACGATGAAGAACAACAGTATCACATAGAGTGTGCTGTTGAGCTGAACCGTCTTGCCAAGGAATGGTATTATAAGCTCATTGTTGATATCTGAATACTTCTCTACATAATATGCAAATACTCCCGTAACGACAATCTGTCCGAGCATCTTCTGCCATGCGTGAAGTCCCATTGATCTCTTCATAACAACTTTGATGTAATCATCGATAAATCCGATAAGTCCAAATCCAAGTGTCACAAAAAGCACCGGAAGGACATCCGGATATTTCTTCATATAGATAAGCGTCGTGATCGTAAGTGACAGAAGGATTATAAGTCCACCCATGGTTGGTGTTCCGGCCTTCTTCAAATGTGCCTGTGGGCCGTCATCCCTGACAAACTGACCGAACTTGAGCTTCTTCAGGAACGGTATAACTATAGGGCACAGCACCACGCTGATACAGAATGCTATCACTACCGGTAAAACAATCTTTAAATCTAAATTCATTTTGTACTCCTTACCTGCCCGCACACCGCGGACTATGTATTTCTTAAACTGTTTTCAGACTGAGATAAATTTAATACTCATTTGTGGCTTTGTCAATTCCCAAATAGGGAAGAATATTCAAAAAAATATCTCTCACAACAGGGGCCGCTATGGTTCCTCCATAATATGTGCCCTCGGGCTCATCTATTAGCACGACCGTCAGGACTTGAGGATCATCCGCCGGCGCAAATCCTATAAAAGAAGATATGTATCTGCCTGTTCCTCTGGGAAGTTTCTCGCTCGTGGCGGTCTTTCCGCCTATCCTGCAGCCCTCTATGGCACACTTTGATCCGCCGCCCTCGGCAACGACTGCCTCAAGCATCTCCCGCATCTTCTGTGATGTCCCCTCATCTATAACCTGTCTCTGCTCGTCAAATTCAATGGCTGTAATAGTTTCTTTACTGCTGTCTATTATCCTTTTTCCCAAATGTGGAGTTACCGTATGCCCTCCATTCACAACCGTGCACACTGCAGATATGAACTGTATCGGAGTCACCTGGAATGACTGTCCAAACGACATGGTGGCAAGCTCTACCGGCCCGACATTTTCCTTCTTATGCATGATGGAGTTTGCCTCTCCGGGAAGGTCTATTCCGCTCTGACTGAACAATCCCAGCTTGTGATAATACTCGTACATGCCATCCACACCTGTTCTCTCTCCTATCTCCATAAACGCCGGATTGCAGGAATTCATGAGCGCCTCCTTAAGGCTCTGGCTTCCATGGCCCGTGGTCTTGCTGCACCTTATCCTTCTGTCCTCAACTATCTTATATCCCGGGCAGAAAAAGTTTGAGTTGCTGTCGACCGCTCCCTTCTCGAGTGCTGCCGTCAGTGTTATTATCTTGGCGGTTGATCCCGGCTCATATGTGTCGCTTATCAGATAATTTCTCCACATATTGTTCAACTCATCCATATTGCCGGCTGTAGGCAGCAACATGGATGTCCCGGATGCGCTGTTATTTCTCTCTGCATCTTCCCTTGTGTCTGTCTCTCCATCGTTCTCTGGCTTAACCAGTTTGAACGGTTCGTTCAGATTGTATTCCGGCACATCCACCATGGCATATATCTCGCCATTTTGGGGATTGATCGTTATTGCACACACCCTGTTTGCTTTTTTCTCGATCAGGACTTTCTCTGCAGCCTGTGTCACATATCTCTGTATATTGAGATCCAGTGTTGTCACGAGATCATTTCCGGAAATGGGCTCTGTCCTGGTTTCTGAATATTCCGCAAGCTCTATTCCCCTTGCATCCGTGACCGCATTTATGCTTCCATTTGTCCCTGTGAGCACACTGTCATATGTCACCTCAAGGCCCAGTATTCCCTGATTGTCAGCACCGGTGAAGCCTATAACCTTCGATGCAAGGGTATCATATGGATAGCTGCGCTTGTAATCCTCGTCCACCTTGATCCCCGGAACAGCAGCCGCCTTGATCTTTTTTCCGGTCTCCTTGTCTACATTTGACGCTATGAGCTCCCTTGAGGATACCTTCTCCACCTTCTTCCTGATGTCTGCCGGATCCTTATCCAGATATCTTGTAAGAAGCTCTGTGACCTCCGCCTCATCCTCTATCTGGCTGTGTATCACGGATATTGAACACACCGCCTTGTTGTCCGCTATGATATTGCCATTTCTGTCGTATATCCTTCCCCTGGGAGCTTTTATGCTTCTCTCCCTCTCATGCAGGGAATCTGCTTTCTCACTATAGTATTCTCCCCTGTAGAGCATTATGTATGCAAGACGGCCAACTATAACTCCCAGCGCTAGGGCCGCCATAACGAACACAAACTTTATCCTCCGCCTGTTATAACTGTATACCTTCAACTCTTGATCCCGGACTTTTTTATTATCATATTAGCCGGATGCCTCATGTATTCGCCTATTCGTGTACAAATCTATCTCTGCATTAAAAAAGCACCGGAGGTGTATCTGCACCTTCGATGCTTTGGTTTACTGTGTAAATTATCATTCGCCGGAATAGTCCTCGTCACCGCTCCACGTATCCGTGTCATCGCCTGTTCCGCTGTCATCCTCCCATGTATCGTCCGCCGTATAACTGTCGTCTGCCGTATCGTCATACGACGTGTCATCCGCCGATGTGTCGTCGGTCGATGTATCATCCGCTGATGTATCTTCCGCTGATGTGTCCTCAGCAGCCGCATCCTCTGTTGCCGCCTCTGTATCTGCAGTCTCTGTATCCGTGTCAAATGCTGATGATAGCGGTTCCTCCGTTCCGTCATAAGCCACATCATCTCCGTTTGTTGAGTATACATTCAGGTATGGAAGGAGATCCTGCATAACCTGATTGAACAGCTTTGCTCCTGCTCCTGATCCTGACTGATCCTCAACATGAGGCTCATCAACTACAACGTAAAGCATGATCTGAGGATTCTCAACAGGGGTGAATCCTATGAATGACAGTACGTATTTTCCATTTCCTCGAGGAAGCTTCTCGGCTGTACCTGTCTTACCACCGATGGTGTAGCCCTCTATTCCAGCCGCATATCCTGTACCTTCCTCAACAACCGCCTGGAGGTATGTCTTCATGTAATCCGACACTTCCTTGGATATGGTCTTTCTGACAAGCACCGGATCCATATTCTCAACCACATTTCCGTCTGAATCCAGAAGTCTCTTGACAACATGTGGCACATAATAATTTCCGCCGTTTATTACAGAACAGAATCCCGCTGCCATCTGGATCATGGATGTTGTAACACCCTGTCCAAATGAAGATGTCGCAAGCTCTGTAGGATTAAGATTCTCCACATCGTACTTAATACCTGTCGTCTCACCTTCGAGATCTATTCCTGTCTTGGAACCAATGTTAAATATCACCTGATATTTGTCAAATGTCTCTGGCCCCTCCTTGTCCGCTATCTGCATCAATGCATCATTACATGAAACAGCCAGAGCTCTCTTGACGTCTACCATTCCGTGTCCTGCTCTGTAACTACAGTAAATAGGGCTCTCTCCCTCGACTACGACCTGTGAACCATCACAGAGGAATTCATCTCCGTCTGAGATCACTCCATCCTCCATGGCTCCCGCTATGGTAAATGCCTTGTATGTTGAACCCGGCTCAAACACATCACTTATACAGTAATTCTGCCATACATAGTTGAGTGCCTCATATAACTGGTCTGATGTAAATCCATCTATCGTGCTATGGAACTCTTCATCCGACATCTTTGAGAAATCGTATTCCACTTCCTCAGTCTTTACATTCTTCTGTTCGGTGGTCGCTTCTGTGGATGATTCTGTGGTAGTGCCATCCTCGCTGCTCTCCGTTGTTGCTGTTGTATTTTTCTTTGCACTCTCAACGCTTATCAGGCTGTCCGCATTCTCATCTGCACCCTCGATCTCAACCTCCTGGGTGACGGTGACTGTCATGTTCCTGAGCGCCTGTGTGTTCATCGGGTCATTTGGATCGTAGGTACGTGAGCTTGCCATTCCAAGTATCTCGCCATTGTTTGGATCCATTGCTATGATACCTATCTGCTTAGCACCTGTATTCTGCATATACTCAGTGATGTTGTCCTCTATAATCTTCTGTATATTCATATCTATGGTGGATACTACTGTCTCACCATTCTGGGCTGCCACAGTCTCCGAGTCAACGCCGCCTAATCCCGACATATATCTGTAAGTCTTGCCATCCACACCGTTTAAGTAGTCATTATAATAACCCTCAATACCACCCTGTCCAACATTTCCGCTGGCGGTGTATCCGAGCAGGTGACACGCCAGAGATCCATTTGGGTAATTTCTCTTATACACCGTCTCGAATCTCACTCCTATGACATCTGCGCCCTCATCGGTCTTACAGTAATCCTCAAATGCCTTAACCTTTGTATATGGAAGATCCTTGAGGACTACCTCATAATAAGAATCCTCATTTGCAATGTGCTTGTCAAAATCGTCTCCTGACACATCGAAATACTCCAGCACCGCAGCTCTTGTTGCCGCCTTTCCCTTCTCCGTGATCAGAATATTCACAGGCTCAAGTATCAGGCTGTAGGTCTTCTCACTGTTTGCAAGGACATTTCCATTTCTGTCCAGTATCTCGCCTCTCTCATACGGAATATCCGTGGAATTGTAGTCCATCTGCAGAACCACCGCCTCCGAATACTCCTTTCCATTTGCCACGTTGATGTACACAACTCTTATGGTGAGTGCCACCAGAACTCCCACCACCAGCAAATATGCGATCTTGGTCTTTCTTCTCATTCCTTTTAAAAATAGCTTTGATCTCTTTGACATTTTATCTTTCCACCTTAAAAATTAAATATCCCTAAGACTACTTGGCCTTAGGGACATCCTTGTACTGTACTACGTAATCATCATTATTCTGTGAATAGTATAATGTTTGTCCCGGCTGTGAGTATACCATGCCGAGCTTAGTAGTTGCAATATTATATATCTCATCCAGATCTGTCATGGAATCAAGTCCTGCGCTGTAGCTTGCATTCTCGTCAAGCTGTGTTGCCACCTGACTCTTCAGCGTTGCCACTGACTCCTTCTGTGACTTGACATCTGATGTAAGTTTCAGAAGATAACAGCACAGCGCCACCGCAACGATTATCGCAGCAACCATGCCCGCCGTATATCTTATTTGTGCATTTGTAACTGCCTTTCTCTGTGCCTTTCTGGCTGCAAGCTCTCGTCTCTCTCTGTCAGTCAGATGAGATGATCCCTGTTTCTTTCTTCGCGCCGGCTGTGGAGCTCTCTCAGGTCTAACTGAAGGCTGTGGTCTTCTCGCCGGAGCGGCTGAGCCTCTGACTACAGCTTCGCGGGATCTGTTACGTCCAGTCCGGTCATCATAATTCAGTTGTCTTGCAGAACTACCCTCTGTGTAGTATCTTCTATCTGCCATCTATATCGCCTCTTTCATTTATATCTGTCAAATTGCCTCAAACACTCTGAGCTTTGAGCTCTTTGATCTGGAATTCTCCTCAAGCTCCCTTTCTCCCGGTATGATCGGTTTCCTCGTTATCACCTTGCCGAGAGGCTTTCTTCCGCATGTGCACACCGGAAAGTTCGGTGGACAAATGCATGGATTTTCATTTTTCCTGAATGCTAGCTTCACTATCCGATCCTCAAGGGAATGAAATGTGATGATACACAATCTTCCTCCCGGATTCAGGCTTGCTATCATGCCGTCTATTGAATCCCTGAGCACATCAAGCTCTCTGTTAAGCTCTATCCTGATCGCCTGAAATGTCTGCTTGGACGGATGTCCCTGTCCATTCCTCGCCTTTGCCGGTATGGAGCCACGGATTATATCGTTGAGCTCTTCGGTGGTCTCTATCACCTTGTTCTCACGGTACTTGCAAATGTGGTATGCAATACTCTTTGCATATCTCTCCTCTCCATAATCCTTAAGTATACGGAACAGCTCAGCCTCGGAATAATCATTGACTATATCCTTTGCAGTCTTTGTCTGCCTGTTGTCCATCCTCATATCCAGTGGAGCATCAACCCGATATGTGAATCCTCTATCCGCATTATCGAGTTGATATGAAGACACTCCCAGATCAAGGAGTATCCCGTCCACCTTCTGTATGTTCAGTTCATCCAATATTCTTCTGAAATTCTGGTAATTATCCCTGACTATGGTCACCTTATCCCCATACGGCTCAAGTCTCTTCGACGCTGCAGCTATGGCATCCTCATCCTGGTCGATACCTATAAGCCTGCCGCCCTCACCAAGCCTCTTCACAATCTGCTCTGAGTGTCCGGCTCCCCCTAATGTGCCATCCACATAGATGCCATCCGGCTTGATATTCAGGTTGTCGATGGTCTCCTCAAGCAAGACCGACTTGTGCGCAAATTCCATAATCAATTACCATTCTCTTCTAAAAACTAAAATCAAGTGCATCAAGCTCATCTGCAAGCTCGTCCATGCTGGCCTGATTATCACTCATGTTCTCAGGGCCATCCCACTCTTCCTTGCTCCAGATCTCCGCTTTCTCACCGTTACCGATGACATACACATCCTTGTCTATATGAGCATATTCTCTCTGCTTCGGAGATAGAAGTATTCTTCCCTGTGCATCCGGCTCACACTTGACCGCTCCGGCAAGAAAACCTCTCTTGAAGGCTCTGGCCGTTCTGTTGGTCATAGGAAGCTTGTTCAGCTTCTCAACGAACTCCTCCCACTCTGTCATTCCATATACATAGAGACAGCAGTCGATTCCTTTGGTTACCATGAATGACTCCCCGAGTTCAGAACGAAGTTTTAATGGCATGATCAGTCTTCCTTTTGCATCAAGCTTATGTTCATATTCACCTGATAAGCATCTGGACATCCCGATCTCCTCCTTTCGTATAACTCCGGTTCAATCACCACTTTCCACCACTTAGTTGCACAGTAATGCCACTTGTAACCACTATTCTATACTATAGCCCCCCAAATTGCAACCCTGTTATATGAAAAAAGTGTGTGCAAATACGCAAAAAAGCCTGTAGATCTAACAGTTTTCACTGTCAAACCTACAGGCTTTTTATGGTGGAGACAAATCCCAGTTTTTTCCCATTTCGTGGGGGATATCTCCACCTTGTGGGTATTTATCTGTATTGTCTCCCTGTTATATTATTTTTATTGCCACTTTTTCTGCGCTGAAATGCTATTTTGTGGCATCTTTGTCATCTTTCTTTTTTTCTCCAGCGTCATCTGATCCACCACTGGTCTCCACTTCTGTACCGGCAGCGTCTGCTTCACCACTGGTCTCCACTTCTGTATCCGCAGGATCACATTCGCCACTAATCTTCACTTCTGTGCCAGCGGCGTCTCCCATCACTGCAGCAGGCCAGCCACGCTTGGCACATCTTACATAATTTATGACAAGCAGTACCACAGCAGTTACAAAGCATACAAGTGCAAGCGCCTGGGATACCTTGATCCCTGTATTGCCGATCATCAGGGAATCACTTCTGAGACCTTCGACGATAAATCTTCCGAGTCCGTATCCTCCCACATATATAAGAGCGAACTCTCCTTTGAATTTCTTGTGCTTTCTATATATAAATAAGAACACAAGCAGCATAAGATTCCATAAGGACTCATACAGGAATGTCGGATGGACCGTTATGCAATCCATGCCGTCTATATTCACCACATTATCCAGCATCTTCTGTGTGATGACACCGGTTCTCTCCAGATAGTCAAGATTGCCATCAGATCTGTAGTAATCAAGCGGAATCGCCATGGCCATCTTACTGTTCGTATATGCGCCAAATGCTTCTCTGTTGAAGAAGTTTCCAAATCTTCCAAGTATCTGTCCGATCAGTATTCCAAAAGTGGCTGTATCCGCCATGAGTACAAAGCTGACTTTTCTCACCTTGCAGAATATTACCGCTGTGATGACTCCTGCAATGATTCCGCCGTATATGGCAAGTCCACCGCCTCTGATGTTCAGCATGGCTTTGATAGTGGCTCCCACATCACCCTGCACTATATACTGATCAAGTCTGAACAAAATGTAGTAAAGTCTTGCTCCAAGTATGGCCGGAATGATAAGTATAAGTATAAAATCCAGATACATTTCCGGATTCTGTTTTGTTCTCTTTGCCTCGTTTGTGACGAGTACATATGCCAGCAGGAATCCTATCATGATGATGATCCCGTAGAACCTTATCTCAAAATTTCCTATACTTATGTGGTCTCCCACATTTCTGAGTGTTATTCCCAGATTCGGGAAAAATATACTTCTAAAATATTCAGCTATCTGAGCCATATTATTCCACCTTATAAAATATACTTGTAGCAGCCAACTCTCCATATTGCAGAAAGGCAGCTGCCACTTTTCTAATACATCATTCAACGAAATTTACCACGTAAATTTCTATACATTAAACTTAAAGAGAATCACATCTCCATCCTCAACCACATATTCCTTGCCTTCCTGTCTTACAAGGCCCTTCTCCTTGGCAGCAAGCATGCTTCCGCAGTCCATGAGATCCTTGTAGCTGACAACCTCCGCCTTGATAAATCCTCTCTCAAAGTCTGAGTGAATCTTGCCAGCTGCTCCAGGTGCCTTCGTTCCCTTCTTGATGGTCCATGCCCTTGACTCTGTCTCTCCGGCTGTCAGATAACTGATAAGACCAAGAAGTGAGTAGCTTGCCTTGATAAGCTTGTCAAGACCAGACTCTTTAACTCCAAGATCCTCGAGAAACATCTTCTTCTCCTCATCATCAAGCTCTGCCAGCTCCTGTTCTATCTGTGCACATACTACAAATACCTCTGCATCGAAGTCCTTTGCGTATTCCTTTACCTTCTGTACATTCTCATTTGAAGCGCCATCGTCCGCAATGTCTTCCTCGCCTACATTTGCGGCAAATATTACAGGCTTCCATGTGAGAAGGTTATATTCCTCTATCCACGCCTGCTCGTCCTCATCTGCGACCTCTATGGTCTTTGCAAGCTTACCATCCTCAAGGTGAGCCTTGATCCTCTGCTGGAAGTCAAGCTCCTTCGCAAGCATCTTGTCATTTCTTGCACCTCTGATGGTCTTGGCGATCCTTCTGTCGAGCACCTCTATATCTGAGAAGATCAGTTCCAGATTGATGGTCTCTATATCTCTGATCGGGTCTACGGAACCGTCAACGTGGATGACATTTGTATCCTCAAAGCATCTTACAACATGAACTATGGCATCAACCTCTCTGATATTTGCAAGGAACTGGTTTCCAAGTCCTTCACCCTTTGATGCGCCCTTTACAAGACCCGCGATATCTACAAATTCTATAACAGCAGGTGTTGTCTTGGCTGAGTTGTACATCTCTGTGAGCTTGTCCAGCCTCTCATCCGGCACTGCAACGATTCCTACGTTTGGATCTATTGTACAGAACGGATAGTTAGCTGATTCCGCTCCTGCCTTTGTAAGTGAATTGAAAAGTGTACTTTTTCCCACGTTTGGGAGTCCTACGATACCTAATTTCATTTTTTCTATTTTCCTTTCTTAAAGCCTTGATTTTGCTTGATATTCTGACTTTGCCGATTATATGGTGTACCATTTAGTGTACCATCTGTTTTCAGGGCGCAAAAAGCCCCAATAGCACGGTAATTGTACTACACCCGTGGCTTAATTTCAATGTTTATAATTATTATCGGAATCCCATAACTATTTTTTACCCAGTGCCTCCTTCAAAACTTGATATATCGCAGTTCCATCCTTTTTTCGTGGTAAAATAAAATCTATGATCTCCGTTGCACGATTCTCATACTGTGTTCCCAATATACTTTTTTCTATCGAAAAGTGAACAGATTGGCGCCGACGAAGCGCTGGTAGCTGCCATACAGAACTTGATGAAGAATACTAAGCAATCTTTTGAAAAAGTGTGTATTTCCATGGGAATAAGTAAGACTGATATGGCACGCTACAAAAAAATGATCTGACCTGCAGCCTTTGATCAAAACTACAACAGCCAGCCGGGTTTTACCCCCGGCTGGCTGTTACATTTTATCAGTTCAGATATTTCTCCATCACTGTGTTCAATTTTTCAAAATCAAGCGGTTTCGCTATGTGTTCATCCATCCCCGTGTTCTTTGCAAGCTGCACATCCTCAGCAAATGCATTTGCGGTCATGGCTATGATAGGAATCTGGCCTCTTCTTCCAGGCAGTGCTCTTATAGCGGCGGTGGCCTCATACCCATTCATGACCGGCATCTGAACATCCATAAACACTATGTCATACCAGTTATCGGAGGCATTCTCTATTCTCTCCACAGCCTCCCTGCCATTCTCAACGATCTCCACACTGGCTCCCGTCATTCCTATGATCTCCGATGCGATCTCACTGTTCAGATCATTGTCCTCCACAAGAAGGACTCTCCTGTCCGAATAGTCAGATCTTCTGATATTCTTCCAGTCCCTTTTAATAAATATAATTATACTCCTCATTGTACATACTAGTTCCAACAGGGAAATTATACTGCAACCGGCTGTCATAGTCCGAAACAGTTCTCTGTTTTCAGACCTTAGACCCATATGGCTTTGTGTCACCGCTTTTCAACGGGTTTACTAAATATTTATTTTTCAAATTCTTTACATATAGATTACAATTCTCTGATTAAAGTATTATAATCATTTGTTTTATTTGTCAAGCATTTATTTAATTTTTTTCAGGTCTTTTCCGTTTTCCACTTCTTTGACATAACGATGTAGAATATGACGTTGAGCACGATGCCGACACATGTGGCTATAGGTGCTGCAAGTCCAATATTCGTAAGGCTAGCATCCGGCTGTATACTCATGTAGTAGGCAAGAGGCAGTCTAACGAGTAACGTCTGGATAAGTCCCTGGATCATGACCCACAGCGACTTCTCATGCCCATTGAAATATCCTATCATACTGAACAGCACCGCCGTGACTATAGTCTCAGGCGCAAATCCCCTCAGATACTCGAAGCCCCTCTGGATAACAGACGCATCGGTGGTGAAAATTGATGTCAGTTTGTCACCAAAGAACCACACGCCAATGAATACCACCACGCCGACAGAAAGTCCTATGCCCATACCGGTAAGCATCGCTTTTCTCGCTCTGTCCTCTTTTCCAGCTCCAACATTCTGCGATACAAATGAAGCCATAGACTGCATAAGCGAACTTGGTACCAGCATGGCAAAGCTGACTATCTTGCAGGCAACTCCATATCCGGATGATGCCTCCAGGCCAAGTCTGTTGATAAATGCACACAGCGCTAGAAATGACATCTGCGTGAGAAATTCCTGCATTGCAAGCGGAAGTCCAACTGAGAGCAATCTTCTGCACTGTCTGTTTAATCTGAAATCTTTTCTTGATATCTTAAATGGAAGCTTTTTCTTCTTCAGCAGCACAAGCGCAAGGACAACACTGACCGCCTGGGCAACCACTGTTGCTATGGCTGCACCCGCAGCATCAAGATGACATCCCGCAACCAGGATAAGGTCACCGATAACATTTACTATACATGCCACAAACACAAATATAAGAGGTGATTTGCTGTCTCCAAAACCTCTGAATATCGCGGTGAGCACATTGTAGGCCATAATGAAAAATATTCCGCCTCCGCATATCCTCACGTACGATGATGTAAGAGTGACCGCCTCTGCCGGTGCCTGCATCAACACGGACAAAGGTCTTGCAAACGTCACCATGACAACTGCCAGCACCACCGCAAGTATTGCAAATATGGTCGTGGCGCCTCCAAGAAGCTCTCCTATCTGATCCGTGTTCTTTTCGCCTATATATCTGGCAATAAGCACTGTGACACCCATAGCAAGTGCTGTTATCACAAATGTAACCAGATTGAGCACCTGGCTGCCCGTAGATACGGCTGAAAGTCCCGCCGTCGAACCGAATCTTCCAACCACCAGCAGATCAACCGCACCATATGCAGCCTGAAGTATCAATGCTCCAAGAATCGGTCCCATGAATGGGAGCATTTTTCTAATTATACTTCCCTGTGTAAAATCTGTTTTATCCTGTACACTCATCTTATGTCTTGACTCCTTTTGCTCATAACATCATAAATTTTTTCAATGGTCGCTATCATAATATCTGCATCTTCATCTGTGATATCGGTAAGAGACTCCCCCAGTCCTGTGAAATACTCATCAACATATTTGCCAACCAGATCTCTGCCAGCCTGAGTGCTCCTTATATACACAATACGTCCATCTGCCTCTGAAGCCTTCTTTTCCACAAATCCAAGGCGTTCCATATCCTTTATCGTCTTTGTCACTCCCGGTCTTGGGAGCCCCAGTTCATCACTTATATCACTGACCTTTACATCTGTGCCGTCAAGCTCCAGCTTCGTTATCACATCAAGATAATGTATGTGCGTCGGAGTCACTCCATTTGGCAGCTTGGGCATCATATCTCTGACTCTCTTAGCCTGGTAGCAGGCATCCATAACCTGTTTTATCTTTTCCTTTGTCATGGCTTTCCTTTCACGTAATAAAATGATTACCATCATTTTTTGACTTATCTGTCTTTTATTAACGTTTTTATTATTTCTAGTAATTACCTTTGATAATTACCGCAGGTAAGTATATCTATGTTTTCTCTTTTTGTCAAGGGACATATAAACTATTCATATGCCTGAGTAAGCCATTAGCCACCATGCATAAAAAATGCTCCACCTGATCCTCTCACAGATGAAGCATTTAATTATAAAACTTATTACTTACGCCGGACAACTTTACCAAAGCTCTCGTCAAGCCCTTTTTCTAACTCCCTTTACTATTCCCACAACCGATTCGATCAGAACCACCGCCACAAATGGTATTCCTGCAAGCGTTATGGCGAACATTATGTATTCGATTCCATTCAGAAAATGCTCCCATCCTCCTGTAGCCTGCGATACTATCCACATTTCATTGAGAACCAGAGCACCGATCAGTAATCCCAGTATCAATCCACAGATCATCCACGCCGCACAGATTATAGCGACATCTTTCAGCCGCACAATCTGATTATCGTATATCCATTTTCTGAATATAATATACAGAATTACGCATATCAGGGGTACAGCAAATACAACGACCAGATTGTAACTATCATTATATGTTTCTTCCACGTAATCAGACAGCGTCATAATGCTCCAGCATATGAGCTGTGCTATCAGACACAGTAATATTTTCTTCTTCATCTAGACCTCCTTGGGGGACCTCCTTGGGGGACGTTCCTTTTGTCACAAAGAGTGCCACCGTGTCCCTCAAAATACTTCTACAAAGCTATTTTCTTCTTTAAAGATATATTAAAAAGTACATTTGCTTTGATTTTCTTAAAACCTTACCCGTGACAGGGGACACTCTTCATGACAAAAGAAACGTCCCCACTTCACACAGCACCTGCATTCCGCCGGAAAGCAGCATCACCCACACCGGATTCAGTTTGAATTTCCTGAGCAGAACAACACTCACTGCAAATATCACCACAAGATTCCACTTAGTTCCTGCGAGACTTATCATATCGATACCAGTCCAGACCGCCGTCACCAATATCGAAACTCCCGCTGACGCGATCATAGCCACAACAGCCGGTCTTATGCCGCCGAGAATCTCCTGAAGAACATCCTGCTTGCGATATTTCAGATACAGCCTGACTATGACCGTTACAATGATACATGAAGGGAGTATACATCCGAGCGTGGCAACCGCCGCACCGGCATATCCGGCCACCCGTAGCCCCACAAATGTCGCCGAATTGACAGCTATAGGTCCCGGAGTCATCTGGGATATAGTGATCAAATCCGTGAACTCTGACATGGTCATCCACCCATGTATCTTCACTATCTGCCCCTGTATAAGCGGCATGGCGGCATAACCTCCGCCGAAACTGAAGAGTCCTATCTGGAAGAAACTTAGGAACAACTGCAAATAGATCATTATTCCATCCCCCCTTTGTCGGGATGGTTTTCAGGATTTCCGTCAGAAGTATCCTCTGTCTTTTTATGCCCACGCCCTCTTCTTTTCTCCAGCTGTCCTCTGCAAACGCCGACAAGTCCACAGACAATTACTATGAACACGACATTTATCTCCAATATGTAGGATGCAACAAATGCAGCTATCATGATCAATATCCCCAGATCATCCTTCTGCTTTACTATGTCTGCTCCCATATCATATGTCACTGATGCAATGACCGCAGCTACACCGGCCTGCATTCCCTCCAGCATCTCACTGATCACCCAGTTAGTCCTGAACGCGCTGTAACAGTAAGATATGATGGATATTATGACAAATGGCGGTATGATCGTTCCGATTATGGCCACCAGTGCCCCTGCTATACCGCACAGTTTGTATCCAACCGCTATCGCTCCATTTACTGCGATAGGTCCCGGCGACGATTGGGATATAGCCACAAGATCCAGCATCTCGTCCTGCTCTATCCAATGGTTTTCATCCACAAACTTTTTCTTCATAAGTGAAACGATGACGTATCCACCCCCGAAGGTAAAGACGCTCAGATATAATGTTGTTATGAATATCTTTAAAAGGGTCCTACCCTTTCTTTTTTCTTTTTCCATAATTAATCCTTGGGGACGTTCCTTTTGTCACGAGAAGCGTCCCTCTGTCCCACACTAGATATATATTCCTAATCAAGTCTAAATAATTTTCGTCTAAATATTTTTGCAACTGACATCTGCCATCTTCTGCATCATACTTTTTTTATCATCTTCTGTCGCAGACATTGCACGTATGGTTCTCTCAAACAATGATGTCAACTTTACTCCTTTTATTGCCCCATATCGAGTTTTCACCTTTCGCATGACAGGGGACACTCTCCGATACAAAAGGAACGTCCCTGATATATTCTATCATATACTTCTACAAATCGCTTTACTTCTTTTCAAAATATAGTATAATATTATATGTTTTGATTTTCTTAAACGATCGTTAAGCTATCGTATCTAATCAAATCCATTTTCATATGAATGATATTATATGAATCATGTTATACGAAACCCATAGTCATTTCAATTTTTCAACAATTACCTTTTTATAAATGTCTTTTTGTCTTATCGTGGTTGGTTTTTGATGGCTATATTTTTGATTACCGTGTTTTCATGAATCACATTTTAACATTTATTTTTTCCACACTGTACACATCACATTTTATCATTTTGGAGGAGGTCCTTTTATGCCAAGAAAACCAAGAGCTATATCTGAATCAAACATTTATCACGTTGTAATTCGCGGAGCAGACAGACAGCAAATGTTTGAAGAAAATAATGATTATGCCAAATACCTGGATATCCTGGGCTATTACAAAAAAGAATGCCAATTTGAAATCTACGCATATTGCCTGATGTCCAATCACGTTCATCTTCTCATACATACCCCTAACACCCCACTGGCGACTGTATTTCGCCGCATTAACACGCGTTATGCGGTTTGGTTTAATATGAAATATGATCGAACCGGCTTCCTGCAGCAAGGCAGATATTACAGTGAACCTGTTAACAATGAACGATACCTTCTCACTGTAGTCCGCTATATACACCAAAATCCGTACAAAGCTGGCATAGAAGCTTTTCCCGGCGAGTCTTACCCCTGGAGCAGTATCTACAGTTATCTATCAGGGAATTCGGCATTGGTAGATATCGGACTGATAAACAATCTAATTGGTGATTCAAATGCATTTACTACATTTCACCGAGAAACTGAAGGAGCTGACTGCCTGGACATTCATAAACTGACCAAAAGGCTCCCTGATGATGTTGCAAAGGAGTTAATTATAAAAGAAACTGGGTGTCCTACTATCACCGATTTTCAATTACTGCCTCTTTTAGAACAGAAAAAATACCTTGTTCATCTGCACGAACAAGGTATATCTATCAGACAGCTGAACCGTCTCACGGGTACATCTAAAGGAATTATCCAGCGAACCTTAACAGAAGGCACTCCTCACAACAGCGAACCTCAGCCTTGACAGGAAACACTCATCAGTACACGAGGACGCTCGTCAGTACACGGGGACACTCGTCAGTACACGGGGACACTCGTCGGTACACGGGGACACTCGTCAGTACAAAAGGAACGTCCCCACTTTACAAACATTTTATTTTATCAGCCTGAACTTCTTCGCAAACCTCACAATAAGACCTCCCTTAGGCATATTGAGAAGTTCCTCCTCCGTATATCCTCCGGCTTTGAGTATAGCCACCGCATAGAATATGATCGCCACAAATACTGCAACAAACATCGCGATCACCCAGTTGCCGAGAAGCTTCCTGCAGCCCTCATATACAATGATCGTAACAACACCCATGAAGATAGATGCTATAGTAGGTGCAACGTATATTCGCCTGTTGTCCATCTTGCCAGTCTTGTACTTTGTGAGCGAACGCTGGTTGAATATACATATGAGCAGCGAATTCACTATCGAACCAAATACCAGTGCATAAAGTGCCCAGTCTGTGCAGTACAGCATAACCACAAGAACCACCACATGTATCACCAGTGCAAGGGTTGCATTGATAACCGGTGCCATCACCTTACCCATGGCCTGAAGCACACTGTTGGTTACAGTTGACTGTGCAAAGAACACTATGGATATGAATCCAAGATACATACATTTGGCTGCCATCGGATCCGCACCTGAGAACAGGAGCTGTATTATAGGCTTAGCCAGGACTCCCATTCCAACCGCACATGGTATGGTGACCAGCATGGACATGCTGAGCGCCTGATTCAGGAGTTTATTGGTTTTCTGCATGTCATTTCTTGCATACGCACCGGATATTCCCGGAATATATGCGATTCCAACTGAAGCTGCTATGGCAAGCGGAAGGTTCGTGAGAACTGTATACTGTCCTGAGTAAATTCCATACAGCTTTGCCATCTCCAGGGAATCCATGCCCTTCATCTTCATGACCACATAGAATACCTTCATGTCTATAGGTGTGAGCACGTTATACACCACTGCTGCCACCACGATAGGTGTGACTGTGGCAATGATTATTCTGAACAGCTTTCCATAGGATTCCGTGTCAGGACTTGTATCGCTCTTCACAGACTCCATGATACCCTTTCTTCTTCTCGCATAAGCGAACAGTATGAATATCAATCCTCCAAGGACTCCGGCACCTGTACCCATGGCACTTCCGGCAGAACCATACTTTGCATGCTCGGTTGTTCCAGCGGCAAATGGCTTTGCAAGCATATACGCAGCGACGATACTGACTACTGCATTTGCAAGCTGCTCTATGATCTGCGATATAGATGTAGGCACCATCGTGTTGTACGCCTGCAGATATCCTCTGAATATTGCAAGAAAGCCCGATATAAATATAGTAGGGGCAAGTATCTTAAGACTTAAGACTGCATTTGGCTGGTCACTTACAAACCATTCGGCTCCAAAGTACGTGATCAGTGCCGCCACAGCACCCGCTATGACTACATATATAAATGTACAGTAGTATATACGTCTGGCACTCTTGTACTGTCCCATAGCTATCTTACCGGCAACAAGCTTCGACACCGCTGTAGGAATACTGTATGTGGCGATCATTATGACCATGGCGTATATTGCATACGCTGAACCATAATATCCATTTCCCTCATCTCCAAGTATCTGATACAGAGGCGATCTGTACAGAAGGCCGATGATCCTCGACACGATTCCGGCTCCCGCCAGGATTCCTGCCTGAAGCGCCAGATTACTTCCCTTTCCTGATAGCTTTCCTTTCTTTGCCGTACCGGTATTTGTACTCATATCTAACTCCTTATTGCCATTTCTAAATCACTGTTGTAAAATTCAATTTGTATCTTTGATATATATCACAAACTATATATATACCAATTTTATGCAGTTAATTCAACCATAATATTTATAAACACGATGCATATTATGACCAAATATACCACAAGGAGGAACTTTAACCATGGAATACTCTTCACTTCCAAAGGATCCTATGGTGCTTCTCAGCTTCATCAACACGAAGCTCAGAGATGACTATCCAAGTCTTGACGAGCTCTGCAGCTCACTATGTGTAAATGCAGATGATATCAAGAGTAAGCTCGCATCCATCGACTATTCATACGATGCAGAAAAGAACAGATTTGTGTAAAAGCAAATCTGTTCTTTTCTCTTTTGTCAGACAGGGACAGCATCTGCTTTCCCCGTGCTGATATTATGTTTTATTTATCCTGATTTCCGGAAATTTTTTTATCACTCTCCGGTTTTGCCTGACCATTTCCAACTTCTTCAGCGTCATCTTTGCTGTCAGCTTCCTTATCAGGCTCTGCATCACTTCCTACTATATTATTTGCAAGCTTTTCAGCGTCCGCCCTGCTGGCCACGCTCTTCATAACATGCATGAATTTATCAAATATACTGATAGGATCATCATCTGAATCATCGTCATCCTGAGACTGATCATCTGCATGCGCAGTGCCAGACTTCACATATTCATCATCTGGAAGATCTGATGGGTACTGAAGCATATGCTGCTTCTGCTTGAGCTTCCTTTTGTTCTCACGCTCCGCAAGCTTCTGCTCCGGCGTCTTCTTCTTGAACCTTATATCCTCTTCTTCCTCAGTTATATATATCGGCTCTCCCGTCTCCTCATCTATCCTGCGGATCTTCTCATACTCGGATGTCTTGAACGCAAGATTCTTCTCCTGCAGCTTTGCAGTGCATGTCCTGTTGATGTACATGTAACAGCAGGCAAATACAGGAACTCCGAGAAGCATTCCAAAGAATCCGAACAAACCGCCGCCAACTATGACCGCTGTGAGCACCCAGAAGCTTGAAAGTCCTGTGGTATCTCCGATGATCTTCGGTCCGAGGATATTGCCATCAAACTGCTGCAGTACAAGTATAACAATAAGCAGCACAAGACTCTTTATAGGATCTGCAATGAGCACGATGAAGAAACATGGCACAGCTCCTATGATAGGTCCGAAGAACGGTATGACATTTGTCACTCCGACGATAACACTTATCAGAACCGCATATGGCAGATTGAGTATCGTTGAAACTATGAACATGATCATTCCAATGATAAGTGAATCAAGTATCTTACCATTAATAAACTGACCAAATATCCTGTTCATCTCTGAAAGTCCGTCAAGGATAGTATTTGCATTCTTCACCTTGAATACCGCATATATGATCTTCTTTCCCCTAGATGCAAGATATTCCTTGTTTGCCATCACATATATCGAAGCGATAATACCGATGAAGAAATTGTATAGGAACTTAAGACCTGAGAACACTCCACTTCCTATATTCACCACGATCTTGTCCACATTTGGCATGATCTTGGTATTCAGCATATCCTGAACCTTGAGATATGCATTGTTCATATACTTGTTGATCTGATCCTCAGGTATATTGAGCTTCTGGAACTTCTCATTTATATTCTCCACCATCGTCTGAAGGTTGGAATAATAGGTATCCATGTTGCCCACAAGCTGCTTGATACTGTCGTAGAGCTGAGGAACCACCAGCCACACTATTCCGGTTATGATTCCAAGGAACACT
This sequence comes from Coprococcus sp. AF19-8AC, assembly GCF_003603115.1. NCBI lineage: Bacteria > Bacillati > Bacillota > Clostridia > Lachnospirales > Lachnospiraceae > Coprococcus > Coprococcus sp. AF19-8AC. The sequence continues at coordinate 218,334 of NZ_QTMI01000001.1, read as the reverse complement.
ATGGTAGTTAAAATAACCGACAAAGTTCTCGAAACCTTGAACAATTTTTTCTTATCCGATATGACTCTCTCTTGGAATATCGTATGAAATAATCTGTCGAAAAAAACAAGTATCGGGTTCATGAGAAACGCAATGACTGCGCCCACTATGATCGGTGCAAATGCACTCGATATCTTGTCAAGTATCGCACGAAATCCCGACCATTGCTCCAGTATCTTATTAAAAAGGAGTCCGACAATGATTATTCCTATGACCGCCAGACTTATGTTGAGAATTCTTTTCTTCTTATTATTAACAGCCAACTTCTTCTCTCCCATTCTTTAGCATGTGTTTATTATATTAGTTTTTCCAAACCTGTTCAATACAGCTTACGCAAAATTAACCATACATTTATCATTTAATCTCATAAATTTTATAATTCGTGCATATAATGCACTTTAGGGGATAGTATGTTCAGAAAATTTATGTTGTTTACCCTACTGTTTTTTAGTAAAATGAGAGCTAGCCAAGGGCAAATGCGAAAACTATCGCATACCAGGATTTCCTAAACAAGGGAGGTGTTCTATATGAATTGGGAGATTGCAACCTGGCTTATCATATTTGCCGTATGTCTCATTGCTGAGATCATATCGCTTGGACTTACAACCATCTGGGCATGTGGAGGAGCCCTGGTGGCAATGATCATCGCTTTTTTCAGCGGATCGCTGCCACTACAGATCGTTGCATTTCTTGTTGTCACCACTATTCTTTTCTTCACGACAAGACCGATTGCCAAGAAGCATCTTGACAACCAACTGGTGAAGACAAACGTAGAAAGTCTTATCGGCAAACACGTTATCGTATCTGCTGACATAGACAATCTCAAGTCCACCGGTCAGGTCTTGATCAACGGAGTTGAGTGGACAGCAAGATCCAAACATGGCGATACCATTGAAACCGGAACCGAGGTCGTGATCGACGAGATATCCGGAGTCAAAGCAATCGTAGAAAAGGCAGGAAAGCCGGCAATATAAAGCTAAGGGCTTATCAGCTTAAGACACACACATTTTTAATTAAGGAGATTATTATGGACGGAGCAGGAATTTCACTTATTATCATTTTATGTCTGATCGTAATCGTTATTATTTGCAGTACGATCAAGATCGTGCCACAGGCACACGCTTATGTAATTGAGAGACTTGGAACATATCAGGCAACATGGTCTGTTGGACTTCACATGAAGATGCCTGTTATCGATAAGGTAGCCAAGAAGGTTACACTCAAGGAGCAGGTTGTTGACTTTGCTCCACAGCCGGTTATCACAAAGGATAACGTAACAATGAGGATCGACACAGTCGTATTCTTCCAGATCACAGATCCTAAGCTTTTCAGCTACGGAGTTGAGAATCCTATCATGGCCATCGAGAACCTGACAGCTACCACACTTCGTAACATCATCGGTGACCTCGAGCTTGACCAGACACTTACATCAAGAGAGACAATCAACACCAAGATGAGAGCAACACTTGACGAGGCTACTGATCCTTGGGGAATCAAGGTCAACAGAGTAGAGCTCAAGAACATCATCCCTCCTGCAGCTATTCAGGATGCCATGGAGAAGCAGATGAAGGCAGAGCGTGAGAGACGTGAGCAGATCCTCCGTGCTGAAGGTGAGAAGAAGTCAGCCATCCTCATCGCAGAAGGTAACAAGCAGTCAGTCATCCTTGAGGCCGAGGCTGAGAAGGCTTCTCAGATCCTCCGTGCTGAGGCTAAGAAGGAAGCAACTATCAAGGAAGCCGAAGGTCAGGCACAGGCTATCCTCGCTGTACAGCAGGCAAATGCAGATGGTATCAGAGCACTGAATGAGTCAATGCCTACAAATCAGGTCATCACTCTAAAGAGCCTGGAAGCATTTACAAAGGCTGCAGACGGCAAGGCTACCAAGATCATCATCCCATCAGAGATACAGGGAATCGCAGGTCTCACCTCTTCTATTGTAGAGGTTGCCAAGAGCACTGAAACTGCTGCCATATCAAAGCAGTAAGCAAAGAGATTAATCACAAAAGGCATACATGACAGTACATTTCACTGTACCGTCCATGTATGCCTTTTCTTATAACTTCATATGTATATCATTCAGGATATTATAATAGTCTTTCATATATAGAAACATATATAGTATTATTGCTCTGGAACCGGAAGTCTTGCGGTCTCATGCTGCAGTTCATCCAGCACTGATCCAAATTCATATGTAACATTTATGATCTTATCCTGTCCCTTCGGGATACCGTACACAACATATTGATACACCACAGACATTGGAGTAAGGGCATCATCTGTATATTCACCATAGAAAATCTTTCTCTTAATTGGATCCGTATCACTATCCGTATCTATAACCACAATGTCAAAGTTTCCTATCCTTGCGCCGTGATTTAACAGTATATCGCTCACCAGATAATAGTCATAACTGTCATAATCAAATTCTACTTCACTCAGATAACTTATCTCATCAGTGGTAATTTCCGCCCCACCTGGAAGAGTATATTTCTTATCATTCTCAATTTTCTGTCCATACTCTCCATCGTATATTTTGTATAACTTTCCCTTAGGAGTGTCAAGCTTACTCACATCATACCAAACCGATGCATCAGCCTTTTCGCCTACCACATACATAATATTTGTAGGAGTAGACTGACCTTCTGGTGATTCAGGATCATCATTCTGACAGTATACAACCATATACCCATAATCATCTGACCTGACCATAAAGTACATATGTCCATGATCAGCATCCACTACTTCTGATATGTCATTGGCATCTGCATATCCATCATATGACATCAAAATGTCTATGTCCTCCTGACTCATAGGTTCCAACATCATACAAGATTTTGATCTGAGATATACATCAAAATAATCTCTTCCGTCTGGCATACCCTCTGCATCTGAACTCCCATCGTCCGTAGCATCCATCTCATATTCCATATCGTATACCACATATCCTTCGGGAACATCGGCATCTTCCAGCTCTATCGGCTCCACTGAATTGATCGTTAACCACGACGTATTTCCAACAGGATCCACATTCACCATCTTGTCTCCAAATGCATATCCTTTGACTGGGATACTATCAACATAATAATTCCCATCGCCACTGTATATTTCATCATTTGTATCCTCATATTCGCCTTCTGATTCTTCATCAAACCCAAGACTTTTGTCATGATCTGACGTGAGCGCCGAATAAACGGTCCCCAGACATATTATCAGGGAAAATACAATGATAATTATCATGCTGACTTTTTCCAGTCTCTTTTCATTATCGAGTACATCTTTTTCTTTCTTCTTGAACCACTCGCTGTGCACATTTCCATACTGTTTATTCTTGTCTTCAATATGGGATGTCTGATCCTGATTGTGATCTCCGGCATCTGCCGGAGCTGCTCCGCTTTCAAACTGCCCATCTATGTTTTTCTCCACATACCATGAACCGCATCTCGGACACATATGCCCTGTCTTTTCGGGGTAAAATTTTTTACCGCAGCTTTTGCATGTAACCTTCACTCATTCACCTCATCAGTCATTCTTGCTTACGTTGTTGTACTGAAAGAAGTCTATCCTGTGATCTTTGAAGTAATACTTTGCATCTCGCTCATTCACCTCTCGAAGCACCTTACACGGGTTTCCGACAGCCACTACATTTGATGGTATATCCGTTGCAACCATACTTCCGGCTCCTATGACGGTGTTATCACCTATAGTTACCCCCGGAAGTATCGTAACTCCTGCACCTATCCAGCAGTTCTTGCCTATTGTTATAGGTGCATTGTACTGATATCCCTGTTTTCTGAGATCTGCGTCTATCGGATGTCCCGCCGTAGCCAGTGTGACATTCGGACCAAACATTGTATAGTCTCCAACATATATGTGCGTGTCATCCACCATTGTCAGGTTGAAGTTGGCATATATGTTATTTCCAAAATGCACAAACTTTCCGCCCCAGTTTGCATGGAGTGGTGGCTCTATATAGCAGTTGTCTCCTATCTCCTCAAACATCTCCTTGAGCATCTGCTGACGCTTGACCATCTCTGTTGGTCTGGTCATATTGAAGTCATATAATCTGTCCAGACACTTTATCTGCTCTCTGGCGATATCCTCATCGCCCGGAAGATAAAGCTCACATGTGTGCATCTTTTCCAGCTCTGATTTTCCCATTATAAATACCTCCTGTATTTTATTTTTGTCTTCATAAACCCGCCATGTTGTAAATCCGTTTCTTTTTGACATCGTGAATTATCACATCATGATCACACTGGCTATATGAAAGCAACAGGCACCACCAAGCCGCACTAAAGCGCCCATGATGATGCCTGTTATATCGTCGTATATACATTATATTCAAATGTACATACATGGCGCACTCGGCACCATATATATCATTTAGTTGTACTTGTAGTAATTGATGAGGCAGCCATCTGTTATGATCTGTCTCTCATCGTCTGTGAGTTCTCCAAGTCTCAGCTCTATCTCAGCAAAATCCTTGTTCACAACATATGCCTTGATAACCTCTGTCTTGTTCTTCACCGCATCCTTGATTCCCGGGATGAATACATAGTCGTCATTGTCAAAGTCGAAATCCTTGTCGATCACAAATGGAAGCATACCCCAGTTGATAAGGTTTGATCTGTATCTCTTTGTAGCGTACTCCTTTGCAATGTTTGCCCATCCACCGAGAACCTTCTGGCATGATGCAGCCTGCTCACGGGCTGAACCGTCACCTGGCTTAACAGCATAAATGGTACTTCCAACACCTGTGTTGCTTCCGCATACGTCCTCAAACTTCTCCTTGATGGCATGCATAACTTCCTTGACCTCTGGGAATGCCTTACCCATGCACTCACCTGCCTCACGAACCTTCTCTACAGCCTGGATAGCCTTCGCTCTTCCAACGTACTCAGGATCCTTTCTTGACAGAGTGAACTCTGCAAGTCCAAGAGGATTTGATCTGTATGATGAAGTCTCTCCTGATGGGATAAGCTCATCTGTTGTTGTTACAGGATCATGTATAACTGATGCCACCTTGAGGAGAAGGTTGTCTGTAAGAGGAACCATCTCAGGCCAGTCCTTGATGTTTGGACCAAACTTGATCTCAACTGAAGGATCAGCCTTTCCAACACCGTTGTAAACTCTTCTGTCGTATATAGCCTTGTCGAAGAAATACTTTGGATGTGTGTACTCTATATCTGCAAGGTCTGTTGCTGATGTCAGATAGCCCTTGTTGGCTGCAGTTGCTGCGATAGAACGCGCATCCATAAGCGCAACAGATGAGATCTGACCATTCTGTATCTTTGAACCCTCTCTGTTAGGGAAGTTTCTTGTTGAATGTCTGATGGAGAATGCATTGTTGGCAGGTGTATCACCGGCACCAAAGCAAGGTCCACAAAATGCTGTCTTAACGATGGAACCTGTCTCGATGAGATCAGCCAGAACACCATTCTTTGCGAGCTGCATATATATAGGTGTACTTGCAGGATATACTGACAGTGTGAACTCGTCAGCGCCTATGCTCTTGCCTCTGAGGATATCAGCCGCATCGCAGATATTCTCATATCCACCACCGGCACATCCGGCGATGATTCCCTGCTCAACATACAGCTTGCCATCTCTTACCTTATCCTTGAGTGTGAAGTCGACCTTGCCGTCAAGACTTACAAGTGCACGCTTCTCAACATCATCAAGGATATCCATGAGGTTGGCATTCAGCTCGTCGATGGTGTATGTGTTGCTTGGGTGGAATGGCATAGCTATCATTGGCTTAACTGTTGACAGATCTACATATACGACTCCGTCATAGTAAGCCACATCGCCAGGATTCATCTCCTTGTATGCCTCACTTCTTCCGTGAATGTCATACCAATCCTTTATCTTGTCATCTGTCTTCCATATTGATGACAGACATGTTGTCTCTGTTGTCATAACATCAATACCGATACGGAAATCTGCTGAGAGCTTGTCAACACCAGGACCAACGAACTCCATGACCTTATTCTTGACATATCCGCAGCCAAATGTTGCTCCGATGATGGCAAGTGCCACATCCTGAGGACCAACCCCCTTCTGTACCTCTCCGTCGAGATAGATTGCGATAACGCCCGGCTTTGCAACATCGTATGTCTTACACAGGAGCTGCTTTGCGAGCTCACCGCCGCCCTCTCCAATAGCCATAGTACCAAGAGCACCGTAACGTGTATGTGAGTCTGATCCAAGTATCATGGCGCCACACTCTGCCAGCATCTCTCTTGCAAACTGATGGATGACCGCCTGATGAGGTGGTACATACACGCCGCCATACTTCTTCGCACATGAGAGGCCAAACATATGGTCATCCTCATTGATGGTTCCACCTACGGCACACAGTGAGTTGTGACAGTTTGTAAGTACATATGGTATAGGGAACTCCTTAAGACCTGATGCTCTTGCTGTCTGGATGATTCCTACAAATGTTATATCATGTGAAGTCATCTTATCGAATTTGATCTTAAGATTCTCCATATTGTCAGATGTGTTATGCTTAGCCAATATTCCGTAAGCAAGTGTGTTCTTTGATGCCTCTTCCTTTGATGGAGCACTGCCAAGCTTTGATGCGAGAACTGCACCTGCCTCAGCATTATCCTCAACCAGCTCTGTACCATGTAACAGATAAGCACCGTTGTCAAATAATTTAATCATACTCTTCCTCCTGGTAATAGCTTTTTGTCATTTATGGAATTTCACACAGATGTATACAAAACCCCATGTTTCTCTACATCATACCATATTATTTTCAAATTTTAAATAGTATTATATTACAGCTTAACGCAAAAAATCTGCCATACATGCCCAGGCACATATGGCAGCTCCGATGCATCAGATTGAATATACTGTACAGATACCCTTAACCGAAATACCTGTACCTGATACATCCTATCTGACACTATATAATCAATCTCCCCTCAGAGTTAATTATTCTCTGTTACATACACTATACTATTTGTATAATTTTTCCAATAGTTTTGACATAAATCGACACAAACGACGCGTATAACAACCTGAACGACATAAATTTTCGTTTACAACACACATATACTTTAATTATACCTATTGTAGAAATTCCCATTTGTATGATAGAATGTTCCTGATATGTTAATAATTTAAGAGTTTTGTTTATCTATCAATTTTTCACAGGAGTGTTTGATTATGAATTTTCTGATTGTTGAGGATGACAATATCCAGCTTACCGGCTTAAAATATATAATTGAAGAAGAGTACGCAGACGCTGTTGTCAACACTGCATCAACTTACAACGATGCCATAACAATAATAGATTCATTTGATATTGATATCTTTTTACTGGACATTGATCTCGGTGGAGGGAAGACCGGATTGGATGTATGTGGTTATCTCCGAAGAATTCCCAAATACAGTGACACACCTGTCATCTTCATCACCGATATCACCGTTCCAAACCTTGATGTCATCAACAAGTATCATTGCCAGTATTATTTCTCAAAGCCTTATGACAGAATCGATGTCGTAGGAGGTATCAACTCGGTGCTCACACAGCCTGACGACCAGACATCAAGGATCCGCGTAAAGGATATCCAGGGAATACTTTTCCATATAAGCATGGATGAAATAATTTATGTATGTGCATCCGGCCACCACAAGCACATTTTCACATCCGACGGCGATTTTATCGTCACCAACCCGACCTTCGAGTCAATTTTGCAGGATGCCGGTGATGCTTCTCTGGTAAGATGCCACAAAAGCTATTACTTCAATCCCAACTACATACAGAGTTATGACAGATCCAATTCACTTATAAAGCTAAAGCTGACTCAGGAGTCCATACCGGTTGGACGCAAATATAAAACTATTATAGAAACTTACCAGGAGTACAGATAAAATGGCTGCATATTTTAACTTTCTTTCCAAGATATTGCTTGATACCTTTGTATTTTTAATATTCATGATGGCGATATACAATGTAAAATTTTCCCAGATAGCAAGGAGACTTCCACCTTTGCTTCTGCTGACTTTACCAGTCTCTCTGATTGCCACAGTTACAGACTCCATGTTCATATTCACACTGATAACATACATCTACTGCTTTGTATTCTACTCCCTGGTCTTCCGTTATCCGCCAATGAAGATCATAACGGGCTACGCAATAGCTCTTATAATCATGACAGTGCTGAACCTTATACAGATGGTTGTCATCATGCAATTCACAGACAACCCTTTCACCAATGCTTCAACATATATAACTGAAGCTATGGCTTTTGTGATAGCTATTTTGCTGTACAAATTCGGGCACCTGGATAAGCTGTATGAAACCCTCATCATAAAAAACCAGGTTTTCAGGAATATAATACTCGCTGTATTTGCCCTCATGGTCTCCATGGTTTTATACCAGCGTATATCACCTAAAGATTTCATGAATGTGTTTATGACTTTCCTGTTTATAGTTATTCTTATACTCATCCTGTACGCCGGAATGTACAAGAACTACATGAGTCTCAGGGAGTCCCAGAAGCAGCTGCAGTCTTATGAACAGTATCTTCCTATTATAGAGGAGCTTATTGATCAGGTTAGAATGAGACAGCACGATTACAACAACGAACTTCAGGCAATAAGTATGCTGCCGATCAGCTACACCGATTATGAATCACTCTCTGCCGCTCTGGCAAAGGAACTTGATACTTCATGCAGCGATCATGTTATAAAAAATTCCTACCTTCTGAGGATCAACATGAAACTGATTGCAGGATTCCTGTTCAGCAAGATGAACCTTGCTCAGGAACGAAATATAGATCTCAATATAAATGTCAAGAATTCAACTCTCACATCAAAGGCTGCTGAATTCGAACTTCTGGATACGATGAGTATTCTGGTGGACAATGCATTTGATGCCACCGAGGATGGAGGACATATAGAGATAGTGATCGACTCAGACGGAACGAAGACATCCATTGAGACCCTCAATGCAGGTCCTACTCTCACCTCGGTCATGCGAAGGGATTTCTTCACCAAAGGCTACTCGACAAAGCCGCTGAAGGACGGCAGATATTCAAGGGGAATAGGTCTTTATAAGTTAAAACAACTCACTAAAAAATATGACGGTGAGATCCTTCTCGACAATCAGACAGCAGACGGACAGACTTATATTCATTTTCTGGTCAGACTATAAATATCACTTTTATGACCTTTTAAGACAGCTATGGACAGATCCCATATCTGTCTTTTTTGTTGATAATGATCTCTTTCATATATACACATGCAGTATTTTTATCTTTTTTTCCCTATTGTTTAAGATTTTATGTTGCGCAGCCCGTCAACATCTAACATTTTCAGGCATATCCACCATTATTCGTTAATTTTTTCTGTATTCCACCATATATCCTTAATTTTATTCTTTACTTATTGTTTATAAATGGTATAATCAAAAGGATTATTTTTTCATATTAAATGGAATTAAATAGAACTTAATGAGAAATTTTTGACAGGAGATGTAAAAGTGAAAGATACTATCGAAATCAGATGGCACGGACGTGGTGGTCAGGGTGCCAAGACTGCTGCCCTGCTTCTCGCAGATGTGGCATTCAAAACAGGTAAATATGTTCAGGGATTCCCTGAGTATGGCCCGGAGAGAATGGGCGCACCTATCACTGCTTACAACAGGATCAGCAGTGAACCTATCAGAGTACATTCCAACATTTACGAGCCACAGTATGTGGTTGTTGTAGACGAATCTCTGATCGAACCTGTACATGTGACTGCAGGTCTCGCCGAGGATGGTGCCATCATTATAAATACACCTAAGACTCCGGACGAGGTTCGTCCACTGCTCAAGGGTTACAAGGGTAGGGTATACACACTTGACGCCAAAGAGATCTCCATGAAGACTCTCGGCAAGAATTTCCCTAACTCTCCTATGCTTGCAGCCATCGTTGCTGTCAGCGGAATCATGGAGGAGGGACCTTTCCTCGAAGATATGAGACAGTCATATCAGCACAAATTTGCCAAGAAACCAGAGGTTATCGAGGGCAACATGGAAGCATTAAAGCTCGCCTTCAGGGAGGTAATGAAGTAATGAGAACAGATATAAGCAAGATACATGACAATAGCAAATGGACAGAGCTCACACCTGGAAACCACGTATACGGCGGTGGCACATCCAAGGCATTTAACACAGGTGAGTGGAGGACTTCAACACCTGTCCTAGACGAGAGCAAATGCGTACACTGTCTTCTGTGCGCACCTGTCTGTCCGGATTCATGCATTCCGGTCGTATCAGGCAAGCGTCTCGCATTTGACCTGGAGCACTGCAAGGGCTGCGGTATATGCGCATACCAGTGCAAATTCGGAGCAATCACTATGAAGGAGGGCAAATAAATGGCTATAAGAGAACGTCTTTCAGGAAATGAGGCTGTGGCACATGCTATAAAGCAGATCAATCCGGATGTTATGCCTGCATTTCCTATAACACCTTCAACTGAGATACCTCAGTTCGTTTCAACATTTATCTCCAATGGAGAGATCGATACAGAATTTATACCGGTAGAGAGTGAGCACAGTGCCATGAGTGCAGCGATCGGCGCAGAGGCTGCCGGCTGCCGTACACTCACAGCCACATCATCATGTGGTATGGCTCTCATGTGGGAGGAGCTCTACGTGGCAGCGTCCAATCGTCTTCCACTTGCCCTCGCACTTGTAAACAGAGCACTCTCCGGCCCTATCAACATCAACTGTGACCACTCAGACAGTATGGGCGCACGTGATACAGGCTGGCTTCAGATATATGCAGAGAACAACCAGGAGGCATATGACAACTTTGTTCAGGCATACAGAATATCTGAGCACAAGGATGTCAGACTTCCTATCATGATATGTCAGGATGGTTTCATCACAAGCCATGCCGTTGAAAACATCACCCTCATCGAGGATGATCTCGTAAAGAAGTTTGTAGGTGAATACACCCCTGAGCAGTATCTGTTAAATCCTGAGATGCCTATGGCTGTCGGTCCTTACGCCACATCTCCTTACTATATGGAGACTAAGATGGCTCAGAACACTGCCATGAAGAATGCAAAGCAGGTTATTCTTGACGTTGCAAAGGAATTCGAGGAGATGACAGGCCGTCACTACGGATTCTTTGAGGAGTACAGACTTGACGACGCTGACTACGCCATCGTTATGATCGGCTCTGCAGCCGGAACAACAAAGGAAGCTATAGATGAGCTGAGAAACGAAGGCAAGAAGGTCGGACTCTTGAAGATCAGAGTGTTCAGACCATTCCCTGGTGAGGAGATTGCAAAGGCTCTCGCCCACACCAAGGCTGTGGCAATCCTTGACAGATCGGAAGGATTCAGAGCAGGCGGCGGTCCTCTCTCAGCAGAGGTCAAGGAGCACCTGTATGACATTCAGGCAACCACAAAGGCTGTCAGCTACATCTACGGTCTCGGCGGACGTGACTACACTGTGGACAGCGCCAAGGGCGTATTTGCACAGCTTGAAGACATGATAGAGAACGGTGCTGAGATTCCTCAGTATCAGTACATAGGACTTAGACAGTAGGAGGTAAGATGAAATGGCATATAATTTTAAAGAAGTAATGAACAAGCCTGAGCGTCTTGCTCCAGGTCATAGAATGTGTGCAGGCTGCGGTGGTACGATCACTGTCAGAACTGTACTCCGCGCCCTTCACGAGGGCGACAAGGCGGTCATCGGTAACGCCACAGGATGTCTTGAGGTTTCAACCTTCATGTATCCTTACACAGCTTACGAGGACAGCTACATACACAACGCATTTGAGAACGCAGGCGCAACCCTCTCAGGTGTTGAGACAGCCTACAACGTTCTGAAGAAAAAAGGCAAGATAGATGACACTTACAAATTCATCACATTCGGCGGTGATGGCGGAACTTATGACATCGGACTTCAGTCACTGTCGGGTGCCATGGAGCGTGGACATGACATGGTATATGTGTGCTATGACAACGGAGCATACATGAACACCGGTATCCAGCGTTCATCGGCTACTCCTATGTATGCTGACACCACAACCACACCGGTAGGCTCACAGTCAAATGGTAAGATGCAGAACAGAAAGGATCTGGCACAGGTCATGGCTGCCCACGACATCCCATATGTTGGACAATCTACTCTTCTCGGCAACATGCGTGATCTCTATGAGAAGGCTGAGAAGGCCATATACACACCTGGCGCAGCTTTCCTCAATGTCATGTCACCATGTCCTAGAGGATGGAGATACCCTACTGAGAAGATCATGGACATCTGCAAGCTGGCAGTTGAGACATGCTACTGGCCTCTGTTCGAGGTTATTGAGGGCAAATGGATCCTCTCCTACTCTCCTAAGAAGAAGCTTCCTATCGAGGACTTCCTGAGAACGCAGGGCAGATTCAAGCACCTGTTCAAGCCTGAGAACGAGCACCTTCTCGTTCAGTATCAGCAGGAGGTTGACCGCCGTTGGGAGGATCTGCTGTATAGATGTTCTAAGAATTAAATATTAACAAACGGACGAAAGAAATCCAGTCCAGTATATATACGATCACGTTTGTCTTCCTTCGTTTCCGCTTGCTTCTATCTGCATGCGGCTACGCACGCGATAAGGGCGTTGCGTGCTTCGCCTTAGCAAGAAGCGCTGAAACTCAGTCGACTACACTACCGATCGTAATATATACTGGACTGGATTTCTTTCTGTTCTTGAATATATTGTAATTCTTAGAACATCAAATCTTATCTTTTAATTTAGTTCTTAACTGCTGATTGTTGCATATTGTAATATACGGATTTTCTAGTTGTTTTGTATTCTTTACATGCAAGTGTATAATCACACAATAATGGCATCGCATACTTCATAGCAAGAAATGGTAACTCTCAGTCAATGGCACTATCGTGCTATTTTACACCAAAGAAAAATATCAGTTAAATGGAACCTCATAGAAATCATTGAAAGTGTATTGCGCATCTTCGCCTGCATTTTTCCAGAACAGCAGGCTGTCTACCTGGCTTACATCCAATATGCGGTCTGTGGTGAACAGAAGTTCGTATTCTCCGGCTGTGTTTGTATTTTCGTCTCCCGATTCGACGATATCTGTAAGCATTGTTCCATCCTTCAGTTTCACACTGGAAAGGACTGCATATTTTTCATCTGAGGTCATGTTCTTTGCACCGCTTATATCGAGTACATAGTTCTGAACCAGTTCATCATCTCTGAACACTAGCTGTCCATTTTACGCCGGACAGCCTCCTCTTATCTATATAACTTCTGTCAAATATGTTATTATACGTTTTATTATTCAATACACATTATCTGTGTCTATTTACTCCAGATGATCGTAACCACAAACTTTCCATCTTCCATGGCTATATCCCCGGTAAAACCTGACAGGTCAAGTATTTTCTTCACTATTGACAGCCCCAGACCATTTCCTGTATGTCCGGTCCTGGCGGAATTGCCTTTTTTCATAGGCTCCCATAACTCAGGGGGATCACAGTCTATCTCACCATCCATATCATTTGATATGACCAGTCTGCCCACACCAATATCAATATTTACAATGCTGTTGTCTGACGCATACTTTACCGTATTCATGATCAGATTATCCAGCATGATATCCATGAGTCTTGCATCGGCGCGTATCTCAGCATGACCGGCGATTTCGCACTCTATATTCCTGTTCTCCAGTTCACCTGTATACCTGTCTGTAACCTGTCTGGCAAGCGCCGCCATATCCACATTGTCATTCTTAATAGTCAGTGTGTTTTCCAGCCTGATGTATGAGAGCATACCGGTTATCATCTCATTGATATATGAAACATTATCCAGTATAGAGGTCGTGTAATGCCTTGATTCAGCATCATGAACTATCTGCTGCAGGTTCTCCGCATATCCTGATATGGCGGTAACCGGGCCTCTCACATCATGTGCTATAGCTGCAATGATATTTCTGCGGGTCTCATCCTCAATGATCTCTTTTTTCTTTTTCCTGTAGGATATCACCGCCGTTATCACATAGCACAGAAGAACTAATGGCGTCATATATATAATGATACGAAACAGCCCCATCTCAGATCTTGTAAATGGATCCTCGTACATCGCAGCTGCAACATAATAATCGTTTCCACCAACAGTCACAGTTCTGCCTCTGTAGTAATATCCTCTCCAGGATATGTCCTCTTCATAATCTGTATTGGTGTCCATCCCTTCCCTCTCAAATACATCATTCAAATATGCTCTTGAGCTCTCATACTGTTTTTCCATATTTACAAAATCCACATTGTCTTTCCCCTGCGCAACAAAGTCATGGTATATCTCCGAAACCGATCTTATATCTTCATATACCTGATCTTCTGACTGAACTTTGACAGCTGTTATACCTTCATCCGTGGATATCCACTCATAGGTTACACCATTTTCAACAAATCTGTCTCCCGGCTGAAAATCATCATCCCCTGAGCCTGTATCTGAGCTGTTATCTTCATCCTCAAGCTCAGCGTCATCCTCATATGCAGCATCTTCCTCAAACTCAGCATCATCCTCAAGCCATGCATCCTGTCCTGACAGCTTAACCCCATCGTCATATCTGTAAACCTTTGATACAAAATAAGGTGTATTGCATTTGCTGAGTATCCCCTCTATATCTTCCCGTATTTCCTGATCACTCTCACCATCTTTTATCACTCTGTACATTCCATTGCACACTGTTCTCACATCATTGTCAAATCCTGATCTCTGGTTGTAATTGACTATAGTCAATAAACCAAGTGCGGCTATGATGATCAGCATAACCATAACTCCTGCAACCAGAAACCCGCGCCAAAGTTTTCGCCTCACTATACGCTTAAGCTCACGTCTTACTGCCGATGTATATTTCTTATTGTTATTCTTTTTATCAGTCATATCGTTTTTCTCCCTTTTTACATTCTAATCCAGGCTTTCTAATACAGACATTTTTATCATCATTTCTTGCCTGATATAAATTATATTTCTTTCACCTGATACCCCTTGCCTATCACAGTCTTTATCTGCTTTCCTGCACTGCCTATACCTGCCCGGAGCTTTCTTACATGATTATCCACGCATCTGTCGCTTCCTTCATAATCATAACCCCAGATATCAACGAGCAGTCTTTCTCTTGTGATAACCTTTCCCTTATTCTCAAGAAGTATCTTCAGAAGAGCAAACTCCTTTGGTGCAAGATCGACCTCCACGTCATTTACCTTCGTCATATATCTTGACGGATTCATGCTTATCGCTCCACATACCAGCTCTCCATTGCTGTCAGTCCCCTTGGATCTCTTGATAAGCGCCTTGCACTTGGCATACAGAGTTGCAAGTGAAAATGGTTTCACTATGTAGTCATCACAACCCAGATCATAGCCCAGCATAATATCCCGTTCGGAATCTCTAGCCGTCAGAAATAATATTGGAACCATACTGTTCCTGCGCATCTCACGACACACCGCAAAACCATCCATCCCTGGCAGCATGATATCAAGCAGCACAAGATCAAATGTCTCCATCATGAAACTGTCCAATCCGTCATCGCCATTATACGCCACCTCGACATACATCCGACCTCCACTCTCTCTGACAAAGTAGTCATGTATGACCTCACTTATGTGTATATCATCCTCCACCAACAATATCTTGTTCAGAGCGTACATCTTCATTCTTGAAGTCTCCGAATTTTTTTCTGCATATGCGGCATTTATTGACGCCTCTATGTCATTTCTCTCCACATCATCACCTCCTTGACCTGCATATTAACAAACCGATATGACTTTCATATGTCCATTATAACAATTTACTACAAATATGTGCTATAGTGATATACATACATTACATGGAGGTAGAAAACCATTTGAATTGGACCGAAGGACTTATTAACGCAATTGATTATATTGAGACTCACCTTATTGACGGTGAAGTATTGGACCAAAATACAATAGCCAGGCAGGCTTACTCTTCTCCCGACAACTTCAGAAAAGTATTTCATCTAATCACGGGATATACTATAGGGGAATATATCAGAAACCGCCGGCTTTCCCTGGCTGGGGAAGAACTCATTTCCACCAACCGCGCGGTGACTGATATTGCACTTGAATACGGATATGACACACCCGAAAGCTTCACGAAGGCTTTCACACGCTTTCATGGAAACTCTCCATCTTATGTTCGAAATAGCAAGTCAGGGCTCCGTAATTTCACCCGGATTGTATTAAGGGTCACAGCAGATGGGGGGTCTATGCTCAATTACAGAATCATTAATATCAACAGCATGTGTATTGCCGGTTATTCGATGGTTTTCACAAGCCTCGATACTGCGCAAAATAATGTTCTGATTCCAAAATTTACAAGAGAATGCTGCAGTCAAAGCTGGGATAAACTAATGGAAATTAAATCCACTGATGAAAAACCAAATAACTGCTTATTCGGTTACAGATCAAATGATTTTATAAATATTGATAAGTTCAATAATGAAATTTCATGCTTTAATTACACATTTGGACGAATGATCACAAAACAAGAAATTTCCGGATTAAATATATCCGATTATTCGATAACAAGCATTCCTGACGGCGAATGGATCTGTTTTGACTGTTCAGATACTACTCCTGCCGGGCAGCAGTCACTTTGGTATAAAATTTACACAGAATTTCTCCCATTTTCTCATTATAACATAGTGCCTGACATAACCTTAGAGTGTAGCAATGTATCATTAAAAAAGGAACAAAATTACCTTCTCCTGCAAATCCGCCCCGACAAGGTTTAACCATTGCTGACAGGTCATAATGCAACTCCTGTGATATTGTTTTTATAGTATTTCTCACTTATATGATAATTACTAAATACAATCAAAGGAGGCCTTTTATGAAAAAGGAATTAACAATTTTGACCACATTCAGCATAGCCGTTATATTAGCTGTCACCGGGTGTCAACACTCGTCAGCATCTAAGAATGACTCTACTGTCACCAAATCGGTCACCAGCTATTCTTCATCCGAAGATACGTCAATCAAAGAAGCAACAACAAGTGAAACCTCAGTCAAAGAAATCACAACTGAGGAGCTTACTACAGAAGCGCCAACTCCAACAGGTTTACTTCCAGAGGAACGTGCCAGCATAACCATGGGAAAACTCTCTCCCGAGCACATGTATTATAACGAGGTGACCACGCTTGATCCCGCCTGTGCAGACTATATCAACGAATTATCCATTTATGATGCTGAGATAGATGACACTTTTGTTGTCCATATATCTCTTCCACCTGATTATAACGAAGCAAGCTCATATCCAATGGTTGTTATGACCGATGGAGTCTGGAGACTCAGTGATCACCCTGAACTCAGACCTCTCATGACATCTGGCCAGATACAGGATGTTATCCTTGTCAGCATAGGGTATCCAAACAATTACAATTATGATGTCATCAGAAAAAGAGATCTTCAGACTAACCCTGATTCATTCCTGCATTTTATTGTAGATAACCTGATTCCTTATCTGGAAGAAATATACTCTGTAAACCCTGAAAACATGACTCTCACAGGTCATTCCCTGGGTGGATACTGGGCTTACTATGCTCTGTTCCATAATGACACTATAGGAAAAAATACATTTGCAAATTATTATATTGGCAGTCCTTCCATGTGGGCAAATACTGACGGCAAATTCATGTCTACGTACGAAGAAGAATATTACAACAGAACACAGACTCTAAATGCTAATGTCTATGTAACCGTAGGTGCAGATGAGGATAAAAACTTCATATCTTCTATCGAGGATTTCTACAATGATTTACAAGAGAGAAATTATTCTGGCTTAAACCTAACCTACGAAAAAATAGAAGGCTATGACCATAACACAGTCTTTAAGCCTTCTATCAAAAATACTCTTCTTATGTTCTATAAAAAAGATTCCGAATAACTATCTGTAGAACCACCAGCATCCATATCTAGGCATGACTGCTCCAAGCTCGCGGAGTGTCTTGCCTGATATGAGATCGGTATATATGTCAGCCTGATCCTCAGGCATAGTCCAGATGAGCTGATTCATGTTGCTGAAGTTGAAAAATGCCCTCAGCTCATGTCCCGCATATTCCCTCACTATTCCGAGGACGCTTGCACATCCTGTCTCTATGGTGTAGACATTTGCATTACATGAAAATACATCATGCGATGCTCTTATATCCTCCATGTGGCGCAGCGCGTCAAATATCTTCATGGCTACAGGATCTTTATTTTCAACCTTGTCCCATGGGAAGTTTCCTCTGTGCAGATATCTGCTGTCCGCACATTTGTCCAGATCATTCTTATAAGTATAATCGTTTGTCTGTCCTATCTCATCACCGCTGTACAGAACCGGGATTCCGCTCTGTGCCAGCAGGTATCCATGAAGCATGAGATCACAGGCAATGGCCTGTTCGATCTTGTCTGCATTTGCCTCGTACTGGCCGGCCTCAAGGCCTGACAGGGATGCTGTTGTTCCACACAGACGGGCATCTCCGAGTCTAGGATCATCGTTATAGAGCTCACCTCTGGAATCACTGTTGTATCCCTTTCCTGTGAAATAGTCATTCAGGAACTTCTTGTGTGCCACCTCATCTATGCCGAACTGTGCCAGCCAGTCATAGTCAAGTCCCCAGCCGATATCATCGTGGCATCTGAGGTAATTCAGGAACACATAATCCTTTGGAAGTGCACACACCTGATCCATCTGGCGCTTTAAGAGTCCTACATTCTTCGTGGCTATCGTATTCCACGTGGATGCCATGGTTGTCACGTTGTAGAGCATATGGCACTCTGGCTTGTCAACTGTTCCAAAGTATGGAACTACCTTGGAAGGCTCCATAACGACCTCTCCGAGAAGAAGGACTCCCGGACATACTATCTCACTGATTATCCTCATCATACGGACAAGAGTGTGAACCTGCGGCAGGTTACGGCAGTTTGTGCCTATCTGCTTCCATATATACGGAACAGCGTCGAGTCTGATGACATCTATACCTCGGTTTGCCATATAGAGCATGTTGCCGACCATGTCGTTGAACACCATAGGATTTGCATAGTTCAGATCCCACTGGTATGGGTAAAATGTAGTCATGACCACCTGATTGCAGTCATTTATCCATGTGAAGTTACCAGGCGCTGTGGTTGGAAATACCTCAGGAACTGTCTCCTCGTAAATATTTGGAACAAACCAGTCATCATAGAAGAAATATCTGGATCTCGCAACAGGATCCCCCTGTCTCGCCGCCTTTGCCCACTCATGATCCTCGCTTGTATGGTTCATCACAAAGTCCAGACAACAGCTTATACCCTGTCTGTGGCACTCTGCAGTGAGGTCCTCCAGATCCTCCATGGTTCCAAGCTCAGGCTTTACCTTTCTGAAATCCGCAACAGCATATCCGCCGTCATCTCTGCCCTTAGGGCTTTCCAGCAGTGGCATAAAATGAAGATAATTCACACCACATGACTTCACATATGGAAGCTTTTCTTTTACACCCTTGAGAGTTCCCGCGAATGCATTTGTGTACATCATCATACCCAGCAGATCATTCTGCTTGTACCAATCCGGATTCTTGACACGGCTTCTGTCCAGCTTCTTGAGATCAGCATTCCTCTCCTGATAATAACCATACAGAGAATCACACAGCCAGTCAAATGCCTCCATATTGTTGTTATAGAGCTCACAGTAGAGCCACTTGAGCTCGTCATATCTCTCATCAAATCTCTTAGTATATTCTGCAGTCTTTTTCACTGTCTTTGAACCTGCCATTTATCTTCTCCTTTTCTGACTATAGTCAATTAACTTATCATTCTCATTTTATTTACATAATCTGTATCATTAACGTACATAACCAGTTTTAATCTGTTACCATATTTTTATCTATTACTGTCTCTCGACAATGAGCTTCTCAACCTCAGATCTCTCCGGCATAACCTTGAGTGCTCCCTTGCGTGTTGTGATGATCGATGCAGCAGCATTTGCGAATACAAGCATCTCTGTAAGCTTATCAGTGTCAAGATCTTCAAGTCCATTATCAAGTACATAATTCAGCACGCATGCACAGAAAGTGTCCCCGGCGCCTGTGGTCTCTATAGTGTTCTCCTGGATAAACGGCTTTGCCTCAGCGACTACATTCCCGTAGTATGCACGGCTTCCATCTCTTCCCATGGAGAGAAGTATCAAAGGTATATTGTATGTGTCCTGAAGTATCTTTATACCCTCGTCAAAATCCTCTCTTCCTGTGAACCACTGTATCTCATTGTCCGATATCTTGAGCACATCACACTGTCTCATACCCCAGTCGATCTGATCATGGGCCTCGTCCAGTGTCTTCCACAGAGGCTCCCTGAGGTTCGGGTCAAATGTGACGATGCATCCAGCCTCCTTTGCAGCAGCCACAGCCTTCTGTGTTGCAGCACGTGACACTTCATATGTCAGTGAGAGTGATCCGAAATGGAACAGCCTGGCATCCTTTATGATGCTCTCATCCACCTCATCTGCACTTAACATGATATCCGCTCCCGGATTCCTGTAAAATGAAAAGTCTCTGTCTCCGTCCTCGTATGTATGCACAAATGCAAGTGTTGTGTGTACATTCCTGTCAAACTTCAGATTGTCAGTGTTGATCCCGGCATCAGCCACAACACCGGCAAGCATTTTTCCAAGGAAATCATCCCCTACCTTTCCAACAAATGCAGTCTTCTTGCCAAGCTTCTGCAGCATAGCGAGAACATTGCATGGTGCTCCGCCCGGATTGGCCTCCATCATCATATTGCCCTGACCGCTGAGCCCGTTCTGTGTAAAGTCTATGAGCAGTTCTCCAAGTGCCACAACATCAAATCTCTTCATGGTACATATCCCCCTTATAATCTAAAATAAATACGTGCCTGTTTATTTAACTGTTTATCACCAACAGCAAATGCATGAAACATGTTTCACCATATATGTGTATTCTACATTTTATCATCGCCAGCCGTCAAGATGATTTTTAAATATGTGTTGTTTTTATTATAGCAGACATACAATTTTAGCATATGGCGATATCTATAATATTCTTGTATTTATGTAACACGAGGCCTTGTAGATATTTATCTCAGTTCTACGCAATAGCATGCTCCAGTTCGTTGCTCATAAAAAACATCCCCTGATCATCTGTAATCATAACCCGGGGATGTTCTCCTAATTCAACATGTATTCGCTTTAAATATATGGCTGTTTTGACATATACCGCATTGTATTTACAGTTTTGTCACATTTGTCGCCTGTGGACCCTTTTCACCGTCCACAACTTCATACTCTACTGTATCTCCCTCTTCAAGAACCTTGAAGCCCTCCATATTCAGTGCTGAGAAATGTACAAATACATCTGCTCCATCCTCATCACATATAAAGCCGTAGCCTTTCTTTGCATTAAACCATTTTACTTTTCCTGTCTTCATACTGCTTCCTCCTTAAAAACTACCCGGATTCTTACGATCAGGAAGATCGTCACCCGCCTGATGTACAAAAAAGGGCACAGAACGATATCGTTCTGTGCCCCTTTGCACTTACACCCACATTATATGACCTGTTGTCTCATATTGCAAGTTTATTTTTTTCGTGAATTTATATCTTTCCGGATATCATCAGCAACAGCCGTCACTGACTTTTCTATATCAGCTATATCATCCTTGATCCCTTTTGATATCTCAGATGCTTCTTTCTTCAACTTAGCAGTCTTCTTCTCTGCATCATTCTTCAGCTCTGATGCCTTTTTCTCAGCGTCTTTCTTTATCTCCTCAGCCTTCTTCTGTGCCAATGCAGCCTTTTTCTTTGCAGCGTCCACACGTTTCTTTGCAGCCGCCTTGGCTGCCGCTTCCTTCTTCTCAAGCTCAGGTGACATATCCGTGTAATCGTACTCAAACACAACTGTTGAGAGTGGTGGAACCGTGATGTCTATACTGTAAGGAGTTCTGGCATTCTTCTTGTCCAGTGCCTTGACCGGCTTGCTGTTGAGTCTGCCCTTTCCGCCAAACTGTACATCATCTGAGTTGAGTATCTCCTTGTATGTCGTGTAGCACGGAGCCGGTATACTGTAATTATCTCTCTCAACCGGAGTGAAGTTGCATACGAAAAGCAGCTGCTTCTTCGGAGTTGAGCCTCGTCTTACAAATGAAAGTATGCTCATGTCCGGGTGATCGCAGTCTGTCCACTCAAATCCCATTGGATCTGTGTCATTCGCATACATCGCATCATTGGTATTGTAAAGCTTATTGAGCGCTTTGACATACCTCTCCATGCCCTGATTGAGCGGATTGTCTAAGACGAACCAGTCAAGGCTTCTCGCCTCACTCCACTCTCTAGGCTGTGCAAATTCCTGCCCCATAAAGAGCAGCTTCTTGCCCGGATGTCCATACATGAATCCGTACGCAGTTCTGAGATTTGCGAATTTGTCCTCCTCGCTGCCAGGCATCTTTTCTATCATTGAACGCTTGAGATGAACTACCTCGTCATGGGATATGACGAGAACATAGTTCTCAGCATACGCATACGAAAGACTGAAAGTCAGCATGTTCTGGTTGTTCTGTCTGAAATATGGATCCATCTGCATATACTCAAGGAAGTCATTCATCCATCCCATATTCCACTTGAACAGGAAACCAAGTCCGTCCATGGATGCCGGAGCAGTTACACCTGCCCACGCTGTTGACTCCTCTGCTATTAGATATGCCCCCGGATTTCTCTCCTCCATGATGCGGTTTATATTCTGCATAAGTGCTATTGCCTCAAGATTTTCGTTTCCACCATGCTCATTCGGAAGCCACTGTCCATCCTGCTTGCCATAGTCGAGATACAACATGGATGCCACAGCATCCACGCGGAGTCCGTCTATATGGAACTTCTCGACCCAGAACAGAGCATTTGCCGTGAGGAAGTTTGCCACCTCATTGCGGCCATAGTCAAATATATATGTGCCCCAGTCAGGATGCTCTCCTCTTCTTGGATCCGGATGCTCATAGAGAGGCATCCCATCAAAACGTCCAAGTCCGTGCGCATCCCTAGGAAAGTGTGCTGGCACCCAGTCGAGGATAACACTGATTCCCTTGCTGTGCATATAATCAACGAAATACATAAAATCTACTGCATCACCATATCTGCTGGTCGGTGCATAATAATTGGTAACCTGGTAGCCCCATGAGCCGTCAAATGGATACTCTGATATACCCATGAGCTCTACGTGCGTATATCCCATCTCATTGAGATAGTCTGCCACCATAGGAGCGAGCTCCCTGTATGTGTAGAAGCCTGCATCGTCATCCTCAACCTTCTTGTGCCATGAGCCGAGATGCATCTCGTATATGGACATAGGCATGCGCATTCTGTCAGTACGGCTGATCTTGCTTCTATCCTTCATCCATGATGTATCCTTCCACTTATAGCTGCTTATGTCCGCAACCACAGAGGCATTCTCAGGTCTCATCTGACACTGGTTGCCATATGGATCCGCTTTGTACAGTATCTCTCCATATCTTGTCATGATCTGATACTTGTACACAGCACCTGGCTCCACGCCCGGCAGGAACAGTTCGTATATTCCCTCATTTGCCGTGATCTGCATAGGATTTACATTACCATCCCAGAGATTGAAATCACCGACTACACTGACACGTCTTGCATGAGGAGCCCACACTGCAAAGTAGGTTCCACGTACACCGTCTATAGTCATAGGGTGTGCGCCAAGCTTCTCATATATATTGTAATGTCTACCCTCCGCAAAAAGGTATGTGTCAAAATCCGTGATAAGCGATTCAAATGAATATGGATCTGCACTGTTTATAATGGTGCCATCCTCATATGTGGTGACAACATTGTACTTGTTGCCATCGTACTCCTTCTTATCAAAATAAATGGCGAACAGTCCTTCATTTGTCATCTGTTCCATGGTGTGTATCTTCTTACCTGTGCGCGATGTAACCTCTACCCTGATCGCCCCCGGCTTGTACACAACGATTATCTGACCTTCACCATAATCATGGATTCCCAGCAAATGCTTTGGCGCATTGATCTTGCTGGCAATGAGCTCATCATAGAGCACCCAGTTTATCCACTCCTCGATTCTTTTTCTCATAACTACCTCCCATTATGTAACCTTCTATCTGAATTTGTGTGGACGTGATTTCTTATAGCTTATAACCCTGACTATGATAGTAACCACAAGTCCAACAAATATCGTTCCAACATACACCCAAAGAACCTTCGTTCCCGTACCGGCCGGTATTATATCCGGCAGGACATCGTGTCCCGGAAAAAGCTCCGCATAGCTTTCTCCAAACACCATTCTTCTTATGCCATACATGATTCCGCTGCCGGATACCGCCATGGCTATGAAGCTGATTATTCCTATTATAACGCCTGCAGCGCCGCCCCATACAACACACTCATACAGTCTCCTTCTCCTTATGACTACAAAGCATGCCACCAGAAGCACAATGGATATGAACACACCATTGCTTGCCTTGGATTTGATGTCTGCAAGCTGTTCAAGCCTCATCACATTCTCAGTGGACAGATATACGTTGCCAAGCCTGTACTCCTGCTCGCTGTCCCCATCCAGAGCATCCAGCACGATACTGTATTCCACCCACGCATCAAATTCTGATAATTCATCAGTCTGTCCGTTATTCATGACTGAACTTATCGTGCCGCTATTACTCGGCTTGTAGCTCTTCTCCGCAACCCTGCAAACGCTGAACGAACACATTATCGCCGTGGAGATGATCAGCAAGACCAGCGAAAGTGCCATTATCACCTGAAAAAATCTATATTTAAACATCTGTATATTTCTCTGCTTTTCCTGTATTATAATATGTATGGATCATTAAGACCCACTGCATATATGATACCATTTACCTCTTTTTATGTAAAGGAAAGTAACATGTTGTTTTACTTCATTTTTCTTAGGAAACAGCATGAAAATAATCCGCGAAAATGCGCAATTTTTTGTTTTTTAGTCTTGACAACGAATTGCGTTTCATCTATTATATGTGAGTATGTTTACATTGAATTGTCCGTGTCCGGTTTTAATGTAAAACCTTATTATATTTAATTAGATTTTATGGAGGTAAGAATTTTGGCTAATATCAAATCTGCAAAGAAGAGAATCAATGTTATCGAGAAGAAGACACTTAGAAACAAGATGATCAAGTCTAAGGTTAAGACAGTTATCAAGAAGGTTGAGGCTGCTATCGCTGCTGGTGATAAGGCTGCTGCTCAGCAGGCACTTGTTGTTGCTACATCAGAGATCAACAAGGCTGCTTCAAAGGGCATCTACCACAAGAACAACGCTGCTCGTAAGGTATCACGTCTTGCAGTTGCAGTTAACAAGATGGCTTAAGCATCTGGCTGATAACTACATAACTTTGACACAAGGATTTGGATATATTAAACGGCTGCATATATTTGAACCAATCATAGTTATATAAAAAATACCCACTGTTTTCACAGTGGTTATTTTTTTGCCTCAATATCTAATATCATCACCAGTCTCCTACTGCATCTCACACAGCTCCACGATCATGACCTCCATCGCCGCGTTATCCATAACCTGTCCGGTCTTGAGCTTGTAGTCCATGTCCTGACAGTTCTCCACTATGTCTTTAAGCTGTGCCATGCTGTAGCCCCTGCACTGAGCCTTGTAATTCTTCACCGCCCACACCGGGCATCCTGCGATCTTCGCCAGGCTGGCGTCCTGCGCGCCATCTGATAATGCCATCTTTACCAGAAGAAGCTTGTTGAACTGTCTCATGATACATGCGTTTATCATGATCGCCGATTCCTTATTCTCAAGAAGATCGTGATACATACTGCAAGCCTTCTCCTTCTGCTTTGCAATGATGAAGTCTATCATCTGATACACCTTGCTCTCCGCATCCTGACTGCACAGAAGATCCACATCATGCTCGCTGACCTGCTTCGTGTCTCCGGCGTAGCTTATCATCTTGTCAACCTCATTCTTGATACAGTTCATATCCATGTTAGCAGCTTCGATTATCTTGTATATCGCCGTGTCTGTGGTGGCAACACCATCGGCACGGAACAGTGACTTCACCCACGTGACCATCATCTTCTCATCAGGGGTCGCAAAATCCAGAGCCTCTCCATTCTTGTCCACAGCCTTGAACAGCTTATACCTGGTGTCCACATCCATCTCTACAAATATGGCAACTGATGTATCCTCTATTTCCACCAGCTTCTTTGCAAAATCCTCGTTGCTGCTCTTGAACAGACCACTGTTCTCCACAAGGACAACTCTTCTGTCCGCAAAAAATGGCATCTCGTTGCAGAATGCAAGAAGCTCAGATGTATCGATCCCATTTCCGGCAAATTTCATAAAATTCAGATTATCGTCCTTATCAGTCAGAGCCGACAGCAGCTTATCCCTGTACTGGTTCACGAGATACCTCTCCTCCCCATACAGAAGATATATCTTGGCAAACTCCCCCGTCTTTATATGTTGGTTTATGACCGCCATCGCGTTCTTTTTTTCTTTTTTCTTTGTTGCAGCCATTACGTTTCTCCTTCATCAAGCTTATGTCTCACAATATGATTTTCAAAATACAGTACCAGTTTCTACCATAATTATATCTTATGTGGCAAATCTGACCTGTTTTTCTATGTATTTTGATAACATCAGAGGTTATCTGACCTGTTTTTATAATCACATATTGATTATTCCTATAATGTCACTTTGGTTTTATAATCACCTACAGATTGTGAGTTTATGTACACTCACTCCAATAAACACAAATCTAATTATAACGGAGGTTCAACATGGAGACAACAGAAAGATATAAGTTAAATAAGGAACTTGCCCAGATGCTTAAGGGCGGAGTTATCATGGACGTTACAACACCTGAGCAGGCTAAGATCGCTGAGGCTGCCGGCGCTTGTGCAGTTATGGCACTTGAGAGAATCCCAGCAGATATCAGAGCTGCCGGTGGTGTATCACGTATGAGCGACCCACAGATGATCAAGGGAATCCAGAACGCTGTATCAATCCCTGTTATGGCTAAGTGCCGTATCGGACATTTTGCAGAGGCTCAGATCCTCCAGGCCATCGAGATCGACTACATCGACGAGAGCGAGGTTCTCTCACCAGCAGATGACGTATACCATATTGACAAGAGACAGTTCAAGGTTCCATTTGTATGTGGTGCCAAGGATCTCGGCGAGGCTCTCAGAAGAATCAACGAGGGTGCTTCAATGATCAGAACTAAGGGCGAGCCTGGTACAGGTGATATCGTTCAGGCCGTAAGACATATGAGAAAGATGAACAGCCAGATCGCTGAGATCGTCAGCATGAGAACAGATGAGCTGTATGAGGCAGCTAAGAAGCT
Source organism: Coprococcus sp. AF19-8AC (assembly GCF_003603115.1). Taxonomy (NCBI): domain Bacteria; kingdom Bacillati; phylum Bacillota; class Clostridia; order Lachnospirales; family Lachnospiraceae; genus Coprococcus; species Coprococcus sp. AF19-8AC. The sequence continues at coordinate 190,902 of NZ_QTMI01000001.1, read as the reverse complement.
TGAGGTTCCTTACGATCTCGTTCAGTACGTACATGAGAATCACCGTCTCCCAGTTGTAAACTTCGCAGCCGGCGGTGTTGCTACTCCTGCCGATGCAGCTCTCATGATGCAGCTCGGTGCTGAGGGTGTATTCGTAGGTTCAGGTATCTTCAAGTCAGGAGACCCTGCTAAGCGTGCTGCTGCCATCGTACAGGCAACAACAAACTACAATGACGCTGATCTCGTTGCAAAGCTTTCAGAGGGACTTGGCGAGGCTATGGTTGGTATCAACGAGCAGGAGATCGCAATCCTCATGGCAGAAAGGGGTAAGTAATATGCAGGTTGGTGTATTGGCAGTACAGGGAGCTTTCGCAGAGCATGAGCATGTACTTTCCGAGCTCGGCGTATCATGCATAGAACTTAGAAATGCCGGAGATCTGAACAAGCCTTATGACGCCCTGATCCTTCCTGGCGGTGAGAGCACAGTCCAAGGAAAGCTTCTCAGAGACAGCGACATGTTCGACACTATAAAGTCTCAGATCAAGGGTGGCATGCCGGTTCTTGCCACATGTGCAGGACTTATTCTTCTGGCACAGCACATCGAAGGTGATGACACTGTACACCTTGGCACTCTCCCTGTCACAGTAAAGAGAAATGCCTACGGAAGACAGCTTGGAAGCTTCCACACAGAGGCCGAGCTTAAAGGTATCGGTGAGGTTCCTATGACTTTCATCCGTGCACCTTATGTGGCTGAGGCTTCACCTGAGGTTGATGTCCTTGCAACAGTTGATGACAAGATCGTGGCGGTTAAGTACGGCAACCAGTTTGCCCTTTCCTTCCACCCTGAGCTTGACAGCGACTACAGGATCCACAAGGCATTTGTAGACAGTATCCAGTAATATATTGACTACAGTCTAAAACATATATCAATAAAGAAAGCCTGTGACATATACAGCAGTTATCTGCCGGTATATGTCACAGGCTTTTTCTAATCTATTTTTCCGGTATGCTCCAGGCCATCAAAGTCCGTCATACTCTCATGCTCAGGAAGCTTTGTGAGCGGTTCTTCCTTCTCCTCTATCTTCTCAAGGATCTCCTTGTATTCATTATCCTTGATGTGGTTGCCGATGATCTCCGCCACATCCGTAACTGTGACAAATGCAGAAGAATCTATGGAATTGATGATGTTCTTCAGCTCACCGATCTCAAATCTCGTGATAACACAGTAGAGCACTGTCTTGTTGCCGCTTATCATTCCCTTGCCCTGCATGATGGTAACTGTTCTTCCAAGCTTCTTGTATATCTTGTCTGCCACCTCTCTGGCATCATCAGTTATGATCATGGCTGCCTTCGCCTGCTCAAGACCGGTCTCAACCATATCAAGCACCTTTGATGTTATAAAGTATGTAAGAAGACTGTACATCGCCCTGTCCAAACCAAAGAGCATTCCCGCAATAGAATATATAATCAGATTCATGCCCAGAACAACTCTTCCAACCGGCCAGTCTTTTTTCTTGTTCAGCATGATGGCCACGGTCTCCGTTCCATCCAAGCACCCGCCGAACTTGATGATGATACCAACTCCAAGTCCAAGTATCACACCGCCGAAGCACACCGCAAGTATGGTCTCTGAGGTTGCATTTTCAAGGGGTTTGAATATCTCCACAAATACTGAGAATACAGCCATGGAATAACCGGACTTCACCATGAACATCTTACCAAGCTGTCTTGAACCTATTATAAGAAACGGAACATTAAGAACGATCGTCAGAATACTCAGGGACACTTCTGTGAGATTATTGATCATGATACCTATACCGATGACTCCTCCGTCAAGTATGGTGTTCGGCACGAGAAATTCTTCGATAGCAAATGCAGCTATAACTGCGCCAAGTGTCAGCATTACAAATTCCAGCAGTAATTTTAGTTTTTTTGTCATACTCATCTTCCTTTCCACATCATAGTCGTTTCTTCCTTCCCCTGTTCTCCTTTCAGAATTCTTATTCTCATAACTCCCTGATCATCTGTATCCGGTTACCGAAATTCCACCATCCGTTATCTCTACACATATAGCTCCATGGTCTATGGTACTCATTACATCAGCTCCACAGGCATCCAAACGCTCCAGTGTCTCCCCGTGCGGATGACCATATCGGTTATTCTCCCCCGCCGATATGATCGCAAGATCCGGGTCGACTGCTCTCAGGAACTCCCCACTCGTAGAATATCTGCTGCCGTGATGTCCGACCTTCAACACATCAGCACTCAGATCATCGCCCTCCGAGATAAGCTCCCGTTCTCCATCTTCTCCCAGGTCTCCCGTAAATAAAACACTGTACCCTCGATACTCCAGACGGATAACCGCAGAAAGATCATTTGCATCTTTTATATCAGTTTTTTCGGACGGATGCAAGAAATTTAACCACATCTTAGCCGCGTCCTTGCCATAGGACATTTGAGAACCGCCGTCCATATATATGATATTTACGCCTCTTTTCTCTGCCAGCTCAAGCAGTTCACCCATATTTTCAATATCACCATACATCGGAACCACAAGATTATCTATTCTGATACCGGAGTTCGTATCGCTTAGAAGATATTGGATACCGGACACATGATCCTTATCTCCGTGTGTCACAAATGCATAGTCTACATGAGCTGCACCATAAAACTTTAGAACAGGCGCCATCACGTACTCACCAACCTTATTGCTACTCGACGAGCCCCCATCTATCAATATATTTACTCCCATGCCAGACCTTATAAGTATGCCGTCTCCCTGACCAACATCCATAAATACAACTCTGAACTCCCGGTCAAATGAAGCTGCTTCGTAACACACGCAGCACAAGGTCATGATCACAGCAGCGCACAGACAGACCATCCGCCTCCTCACCTTGGCGCAGTCTGCACTCTTTGCTCTTACAAGCAGGATCAGCACTCCAACCATAGCCATATAAAATACTACGATCATCATAACCGACACATGGCCTGTATTTATACTGTAAAATGGAAGCTTCATCGCCCATTCGCAAAGCTGCCTGTATATTGCAAGTATCAGCTTCACAGGAAACGCTCCTATGCCCACCGCCATCTCATTGCCCTGTAGTATCCCGGGAAAATAAGCATAGCCGCAATCACGACGATACTCACGAATATTATCACAGAAACCAATGGCACTATGAGCAGATTCAGAAAAATCGAATACAGCGGAAACTGGTAATAATAGAATATAACAAGCGGTCCGGTGGCAAGTGTTATCGCCAGATTCATTACAAGTGTGCTGACTACCTTATTCTTAGTTGGAATAAGCTTTTTCATAAGTGCTCCAGGCACCGCCATCCCCAGCACTGCGGCAAAAGACAACTGAAATCCGGCATCAAGGATGATACCCGGATCAATCAGCGCCTGTATGACTGACGCGGTTCCCGCGGATGTAAGCATATCAGGGCTTCGCCCCTTTACCTGACCGATCACAGATATCACCATCATTATCATGGCTCTTACAGTTGAACTCGCCATCCCTGTCATAACTCCGTAAAGTACGATCACAGATATAGCCATTATACCTGATGCCATATATGACCCTGTAAGCCTTCGCAGCACGCCGAATAATGTCATTCCTATTATTGCTATGTGCACACCGGATATCGCCAGAATATGAGCTATTCCATTCATCTGAAACAGCTTCTTCGTATCCCTGTCAATGCCGCTCTTATCCCCCAGTAGCATTGCCTTTATCACCGAGCCATCCGTCTCTCCAAACACACTGTCTGTGATCTCCCCGGACTTTATACGCAGCCTGAACAGAATGTCTCCTATACGGCTGTAGTCCTCTCCACACTCCAGAATGGAGATATCCTTTCCTACTATATATATTCCCTTGTGCGAATAATATTCCCGCGCATCGAATTCGCCCGGATTATCTGCAGAGTCCGGCCTTGACAGACTGCAGCTTAAGGTCAGCTTCATTCCGGTCTTCAGGCTTCCCACGTCTTCCATGTACAGCAATACCTTTGATCTTCCCCGGTATTCCACAGTTTCTTCTGAGTCGCCTCCGCCAAATGTTATCCATTCCGCATACACATATACCCGCCATTCATCGCCGGACTGCCTGATCTCGTACACCTTTCCTTCTATACCGCCCGGCTGCTGCCCATCGAGCTCTTCTGCGAGTCTCTCCTGCTTTGACATAGCACAGCCATTCATATAACCGGTCAACGAGATCATTCCAAATATCATCATACTCAGAACGCATCTGACGATCCTGTTCTTTCTGTCTTTATCACCATGAGCTTTGCCACTATAAAAAAACATGGCTGTACCGGCTTTGTCCATGTAAACCGACAATACCGGTGCAGCCAATATGATCAGACCAATTATAAGCACTGAACTGTCAGCCGCCTCTTTATACGCCTCTCCAAGCGCAAAGCATACTGCTATCCAGAATAATGGTCTCTTTATATTCGTATCCTCCTGTTTTGTTCAAACTTCTGTTTATCTCTCAAGCTTTGAATAATCAGCAGTAAATTTCCTGCTGAGATCGATGTTGTTCAATCTGTTATTTGTATTATCCACATTTATCTGTACCCTCTTGACATCTTCAAGCTCCATGAGGGAATCCACAACAGAATACACAAGTATCTCATCGTCCACACCTGCTGTTCCATCCGCAAAGCTCTCATTAAATGTTATCGTACACACACCGTCAGCATCATCCACAGTGACACTCTTAACCACAGTTTTCTCATTGAACGGTGCAACTGTTCCATCGTAACTCATTCTCAGTCCTGCAACCATCTGTTCCTCCAGTGATTCAGGAGCTGATCTGTCCAGATCTATGGTCTTCTGAACCAGCTTCTGTCCTGTGCTGTCCGGCATATATATGTTGTACTCTTCATGTGGATTCATGAAGTTGTCCATATCTGAAAATGAATCATTTGTGAGCTCCTCACGCACGATACTGTTCTCATTTGCAATGTCAGTGTATTCATACACAACCTTCTTCACCGATTCGATCTGTGTCAGAGTTCTCACAAATGCCGCCTTGCTTAGCACCATCTCATATGTGTCAGTGGCCTCCCAGTCAACGTTGAACATAAGATTGATAGTTGCCTGACCGTCATATGTATATCTCTGGTACGTAACGCCCTGAGGAACCGGGACCTGCTTATCCGTCATTTCCCCGCTGTCCATCAGCGCATTCATCACAGTATCGATAAGGTTCTCCGTCGTGACGAGCTGGTCACGGGTGACAACCTCCGGGGACAGATCAGTCCACGTTGAGTTTGCATAGTACAGAGTCAGATTTTCAGTTGAATCGTCCACAGTTTTTTTCTTTCTGCCACTCTTGCTGTCGCTTCCACATGCCACAAGGACCACCACCGTGACCATGACCATGGCAGTGAGCAAAATTCTTTTTTTCTTCGTCATATCTATCCTTTACTCCTGAGCCTGTAACGGAATCTTTACCGTGAATGTCGTTCCCTTTCCCGGCTCACTATATACATTTATAGTTCCTTTGTGCATGATAATAATATTCTTCGTGATGGCAAGTCCCAGACCGGTTCCACCTGTGTCTCGGCTTCTCGCCTTGTCTACTCTGTAGAATCTCTCAAAAATGTGATTTATACAGTCCTCCGGTATGCCGACACCGGAATCCGCAACCTTGATATAGAAATTCCTGTGGTCTGAATTGAGAGAAACCTTTATCCATCCGCCATCGATGTTATATTTTATTCCATTCTCTATCAGGTTAGAGATAGCCAGTGTAAACTTCACCTTGTCTATCTCAGCTTTTATATCGCCAAAGCTCTCAAATGAAAGCTGTATACTTCTCTTCTCCGCCAACGGCTTAAGTCTCTTGAGTATGAGATCCATAAATTCATTCATATCCACAGGCTCTTTATTCAGGCTGTCAGGGCCTTTATCTGTTTTGACCAATGTGAGCAGATCACTTATGATCTCCGCCTCTCTGTCTATCTCCTGAACTATATCCTCCATGAATTCCCTGTACATCTCCGCCGGTACATCGCTCTGGGTGAGCAGCGACTCGGACAGAACCTTCATGGATGTTATCGGTGTCTTTAACTCATGTGAGACATTTGATACGAATTCCTGACGGGACTCCTCAAGAAGCTGTGCCTTGTTGAATATATCGTTTATATCCTTTGTCAGCTCCTGTGTCTCCCTGAACATACCGTCCACGCTCATCGGTTCAAGGCTACCGCCTTTCATTCCCTCTATCTCGTTTCTGACATGGTTCACATCCCTGACTGATAACTTAGCCGCAAAATAAGCAGCTATCAATCCAAGTATCAACGATATCGCAAACAGATAAGTTGCATTTCTCTTCATATATATTGACAGGTTCTCGAGAGCATCGGTCTCAAGAGATATCAGTGCCACCGCATCTGTATAGCCCTCACTGTTGATCACTGGAACTATGCGTCTGTACACATTTTCCTCTGTCTCTGATATATACTTCTGCTGCCCCTTCATTACGCTGAACACGTTCTCATCCACCAGATATCTTCCGGTGTCTTTTCCATAGGAGTCCACCACGACCTTGTAATCAGTATCCACTATAACTATACGGGCAGAGAGAGAATAAGCCATGGTCTTTATCTCGTCCACGGCTCTCCCTATATCATCCTCCGCCTTGTGTTCATTCACTATATGGGCAATGTATTCTGCACACTCCTGTGCGTGTCTGTCAAGATTTCTCTCACTCTTCGAATTCACAGTGCCCGCCAGTATCCACAGTGCTGCATAGGCGATCACTGCCACACTCACTGCCACTATAAGCGATATGATCGTTCTCTGCCCCACTCTGATATTGACTCTGGATCTCTCCTGGGCGGTATTCTTCTCTTCAATTTTTTCTGTTTCAACTGTTGCACGTTTCTTTTTTTTCATATCAGCCCTTGAAGAAATATCCTACTCCCCATTTTGTATGAATGTATACCGGCTCACCCGGATTAGCTTCTATCTTCTCACGAAGTCTTCTAACATGCACATCAACTGTTCTCGCATCTCCCGGGTAGGAATCTCCCCAGATCGTATTCAGGAGTTCATTTCTTGAATATACCTTGTTTGGATGCGCCATGAGCAGCTCAAGAAGGTCAAACTCCTTGGCTGTCAGATTAAGCTCCTTACCACCGACAAATACACGTCTGCTGTCAAGCTCAACCTTCATTCCGTTGATCTCCATTACATTTGACGGTTTTGCAGGTGCCTGCTTGCGGTTGCTTCTTCTAAGTATAGCCTTGATCCTGGCCTTCACCTCAAGAATATTAAATGGCTTTGTTATATAGTCATCTGCACCATACTCAAGTCCCATGATCTTATCCATGTCCTCACCCTTTGCAGTGAGCATGATAATTGGGACATTTGAAAATTCCCTGACCATCTGACACACCTCTATTCCGGTATATACAGGTATCATTATATCCAGAAGCACTATATCATAATCGTTGGCCTTTATCTTCTCTATAGCCTCGCCACCATCATAGGCTGTATCCACTTCCATATCATCCTGTTCCAGGCTGAACTTCAAGCCCTTAACAATCAACTTCTCATCATCCACAACAAGAACTTTCTTCATCTTAACATCCTTTCTACCCCGAGACTCATTTACTCTGTCGATATATATGTCTCCAGTTTCTCATATATACTGTCTCCTATGCCACTGACATTCTTAAGGTCTTCTTTACAGGCAAATGCTCCATTCTTCCGTCTGTACTCGACAATCTGTGAGGCCTTCGTCTCGCCTATTCCCGGTAACGTCATAAGCTCCGCAGCATCTGCACTGTTGATGTTGACCAGTCTCTGTTCCGACGCATCTGTCCCACCTTCGCTCTCTTCCGGAAGCTGTTCACCTCCGACAGGGAAGTACAGCTTCTGACCATCCTCAAGCACATCTGCAAGATTCACCGCAACGGTATCTGCGTCATCGGAGAATCCTCCCGCCGCCTCAAGGCCATCATTCGCCCTGGATCCGGCTTCGAGTTCATATACACCCTCATTCTCCACTGCTCCGCATACAAAAACTGTTATGTATTCTGGAATTTCTGAATGTATCGTTACGCTCTCGTCTGCTCCGGCTTCTTCCGCGCCTTGCTGCGAAGCTTTCTCCGTAACATTCTCTTCTGAATTACCGGATATAGTTACCTGTTCTTCTCCACAGCCGGAACACAATAATATCATCGTCAGCACGCATAAATATGCTAAATTTTTAATTATTTTCTTCATCGTGCGACACCTCCTGTGTCAGCACAGAATTACACAGGTTTATTGTATCTAAACACCTCTGAATTTACAACAATATATTTCTATTTTATTTCATTTTTGTTACTTTTTTCACAAAAGAGCCCTTTTATCCCTTATTCATTGATACTTTTTACAACACATAAAAATGTAACATTTTTATAAACTCTCCGATTCAGATCAGACATAAAAAAACAGCATACATGACCGGTAATCTTCCATCCTTACAGATGGCTGTCCACCACGGTCATATATACTGTTTTATAATTTACTATTTTATTATTTGAAGCTTTGTTATATTCTGCCCTGCATCCTAGAATAAAGGCTCCTTGAGGATAGCTGTTCCGATACCCTTCTGGGTGAAGAACTCAAGAAGCAGGCAGTGCTGGAGACGTCCATCGAGGATATGCACTCTTGAAACTCCGTTCTCCATGGCTGAGATACAGTTGTTAAGCTTCGGAAGCATACCGCCGCCGACAACACCCTTCTCTATGATGTCCTTTGCCTCATGTATATCCATCTCTGAGATAAGTGTCGACTTGTCTGTTGGATCGATGAATACTCCCTCGATATCTGTGAGGAATACAAGCTTCTCAGCCTCAAGAGCTGTAGCGACTGCACATGCAGCGTCATCAGCGTTGATATTGTAATCCTCGTAATTCTCATCCACACCTATAGGTGCTATAACAGGGATGAAATCATCCTCGATGAGTGATGTGAGGATAGATGTGTCAACCTTTGTTATCTCTCCCACATAACCTATATCCTTGCCACCAGGGAACTTCTTCTTGACTGTGAACATACCGCCGTCCTTGCCGCTGATTCCGACTGCCTTAAGTCCGATCTTCTGCATGAGGCTTACGAGGCTCTTGTTGACCTTGCCGAGAACCATCTCTGCGATCTCCATAGTCTCTGCATCTGTCACACGGAGACCATTGATAAATTCAGCCTCCTTGCCAACCTTCTCAACCCACTTGCTGATCTCCTTACCGCCACCATGTACGATGACCGGTTTCATTCCAACGAGCTTTAACATGGCAACGTCCTTGATGACGTTGTACTTGAGGTTCTCGTCAAGCATAGCGCTTCCGCCATACTTTACTACCACTGTCTTACCCTGGAACTTCTTGATATACGGCATAGCCTCTATCAGCGTCTGTGCCTTCTCAATTACCTGATCTACTGTGTAATCACCTATAACCATTTCTCTGTCCTTCTTTCTTCTATTTCATATTATTGACTACAGTCTATTTTCTGTAATCCGCATTTATCTTGATATAGTCATATGTGAGATCGCACCCCCACGCTGTGGCCATCTCATCCCCCATATTCATATGCGCCTTGAGCTTTATCTGCTTCTCTGAGAGTATGTGACTTGCTTCCTTCTCATCGTAATCAGTTGTCACTCCATGCTTTACGATCTCAAGATGTCCTGCCACACTGGCTATCTCTATATCCACCCTGTATGGATCAAACTTCACGCCGCTCTGTCCCATGGCGCACACTATTCTGCCCCAGTTGGCATCAGCTCCGTACATGGCACACTTTACAAGATTGGAGGCCACTATCGCCTTTGCCAGATGTCTTGCAGTATCCTTATCCGGCATGCCCGACACATCCACCTGAAACATCTTGGTAGCACCCTCGCCGTCCGAGGCTATCGCCCTGACAAATGCGCGGTTGATATATCTTATTGCCTCGACAAATGCAGGAAAGTCGTCATCGGTCTCCAGCAGTTCCTCGTTGCCCGCCATGCCATTTGCAAATATCATGACAGTGTCGTTGGTGGACATATCTCCGTCCACTGACACCATGTTGTATGTATCGACCACATCAGCCTTAAGCACCTTGTCAAGCAGCTCTGAACTGATATTCAGGTCTGTCGTGATAAAGCTGAGTACGGTTCCCAGGTTAGGATTGATCATTCCTGATCCCTTACACATACCTCCGATGGTGACCTGCTGCCCCTTGATCTCTAAAGTTACGGCTATCTCCTTCTTATAGATATCAGTCGTCTTGATCGCCTCCGCGGCATCCACTCCGGCATCTATGGAATATGACAGCTCAGGCACCAGCATATCTATACCGCTCTGTATGACATCCATCGGAAGTCTCATTCCTATGACTCCTGTAGAAGCCACCGCAACCGTGCTTGGATCTATGCCAAGGCTCTTACCTACATGGGTCGCCATGGCCTCCGCATCATGGATTCCCTGCTCTCCGGTACAGGTATTCGCCACACCGCTGTTTACCACCAGCGCCTGACACATTCCCACATTCTGGCAAAGCCGCCTGTCGTATATGACCGGAGCCGCCTGAACCATGTTCTGTGTAAATGCTCCTGCCACATGAGCCGGAACATCGCTCACCAAAAGTGCCATATCTTTTTTCAGTTTATTTCTTCTTATTCCAACGTGAAGTCCCGCTGCCCTAAAGCCCGCAGGGGCGGTCACGCCTCCCGGAATTATCTTCATCCTACCACCTTATTTCCAAGTGTCTATTTTGAGGCAAATGCTTCAAACCTGATGTTTATGGGAAAACAGGAGCCATGCGAAGGCCCTCAGCCTCGTCAAATCCAAACATGATGTTCATGTTCTGCACAGCCTGACCTGCTGCTCCCTTTACGAGATTGTCAAGTGCACCCATGGCTATGACTCTGTTTGTTCTCTCATCTATCTTGAAGTTGACATCCACATAGTTACTTCCCTCAACCCATCTTGTCTCAGGACATACATCCTTGTCGAGGACTCTGATAAATCTCTCATTTGCATAGTACTTATCGTATGCAGCTCTCACTGTATCGTAGTCGACCTTCTCCTTGAGGTTGGCATATGCTGTTACAAGTATTCCTCTGTTCATAGGAACAAGATGTGGAGTGAAATTAATGACTATCGGACTGCCATTCGCATATCCAAGCTGCTCCTCTATCTCAGGGGTATGTCTGTGTGTTGTAACACCATAAGCCTTGATGCTCTCGTTGACCTCACAGTAGAGATTTGCGATCTTCGCGCCTCTTCCTGCACCTGATGTTCCAGACTTAGCATCAACGATGATGGAGTTGGCATCAACCAGACCTTCCTTAACCAGTGGGTAGAGTGAAAGGATCGAACAAGTTGTATAACATCCAGGATTTGCAAGAAGTCTGCACTTCTTTATATCCTCCCTGTTTATCTCACAGAGACCATACACAGCCTCGTCAATAAACTGTGGGCTCTTGTGCTCTATCTTGTACCACTTCTCATAAGTAGCAACATCCTTTATTCTGAAATCTGCACTGAGGTCTATGATCTTGACCTTGGACAGTATCTCCTCATTTACCAGTGATCCGCACAGTCCCTGTGGTGTGGCGGTAAATATTACATCTACCTGTGAGGCAAGCTCCTCCATGTTGTCATCCATACACTTTGCATCCACGATCTGGAACATGTTGCCGTATACCTGATAATACTTCTGATCTATAAAGCTTCTTGATCCATACCATACAATCTCCGCTTCCTTATGTCCAAGAAGAATTCTTACTATCTCCTGTCCTGCATATCCTGTTGATCCGATAATTCCTACCTTAATCATAACTGCCTCCATAATTTATATGTACTTTTTCTATATCTGTATAAAGACATACTCTGTCTGATTGTATACCTGACAATGTATATCGTCAACATACACTATTTAATATGTAGAAATACACTCATTACCCTGAGCTTTTGTATCTCTGTTCCTCGTTTCCTCTGCGGAAACTTTTATAATTATACATTTACAACGTATAATATGCAATGGTTTTTTTGAATATTTGCATATTTGTCCAAAATATACGATTTATCAGCATTTTTGCCACCATTTTGCGCTGTATTTATGCATATTTTTCATGAATAATATACGGTGAACGAATGAATATTTTGAAAAATCACTTGCATAATATACATTTGCGTTGTATAGTTCATGTAGAAAATGTCATATAGAGGATCCCGCTTAGCCGGACAGAGCTCTTGTGATGTGCGTAGATGTATCTTTATTGCATCTGCTCTATATTTATAAATAGGAGGATTTATTAAAATGGCTAAAGAAAAAGTTGTACTGGCTTATTCAGGCGGTCTTGATACCACTGCCATCATCCCATGGTTAAAGGAGACATACGGATACGATGTTATCTGTGCATGTATAGATGTAGGTCAGGAGAGTGAGCTTGAGGGACTTGACGAGAGGGCAAAGTATTCAGGAGCTGAGAAGCTTTACATCATCGATGTTGTAGACGAGCTCTGCGATGAGTACATCATGCCAACAGTTCAGGCTGACGCTGTATATGAGAACAAGTACCTTCTCGGTACTTCATTTGCAAGACCTATCATTGCCAAGAAGCTCGTTGAGGTTGCACGTAAGGAAGGCGCTGTTGCCATCTGCCACGGAGCTACAGGTAAGGGTAACGACCAGCTTCGTTTTGAACTTTCTATCAAGGCTCTTGCACCGGACATCAAGGTTATCGCTACATGGAGACAGCCTGAGTGGACAATGCAGTCACGTGAGGATGAGATCGCTTTCTGTAAGGCACACGGCATCGATCTTCCATTTGATGCAAAGCATTCTTACAGCCGTGACCGTAACATCTGGCACATCAGCCATGAGGGCCTTGAGCTTGAGAATCCTGCAAATGAGCCAAACTACGATGACCTTCTGGTTCTCTCAGTTACACCTGAGAAGGCACCTGATGAGCCTGAGTACATCGACCTTGACTTCGAGAAGGGCTACCCTGTAGCACTCAACGGCAAGAAGATGAAGACTTCTGATATCATCCGTGAGCTGAACAAGCTCGGCGGAAAGCACGGTATCGGTATCATCGATATCGTTGAGAACCGTGTTGTCGGCATGAAGTCACGTGGTGTATACGAGACACCTGGTGGAACTATCCTTACAGAGGCTCATAAGCAGCTTGAGGAGCTCACACTTGACCGTGATACCATGGAGTACAAGAAGCTTGTCGGAACAAAGTTCGCAGCACTTGTATATGAAGGAAAGTGGTTCTGCACTCTCCGCGAGAGCCTTTCAGCATTTGTTGCCAAGACTGAGGAGCGTGTAACTGGTCATGTAAAGATGAAGCTCTACAAGGGTAACATCATCAAGGCTGGTACTACATCAGATTATACTCTGTACTCAGAGAGCCTTGCTTCATTCACAACTGGCGACCTCTACGATCACAAGGATGCTTCAGGTTTCATCAACCTGTTCGGTCTTTCAATGAAGGTTCGTGCTATGATGGATCAGAAGCGCGAGGAGAAGGACAACGCCAACAATAAATAATTTATAGATTCTTTACAAAAGAAGCGTGTTGGAATAGTATATAGAAAAGGAAATGGGTTTTTACCACATTTTACTGTTGTGGGTTGCTCGTTTCCTTTTTTATTGATCGAATATCATACAGATATTTCTTACCATTTTCTGCATTCTCACAAATTTCATAAAAATCCCCAACATACCCTTTTAAATACCGGGCAACTCTTAATGAATTTATGCACATCGTATATCTCGACGATATTTGAATGTATATCTATAAAAAAAGATCCGGAGCCGAAGCTCCAGATCTCCCTAAATACATATCATTTACAATATCGCTGCACCAACGTACATTATTTTAAATTACAGTCTATATATTCCATATATGACTTTTTCCCAACTTCTGATTCATTTTCCACATACCACTCTGCGCATTCTTTCAATCCATCTTCCAATGATATTGTCTCCGGGTATATTTTGTTCTGCTGCTGCACATCGAGATAATATTCATAGTTATAAAAACTGAAATAATTTCTCTGTTCTATATCCTCACTGACATTTACAAACGCAGGGATCTTATCAAAGCAGGCGTAACACATCGTCACCCAGTCTTTTATAGTGACCTGCTCCACATTTCCCACATTCATGATATGAGTCTCCGGCTTTTCCTCTATTACTCTCTCCATCAGGATACAGAGATCCTTCACATGGAAGAACTGCAGCTTCATGCCACCATCTCCGGGCAGATAAAATGGTCTGTCCGCCCTGGCGCAGTCAAATACAAAAGCCTCCCTGTATACATTGTTCATAGGTCCATAAATATATGGTGGCCTGAGTATGTAAGCATCACTCACTCTGTCAAGTAATGCATCCTCCGCAGCAATCTTATCCGTACCATATGACCCCCAGTATCTGTTGAGTGCCCGTTCTGAATCTTCACGGAATGGCTGATCTCCATACTCTGGATACACTGCACTTGAGCTGATCATGATATACTGACCAAATGAACCAAGGCTGTCACATAAGTCTGTGATATCTTCCGCATTATATGCGGTTATGTCCGCCACAACATCAAAATAGATGTCTTTGAGTTTGTCTCCCAGGTCATGCCTGTCCGTTTCTATAAGTTTCACACCTGGAACCTGCGGTCTTGAATTTCTGTTCACCACATACACCTCATAGCCTTTGTCCACAAAATACTGCGCCGCATACCGGCTTACAAATACTGTACCACCCGTTATTAGTATTTTCTTCATGAAGAGCCTCCTTTAAATTGGAATTTTTTATCTACTCACCAAGTTCCAGCACCACGCTCTCATTTCCAGCTAATTTCACTGAACTAAGGTCTGACACACCTGTCTCACCAGAACTTGAATAAAGTACATTTGTAACTGTTATGTCTCCGCACTCAGCAAGTGATACCGTCTGATCGCCCTCTGCAAAGTTGTGCACCACTAGCAGTTTCTGTCCATCCGCCTCACGGAAGTACGCTATCACACTGTCGCTTGTGAGCGCTGCCGCTCTATAGTTTCCTTTCATAAGGGCAGGATTGTCTTTTCTAAGCGCTATAAGTGTCTTGTAATATGAATACATTGAATCCGGATCTTTCATCTGTTGGTCAAGTCCCTTTGTCTCTGCATTCTGATCGTCCTTTTCCCACGACGTATTATATGTACTGTCACCTCCCCAAAGAAAAGGCGTCCTTATCATCTCATCCGGCTTACTGCCGTACATTCCAAGCTCCTCGCCATAATATATATATGGATTGCCTGGAAGTGTCATATATACCGCTGCTATCTGTCTCGCCTTATCCAGACTGTTCACCGACGATGCTATCCTGTCCTGATCGTGATTTGCTCCAAATATTCCATTCAGATAGTTGGCATCCACGCCGTCATATTTATTCTGTATATTCTCTATCGCCACGGAAAGAGAATCGCCAAATCCTGGCACCGCCATGCCTTTCTGTACGCAGTTCAGTATCTTCTGCTGAATTGCAAAATCAAACTTCGTGTCAAATGGCTGGACATAATTTTCCAGCACCTTGTCATCCTGCCATACCTCACCCACCAGGTATACATCAGGATTTATGCTCTCGCAGTAACCGGCAAATTCGTTCCACCAGGTGATGTTTGCCGCTTCAGAATCTTCCTGCTGCTTGAACTCATGCGCCCCATAGATATGAACTGCGGCGTCCATACGGAAACCATCAAGACCAAGCTCCAGCCAGTGACCGGCGGCATCCTTCGCAGCCTGTCTAACATCCGGATTGTTATAGTTCAGATCCGGCATATCCGCGCCGAACACACCATAATAATAGAAGTCTCCTTCCTGGTGCCACACCATATCTCCCCAGCTTGATTTGTCGAGGAGATGATTGCAGTCTTTCTTGTCGGTCTTGTACACCCACCTGTAATAATCTCTGTACTCGCTGTTCTCATCTGACTTTGCAGCCTGAAACCACGGATGATTGATACTGGTGTGATTGATGACCAGATCCATGATGACTTTCATGCCTCTGCTGTGTGCCTCATCAAGCAATCTCTTAAGATCATCCTCTGTTCCGTAATCGGGATTCACCGTCATGTAATCCGTCACCGAATACCCGTGATAAGTATCGGATGCAGTGATCGGCATGAGCCATATCCCGTCGATTCCAAGTTTCTGCAAATAGTCAAGTTTCTCCGTGATGCCATTCAGATCGCCTATACCATCGCCGTCTGAATCGGCAAATGATCTGACAAATATCTCGTAATACACACCGCGATTACCCTCTTCGTCGGTCTTCTTACGAGTCTCTGCCGCAAACTCCGCCACGTCATACGAATCACTTGAGTATGTTCCCTCTACATAAGGCTCATCCTTGTCTTCCGTAGCTTTTTTTGACTCCTGTCCATCTCCTTCTGATGCTCCGGCATCTGTCTGATCGTTTGTCTGACCATCCGCCAAAGTCTCTGCTTCTGACGACGCAGCACCGTCCGCTCCGTCATCTGTTTTGCCGCACCCTGTACCGAGTCCAAGTGTAAGGGCCAGCATAACCACTGCAAGTCTCTTCTGCAGTCTGAGTAAGTTGTTCTGTTTCAGCACTTTCTTTTTAAGCACTTTCTCGTTCCTCCTATACTCCCTCCAAAGAACATTATAACAGACCATGCCTCATAACTTCCAGTGTATTTTCTAAGCCATAGCCCTGCCGGCGGTCTTGTACCTGTCAACGATCACTCCAACAAGTATGAACAGAACGGCAAAAAGCACCTGAACTCCCATGCTCACAAATATACCGGACACCGAACTGCCTGATACAAAACTGTCGATGGCTTCCGTTGCATTTGCATACCAATATGCCGGAAGGAAATGTGCTATCGCCATCACAGTGTCACTTAAGAACTCTCTCGGCACAAATATCCCGCAGAGGAATGCCATTCCAAGCGATATTACGTTTGCACACATAGAAAGAATCTGTTCACTCTGGGTCAGCTTGCTAATTAGAAACGCCAGTGACAGTGCCACGCAGGCATACACCAGCATATTCAGTATGAACATTCCTCCCCTTGCCGATAAAACCTCATATTTTATCAGTATTTTCGACAGCACTATGAATATCACACACAGCGCACATCCAGTTGACATCATTCCCAGTACAAGTTCTCTGTTGAGTCTGAAGAATCTGTAGGATGAGCACTCTATACGCGCTCTGAGTTTCTTTCTGTTGTACACCTGCAGAACCGGAGCTATACCAACTATCATTATGCAGATCATGACCCAGCCGAGATAATTGTAGAAGTTATATAACATGGAATGTCCTGAGGTCTTTCCGTCTGCCATATCGACTTCCGCCTTCTGCTCAAGTGCCTCCCTCGCTCTCTTATCTGCATCGTTCACATCATCACCGGCTTTCTTGTACAGAGATACCATATTCATATAACTGTCAAGCCTTGTCTCAAACAGCATGGATGCCTGACTTCCGGGGATAGTCGTTATCTCAAGCAGACCATCCGCAGCATCATTTGCCCATGCATCACCAAAACCATCCGGTATCCTGATCACACAAGCCACCGTCCTGTTGTAGAGAGCATCCTGAATACCTCGTTTGTCTATATCAACGCCATCTACAAGCTGCTGCGTATCATTCAGGTAAGCCACTAATTTTCTGCTCATCTCACTGCCATCCTCATCGCTCACCGCATATTTGATCGTTTTATCCTTATAATAGTTCTGTGGATCCTTGTTTCCCAGATTGATGAACACTATCATAACTCCGCACAGGATTCCCACATACATAATCATCTCCCCAATATATTTTCTCAAAACCTTGAAAAAAGATCTAAACACTTGCATATCTGTTCCTCCTTACCATGAGAATCCCTACTGTTATGAGGACCACAGCCTCAATAGCCATTATGACGATATTCTCAGTGAAAACCTGGTGGTCACTGTAAACATTCAGCGCATAGAATGAATCCGATATCAGAGCCGCGGGATTGAGCTTATTTATAATCGGCACGTGCTGCTGTATCTCATACTTTATCCCGTTTATACACAGATCAGAAAGGATGGACATCACCATGGATATTCCGATCACAATACCTATCTTGGTTCCCTCAGCAAGCTTTGATATAGCCCCAACTATGACTCCAATCGCCAGACCGATAAAGCAGCCCACAAACAGAGTAAGCAGGATCTCCCATACTCTGTCGCCAAAATCCACTCCTATGCAGGACATGTATATAAAGCTTATGACCTCGACAACAAAATGTATAAGCAGCAGTGCAGCAAACTCTGCCAGAACAAATGTCATTTTTCTCTGTGGGGACACATTTTTTCTCTTTCCCGTAGCGCTCACATTTGCCTGAAGATTGTTCATCATTCCTATAGACGAAAGTGATGCAAACAGACAGCTCATGGCAAATATGGCATAGAAATAATTGTTATACACGTTCTGGCTGCCCTCGGTGCTGGCCTTCTCTGTATAATATGATCTCTGTTCTGAGAGCTTTTCCACAAGGTTCGACATATCATCCACGCCGAAAGTCCCAGACATATACTGTTGGAGTCCGATGCCATCCTTATATATATCCATAAGTGCATGCTCGTACTGCTTGTACTCAGAAAGCACAGTCTCAAGTATGCTCGCATTGACAGAACTCTCCGCAACCGTGAGTTTCACATCATCCGTATATATGATGCCCTCGACTTCTTCCTCAGCCAGTGACTTTTCCGCATCGCTTTCGCTCATCCTTGTAACCGACAAAAGGGCATCATCGCCATCCGACAGCGCATCCAGCATATAGTTAAGTCCATTTGCCGATTCATCCTCAGTGACCACCGCCACCTTGATATTACTAAACATCTCATCCTGTTCATATATGTTGCCAAATGCCATGTACATGAAAGTGGCAAGCAGTATAGGAAATATCAGTGTCCAGAAAATAGACACCTTGGCACGCATCAATATCTTTATCGTATATAGGAAATCCCGTATAAACATATTTCTCTCCTTTTAATCCCGGTTCATCTGAAATATACAAATATTTGTTTCTTCAACAAATCCATAATCCAGCTTACATTCAGATCAGTCTCTAAGTTCCTTGCCTGTGATCTCCAGGAACACATCATTGAGTGTTGGGAGCTCCGTGACTACCCTGCCAAATGATATGTCGTGCTCCTTGAAAAATTCCATAAGCCTCACCAGATTGTGTCTTCCACCAGAATATCTAAGTGTCAGCATGCCTCCGTTATATTCGTCCTCATACACATGTGGCTGACTGTGAAGCTCCGACATCTGCTCGCCTGTAAGTCCAAGCACCTCAACCTTGATGGTCTCGGTATTCTTGATCATCTTCTTGAGCTCATCCTTTGTTCCGACTGCAACAGATTTACCTTTGTCCATGATGACTATCCTGTCGCAGATCTGCTCGACCTCCTCCATATAATGAGAGGTGTACACGATAGTCGCGCCTTCCTCATTCAGACGTTTTATCCCCTCAAGTATTCTGTTGCGGCTCTGTGGATCAACTGCCACTGTCGGTTCATCGAAAAATATAAGCTTTGGCTTATGCGCTATTCCGCAGGCAATATTCAGTCTTCGGAGAAGGCCTCCTGATAGCTTCTTTGGAAGGAATTTCCTGTAATCCGCAATATCCACGAAATCCATTGTCTCCTCAACACATTTGCGTCTCTTCTCTTTGTCCTTTATATAGAGGCCGCAGAAGTAATCAATATTCTCATATACAGTCAGTTCATCGAACACCGCCACATCCTGCATTACAACTCCGATCTCTCTCTTGATATCGTAGCTGTCGGGCTTCATCTCTTTGCCAAATACCTTTATATCGCCCTTGTCAAATGTGAGCAGGGACAGTATACAATTTATAGTTGTCGTTTTGCCGGAGCCGTTTGGTCCAAGGAGTCCAAGTATCTCCCCCGCCTTCACCGTCAAACTGAAATGATCCAGCGCCAGTAGATCTTTGTACCTCTTTACCAGATTGGTAACCTCTATTGCATTTTCTGAATTACTCATATATATCCTCCTGTTTTGATATCCTGTTTTTTGACCCTCATTATCTTATGAGTGTCGTTCATAACATGATAGTTTGCACTCATCAGCATGCTACATTCTTTATTACATGCTCTCATTATATACACCCTTGATCTGTTTTCACAGTGAACAACGTCATCTTCACAATGTGACATTTGTCATGTTCCTTTTTCCCTCATATTTATTTATAATAATTATTACACTATGCTGCACACACTGTCTGGCACGGCTATTCAGACAGCACGATATATACTACAGCATTTTCTACATTATGGAGAATAATTATGAAACACCTCATCAACAAAGGACTCCTGCTGGTCTCAGCATTTGTCATGATATATGCGCATAATACTGCCACGGACACCCGGCTCATCATCGCACTTCTCCTGTCGCTCATTGCCGGTGCGGTCTATCCAGCACTTGCCGGGATCTCCGCAGTGGACAGAGCCACCACGAAGGGCGCCGAGAACCACAGCAGAATATATCCATACATATGCGAGGCACTGGTATGCGCGTATCTTGTATCCGCATTCTGGCTGCACCCAGTCTATATGTTCGTGCCCATAGTCAGCTACGACATGTACAGATACAGACAACGGCTGTCACCAGTCATACTTGTCCTGTTATCCATATACATGTGCGTCAACTATCCTCTGATGTCAGTTCTCCCGCAGATATGCCTCATCGCATTCTCATTTGCTATGAGCGTGTACTGCTGCCGGATAAATCTACTGAGGGCGGAGCTTCATGCCATGAGGGACAATACTGCAGAACACGACATGCTGGTTGCACAGAATACACGCCAGTTGCTGGAAAATCAGGACAACATGGTGCTCACCGCCACCCTGTCAGAGCGAAACAGGATTGCCCGGGAGATTCATGACAATGTCGGTCATATGCTCACCAGATCCATACTTCAGACCGGTGCCATCAAAGTTATCAACAAAGACGAGCGTCTTGAGAAGCCCCTGGCACAGCTGCAATCTACGCTGGATACCGCCATGGACAGCATGAGAAAAAGTGTCCACGATCTACACGATGAATCCATAGACCTGCGCACCGCTCTAGATGATGTGATCAACAACGTCAGCGACATGGACATCTACATGGATTACGACATGTCAGATAAGCTTCCAAGAGAGATCAAATACTCATTCATCAACATAGTAAAGGAAGCCATTAACAATACGCTGAAGCACAGCAACGGCGACCATATGGATATCCGCGTGCGGGAACACCCGGCATTTTATCAACTGTATATAACAGACAATGGACAGAACATCCGCTCCGGTCTATCCCCGGCACAAGGAAGCGCTTCTGGCGGGATGGGCTTAAATGGTATCCTGGAAAGAGTAAACAAACTTGGAGGCACAATGAAGATATCAACCGACGACGGATTTTCCATATTGATCAATATCATGAAAAGAGATTTTACAGACTGAATTCCAAACAGATATGCAAAATATCCTGATTATAAATAGGAGGAAACCGACAAATGAATGTAGTTATAATAGATGACGACCAACTGGTGGCACTGTCACTTCAGACCATACTCGAAGCCTGCGACGACATACAGGTATCCGCCACAGGAGGCAGTGGAGCTGATGCGATCAGACTGTACGAAGAATATCAACCGGATGTTCTACTCATGGACATCCGCATGGAGAACATAAATGGCCTTGAGGCTTCTGAGAATATCATGGTCTCTCACCCGGATGCCCGCATTCTTCTCCTGACAACATTTTCAGATGACGAATATATAATCAAAGCACTGAGTATCGGGGCAAAGGGATATATACTGAAGCAGAATTTTGAGAGCATCGCACCGGCAGTAAAAGCAGTATACAATGGACAGACTGTATTCGGGGATGAGATAGTTGGAAAGCTCCCTGATCTTATTGGACATATGGACACTACCTCATCAGATGTCCAGCCATCGCCATTTGCCGGAATGGAATACGAACTCAGTTCCAAGGAAATGAATATTATCAGACTTGTTGCAGATGGACTGAATAACAAAGAAATCGCATCAAGCCTGTATCTGAGCGAGGGTACAGTGAGAAACTATATCAGTTCCATCCTTGACAAGCTGCAGCTGAGAGACCGCACACAGCTGGCGTGCTTCTACTACAAAAAGCTAACCAATTGAGCAACAGTCAATACAACACTAAAAAAGCAAGCCGCACGCCATCCTTGAATGACATGCGGCTTGCTTTTTCTGTCTTACTGTGTTGTACCTGGGTGAGGGGTACTCATATACACTACTACTGAAGTGAGGCATCCACACTTACATATTCTGTTGAAATATATCCGATCGAGCCATCGTATAACTGAACTCCTATCCAGCTCTCATCCTGTGATACAACGTCGAACATCTCTCCACTGTTCACTGTAGCTATGATATCTGATTCTGATGACTGCTCTGTATGGACATACACACCATCATATATCACTGATGCTGTTACGCCCGGAAGCACCTCTGAAGGGGTCTCTTCTGTTGTCGCTTCCTCTGTTGTCACTGCCTCGGTAGACGCTGAAGTCACAGACTGTATACTACCTGATGCATTGCTGGCAACTCTGGCCGTATCGTTGGCCGATACTGAACTTCCTGCAGGCACCACTGCGTCGATGGCAAGCTGCACACTGCTGTCTGCCATCATCACTGCCTGACTCTTGTTGATAGTCACACTATCATTCGCATATAATTCATCCGCAAGCGGGTCAGCCTTCTCTCCAAAACTTATGACAGCAAATACACAAAGAGCCATTACAACCACAAGTGCTGTCATCAAAATGTTATGTCTTAAATATTTATAACTGAGAACATTCCTTCTCATGTGATCTACAAATCTTCCAAACTTACTGCGTGATCTAGTCATTAATTTTTCCTCTTTTACCCTTAATCCAAGCTATTTTCTATGTAGTATTTCGTAATCTAAATTTTACAAAGTTACCGCATTTGTTACATTTCTGTTAAATATAATACACTACACATGTGCATGTGTCAACTGATTCTGACAAAAAAATACCAATTTCTAGTGGTTTTACACAACTGTTTGTAACGACATGTTGTGTTTTGTAACATTTAACTTTTCTGCTGAAAAAAGCGCATTTTCGTGGTATCATATGACATCATACAGTCAACTAAAGGAGTACATTATGAGACTTGATAAATTTCTAGTTGAAATGGGGATCGGCAGCCGCAGTCAGGTAAAGCAGTATGTGAAAAAAGGCACTGTCACCGTCAATGGTGCCCCGGTTAAATCCTCAGATGTAAAGATAGATGAGAACAACGATACTATAAAATATAATGGCAGGATTCTGAATTATTCCAGATACAGATATTTCATCCTGAACAAACCTGCGGGGTGTGTAAGCGCCACCAAAGATAACGTGCATCAGACCGTTATCGATCTGCTAAAAGGAGAAAATACAAAAGACCTGTCACCCGTGGGACGGCTGGATATAGACACAGAAGGACTTCTACTTCTGACAAATGACGGAGCACTGACCCACCATCTTCTGTCTCCTGCACACCACATTCCCAAGACATATTACGCAGAGATTGACGGATATGTAACAGATGATACCATAAACATTTTCGCCACAGGTGTGGATATCGGAGATGAAAAACCTACACTGCCCGCAGATCTGCGCATATTATCTTCCGACAGCACCGCTGCCAGATCGGAGATCGAACTCATAATAACAGAGGGACGTTTTCACCAGGTCAAGCGAATGTTTGAGGCCGTCGGCATGAAAGTTACTTTTCTGCGAAGAATCGCAATGGGTGAGCTGAAGATAGACGAATCGCTTCCAACAGGTGCCTACAGAAGTCTCTCGGAAGAAGAGGTCAGTCTTCTCCGGTTCGATATGCCACAATAAAAATAGAGAACAGGAAATCCTGTTCTCTATTTTTATTTATGTTACTGACTTCTATTCTGTAATATATTTATCAAGGCCATCTGCTATTCCCTTGGCGATCTTGTTCTGATAATCGTCTGTTACAAGAAGTGCCTCCTCAGATGCTGTAGTCATATAGCCAACTTCCACTATGGTTACCGGAACTGTACTCCAGTTTATTCCGCTCATGGTATCCGTCTCCCATATTCCATCGCTCTTAGCTCCTGTGGAAGCCAGAAGTCCTGATAAAACATCCGTGGCAAGACTCTTGCACTGATCATAGATAGCTGAATTATATGGATTAGATGATGTCTGACATACTGTCATCACACCTGTCGCATTACCGTCTGTCGATCCATTTGTATGGATCTTTATAACTGCATCTGCCTTAAGGTTGTTCGCATATTCTGCTCTCGTCGCATTACTTATATCAACATCATTCGATGTTCTGATCATCTTAACTGTATAGCCTCTGGATGTGAGCTCTGCCTCAAGCTTCTGTGCGATCTGAAGATTCAGCTCATATTCCTTTATTCCTGTTGATACACCTGTGTTGCCAACGGTTGCCTTTACTTTTGTCTCTGTAGCAGCAGGGCCTATCGGCTCGGTCTCTTCATTTGCATTCTGCTGATGTCCGGCATCTATAACTATCATCTTGCCCTCACCAACATTGGATGTAGTTCCCTGTTCTGTGGATGCATCCGATGAATTCTCTGTTGTCGCCTCAGTCGATGCATCAGACTTATCTCCTCCGCCTACGACCTCAAGGAGCTCTGAGAATATATAGTATTCCCCACCATCTATAGATACCTTGCTCCACTCATCGTTATAACCGATTCTGTCCATCTCAACATCATTTGCAACTTCCTGATATATCTCTCCATCAGTTGATGGGCTCGTTCTGACATTCACATAGTCAAGAGTCTTTACTTTGTCATTACATATTGTAAAGCCATCCTTGTCCTTCTCCGGCTGTGCCTCAGTGGTTGCTTCCGTAGTCGCCACCGTCACCGCCTCTGTGGTCGCCTCTGTCTCCGTCGGATTGGCTGTAGTAGCATCGTCACCTTTGCTTCCGCATCCGGCAAATGCCAGCATGGAAGCAAGTCCAAAGCAGAGCACTGCATATTTTAAATGTTTCTTCTTCATGAGTATCCTCCGTAAGTGATTATTGAAGTTAAAAATACATCATCTTATTGTAACACAATCGTAATAACTGCACAAGTAAATTGCTCAAATACCTGATTTCAACATACTACATTCCAAATACGGCCCCGCACAGCTTCTCAAGCTGGGCATAATCCTCCGCACTTCCCAGCTCCACCGCTGAATGCATAGCCAGTATAGGTATTCCCATGTCCACAGCCCTGACCGGCAGATAAGATGAAGCTATAGGACCAAGAGTCTGTCCTCCTGCCATCCCCGACCTGTTCACCTGTCGCTGTATCTTTATATCATGTTTTCTCGACAGAGCCATGATAACCGCAGATGCCTCACTGTCAGACACATATCTCTGGCTCGCACTTGATTTGAGTGCCACTCCGCGCCCCATTACAATCTGATTTGTCGGATCACTTTTCTCTGAATAATTGGGATGGGTTGCGTGCGCCACATCAAGTGACAGCATAAATGCATCTCTCATAAGGCGTCTTCCTGCTCCATCCTCAATATCCAAGCCTTCCATGATTCGCTTTATTATCTCTGACAGAAGCACTGAATCTGCTCCCTGCTTCGATCTGCTGCCTATCTCCTCATTGTCAAACAATGCTATAACATTTGTATTATTGCCATTTGTCTCTCTGCACATGGTGTCAACAAGCGCTGACACGGAAGTTACATTGTCAAGTCTCGGAGAAGCTATCATATCCTTATCTGCCCCAACTATCTCCATTCCATCCATGTTATACAGATATAGATCATAATCAAGAATATCGTCCTTCAAAAGCCCAAGGTCATCTGCCACATACTGTAATATATCTTTGTCTTTCACCTTCTGACCATCCAGACCATATACAGGTATGAGCTCCTTCTGCACATTCATTTTCTCCCCGGGTGCATCCTTTCTCAGATGCGGTGCAAGGCTTGGCACTATGCACATGGCACGCTCTGAATTATACAGATACGTCTTCGGCCTGAACGGATCCGTGGTCTGCGCCATGACCTTGCCCGCGATTCCAAGCGGTCTGTCAAACCATGTCTCCTTGATAAGTCCGCCGTACGGCTCTACATTCAGTGTCTGGTAGCCGCTTCTGTTCATATCCGGCTGAGTCTTGATCTTGAGCATAGGAAAATCTGTATGTGCAAGGCCGATATTCAGCCTGCCATACTCAGGCATCTCCCCTGCGGCAAACGCCACCATCATAGATGAGTATGGCTTCACATAATATCTTCCTCCGGCCGTGAGCTCCCAGCACTCCCCAATATCAAGTTCTCTGTAACCATGATCCTGCAGCATGGCTTCACATTCCTTCACTACATGAAACTGTGTGACACCGGCGTCAAGTAGTCTGCAAAGTGTATCTATCATAATAAATTATCCTCCTTATAATGGTCGGTCGACAAACGCACACATCAGTATCCTTTCTTATGTGCTTCGTCTGCGTTCTTCACAAAGATTTTAGTACAAATCCTCAGCTTATACAATTCCCTTACTTCTTATTTTAGCTTAATATCCACATCTGATATTCAAGTTTTTTTATCGCAATGTGAATCTTCTCTTGCCCTGTCATTCAAAAGGCTGTATAATCGCCAATAGATACTTTAACGCTTTTATGCGTCAAACTGTTAAAGGAGAACGTAAAATGAATGATTTTTCAATAGGATTTATCGGTCTGGGACTTATCGGAGGATCTATTGCCAAATCCATCCACCGCATTTTCCCTGATTACAGAATAGTCGGCTTTGACAATAATCTATCTACACTCAAGGAAGCTGTCTCCGATGGGACACTGACTGAATATACAGATGATATCCATACCATAGCAGAATGTAACTATATCTTTCTGTGCGCACCGGTCCACTATAATATAGAATACCTGCGCCAGCTAGGGCCATTTCTTACAGACAGCACCATACTGACTGATGTCGGAAGCGTAAAGCTCGACATATACGAAGCAGTCCAGGAGCTTGGGCTTGCCAGGTATTTTGTCGGCGGACACCCTATGGTCGGCTCTGAGAGATCTGGCTATGGGGCGGCCACCGACAGGCTCATAGAGAATGCCTATTACTTCATCACACCTGCAGACGGAGTTCTGCCGGGCAAGACTGAGGAGTTCTCCACATTTATCGGAGATCTGGGCGCAATACCGATCACATACTCACCTGTTGAGCACGACCGTATAACCTCTTACATAAGTCATGTGCCCCACGTCATAGCCGCCTCACTGGTCAACCTTGTCGCAGCGGCAGACAGCCCAGACAATATATTTAAATCACTGGCAGCCGGTGGTTTCAAAGATATAACCAGGATCGCATCCTCCAATCCGGTGGTATGGGAGCACATTCTTCTGGCAAATCCTGACAATATCGTGAACGGTCTTCAGGAATATGTTGAGCTTATAGACAAAATGATTTATCATATTAAGCAGCGCGATGCGGCTGGGATAAATGCTTTTTTTGCATCGGCAAGAAACTACAGGGATTCCATACCGAACAACACCAGCGGCGTTATAAGGATGAACCACGAGCTGTTCGTGGATATACCTGATGAAGCTGGTGCGATAGCAAAGGTTGCTACTTTTATCGCTGAGGCAAAGATAAGCCTCAAGAACATTGGGGTCTCCCACAACCGGGAGGATGAGGAAGGTGTACTCAGGCTTTCATTCTATGACGAAGCTGCCAGAAAAGCTGCGCAGGATGTGCTTAAAGGTGCAGGATACAGTATATATAATCGTTAGACATAACCGGCTTTATCGGCAGATAAAGGTCACGAACTTAACTACATTTATTACATTAAAGGAATACCATAAATTATGAAAATCAACAGAGTAAGATCACTTAACGGAGAGATAACAATACCGGGGGACAAATCCATATCCCACCGCTCCATCATGTTTGGCTCAATCGCAGATGGAATAACCGAGGTACACGGATTCTTAAACGGTGCCGACTGCATTTCCTCGATGAACTGCTTCAGGCAGATGGGTATAGACATTGAATATGATGGAAATATTGTAACTGTGCACGGCAAAGGTCTGCATGGACTGTCAAAGCCTGAAGGCACACTTGATGTCGGCAACAGCGGAACAACCACCAGACTTATATCGGGTATACTTGCCGCTCAGCCATTTGCAAGCAGGCTTATAGGTGATGCTTCTATATGTAAGCGCCCTATGAAGAGAATCATGACGCCTCTCTCCATAATGGGTGCCGACATCACATCCGAACTCGGAAATGACTGTGCACCGCTCCTTATAAACGGAAAGGAACTCCATGGAATACATTACAACTCACCTGTCGCGTCAGCACAGGTAAAGTCATGTGTACTCCTTGCCGGACTCTATGCAGAAGGCGAGACAAGTGTCACCGAGCCATATGTGTCAAGAAACCACACTGAACTCATGCTTGAGTCATTTGGCGGCAATATAAAAGCAGAGGGAACTACGGCTACCGTAAAGCCTGTGGATAATCTTGTTGGACAGAAGATACTTGTACCTGGAGATATATCATCAGCTGCTTACTTCCTTGTTGCAGGACTTATCACTCCGAACTCATGCATCACCATCAAGAATGTTGGAATCAACCCGACCAGAGACGGAATACTTGAAGTAATCAAGGCAATGGGCGGCGATATGGAATACTCCAATGTAGTGAGCGGATGCGGTGAGCCAACCGCTGACATAACAGTCAGGACATCAAGTCTCAAGGGCTGTGTTATTGAGGGTTCCATCATACCAAAGCTCATAGATGAGATCCCTGCCATAGCAGTTCTCGCATGCTTTGCAGACGGTGAGACCATCATCAGGGATGCCCAGGAGCTCAAGGTCAAGGAATCCAACAGAATAGATGTCATGGTAAACGCTCTCTCATCCATGGGTGCAGACATAACTGCAACCGATGACGGAATGATCATACGCGGTGGAAAGCCTCTTCACGGTGCAGTGATCGACAGTCACTTGGATCACAGAATCGCCATGAGCTTTGCCATCGCAGGACTTAACGCTGATGGCGATACAGAGATCACCGGAGCCGAGTGCGTGAACATCTCATATCCGGGATTTTATGATGATCTGGGTGGGCTGGAACGTTAAAGATATAAAGATTATTTTTAGCACAAATAAAGGCGACACTACAGTCTGTGATGCTTTGCATCCTACCAGACAGCTGTGTTGCCTTTATTTGTGTTACTTTTTATCCTAATAATTTAATGATATCCTGCTCTGTCCAATATTCATTTTACCACAGTTCATGGACTATTCACAACAGCTTACTCCGTTGCCCTCTCAAACTCATCAGTTCCAGTATCTTCCCAGTTTGTCTTTCCACTGCTTATCACTTCTCCACTGGAAAATACATATGCATAGATATCTTCTATTTCGGCGCTGCCATAATCATATGTTCCATCACCGCCTTTTTCAGTACGATACCTTACATACAGACCGCACTTATCATTTTCTGACTTGCCATCATATACAATGTATTCCACTGTAGTATCACTTTCAGACAATATACATCTTGATGATGACTCCGAGGCGCCGTAATATACTTCGAATTTTCCAGCTGTGGCATCTGAATATTTCTCAAAGATCGCCTGATACCCGACTGTAATTTCCTTATTTTCTGGCTGATCATTTACATCAGGATCAACAGAGGAATCAGTGGAGCTCTCTGCATTCTCCCTGCTGTCACCCGAAGCTTTTTCCGTTATCGCAGAGTCTTGTTCGCTGTCTTTTTCTATATCCGTATCTTCTCTTCTATATCTGGTCGTGAGACGTCTACTGCTGGTCTGCCCATTAAAACGCATGGTCACAAGCTCGTCACGCTGTTCAGAGCCAGACACTACCACCTCCACACGATCAATATACCATGTCGTCTTTAGATCGCTTTCGTCAAATCTTGCACCATCATTTGCCACTTCAAATGACCTATATGCAACCGTCTTCTCCTTGCCCTTCAGCACCAGTCTTCCATGGGCAGCTCCAAATGGAAAATCCGGGTCACCAACAGAATAGATCACAAGTTCATAATCACCATCCAGAGACGTTGACACACTTATCTGCTCAGCTTCGTAACGCGTCTTATATCTAACATAACCTAATGGCAGCAACACCACCATTACCAATATGCAGGCTATGATAACAACATACTTTGGTATCTTATTCATGACTATTTCCTGCCTGTCTCCTCATACATTCCTATCTTCTTCATGTTATCCACTATATCTATGTAGTTTCCATCTATCGCATTTATATATACCCTCTGCAATGGCATATCGCATCGGTAGTCTTCATTATATTCATTCTGAGAAAATATCCATGTCGGAACAAAATACTTATTTCCCGACTCATCAGCACATGGTACATAGGCAAGTTCCACATCATTAAATTCCACCGTTCCATAATTTGTCGGGTGATCCTTATAATATTTGGCTATACTCTCGCCCGCAGCCTTAATCATCTCATCCCAGCTTAAAAGCTTGACCTCCTCTTTATCAAACGTATCCTCGTCGGCATATACATACACCGTCGATGAGACAACCCCAAACTTATCAACACTTATTACCGCCTTGTCAACTCCACCTTTATAGGTAAGGTTATCGGTATCAATACTATCCACGGTGTCGATATCTGTTGAGTATACCACATCTATCCCATCTATCTTCCGTCCGAACTGGAATCTGTATCCATCAGGCTTTTTTATGACATCTTCACCATAAGTACCGCCTGTCCAGGCTCTCACCGCCTCTTCTGTCCCTGTGCAGGCAAATCCGCTTATCCCCAGATTGTCTAGTAACTTCATTGCAGAACTGAGTCCTTCATCTTCTGTGATTGGGTTCTTCTCATCCCCATCATATGTGTCTTCACCGACAACATTGATCTCATACGTACTTTCAGTTCCTGGAACCTCTGATACAAGTGCCTTATCCTCACCCTCAGGTGTCATACCATACGTAAAATAGTAATTGTTATATCCATCTCCATCTTCATTATCCGATGCCGCCATAAATATTCTCTGTACCCCACCGGCTTCCGCAACATAATGCTCATTAATCTTATATTCTGTAGCTATTGGTAACTCATCATCAATGCTATTTCTCTCGTCTACCCATCTTTTCATACCTTCCTCTAAAAGCTCTGCATAACCAGGATCATCACTCGCCAAAGCCTTTTCTATGTCCGCCTTATATGAAGCTATCGTGTTATCCAGGATTTCCTTTGACTCAGCAGCATCGCCATCCTGCCACCTTATTTCTGATGTCTCGTCAAAAAGTTTGGATATTATAGTTTTAAGTTCATCATCTGAACATGGTGCATTTACCGTGTCAAACCCAACTTTATATACTCTATCAGCATCTGGAACCTCTATATCATCATCCTTCAATGTTATCGATGAGAGTTTTGATTCTCCTATGTCAAAAGTAACATCGCAGTTATCGGGTATGTCAAGCTGTCCATCAAGTCCTCCCGCATTATCTGCTTCATCACTTCCCCCTTTCATTCCATAATCAACTTTTTTATTTCCACACGCAGCAAGACTTAATGCCATAACAGAAATAAGTGCTGCACACATTATTTTTTTCTTGTTCATCGTACACCTCCGTTTTATTTTACAAAAATATCAGGCAGTCTTACCTGGCAGAATTTGACAGATATATGACCGTATGGAATCTTTGATCATCCTCTGAGTAGTATGCATCGACACCGCCACCATACTTTTCCGCAACCCTTTTCATACTCTTTATTCCAAATCCATGGAATTTTTGATCCGGCTTACTGGACTTTCGTGAATCAGAGCCGTGTGTACAATCATTTGTCATTGCTATGATCGTTCCATCACCGTTCCCCTGTGAATTCATTCTAAGTTCCACACTGGCACTGTCTATTTCACTCATTGCCTCACTGGCATTGTCTAGCATATTACACAGAAGGACAGTTAAGTCATCTACCTGCATGTAATCCATACGTGCCCTTTTCACATCAAAATCATAATGAATTCCCGCATCAATGAACCTGCCGACATATCGATTAAGAATAACATTTACCATATGATCATCCGAAAACCTTATCTTTTCTTTCAACTCGCCGGATTCATATATCCTTTCAATATATTCGACCGCCTTATCGTAATCATGATGTTCGAGCAGATCATGTATCCCGCTGATATGCTTTTTTATGTCATGTATCATTATTTTCTGCTCTTCGTCCTGACTGATCATTTTTTTATAATACTCAATGTCATATTTTTCTCTCTGGGTCTGCAATGTCTTATCCAAATTCTCCTTGTAGGCACTCTGCAGATATCCGTAGATCACAAATGAAATAATAATTATTACCAGACAGATTATTGAACAATACAACACTATTGATTCCTGCATTTTGCTGATGTCAGAAAAGTAACACATGTAATTAAGCAGACACACAACAACTATCACGCACACTGGTATGACAAGAATTACCCAACCCTGTGCTCCCATATGTACATCCACCCTGTGTCTCATCCCGTATCGGCTGATTGCAAACATCACAAGGAAATACACAAACTTACTTAACATTGCAAAAAATAATACCGTCAAAACACCACCAGATGGATCCCAGGCTTTTTGACTGATTCCAGAAAATACCGCCACAACCACCATCTCTGACAATGTCATAATTACTGACATTGCCACACTATGAAAAACTGAGCTTAAAGTTTTTTGTCCATATACGAATTTTATTATTATCCAGTTGAATACTGGAAATGAAATAAAATTAAATATCAATATATTTAGTTCAAACAAACCAAATAAAACAACATAACACGCCAACACCAAAACAAATCTCTTTATCACCGTATATCTTGGTTTTACAAACATCCACTCGAAGTATTGAAATGCTATCAACGCTTCTATCAGAAAAACGATTCCATAAATCATAGCCATTGGCATGTCCTTGCCCCCTCCAAATACATCATAAATGCATGCTTAAAATTTTGATAATTGCGTTTCGTTAGATAGGCTGTTACCCCAGTATCCAGATACACCAATGAATGATCAAACCTTACTACATGTTCCATATTCACAATAAAACTTCTGTGTGTTCTAAAAAACCCCCTTGTATCCAATGTCTTCTCCCAGTAATCCATCTTTCTCACAGAGATGTATTTTCCCTCACTGGTGTTCACAAATAGCGTATGTCCCTGTGCCTCCAGGTAAATAATCTCCGGAGCTCTGAGGATTATATTTTCATTCTTTGTCTCAATCAATATCTTAGTATTTGATGTTGTGTATATCTTAAGTCCATCCTGTATATTTCGGTATATACGGGATTTGTCAAGCGGCTTTGAAATATACCTGAACACCCTCAAGCTCATAGCAGCATCAAGATAGCTGTCGTATGCCGTTATTATATATATCAGACACTCCTCATTCTGCGCCAATAGCCGTCTGCCTATATTTATCCCATTCATTCCCGGAATTACTATATCCAAGAATACAAAATCATATTTCACTTCGCTTTTTATCAGATCCTCGCCATTGTCAAACTCATATATGTTGGGTTCTTCCAAATGATTGGAAACAAAATATTCCTTTATCCATTCACTCAGCTGTTCAGTTACAAATATATCATCATCGCATACCGCTATATTAAGCTTACTTCTTTGGTCCATATGCTCACCCCATTATTATTATACACTTTGTTATATTACCTCTTCAATGCTGAATGCACGAAACGACATTATAGTGCCGATTTGGGACAAAAAAAGGCTTTCCGGTTACGAATAAACCGAAAAGCCTTTTTGCAAACATATTCAATTACAGATTCCAAGGATGATCCAGAGCACTGCTATCATACATCCGACTAAACATCAAGAGGATACTTTCTAAACGCTTTCTAAACAATCTTATTAATCAAAAATGTGACATACTCTTCTGCATCTCCACAATCAAAAGAATACTGTGAAATATCTCCTAATTCTACTGAGGTAACTGGAAATATCGTCACAGTATCCAAAATACTTTCAAATTCTTCTGTTGTCAAATAACTCATTTATTTTCAATACGCTTTCTTGCCTCAAGCATCTTTTTCTTCTTATCAATGGATTCTGATGAAGGAGTTCTTAATACCTATTTAAAAATTAATTATTATTCTGTGAACAATTGGCCGCATCAATAGCTATCACCAGCATAAGTGCCATGATCTCATCACCCGGATCTGAGATATCAAGTGTGTATGTATCTCCCCAGCTGAGAAGCTGCTTTGCTATATTTGCCACCAGCCTGCTTCCAGCTGTGACACTGTAATTCCACGAAAGGAAATCTCCATCACACTGCCATCCTCCATACTCAATACTGTACGATGGCTTGAAGAATGTAAATTCCTTCCTGATACTTCCACACGGTCTGCCACCCACACTGATGTCAAATGTCGGCAGAAATGTGAACAATCTCTGACTGACCAGTCCTATCTCATTTCCCGCAATGTCATATACGTGAACCTGATGCGTCAGCCGAAACGCCTCCGACTTCACAAAATACTTTTTGTTTCCCCATGCATCGTATATATCATAGGTATCTGTCCAGGCAAATACCCGCTGTTTTATCATAAGTCTCATAAAACCACTCCTTATATCATATGTCGTCGTGCATAAGCGCGATGACATGCGCACGCCTACTCACTTGCGCTCATTATATGCCATACCCTGGCACCACCAGCTTCACCACGTAAGACACGACAAATATCCCAAGCCACACATACACATACCACAATCGGAATCTCACAAGCGGTGTCCTGCCATTTGTGGCAAGCCTGATCGTATTGCCCACCAAATATATGATGCAGATGCACGCCAGATACACAGTCGCCACATGGTAATACATAGCCGTCAGAATATGTCCGTGGAGCATGGCAAGTACAGCCCTTGTCGTACCGCATGCGGGACATATCACTCCTGTAAACCGACGTATCTGACATCCCTCAAGCCATGATGTATCTGGCAGGACACGAAGGAGCAGTATATATACCGCCGTGCCGATAAGCAGTGTTATGAGCACTGCTATCTCCGCAATATATAACTGCCCCTCTGTATGTCCTAGAAGTTCAAATAATCTATATATTTTTCCGCTATGTCTTCCTGCGTTCTTATGTTCCATAGAATATCCTTTGTCTCTATTGAATGATTTCCGCCTTTATATCTATAAAGAGGTATGTTCTTAGCCTCACAAAGTCTTGTCAGCTCACCCGTATTCACTAGTGGATCCGCCGTTCCGTGAAAAGCTATGCCATTTGAATTGGCATATTGCATGGTAATCTCCAGTGGTGTGAAATATATATTTCTTACTTTAAGCCCTTTCTCCGCCACATATCTTGCAGATATAGCCGTACCTATACTCTTTGATAGAAATACTATATCCTCAGCATCCGAGAAATCCACATTCTTCAGACAATCTACCGCTTTATTCCAGCCATCATCAAATACCTTCTGTATCTCCTCCGGGAGATGTCCCGAAAGCTTGCCGTATGTCACATCAACAATATCATATCCATGTGCCACCATATATTTTTTACTGTAGTAAAGTAATGGTTTATCGGTGTGATACCCGATTCCCGGGAATACCACGCATATCTTCTTTCCCATATATCTGTCTCCTCTCCGGATATAAGTCCCATCCAGAGTATATAAAAATTATCAGCACCCCTATTACATCATGCCTTTATTCTAATCGTCCTGATTCTTCTGCTATTTTATCAGCATAGCATCGCCAAATGAGAAGAATCTGTACTTCTCCTCAACCGCCACCTTGTACGCCTCAAGTATATGCTCTCTGTCGTAGAGCGCAGAAACAAGCATAAGAAGCGTTGACTCAGGCAGATGGAAATTTGTGATGAGCGCGTCAATAACCTTGAACTTGTATCCCGGATAAATGAAAATATCCGTCCATTTGCTACCTGCATGAACTGTTCCATCGTCGTCCGACATAGACTCAAGAGTTCTGGTACTTGTCGTTCCAACGGACACAACCCTTCCGCCTGTAGCCTTTGTCTCGTTGATCATATCAGCAGCATCCTGCTCTATGATACAGAACTCAGAATGCATGTGGTGATCCAGAATATTCTCCTCCTTAACAGGCCTGAAGGTTCCGAGTCCGACGTGAAGTGTCACATGCGCTATCTTGATTCCCTTCGCTTTGATCTGGTCAAGCAGCTCTGTTGTAAAGTGAAGTCCTGCTGTCGGCGCTGCTGCTGATCCGTCGTGCTCTGCGTACACAGTCTGATATCTGTTCTTGTCCTCTAGCTTGTGTGTGATATATGGAGGGAGCGGCATCTGTCCCAGCTCGTCAAGGATCTCCTCGAATATTCCATCGAACTCAAATCTGATGAGTCTGTTGCCCTCCTCAACTATATCGACGACCTCACCCACAAGTTTGCCCTTTATAAGTCCTGTCTCAGGGTCAGGTTCATTTGACTCTGAACCAAATACTATACGAGCACCCACCTTACACTTTTTGCCCGGTTTTACCAGAGTTTCCCATGTACAGTCGTCCTTTCTCTTCAGAAGAAGGACCTCTATGGATGCTCCCGTATCCTCCTTGACGCCCAGGAGTCTCGCCGGAAGAACCCTTGTATCGTTGATGACCAGACAGTCTCCCGGATTCAGGTAATCTATCACATCATAAAAGTGCTTGTGCTCTATCGTATTGTCCTTCCTGTCCAGGACCATGAGACGTGACTCACTTCTCTTGAGGAGTGGGTCCTGTGCTATAAGCTCCTGTGGCAGATCATAGTAAAAGTCTGTTAATTTCATCATATCGTAATTCCTCACATATTTATTCACACAAAAATAACTGTCTGACGCTGGATATATACAATATCTCCGCGCCAAACAGTTACATATTATACTACTATCACAAATATTTCAAGGATAGCGCCTATTACGCTCTGATCTCGATTCCGAGCTTTCCAAGCTCCTTGAGAATCTTGGCAATGATTCCATCGACCTCTGACGTCTCAAGTGTTCTATCCTTAGCACGGAATGTCATTGTGTAAGCCACCGACTTCTTGCCCTTTGCGATCTGCTCACCCTCGTATACATCGAAAAGTTTGTAGCTCTCAAGCAGCTTGCCGCCACATTTCTTTATGACTTCCTCTATCTGTCCGACAAATATTTCCTTGTCCACAACAAGACTCAGATCTCTTGTACTTCCAGGGAACTTTGCGATTCCCTCGTACTTGGTATCGAAGTTTGAAAGCATAACCAGTGTAGGCATATCGATGACTGCCACATATACCTCACCCTTAAGGTTGTAGTTGTCACATACCTCAGGATGTACCTGTCCGATAAATCCAATTGTCAGGTTGCCCTTCTTGAGCTTTGCCTGACGGCCCGGATGAAGGAATGTGTACTCTGACTCAGGCTCGTATGTCACCTGTCCCTTGAGACCAACCTTGTCTGTAAGCTCCTCGAGAACTCCCTTGAGATCAAAGAAATCTCCCTGACCATACATACCGATAGTCAGCTTCATTCTCTCCTCTGGAAGCTCTGTGAGTGGAAGTGACTTTGGAAGATATACATTTCCGAACTCATAAAGTCTTGCGATCTTGTTCTTTCTATTATAATTTGTTGCCAGTGATGTGAGAACACCGTTCAGTGATACAGTTCTCATGATACTGAAGTCCTCACCGAGAGGATTTGCTATTGTAACGGTCTTTCTAAACTCGCTGTCAGCAGGCAGAAGCAGCTTGTCAAATACCTTAGGGCTCTCGAATGAGTAGCACATACCGCCAGAGAAACCATTTGCCTCAAGGACATCCCTTGCGATGGCATTGATCATCTGGTCGTATGGGAGCTTACCAACTGTAGCCTCACCTCTTGGAAGTGATACAGGAATGTTGTCGTATCCGTAGAATCTTGCAACCTCCTCTGCCAGATCTGCCATGCAGTTCAGATCCTGTCTGAAGCTTGGCACATCCAGTGTGTTAGTATCTGCATCATATGTGAGTCCAAGTCTGCCGAAGTAGTACAGCATCTTCTCAGGCTCAACATCTGTTCCGAGAAGCGCATTCATCTTGTCAGGCTCAAATGGAAGCTTCTTGTCCTGTACAGGATTTGGATACACGTCAACAGCTCCGCCGACTACCTCACCTGCGCCCATCTCCTCAATGAGCTGACATGCTCTGTCTATTGCCTCCATAGCAAGATTTGGATCAAGTCCCTTTGTGAACTTGGCTGCCGCATCAGTCGCAAGACCGATCCTTCTCGATGAAAGTCTGATATTTGTTCCATCAAAGCAGGCTGCCTCAAAGAGCAGTGTATCGATACTGTCTGTTACCATGGAATTCTCGCCGCCCATGATTCCGGCGATACCGATCTCCTTCTCACCGTCACAGATCATCAGAACGTCATGGTCGAGCTTTCTCTCCTGTCCATCAAGTGTTACAAATGTATCTCCGTCATTTGCACGGCGGACAACGATCTTGTTGCCGGCTATGGTGCTGAGATCATATGCGTGCATTGGCTGTCCGTACTCTTCCATAACGTAGTTTGTTATATCGACAAGGTTGTTGATCGAACGGATTCCCTGTGAAGCAAGTCTCTGCTGCATCCACTTTGGTGAAGGTCCGATCTTCAGGTTCTTGACAACCCTTGCTGTGTATCTAGGGCAGAGGTCAGGATCCTTTACCTCTACTGATATATAGTCATTGACATCCTCGTCATTTCCTGTCTTTGTTACCACTGGTGGGTAAAATGGCTTGTCAAATGTAGCTGCTGCCTCTCTTGCCATACCGATCATTGAGAAACAGTCAACTCTGTTGGATGTGATCTCGTACTCAACTACAACATCGTCAAGTCCAAGTGCCTTTACAGCGTCATCGCCAGGCTTCACACCTGACTCCTCTGGAAATACATACACGCCATCCTCCGGTGCCTCCGGGTAGAAGTCTCGTGATGAACCAAGCTCCTCTATACCGCACATCATACCATTTGACTCAACTCCTCTGAGCTTACCTTTCTTGATCTTGATTCCGTCAGGGTACTCATTGTTGTCGCCGTGTGCTGCCGCAACCTTACCACCGTCAAGTACAAGTGGGATGAGATCATCAACCTTTACATTCTTTGCTCCGGTCACTATCTGGAGAGGCTCCGCCTGTCCAACATCTACCTGACATACTACAAGCTTGTCCGCATCCGGATGTTTCTCCATAGTGAGAATCTTGCCAACAACGATCTTGTCAAGATTCTTGTCCTTCTGTTCGTAACCCTCTACATGTGATCCTGAGAGAGTCATGGCATCTACAAACTCCTGAGCTGTCACGTCCAGATCAGGAACATATGCCTTTATCCATGAAATTGGTGTATTCATCTTCTATTCTCCTTTTAATTGTGTAATCTTACTTTCTACATAAACCTCATTGAATCTCTACTACATTACGTCAATCAGCAGACAGCTGCCAGACGTTCGACACATTTTAATCCGCTTAGGCTGACCCATTTGTCATAAGCAGACATTTGAGCCCGCCGGTCCTTAGGTGGCGCTCCAGCGGCGCCTTAGTACCGCTGCAGGGCGAAACGAGCGGAAGCGTTCTGCGTTGACAATGGGTCAATCTAAGCGACTTCAATACCTCCATCGTCCAGCAGCGTCCCCACAATTAAAACTGGTCTAAGAATCTCATATCGTTCTCGTAGAGCAGTCTCATGTCATCTATCTCATACTTGAGAAGTGTTACTCTCTCAAGTCCGATTCCAAATGCAAATCCTGAATATACCTCAGGATCTATTCCACAGTCGCGGAGAACCTTTGGATGAACCATACCACAGCCAAGGATCTCTATCCAGCCACTGCCCTTACATACTCGGCATCCCTTGCCGCCGCACTTGAAGCATGTGATATCACACTCTGCTGATGGCTCTGTGAATGGGAAGTGGTGAGGTCTAAACTTGACCTTTGTGTTCTCACCGAAGAACTCCTTTGCCCACTGCGCCAGTGTTCCCTTGAGGTCAGCCATGGTGATTCCCTTGTCTATCACAAGTCCCTCTACCTGATGGAACGATGGTGAATGTGTTGCATCTACCTCATCAGCTCTGAATACTCGTCCAGGTGAGAGGATTCTGATCGGAAGATTGCCCTTCTCCATGATTCTTGCCTGAACAGGTGATGTCTGTGTACGAAGGAGGATATCCTTTGTAACATAGAATGTATCCTGCTCATCCTTTGCAGGGTGATTTGCAGGGATGTTCAGCAGCTCGAAGTTGTACTTGTCGTACTCTACCTCTGGTCCCTCAACTATCTCGTAACCCATACCGATGAATACTCTCTCCAGATCTTCAAGTGCTATCTGGTTTGGATGTCTGTGTCCTGTAAGCTTCTTCACTCCTGGAAGAGTTACATCTATTGTCTCTCTCTTCATCTTCTCTGCACGGAGCGCTCTGTTGATGGCCTTTGTCTTCTCGTCAAGGGCTGTCTCGATGGCCTGACGTGCCTCATTTACCATCTGACCTACCTTTGGTCTGTCCTCCGGTGCTATATCCTTCATGCTTTTGAGAACCTGTGTGAGTTCTCCCTTCTTACCGAGTATCGCCACCTTCACATCGTTAAGTGTCGATACAACCTCTGCGCTCTCGATCTTGGCAAGAGCCTCTGCCTTGATGGCTTCCAACTTGTCTCTCATCGTGTTTCTCCTTTTTCTATTTATAGGGATTTCAATGTGGATCCTATATTAATTACTTCCATATATAAGTCACGGAATTGCTCGCCTACGGCTTCCGCAATTCCTACAGTAATTCGCGCTCCGCCCTATCGGGCTATGCGCTCATTCCTCTTTTTTGCGTTTACCGGGATTGCTTCGCGCTGCGCGCTCTCTCAATCCCTGCACGGCATTCACACTCCGCCCTCCCGGGCTCCGTGTTTCATGTCGCGCGCGGGTGACAAATGTCTGCTGATGCATGCGAGCAAGCTCGCGCATCGCAGCCGCTTGTCACCCTGTAAACGCAAAAGTCCCTAGCATGTTATACATACTAGGGACGAATTATATCCGCGTTACCACCCTGATTCCAGACACTCTATGTATCTTGTCCATGTCTGACTCTCATTAGACGTTTGTCGCACGTCACACGCCACACCCTACACAGACCAACATCTGTCATCTGATAAAACAGATATCTTCAATCCTTCAGCCGTGGTGGCTCTGATGTGAAATTAAATACGCACTCTTACCTGACCGGGCTTTCAGCCGCTGACCTAGTCTCTCTGATGGCGACATACGTATCTTTTGCATCGTCACTGCCTGTAGAGATAATATA
The DNA here is from genome assembly GCF_003603115.1 of Coprococcus sp. AF19-8AC. Classification (NCBI taxonomy): domain Bacteria; kingdom Bacillati; phylum Bacillota; class Clostridia; order Lachnospirales; family Lachnospiraceae; genus Coprococcus; species Coprococcus sp. AF19-8AC. The sequence continues at coordinate 149,519 of NZ_QTMI01000001.1, read as the reverse complement.
CCTACATGTGGGTGTTAGTCAACATCTTTTTTGTCATACTGTCATGATCAACAACAATTCAATTTTCAGAAATATTATATAACTTGATTGTGAAAATAAACCTTACGAGTACCATACTCCTATTTAATCATCTTCCCGTTTCTTTTTCTTTATTTGTAAAGCAATTGATGCCAAAAGTAATATCCAGCCTATCAATAAGATTATATAAAACATCACCTTACCAAAATCTCCTTTTAAGATAAAATCGATTGCAAACAAACATGCACTAAGTACTAACAGAAGTATAGCTTTTTTTTCTCTCATATATTTTCTCCTTTTTATATCAAAATTGCTTTATATCTTTCACTCTTTATTTTCTTTGTATCTGCAAGTCTTCCTTTACTATTATACGTAAGTAAATAAATATCAAATCCATCTTTACTGCTATTTGTTACATATTTAAATCTATATCCCCAGTTTTCAATACCAGGAGACCTAATATCAGTACTTCCATAGTTACTTATTATATCTGAAAGAAGCGTAGACAATGTATACCCTGTTGCTAGACTTGCTGTGACTGCCCCCTTAGTTACCAAAATATCAATTGCCACCCCACCAGAATAGGAGGCTTTTATTTTATAATATGCACTGTAATATCTTACATTTATAGAAATTGTTTTCTTTACCCGCTTACTACTTGTATTTTTATATGAGCCACTATGCGTCTCAATCGCAGTATTCTTTAACTTGAATACACTCTACTTTTATTTTATTTATCTACTTCTACATCAACTTCTTCGTCCATCTTTAAATGTCGATTTTTTCGCATCCGCCTCTTCTCCGCACGCTTTTTCTTCCTCTCAAGTCGTCTCTTCTTACGCCCGGCCTTGTGGGCCCTCCTCCTTATTCCACGTATTCCGTTATCCATGAATTTGTTGATCTCTGCGCCTATCAGCATGACGTACATACACATGTAAAGCCACAGCGCAAGCAATATCACACTTGCAAGGCTTCCATACATATATGTGTTGATTCCCACTATATTGATATAGCTTGATACGCCAAATGACAAAAGCATCCAGAGTATGGTCGTAAATGCAGCTCCCGGCACAGCGGTCTTGATCCTCACCCGCTCAACCGGCAGCGCCCAGTATGCCACTATCATAACTCCAAACAAAACCGTAGGGGCAAATGCTATCTTGACGATCGACAGGATATTCGCAACAGTATCCACCAGTTGGAATCTCTCCACTGAATCCAGCCGCACCAGCATTTTTGACACAACTACATCGCCGAGGATATATATGACCATAACCGCCACCAGCATCACACAGAATATCAATGTATACAGAGTGTGTATCGCTCTTCTGAGGAAATAATTGACGCTGTCCTCCTTGCCTGCCATGAAAGTGAGTCCGCGGCCTATAGCCATTGTTCCCTTTGACGCCGACCACACTGTGAGCAATATGGTTGCTGTGGTGGCAAGCAGTGAGCTCTTGCTGTTGAAAATCTCTGCAAACATGAATTCAAAATTGGAATTGATCTCCTCCGGGAACAGTTCCTTTATTATCTCCAACACCTGGGTCTCTGTGAATGGCAGATATTTGACAAATGTAAGCAGCGTCATCGCCAGTGGAAACAGTGACAGCAGCAGGAAAAAAGCAGACTGTGCCGCAAATGCCGCCACCTGATCCTTATTCATCTCTGCCATAAACAATCTGACTTTATGGTATATGAGCACTATGCGCTTCTTTAACTTCATAATTAGTGATTCTCTCCGTTACTTTTCAACCGAACTGAGAACTGCTCCGTTGTAATAATGGCTTATTATCTGCGCTGCAGTATATCCCAGCTTTGCCAGTTCATTTGCACCATTCTGACTCATTCCGACTCCATGTCCGTATCCGCCGCCCTTAAGTGTGTAGAGTCCTGTGTCATTATCCTTCTTTACATAGTAGAAATTACTTGGAACGCCTGTCCAGCCCGTGAGCTCTGATCCATCCTGCTCTGTTATAGCCTTGCCATCCGTGGCGAACAGAACTCGGATATTGCTCTGGCCGCTGACTACCACGCTTCCCTTGTCGCCTGTTATCGTAACTTCCTTCACAAGTCCACTGTCATCTCTTCCCGTCACCATTATTGACTTGATCTTGCCAACCGATGTCGCAGACACATCCGAGCATCTTGAAAGGCCGGTCTCAACCGCATTTCTCATCTCATCTTCTGTGTATGTAACCGTCCACCTGTACATAGGAAGATTTCTCTCAACCACATCTGTGTCCGTCTTGCCATCCATGAAATCCCTGAATGCCGCTTCATCGCTGAAATATGGGATGTCCAGCGCCGTATTCTGAATACGTGTACAGGTATATGGCATGCTTCCGCCCCACACCTGGTCACTCGTGGTAGTCGTTCCGCACGATGTTGAGAAATATACAGCATTTATGATCTCTCCGTTATATGTAGGTACAATTCCGGATGTGGACTGGACTGCATCTATGGAATTTCCCGTCTCAGGGAAGTTATTGTAGACCTGGCACGATGTTGTGTCATCAAGGTCTGCATTGTATCCCCTGTAGTTACTTCCAAGCTTTCTATATGTAAATCCTCTGGCGCAGATTGCCATAGCCTTGAGCGCCTCCGGGCTGTAGCTCGATGAAACCTCACTTGACACTACCCCATACAGATACTGTTCTATATCTACCTGATTGATGATCATGTATCCCGACGAATCCTTTGTTATCTCAAGGGCTCCGTGATACCTCGGGGTGCCGCTTGATTTGCTGAGACTCGATACTGTTATCATTCCATCCGAACTCTCAGGCTCAACTATGATGGATGAGGCCTTGTTGTCGCTGCCAAGTGATACAAATTCATCCGCCTTATAGGTTTTCTTCTTGCCATCGCTCGTCACGTTAAATCCTGTACTGCAGGTAAATTCCACATAGCTCTGATAATAATCTCCGCCATTTGTCAGGATGACTCTGACACTGTTCTCCATACCGGATATAACGACTGACGATCCGCCATAGCCGCTGCCCCCGCTGGTTCTGTCGGTGCCGGACGAGCTGCTGCCTTTATCCTCTTTCTTCTTTGAAGCCACAGTTCCTGCTCCCTGAATTGTGTAGTCATACTCCGCGATCTCTGTACTGTCCGTGTCGGCTTCAACATATTGCTTCAGATCTCCCAGCGGATCATCCGGAGCTTCTATAACTATGGTCTCCACTGAATTGCCATCGTTGTTATCATCAGTCTCTTCGCCTACTCTGTTTTTACCTGTTATCATCATATATCCGACAACACATACCAGAATTATAGTTATGAAACTCACTATCTTAAAATTCTTATTGTATTTGATCTTCTGATACCATTTCTTTCTCTGATCTATTCGCATTCCCCTGTCTCCATTTCTCCGCAAATATATCCACATACAGAGAAAAAGCAGCATATACATGCTGCTTCTTCATCTTGTGTAATAAACTGAAATGCGCCCTTGCTTTTGAGTCCTAGCAGCGCTAGGTGGGCAACCGCAATTGTATATCTGCCTTCCACTAGAACTTATATAACGAGGCTTGACTTCAATAACAATGATATAGGAATCCCGTTTATTCAAATGTAGGTTCAAAATCACAAGAGACTTAATACATCTCAGCTATGAGCACATTATACCTTACCTTTACATCTCTTGCAAGAATTTTTCACGTGAACTTTAACCACTATAATTGACATTATATGCCTTCTTGAAATACCAATCTTACCTGTGTTAGAATGTAGATACTTATGGGAATTTATAATTATTTCCAAACATGAAAGGCAGGTGTTCACCAAATGGATAAAACCAGCTTACAAATGTTATTCGGCGTATTGCTCGGAGTATTTCTGCTTGCACTCATAGTCATGACTGTGGTGTATGTCAGAAGAAAGCTTGCCGATAAGCGCGAGGAGGCACTGAGAGATCTCGATCTCATGCAGGAAGAGGCTATCAGGGAGGAACAGAGCCAGAGCAAGGGGTACTGGATAAACCGTGATGACATCGAGGACGAGAATCAGGCTCATCTGCTCCGTTACTACCACTATTTCGATAATATCGATGAATGTATCCACGATCTCATAGTTGAGATGTATGACTGTGGATTTGTCAGGACAGAAGAGATATTTGTCGCAGCATACGGTGAGGAAGCACTCACACCTGATTCATTCATTTACATGACAGATGCTGACTGCGATCTGGAAAAGGCAAAGGCTGCACTTCCGCCTGTCAGTGAGAAGAACCAGAAGATCATCTATGACCTCTGGTGCTCATATGTCGAAAAGCTTCTGGACACTGTTGAGATACACACAACCGATGCCAACAAAGATATAATCAAGGACGCACTTATGGTTTATGGCCGCAAAAAGATAACCATACTCCTGCGCAGTCCAGAATAAAATAAAACCTTTCAAAGGAGATTTACAAAATGAAAGATAACTGTATAGTAGCTCAGTCAGGAGGTCCTACCGTAGCGATAAATGCTTCGCTGGCAGGTGTCATAGACGGAGTTAAGAAAAGCAACAAATTCACCAGAGTTTACGGTGCAATTCACGGGATCCAGGGAGTGCTGGACAATAATTTCATAGATCTGTCCCTCATGGCCCTCTCAAAATTTCCTCTGGTAAATACTCTGGAGCTCTCCCCTGCAATGTACCTTGGCTCATGCAGATACAAGCTTCCTGATTTTGAGGTTGACTCAAAACCTTATGAGATAATATTTGACAGATTTGAGGAATATCAGGTTGCCGCATTCTTCTATATCGGCGGCAACGACTCTATGGATACAGTGGATAAACTCAGCAAATATGCAAAGAAGATCGGATCGGATGTGAAGATCGTCGGCATCCCTAAGACCATTGACAATGACCTGTGCCATACCGACCACACTCCGGGATTTGGCTCTGCAGCCAAGTATGTTGCATCCACCATGCTGGAGATTGCCCACGACACTTACATCTACCAGATACCAAGTGTTGTCATCGTGGAGATCATGGGCCGTGATGCAGGCTGGCTCACCGCTGCATCCTGTCTGGCAAGAAATGACTACAGTCCTGCTCCTCATCTCATATATCTTCCTGAGGTAGACTTCGATGAGGATCAGTTTATAGAGGACATCAAAAATGTATTAAAGACTTCAAGATGTGTCATCGTGGCCGTATCTGAGGGTATACATGATAAGGATGGCAACTACATCAGCGCAACTTCTGCTGTGGCAGACAAGTTCGGACATGCCCAGCTCAGCGGAACCGGCAAGGCTCTCGAGAGTCTTGTTAAGGACAGAATGGATATAAAGGTTCGTTCCATCGAGCTCAATGTGCTCCAGAGATGTGCAGCGCATATTTCCTCAAGGACAGATATCAACGAGTCATTTGCACTTGGCCAGGCTGCTGTAAAATACGCCGCCGAGGGAATGACTGCTGTTATGTCCACGATCAAGCGAGTTTCTAACGATCCATACCAGTGGATCATTGAACCTGAGAATGTATCTCTCATCGCCAACCAGGCTAAGACAATTCCGCTTGAGTGGATCACACCTGAGAAGAATGACGTCACACCTGAGATGGAAGCATATCTCAGACCTCTTATAATCGGCGAGGTTTCCCTTCAGTACAAAGATGGACTTCCTATGTACCTGCCGGTAAACCACCTGCTTTAAAGGATAAAATATCCCTAACACCTCAATATCTGTGGTGTTAGGGATATTTTTTTATTTTATATATCCTACTGCAGATTAGTGTATCCGAGCAGCAGCTCTTCTACTGCCATGGCGGCCTCGCGGCCTTCGCGGATGGCCCATACGACCAGTGACTGGCCTCTGTGCATGTCTCCGGCTACGAATACCTTTGGAACATTTGTTGTATATGAGTTTGGACATGGAGTCTTGACATTTGTTCTCTCGTTGAGTTCCACGCCAAAGCTCTCTGCCACATATGTCTGACATCCGAGGAATCCGGCTGCGATGAGTACCACATCACAGTCAACGATATACTCGCTTCCCTCTATCTCTGTCATAGTCATTCTTCCTGTCTCAGGATTCTTCTTCCACTCGAGCTTCACACACTTGGCTGCCTTGACATTTCCGTCCTTGTCCTTGATGAATTCCTTGACTGTAGTCTCATATATTCTAGGATCATGTCCGTATACTGCTATTGCCTCCTGCTGACCGTAGTCTGTCTTGCAGATCTTCGGCCATTCTGGCCATGGATTGTCTGGTGTTCTTGTATCAGGTGCCTTTGGCATCATCTCAAGCTGTGTAACGCTGACAGCGCCCTCACGGACTGCTGTTCCCACACAGTCATTTCCTGTATCACCACCACCGATGACGAGAACATTCTTGCCTTTACAGTTCACGAACTGCTTGTCAGCAAAGCCCGAATTTACAAGGCTCATTGTCGTAGTCTTGAGGAAATCAACAGCGAAGTAGATTCCCTTTGCATCCCTTCCAGGTGCTTTTATATCTCTTGGATTGGCTGCACCACAGGCAAGCACAACTGCGTCGTATTCCTTGAGCAGATCCTCAGCCTTCACATACTTGAGGTTCTTGTTCTTAAGATAACCTGTCATCTGATCATCCTTCGGACACACAGCCTTCGCAGATGCCTTTCCGGTTGCAACCTCTGTGTTCAGTACGAACTTTATTCCTCTCTTCTTCATGACATCTATTCTTCTGTCTATGATCTGCTTCTCAAGTTTCATGTTTGGGATACCATACATGAGAAGTCCACCCGGTCTGTCACTTCTCTCATACACAGTCACGTCGTGGCCTCTGCCGATCAGCTGGTCTGCCACGGCCAGTCCCGAAGGACCTGAACCTATGACTGCCACCTTCTTGCCTGAGTGAACCTTTGGCTGTTTATCATTTACAAGGTCATTTGCAAATGCATACTCTATGATGGCTCTCTCGTTCTCACGGACCGACACTGGATCACCGTTTAAGTTACAGGTACATGCCTTCTCACAGAGAGCCGGGCACACACGGCTTGTAAACTCAGGGAAACAGTTGGTCTTGCTGAGTCTTGCAAATGCCTGCTCAAGATTGTCGTTATAGAGCATATCATTCCACTCTGGGATCAGGTTGTTCAGCGGACAGCCCGATGTCATTCCGCATATGTTCATACCTGCCTGGCAGAATGGAACGCCACAGTCCATACATCTTGCAGCCTGCTTTCTCTGCTCATCACGGCTAAGCGGAGTGTGGAATTCATTGAAATTCTTGATTCTGTCCTTAGGAGCAAGCTCTGCGCTTGTCTTTCTCTCATATTCTAAAAATCCAGTTGGTTTTCCCATTCCTACTTACCTCCGTTCTTAACCTTGTAGAATGCTTCGATAGCTGCCTTCTCGCGGCTCAGGCCCTTCTCCTCAAATGCAACTATCATATTCATCATCTTCTTGTAATCCTTTGGTATGATCTTCTTGAACTTTGGAAGATATCCCTCAAAGTCCTCAAGAATCCTCTTGCCTATCTCTGAATTTGTATAATTTACATGATCCATGATGAGCTGCTTCAGCTCGCTCACCTCGTACTTGTCTGTCACAGCCTCTATGGATATCATCTCTTTGTTAAGTCTCTTGTACAGATCGTTGCCCATATCAAGTACATATGCGATACCACCGCTCATTCCGGCTGCAAAGTTCTTGCCTGTTGTTCCAAGAACTACTACTTTACCACCTGTCATGTACTCACATCCGTGATCGCCAACACCCTCAACGACCGCCGTGGCACCAGAGTTACGAACTGCAAATCTCTCGCCGGCAACACCGTTGATGAATGCCTTACCACTTGTGGCACCGTACAGTGCAACGTTTCCTATTATGATATTATCCTCATGCTTGTACTTAACTGAACGAGGCGGATAAACTATCAGCTTACCACCTGACAGACCCTTGCCGAAGTAATCGTTGCTGTCGCCCACCAGTTCAAGTGTAAGTCCCTTTGGAATAAATGCTCCAAAGCTCTGTCCGCCGGCGCCGTTGCATTTGACGATGTATGTGTCCTCATCAAGTGACTCGCCGTACTTCTTTGTGATCTCTGAACCGAATATCGTTCCAACAGATCTGTCTGTGTTGACCACATCAAGCTCAACGCTCTTCTTCTGTCCCTTCTCAAGTGCAGGTCCAAGCTTCTTCATGAGAATTCTCATATCTACTGTCTTCTCAAGCTGGAAGTCATAGACATTCTTCTCGTGATACTTTACCTTGTTCTGTGGCATATCTATATAAGGATTGTTAATTATCTTATCAAGGATGACATTTCTCTCATCTGCTCTGTCGCTGCTCATGAGGAGATCTGAACGTCCAACCAGCTCATCGACTGTTCTGACGCCGAGCTTGCTCATGTACTCTCGAAGCTCCTCTGCTATGAACAGCATGAAGTTCTTCACGTACTCAGGCTTACCTCTGAATCTCTTTCTGAGTTCTGGGTTCTGAGTTGCTATTCCGACAGGACATGTGTCAAGGTTACATACCCTCATCATGACGCAACCCATTGTTACAAGCGGTGCTGTTGCAAATCCAAATTCCTCAGCTCCGAGCATTGCAGCTATCGCAACGTCACGGCCTGTCATCAGCTTACCGTCTGCCTCAAGGATGACCTTATTTCTGAGATCATTCATGATAAGTGTCTGATGTGTCTCTGCAAGTCCAAGCTCCCAAGGGAGTCCTGCGTAATGGATGGAGTTGTTAGGTGCTGCACCTGTTCCTCCGTCGTAACCTGAGATCAGGATGACCTGTGCTCCGGCCTTTGCAACACCGGCAGCTACTGTACCAACGCCAGCCTCAGACACAAGCTTTACTGATATTCTCGCATCACGGTTTGCATTCTTGCAGTCGTAGATGAGCTGTGCAAGATCCTCTATCGAATAGATATCGTGATGTGGTGGTGGAGAGATAAGGCTTACCCCCGGTGTTGAAAGTCTTGTCTTTGCGATCCATGGATATACCTTTCCGCCAGGAAGATGTCCACCCTCACCAGGCTTTGCTCCCTGTGCCATCTTGATCTGTATCTCCTTGGCACTCACAAGATATCTCGATGTGACACCAAATCTTCCAGATGCAACCTGCTTGATGGCTGAGCATCTGTTCTTGCCATCCTTGCCGATCGTAAGTCTCTCTATCGACTCACCGCCCTCTCCTGAATTGGACTTGCCGCCCAACTCATTCATGGCGATTGCCATACACTCATGTGCCTCCTGTGATATACTTCCGTAACTCATGGCACCAGTCTTGAATCTCTTCACAATCTCGCTTGCAGGCTCGACCTCATCGAGTGGAACCGGCTTGTCAGCGAACTTGAAGTCCATGAGACCTCTCAGGTGGAATGGCTTCTGCTCATCGTGGAGCGCTGCTGTGTACTGCTTGAACAGCTTGTAATCGCCGCGCCTTGTAGACTCCTGAAGAAGATGTATAGTAACAGGATTGTACAGGTGCTCCTCCTTGCCGCTTCTGAACTTGTGTGCACCGATGCTTGTAAGGGCAAGGTTTGTGTTAAGTCCAAGCGGATCAAATGCTGATGAGTGAAGATCATCAACTGTCTTCTCAAGCTCCTTTATACCAGAACCGCCAACACGGCTTACTGTATTTGTAAAGTATCTGTCCACAACGTCCTTTGAAAGACCGATACACTCAAATATCTGTGATCCCATGTATGACTGGATCGTTGATACACCCATCTTGGATGCGATCTTTACTATTCCGTGGCATATTGCACTGTTGTAATCATCGACAGCCGCATTGAAATCCTTGTTCAGCAGATGCGAATCTACCATCTGCTTGATCGTCTCTATTGCCAGATATGGATTGACTGCACATGCACCATATCCGAGAAGTGTTGCAAAGTGGTGAACATTTCTTGGATCAGCACTCTCAAGGATGATCGCAACCGCTGTTCTCTTCTTGGTTCTTACCAGGTGCTTCTGCATAGCTGATACTGCAAGGAGTGATGGTATTGCAACATGGTTCTCATCCACACCTCTGTCTGAGAGGATGAGGATGTTTACACCGTCCCTGTAGAGCTTGTCGGCCTCGATAAACAGTCTGTCGAGAGCCTTCTCCATGGATGTGTTCTTATAATAAAGAATCGGAAGTGTCGCAACCTTAAGTCCCGGTACATTCATATTCTTGATCTTCAAAAGATCCGTATTTGTCAGTATTGGATGGTTGATCTTCAGCACATGACAGTTCTCCGGCTTCTCCTCGAGGATGTTTCCGTCCTTTCCGAGATATACCGATGTGGATGTGACAACTTCCTCTCTGATCGCATCGATAGGTGGGTTTGTAACCTGTGCAAATAACTGCTTGAAGAAGTTGAACAGTGGCTTGTGGCTGTTCGAGAGAACTGCAAGTGGTGTATCAGTACCCATGGCACTGATTGCCTCTGCACCTTTCTCTGCCATAGGATATATGGTATTCTTGAAATCCTCGTAGGTATATCCAAATGCCTTCTGAAGTCTTGCCCTCTCCTCGTCTGTATACTCCTGAACTCTGATATTCGGGATCTTCAGATCAGCGAGATGTACAAGATTGCTGTCTACCCACTCTCCGTAAGGCTTTGCAAGCGCGTATTTCTCCTTGATCTCCTCATCTGAGATAAGACGTCCGTTCACTGTATCTACCAGAAGCATCTTGCCAGGTCTGAGTCGGTCTTTCTTCACGATCTTGGATGGATCAACGTCCAGGACTCCGACCTCAGACGAAAGTACAAGGTAATCATCATCTGTGATATAGTATCTCGATGGTCTCAGTCCGTTTCTATCAAGAACTGCTCCCATGAGCTCACCGTCTGTGAATAATATAGAAGCAGGACCATCCCAAGGCTCCATCATGGTTGCGTAATACTGGTAGAAATCCTTCTTCTCCTGACTCATGGCTCTATCGTTCTCCCATGGCTCAGGGATCGTGATCATGACTGCCATAGGAAGTGGTATTCCATTCAGTACAAGGAACTCAAGACAGTTGTCAAGTCTTGCTGAATCCGATCCATCCGGATCAAGAACAGGCATAACCTTGTACATCTCATCCTGCATGATGGTGGACTCCATGGTCTCCTCACGGGCGATCATCTTGTCCTCATTTCCTCTTATTGTATTGATCTCACCGTTGTGGCACAGGTATCTGTACGGATGAGCTCTGAGCCATGATGGCGTTGTATTCGTTGAGAATCTTGAATGAACAAGTCCTATGGCTGACTCATAGTCAGGATCCTGAAGGTCGTTGTAGAACATTCTGAGCTCACCGACGAGGAACATTCCTTTATATACTATAGTCTTGCTGGAAAGTGATGGAACATATGTGTCATCATTACTCTCCTCAAATATTCGTCTGACGAAGTAGAGCTTTCTGTCGAAGTCCATACCGGCCTTCACTGTCTCAGGTCTTCTGATGAATGCCTGCATGATGCATGGCATGACATCTATTGCCTTCTTGCCAAGGATTCCAGGTGTTGTAGGAACCTCTCTCCAGCAAATGAACTCGAGGCCTTCCTTCTCCACTATGACCTCAAACATTTTCATAGCCTGCTTGCGCGCCAGCTCCTTCTGTGGAAAGAAGAACATTCCTATTCCATAATCGCCTTCCTTTCCAAGGTCATATCCAAGCTCTGCTAAAGCCTTGGTGAAGAACTTATGTGATATCTGAAGGAGTATGCCTACACCGTCTCCGGTCTTGCCCTCTGCGTCCTTTCCTGCTCTGTGCTCAAGATTCTCAACAATCTTGAGTGCATTGTTCACTGTGTCATGTGTCTTTATACCCTTGATATTGACAACGGCACCGATACCACAGTTATCGTGCTCAAAGCTTGGGTCGTATAATCCGGTATTCTCCGCTCTCTTATTCTCAATCATGTCCTGTTCCGTCCTTTCCATGTTTTTGTCATTCGCAACGATATTTTGCTTTTAGCTTTTGTTTCTCAAGTAAATATTGTTATTTTTGTATTTTTCTCAAGTCATTTATCGTTTTTGATATATTACTACCATTTACACTGTTTGTAAACATCTTTTTTCAATAAATTATCTGACAGTTTTCGATTAAAAAACAATGCTCTGTAATGTATATACAATTCTTTATGTTGTAGCCTTTCTTTAAGCATCGGATGTCTCATATCTCAATGTCCCCGATGCATAAAAAAGGAAGCCCCATATCTGAAGCTTCCTTGCTTAATTATTATGTTTAGTTTTTTATTCCTCGACGATCATTCCCTTTGGAGGAGTTGTTATCGTCCTAAGATCTCCATCCTCGTCGCTTCCATCTGATATTCCATCACCCGGAGCCTCCGTCGTCACCTTGACCTTCTGTGCCTTAACACCTGATATGCTCTCTATATTGCTGCTTATCTGCTTTACTGTGCCTGATATGACGTATTTGTCAGCACCATACAGATATTCGTGTAATGCCTCCACATTGGATGCCATATCAGCAGCCACAAGGCAGTTACCCTTGTCCGAGAGTTCCTTTGCCTCATATGCAAATGGGAATCCTGCGGTATCTACAACCTTATATCCAGCCACATCCTTGACAAGAGCATGTATATCGTCCTTGTTAAGACTTGTTGATATACATTTAAATGAAACATCAACAAATGAATCAAGTGAACCTGTGTCTGCACTGAGCAGCTTGTCTATAACCTTCATGAGGACTATTCTCTGTCTCTCGGTTCTTGTTATATCTCCCTGGCCAGTGGATCGTATTCTTGAATATGCAACTGCCTGCTGTCCATCAAGAGTATACTCTCCTGCCTCAGTTATTCCTGATGAATATTTGCCTGACAGGCTTATCTGCTCTGCAAGGTTCTTATTGAAGTTGTTCACCTCTTCATCAACGACCTTGACATCAACGCCTCCAACAGCATCGATTATACTTGCCATTGCACTGAAATCAACTGCCACATAATCTGTGATATTCAGGTCGAGATTGGTATTCAGTGTGTTGATAGCTGTAACCGCACCGCCGAGCTGGTATGCGTAATTCACCTTCTGTGTGGTATCCATGGAACCGCTTGCTATCTCCATCAGAGTATCTCTGTATACAGATACAAGCTTGATCTCCTTGGTGCTCTCATTGATGCTCACTATCATTATACTGTCACTGTTAGTTCCTGAATTCATATTCGAATCTCTGGAATCCACTCCGTAGAGTGCAATGGCACGATATCCCTTGGTCGCATCCTTGACACCGTCATTGACAAGTATCTGATCTGCACTTATCTCATTGATATCCATCTCATTGTACTTCATTCTGGCATAATTCTTGACATATATTATACATATGAGTATAAACAGTGCAAGCAGGACAAAGAACGCTATCGCCCACACTCTTGTACTGATGTTAAGCTTCTTTCTCTCCGGATTGACAACCTTTGGATCAGCCTCATCGAGAAGATTCTCCCTGAAGAACTTTTCGCTGTCTGACTCCTCGTCCTCCTCAGGCTCTTCCTCATCATCCTCAAGCTCCACTTCATCGAAGCCCAATGCTTTGCCTATGTCTCCAAGTCCCAGATCAGCCGTATCTGATTCCGAATAACTGAGCTTATCCTCATCAATATCATTCTCTATACGCTCAAGCTCATCCATGTCCAGCATGTCATCTGTTCTTCGGGATGATACTGTCGAAGCCTCTTCAACAGGCTCTGCCTCTGCAGCTTCCTCGACCTCATCGTCAAGGACAGGCTCCGTATTCTTCTCCAGAATATCTGCCGGCTCAGTCTTCTGTTCATGCTCTTCTACTGGCTGTGTGGCAGTTTCTACAACTTCCGCATCACTCTCCTGCGGCTCAGTGATCTTGTTATCTTCCTCAACAGGCTCTTCCTTTTTCTCAGCTTCTTTCATCTGCTGGCGGCGCTCAAGCTCCTGCTGAACCTTAAGCTTTCTTGCCTCTTCGCGGGCATTCTGCTCTCTCTCGAACTCCAGCCTCTCAACCTCAGCCTTTGCCTTTGCAACATTTCTCTGGGTGCGTTCCCACGCCTCACGTCTAAGCTCCTCATGTCTTGTCTGCACATCTGTCTCAATATTGTCAACTTCTCTGAGCAGATTGTCCACAGATGAGCTTCCTGTGCTCTGTATACTCCTGCGTGGTCTCTGGGCAGCTTTTGAAGGTCTCTGCACGGTACTCTGATTGCTCTGTGTCCTCGGTACAGTGCCCTGTGTCCTCTTCACCGGACCTCTGTCCACAGCTCTGTCTGCTACAGGCTGTCCGGTCTGTCTCTGCTTTGCCCGGGCCTCACTCTTCACTCTTCTTGCCCTGCTGTCCTCGTGATAATACTCGTCATAATCCTCTTCCGGCTTCACAGGTCTGGAAATATTCTTCTGAGGCTTCTTCTCCGGCTTCTTCTCCGGCTTCTTTTCCGGCTTCTTTTCCGGTCTCTTATCAGCCTTTCTCTCCGGCTCAGGATCACGCCTTTTTTCTTTCTTCTTTTTATCCCCGAACAACAATGATCCTATCAATCCACCATCATCAAGATAATCATCATCGTCATCCAGCCAATCCATGTCCTCATCGTACCTGGATCTCATTCCATTTTTCTTCTTATTATCCATTGGAACTCCTTTTTCAAATATCTAAAAATGTCGTTACCTCGCTCTATAATACATTATATTTTTCCCTTTTACAACATGTATTATATCTTAATTAGTATAAACACCTTCATATTAACACTATTTTATTTGACACATGATGTATAAAAAAGTATACTCGTATTAATAATGTCTAAATATCAATGCTTATTTTTTAAGGAGCAGGAAATGGATAATAACAATATTACTTTGTCGGTGGTTATGCCCGCCTACAATGAAGAACAGCACATCAAAGATAATCTTCTTGAGACTAGCCGAATACTCAGCCGTTTTCTTCATCGTTATGAGATAATCGCTGTGAATGACGGCAGCAAGGACTCCACAGGCAAACTTATTGCCGAGGCAGCCGAAATGGATTCTCATATTGTAGATACAGGATATGATGTCAATCAGGGAAAGGGACATGCTATCACAACCGGAATTGCCAAAGCTTCCGGCAAATATATAGCATTCCTTGATTCTGACCTTGAACTGAGTCCATCTCTTCTCAAGCCATTTATGAAGCAGATGAGGGACACCGGTTCTGACATAGTCATAGGATCAAAGCTTCACCCTGAATCCAAGCTTGATTATCCTCCTATTAGAAGAGTCATGAGCTACAGCTATTATATTATGCTCAAAATGCTGTTTCATCTTGGTATCCATGACACCCAGACCGGTATAAAGCTTTTCAAAGCAGAAGTCATAAAGCCGATTGCCGAGAACCTTTCCATATCGGGCTATGCCTTTGATATTGAAATCCTTGTGGCTGCACACAGACAGGGATATTCGATATCCGAAGCTCCTATCGTCCTGAATTACAGCAGGGACGATGCAGCAGATGGAAGAAGGATCAAGATCAAGGACATTTGGAAGGTATTCACAGACACTATTGAGATCAAGAAGAAATATCATTAATTTAGGGATTATACACGGATAGAGAAAATAAATACAAACTACACATTTATTAAGGAGATTTTTATGAATTACGAAAACGCTTACAAGCTTCTCGAAGAAAAAGGACAGCTACACTTATTAAAGTATTATGATACTCTCAGCGAGGCTGAACAGACAGCACTCCTGAACCAGATCAGTGAAATTGATTTCTCACTTATCGATATGATCGGACAAAATTCATCAGGAAGTGATTCTGATATCGCTCCCGTTGCAGCTCTCCAGATGGACAGCATTGCAGAAAAGTATGATATATACAAGAACGCAGGCCTTGAAGCCATCAAAGCTGGCGATCTGGCACTGGTCCTCCTGGCAGGTGGTCAGGGCACCCGTCTTGGATTCTCCGGTCCTAAGGGAACCTTCAACGTCGGTGTCACCAAGGATATGTTTATATTCCAGCTTCTCATCGAGCACACCCTCGATATTGTGAAGATGGCAGATACCTGGATCCATTTCTTCATCATGACCAATGAGAAGAACCACGATGACACAACATCATTCTTCAAAGAGCATGACTACTTCGGTTACAATCCTGAATATGTTCATTTCTTTAAACAGGAAATGGTTCCTTCAGTGGACTTCAACGGCAAGATATATCTCGAGGAGAAGGGAAAGGTTGCCATGTCTCCTAACGGCAACGGAGGATGGTTCTCATCCCTCTGCAAGGCAGGCCACCTCGACAAGCTCACGAAATACGGAATCAAGTATATAAATGTATTCTCAGTTGACAATGTACTTCAGAGAATTGCAGACCCAGTATTCCTCGGAGCAGTTCTCACAGAGGGCTTCCTCTCCGGCGGAAAGGTTGTCAAAAAAGCATACCCTGACGAGAAGGTTGGCGTCCTGTGTACTAACCACGGAAAGCCATATATCGTCGAGTATTATGAACTCACAGATGCCATGCGTGATGAGCGCGATGCCAACGGCGATTACGCTTACAACTATGGAGTTACATTAAACTATATCTTCCCGGTTGACAGACTGATGAAGATCATGAATGAAAGTATGCCTCTCCACATCGTCAAGAAGGCTATCCCTTATGTCGGTGAGGATGGAGAGATCGTCAAGCCATCAGAGCCAAACGGCTACAAATTTGAGACACTGGCTCTCGATATGATCGCTTATATGGGAACATGTCTTCCATTTGAGGTCGACAGAGAGAAGGAATTTGCTCCTATAAAGAATGCTACAGGAAATGATTCTATAGACTCAGCCAGAGAGCTCCTCAAAAAGAACGGCTACACACTTTAATCCATGAATATATAACAAAATAACAGGTCGATGGTATATGCCATCGACCTGTTATTTTTATTCTGCCTCATTCTTCTGCTGTTTTTCTTTTTCTCTTCGGAATATCTCATCTATCGCTTCCCTGACAAGCTCTGACATAGATACCTGTCGCACCGCCGCACATTCACTGAGCTTCCGATGAGTATCTGTATCTATCCTAAGTCTCAGGATCGTATCTTTTCTCTTTTCCGTCGGCCTTCCTGGGCCTCTCTTCTTATTGTCATCCGTCATTTCTTTTCTCCGCCATATAATTTATTCCTATCAGAACAGATATTTTACAACACCATTTACCGCATAACACATGAAGTAAAAGCAGCTTCTTGTAACTCCATATCCAACTTTTCTGTATACGGCAAATGTCTTTTTTGCAGACGACAGTTTTGAACCAGACTTACTGTTTCTCATCTGCCTGTATAATAGCAACGGCTCATTTATCGCAACCGAGCTTCCGTATTCCTTCAGTATCTGCAGCCAGCAAATATAATCCTCATGGATATCGTCGTTGCCCATCGGATATCTGAGTGCAACCTGTCTGTCCATCACAACCGATGAACAATTGATCACATTTCCTCTGAGCAGCATCTTATAGGTGACCTTTTCAGGAACTCCGATCACTTTTCCCGTTCTGGATCCGTCTTCGTTCACAAGCTCCCTGGCCGTAGAACACAGAACCGCACCTGTCTGCTCCATAAGCTT
The DNA here is from genome assembly GCF_003603115.1 of Coprococcus sp. AF19-8AC. NCBI lineage: Bacteria > Bacillati > Bacillota > Clostridia > Lachnospirales > Lachnospiraceae > Coprococcus > Coprococcus sp. AF19-8AC. The sequence goes on along the minus strand of NZ_QTMI01000001.1, from coordinate 132,029 downwards.
CAACTGTTTAACCAGTTTATCAGGCTGCCACTGATCATCCGAATCTATAAATGCAACGTATCTGCAAGTTGCAGCCGCAACCCCGCGGTTACGCGAAGCTGCAACTCCCATATTTTTTTCATTTCTGATGATATTCACACGGTCATCTTCCGCGTATCCATCAAGTGCTCCTATCAGATCATCCGTCGAACAGTCATCAACTATTATGACCTCCACAGGAATCCCCTGCTTCATAACTGAATCCACCGCAGAATAAATGGTTCTGCTGCTGTTATACGCCGGAATTATCACCGATACTTTTTCTCCAGTCATCACACACACCTACATCGATATATATCGCTTATTATTTATCTGTTTTCTGCACAGTCTTTCCGAGGTCATAGAATGCATCCTCAGACTCATCAAGCCCTTCCGGCTTCACATTTACAGGTGAAGGTATCTGTACCTTCTCGCCATCCCTGAGTGCCGTGGTCATATTTGATGCGATTCCCTCTGATGTCTCCTTCTGGAACATGATCTTTACCGTCAGGAGCATCAGCTTGAGATCAAGCCATATTGAATACTGCTCATAATAGGTAAGATCCAGCTTAACCTTATCTCTAGGGGTTGTGTTGTATTTGCCGTAAACCTGTGCATATCCCGTAAGTCCGGCCTTCATCTTGAGTCTGTAGTCAAACTCAGGGAATGTCTTTTTATAAAGCTCGGCGATCTCCGGTCTCTCAGGTCTCGGTCCGACAAGTGACATATCACCCTTGAGTACGTTGAAAAGCTGTGGCAGTTCATCAAGATGCAGCTTTCTGAGCCATTTTCCCACAGGGGTTATTCTGTCATCATCCTTCTTTGCAAGCTGTGCTCCACCTGCCTCGGAGTCCATCTTCATACTTCTGAACTTGATGATCTTGAACACCTTGCCATTCAGTGTCAGTCTGTCCTGCTTGTAGAATACCGGTCCTCTGTCATACAGCCATATCGCAAGTGCTGATATGAGCATAAATGGTGAAGCTATGACAAGCAGTATAAATCCACATATAACATCCATGATCCTCTTAATGATCATATCGTCACCGGTAAGTCCCTGATTTCGTGATAAGAGGATAGGCGTATCGAACAAATGAATAGGCTCAGCTCCTAATATGATTATGTCGGAAAGCTTTGGCACAACATACGATCTGATGGAGTGTTCAAAACAATACTTCACAAGCTCATTTCTTATATAAGCCTTTGTCTCGCAAATGATTACTCCATCGTACTGGAGTATCTTCTCCTTGATCGCCTGCTCGCCCTCGCTGACATGTATTCTGTCTTCTATTACATACTTGTCCTTACGGGCATTGATCTTGTCTATGAACTCTATCGGAGTCTTATATCCATATACCAGCAGCAGATGCCTTGGCGGATACATCTTCGCATACAAAAATCTACACGCAAATATCCAAATCAATATCACTATCGTTTCAAGCCCGGTTACCTTTAACAATGGTACCGGATTTACATAGTCACGACAGATTATACAGAGCTGCAGGTAACCAACTACATTGGCACACACGAGAGCCAGCAGCTGTGAGTAAACTATATCAAGCAGTCTGAAGAATCCGACTCTGTAACCACCATAAAGCTTGGTGAAAAGTATGATAATTATTCCATACATTCCGATAACTGCCCAGTTTCCTCTTCTCCAGAACGGAAGCGTAAGCGTTACCTCATAGTCCCGGTACCACATGAGTCCAAACAGCACCAGCTCCACAGCGATGAGTACACAGGCCTCACCCACTGTTATGAGACGTTTGTATCTGTCCCTCTTTCTAACTCTTCTGTTTTCTTCCATATTTATAGCATCTCCCTAAGCATCTTGTTGACAGATCCAGGATCTGCTTTACCCTTCATAGCTTTCATAACCTGTCCGACAAGTGCTCCGAGAGCCTTCTCCTTGCCGCCTCTGTAATCATCAACAGCCTTTGGATTGTTATCTATGGCTACCTGACATGCCTCCTTAAGTGCATTGTCATCCTGAACAGTTGCAAGTCCGTTATCCTTGACATACTTCTCAGGATCTATATTATCTGCAAATATCTTTTCGAACACTTCCTTTGCAACACCGCCATTGATAACCCTGTCATCAACAAGCTTGATGAGCTTCGCAAGATTCTCCGCTGAAAACTTCAGGTCTTCCGCATCAACACTGTTCTCCTTCATCAGTCTCATGGTCTCTCCCATGATCCAGTTGGAAACCTTCTTTGCAGGTGCTCCCAGTGCAATCGCGTCCTCAAACAAATCTGCCAGCTTCTTGGAGGCCGTGATGATGTCTATATCATAGTCAGGAATCGCATATTCCTCTTTGTATCTTATCTTCTTCTCGTCTCTGAACTCAGGCTGTGCATCCCTTACCTGCTGGAGCCACTCATCGCTGATGTGGATAGGTACAAGGTCAGGATCAGGGAAATATCTGTAATCCTGTGCATCCTCCTTGGATCTCATAGGATATGAATACTCCTTAGTATCATCCCATCTTCTTGTCTCCTGGACAACATTTTCACCAGACTCGATGAGATCGATCTGTCTCTCTCTCTCATTCTCTATGGCTCTGGCAATGGCCTTGAATGAGTTCAGGTTCTTGGTCTCTGTACGTGTGCCAAACTCCTCTGAGCCAACCTCTCTGATCGAAAGATTGACATCAGCACGCATGGATCCCTCATTCAGCTTACAGTCTGAAGCTCCGAGATACTGTATCGTCTCCCTGAGCTTTTCAAGATATGCTATTACATCCTCCGCAGATCTCATGTCAGGCTCAGATACTATCTCTATAAGAGGCACACCTGAACGGTTGAAATCCACAAGTGAGCTGTCTGTATATGGATCATGGACAAGCTTACCTGCATCCTCCTCCATATGTATCTCATGGATCCTCACATATTTCTTAACTCCGTCAACCTCTATCTCAACCTTACCATCCCTGCATATTGGATAGTAGAGCTGTGATATCTGGTAGTTCTGTGGGTTGTCCGGATAGAAATAGTTCTTTCTGTCAAACTTACAGTTCTGTGTGATCGTACAGTTGGTTGCAAGGCCGACCGCAATCGCTTTATTTACAACCTCTTTGTTAAGTACCGGAAGTGAGCCCGGCATTCCTGTACATACAGGACATGTATGTGTATTAGGAGCTCCTCCAAATGCTGTGCTGCAGCCGCAGAATATCTTTGTCTTGGTCGCAAGCTCTACATGAACCTCAAGTCCGATGACTGTCTCATATGTCTTTGCCATCTCTTACAGCCCCCTTTCTGAAACCTGTGCAGGTCTCTTGTACTCTCTAGTCTGCTCAAATGCATACGCTGCCCTGATAATGGTCTTTTCGTCAAATGCGTCTCCAACCATCTGCACACCTATAGGCATTCCATTCTTGTCAGTTCCACATGGAAGTGATATTCCCGGAAGTCCTGCAAGATTTACAGGAACAGTGTATACATCGCCCAGATACATCTTGATAGGATCTGAGAGTGACTCTCCCATCTTAAGTGCTGTTGTTGGAGCAACAGGTCCGAGGATGATATCATACTTCTCAAACGCCTTGTCATACGCCTGTTTGATGAGAGCCTTTGCCTTGAGAGCCTTTACGTAATACGCATCATAGTAACCTGAGCTCAGTACAAATGAACCGAGCATGATTCTTCTCTTTACCTCAGGGCCAAATCCCTCCGAACGGCTCTTCTTGTACATGTTGTGGAGATCTGTATACTCTGATGTTCTGTATCCATACTTTACTCCGTCAAATCTCTCAAGATTAGAGCTTGCCTCTGCTGATGCTATAATATAGTACGCAGGGATAGCATACTCAACCATACCGAGATCAAACTCCTCAACTATTGCACCCTTTGCCTTGAGCGCCTCAGCAACACCATATATAGCTTCCTTTATCTCAGGCTCAAGTCCCTCTGTGAAATAGTCTCTTGGAAGACCGATCTTAAGGCCTTTCACATCATCCACAAGTGCGCTTGTGAAATCATTGTCATCTCTGTTAACTGATGTTGAATCCTTCTTGTCATACTGTGATATGATCTCAAGGATCGTCGCACAGTCCTCTACATTCTTCGCAAGTGGTCCGATCTGGTCAAGTGATGAACCGTATGCTATAAGTCCGTATCTTGACACTCTTCCATAGGTTGGCTTGATTCCGGTAACACCGCAGAATGAAGCCGGCTGTCTGATAGATCCACCGGTATCTGAACCGAGGGCACATGGCACCTCCTCACCGGCAACTGCTGCCGCTGATCCACCTGATGAACCACCTGGAACTCTATCTGTATCCCATGGATTTCTTGTCTCACCAAAATATGATGTCTCGGTTGTACTTCCCATGGCAAACTCATCCATGTTGGTATGTCCTACTATAACCGCTCCTGCTTCCTTGAGCTTTACAACGGCCTCAGCAGTATATGTCGGAACAAAATTTGACAGAATCTTGGATGAACAGCTTGTCTGCACACCCTCCTGGCACATATTGTCCTTTATTGCTATCGGCACTCCTGCAAGAGGACCGCTAAGCTCTCCTGCATCTATCTTCTTCTGCACTTCCTCAGCCTGGGCAAGTGCTCCTTCACGATCAACCGTGACAAAACTATTGTAATCTTTCTCGCACGCCTCGATGCTGTCAAGACAGGCCTGTGTCGCTTCAACTACGCTCACCTGTCCATCTTTAATAGCTTTTCCCAGCTCTACAGCCGTCATACCCATTAAATTCACTTCAGCCTACCTCCTAGTCAAATGTCTTTGGCACCTTGTAGCATCCGTCCTTCTGCTCAGGTGCATTCATCAGCATGTTCTCTCTGTCGTCTCCATTTACGACAACGTCCTCACGGAACACATTGTTGTATGGGAATGTATGGCTCATAGCCTCCACACCATCTGTATTAAGTTCATTCAGTTTGCTGACATAATCAAGCATGTCTGACATATCCTTCTTTGCCTGCTCCTTCTCCTCAGGGGAGAGCTCAAGCTTAGCAAGGATTCCAACATAATCAATTGTCTCATCAGTTATCGTCATGTTCTTGTTCTCCTATCTTTAATGAGCAAAAATAAAGAATGTGCCTTCTTATTATTCTGTGTCAAATAATGTAAACACATTCTCCCGCCATGGTATTTTGTACCACAAAATTCCTCTAAAATATATCACATTCCAGGATATTATGCAAGACTATGGGCATTTTTACCTGTATTACGCAAAACACCGCCATGTAAAACGCTGCATACATGGCGGTGCTGTAACTCTATTTAAATTATCTCATCATCACTTCTGTTGAAGCGTCTGCTAAGCCAGACTATCTCCTGAACACGACCAAGCTGTAGCCCAGCTCTATGTCCTATTTCAATTGTCGTTGGCTCTTCATCAGGGAAATTATTTCCCGGTACTCTGTGGAACTCTCCTCCGTTTGAGAATACTTCACTCACCACACAACCATCCCAGTTGTGTCCGAGATTTACCGCTGCCTCTGGAGCTATCACTGTTCCTGCATCCGACACACAGCCACACATCCGTTCCGCATTTTCAAAGTAGAATTCCTCATATACTCCATACGAATTTCTGAGTCCCGAGTTTGAATTTGCACTGAGTGTCCTTGTGATAAAGTTACTGTGAAGATGTGTCTGTGCACACAGTGTGTCAAAACATATCACACCAAAGTCCCCCATTAGCTCCGTTGCAGAGCTGCTTTGCAGCATATAACTGCTATGAGCTGCATATTCGTTATAATAAAAAAATCCCCGAACAGATTCGACATAATTTTCACTATGTCTTATCCATCCGGGGATGAGCCAGGCAGGTCAGAATGGTCTCTCAATATCTGAATATCCTTACCAGACTTTGACTACTTTGTCACTTTTGCCCGCCTCCGTGTTCTTAAGTCTTTACTCTATGATACTCACTATCTCCTCAGAGTCAGCCTTGACTTTATATGTCTCACCTATGTCAAGTTTGTCATATATAGACTTTTCAACTTTATATGTCTTTTCCTTATCCTTCACTTCGCATGTGACTTCATATTCAACTGTTTTTTCCCCTAGTCTCTCCTTGTCTGTGAGCTGAGGCTCTGGATATTCCGGTGTCTTTCCACCGCCCTCCGCAGTCTCCGTCCTGTTGTACTTCCACCTCCATATTGTATAATAATATTTCGTCTTGTATATCGGCTTATCCCTGTACACAGGAACAGACCTCGTTCTCGTCACATATCCGTAATCATCCACATTATTTGCAACTTCAGAGAAGGTTCCATCTCCATTATCCTCATAACTGTACTCCACATGGGAACCTATCACCTCATATGAATCATAGGTCTCCTCACGCTCACCAACATATTCCTGTTCTGTATGATGGACCTCCTGTTTCGTAGTCTTTAGCGTAGCGCCCTCTGGGAGTTCCCAGTCATCTTCATCACACAGAATATATTTCTCCACATCAACACTGGTCTTCCATGTCATATCCTTGACTGTGACTGTTCTCTTCTTTGGCATGGTTATGATTGCTGTAAGTCCGATTATCGCCGCTATCACCAGCATGCCGATCAGTACTATCTTCAAAGCACCAAATGAATGTCCTCTTTTCCGATTGCCCTGCCCGCTGTTTTGTCCGCCGGCAGCCGTTCCTGTACCTGATGCATTCCTGGCATTCCTTGCGTCCTGCTCTTTCCTGACGTCAAAATACCCCTTATCCTTCGCACCTCGTTCAGCACCGCAGCTGCTACACCGTGTATTGAGAGCAGAATTATAGTTTCCACAGTGATCACATAACCAGTCTGCACCTTTTCCCTTTGTCTGGCTCTCCTCCTCAGACAGATACCTCACTCCATCCATATAGAACTTAACTTCCTGTCCTCTCGGCTTTCCGCAGGAAGGGCACTCGCGCCTCGTTCCCTCTATATGTTTCGTACTACAATAAGGGCAGTCCCAATACCCCATCACAAGTTTTCCCATATACAATATCCTCCCCGTATATACTACAGATAACTTACCTGCACAGAAGCATCGTAATCATGTGGTGTCTTGTTGTCAGTCTTGTGTCCAACGGCAAGAGCTATCTGGAATGAATATCCCTCCGGTATTGCAAGTGCCTTGTCAAAATATGCTTTCTTCTCCCCGTGAAGTGCATCATACACGCAACCGATTATCAGATTTCCGAGCCCCATGCTCTCTGCCGCTATAGCCATATTCTGAACTGCAATTCCTGAATCCACCTTGCTCCACTTGAAGTCATCCTCAGCGCTTAAGAATATGAGCACCGGAGCCTCATAATAGAAATTGTGAGGCTGCTTATCCTGTCCGCGAAGTGCACGCTTCTCTGCATCAAGCTCTTCCAGAATTGGAGCATCACCCTTAACAACTGTAAAATGTATCTCTTTCTTATTCATACCTGTAGGTCCCTGAAGCCCAGCTTCGATGACCTTCTCAAGCTGCTCCTTCGTAACCTCTTCATAACTGTATGCTCTCGCTGAGCTTCTCTTTTTTATTACCTCTAATACCTGATTATCCATTGCCTTTTACCTCCTATTCTGTCATTCCTATACTGTTATCTCTATCTGATTATCCTCTATGCAGACCACACAGCTCTCATAATAGCCATCGCCTGTCGTCCTCGGTCCGCTTATCACCTCATAGCCATCCTCCGCAAGCTGTCTGGTAAGCTCATCAACTTTTTCTTTGCTTCCCACACTGAACGCTATATGTATCAATCCGGTTCTGTTAAGTGGCTTTTCAGGATCATCCATTCCCGGCCTGTTCATTATCTCAAGCCTTGCGCCATCATCAAATGTGAGAAAATATGAACGGAAGTCCGTCGTTTTATTATGATATCCCTCATTTGCTGATGCTCCCAGATATTTCTCAAAAAAATTCTTCGCAGCTTCAAGATCATTCACATACATCGCAACATGCTCAATTCTCATAAATGCAACTCCTCATTATCTTATACGCTACACTCAGATAGACAAACTACTATATGCACGCTATATAAGCTATTTTAACCCATTGCCACATTTTCCACAATGGCATAAAAAATATCACCTTTATCCATTTGTATGAATAAAGGTGATATCCCGTTAAAAGCAACGTCTGTAATCAGCCCGTTACACAATTTCATTCTTAGAGCATACCCTCAAGTGTCTCTCTGATAGCCTTGATAAAGTTCTCACTGTTGAGGACTGTTGGGTTCTCGAGAGTTGTGATGAGAGCCAGATCCTTTGTCATCTTGCCATCTTCTATAGTCTTGATGGTTGCAGCCTCGAGCTTGTCTGCAAAATCCTGAAGTGCCTGGATTCCATCAAGCTCTCCACGCTTTCTGAGTGCTCCTGACCATGCGAAGATAGTTGCAACTGAGTTGGTTGATGTCTCCTCACCGGCAAGGTGCTTGTAGTAATGTCTCATAACTGTTCCGTGTGCTGCCTCGTACTCATACTTTCCATCAGGGGATACGAGAACTGATGTCATCATGGCAAGCGAACCAAATGCTGATGAGATCATATCACTCATTACATCTCCATCATAATTCTTACATGCCCAGATGTAACCGCCTTCACTCTTCATAACACGGGCAACCGCATCATCTATAAGTGTGTAGAAGTACTCAATACCTGCTGCATCGAACTGCTCCTTATACTCTGCATCGAATATCTCCTGGAAGATATCCTTGAATGTATGGTCATACTTCTTTGATATGGTATCCTTTGTGGCAAACCACAATGTCTGCTTGGTATCAAGCGCATACTTGAAACAGCTTCTTGCAAAGCTCTCAATAGACTTGTCCACGTTGTGCTGTCCCTGAAGAACACCAGGGCCATCAAACTTATGTATAGTCTCCTTTATAACCTGTCCGTCATCGCCTGTGAATACAAGCTCTGCAGTTCCAGGACCTGGAACATCGATCTCTACGCTCTTGTATACATCACCATATGCATGTCTTGCGATGGTGATAGGCTTCTTCCAGTTCTTAACACATGGCTCGATTCCCTTTACTACGATAGGTGCTCTGAACACTGTACCATCAAGGATCGCTCTGATGGTTCCGTTAGGGCTCTTCCACATCTCCTTGAGATTGTACTCCTTAACTCTTGCCGCATTAGGTGTGATAGTAGCACACTTTACAGCTACGCCATACTTCTGTGTTGCGTATGCTGAGTCAAATGTTACCTTGTCATCTGTCTCATTTCTATGTACAAGTCCAAGGTCATAGTACTCTGACTTGAGATCGATAAATGGATAAATAAGCTCATCCTTGATATACTGCCAGAGAATTCTGGTCATCTCATCTCCATCCATCTCTACAAGTGGTGTGGTCATCTGAATCTTTTCCATGTTTTATGTCCTCCATCTTTGTGTTTTCTAAGTTTTGTTATATACTCACTGCCGATTATAAACTATAAGGGGCTATATTTCTAGTTTTTTTGAATTATACATACCAATTATTAATTTTCTTAAGCCCTATAACCATATTCTTGATCAGCTATTTTTTTCAGCCTTACACATATCCATATATTCCTCTCACGGATACTTCCCCGGATATTATATCGTGAACCTCGCCATCGGCATCCCTCACCAGAAGTCCGCCATCCTTTGAAAGTCCAAGCGCCGTGTACTCTGTCTTTTTATCCCCCTCTATTACATACACCTGCTTATCCCTGTTCACAAGATAACTGTTGTACTCATCAACAAGGAATCCCAGGTCCTTATTCTTTATAAATTCGTCATATAGCTTTTCAAATTCATTTGACACCTGTGCAATGAACCATGATCTGTCACAGCCCTTGCCATTTTCCAGCAGTATTGATGTGGCCTTGTCTGCTATGTCCTCAGGGAAGCTTCGGTTATACACGTTTATGCCTATTCCCACAACAACATAGCTTATGTCAGTTCCCTCGGAACTCATCTCTGTGAGGATTCCGACCAGTTTTTTTCCATCAGACAACACATCATTCGGCCATTTAATCTGAGGCTTTACTCCCTCCACCTTGCTGAACGCTCTGGCAAGTGCCACCGCCGACACCAGAGTTATCCTTGACACACAGGAAATATCTATGTCCGGCTTGAGCAGATACGACATGGATATTGTCGTGCCCTTATCAGAATTCCAACTGTGGCCTCTTCGTCCCTTTCCTGCAGTCTGCTCATTTGCCACGAACAGAGCTCCGTGAACACAGTCAGTTTCCCCGACTATCTTGGCACGGGTGTTCGTTGAATCCGTCTCATCATAATAGTAAAGCTTTCTGGCAAATGTTCTGGTCTCAAGATACTTTGAGATCTTCTCCTCAGACATTACATCAGGCTCACTCACCAATCTGTATCCCTTGTTGTTCACGCCCTCGATCACATAACCTTCATTCTTGAGTGCCTGTATGTTCTTCCACACCGCTGTTCTGGATACCCCCAACAGCTCACAGAGCTCCTGTCCTGACACATATCCATCACTGTTCTGCAGCTTTTCAAGTATTTTATTCTTCATCAGTTCTTACCTTCTCTCTCAGGATATCGTATACCGCCTCACATTTGCCTTTTGATCCGGCAAATGGAACTATGTAACTCTCCCTGCCTCTGTCAAACTTAATTATATAATACTTCAATTCAGGATCAGGCTCTATCATGATATACCCTGTAATAGTCTCATACGGTATCACCTTACTGCCTCTCTTCTGAATGATCGTTACAACATCCTGACCAAACAGATATGTCATATCATATGCAGACTTTCTAAATGAAGCCTTGACCACATAAAATCCATATGCCATGGCCGCAATCGCAATAGCAGCCTTTATCATTCTGTAGTGACCTCCCATAGCCCACCACACAAGTGCTATACCTGCCAGTACAAATATTATGCCAACCACCCTGTACGCTATCCTGGTGCTCTTTCTCTTGACTACCTTCTGTCTGATGATTCCATCTGCCTGAGTCTCCTGTTCTTCACGCCTTGCGCGCTCCAGCTCGTCCACGAGCTTTCCAGCCTGTCTGACAAGCACCTTCTGCCTGTAGGCTCTCGAAGTACCATTCTCTATGCTGCTTATATTTCTAATCTCTTCTCTGTGTTTTTTATTGTTCTTTTTTTTATCACTATCTCTACTCATTCCATATCCCCTGCCAGGTCATGATCACTACTGATATCATCCCGGTTCGTATCCATGCGCTTTATGCACAATTATTTTCTCTTTTTTCATCACTTTTACGACTGTACTTATATTAGTTCAGAGACTAATATATATCAAGTTTTCAGCATTACAAAAGTGTTTACATTTTACCACGTTTAATCACCTTTTTTCCATATATATAATCATTAAAAGGTGATTAACTAGCAAATACACAGTATCGTGAAAACAACCTGTAAATAACAATTTTGGAGAGGTGAATTACATGAAGAATTTTATCGCACGCATCAGTGGCACAAAAGACCTCACAGATGGAAAACCTTCAAAGCTTATATTGAACTTTGGTCTGCCCCTTCTCTTTGGTCTGATATTTCAGCAGTTTTATAATATGGTGGATTCTGTCATAGTCGGTCAGAAGCTGGGAACGGACGCGCTGGCGGCGGTGGGTTCCACCGGAAGCATCAACTTCATGATACTCGGATTCTGTATAGGAATCTGCAATGGATTTGCAATCCCTGTTGCCCAGGCTTACGGTGCGAAGGATTTCAAGGCTCTTAAGGCTTATATAATCAACAGTATATGGTCATCCGTTGCACTGGCTGCTGTTATAACAGTGGCAGTAAGTATCTTTACCATGCAGATACTCAAGGCTCTCAGAACACCTTCGAATATCATCGATGATGCATATATATACATATTTATAATATTCCTGGGCATTCCGGCAACCTTCCTCTACAACCTGACCGCCGGGATACTGAGATCACTCGGAGACAGTATCACACCTGTCATATTCCTTGTGGGTTCATCAATTGTCAACATAATACTTGATCTTATACTTGTTGTTCCTATGGGCGTCGCCGGAGCTGCAGTTGCCACAGTAGCTTCACAGGCAGTGTCAGGAATCATATGTACGATATACATGACAAAGAAACTGAAGTATCTTGAATTCAGTAAAGAGGATTGGACATTCAGCATGCGCCACTGCCTTAAGCTCTGCGGTATGGGTCTGCCTATGGGACTGCAGTACAGCATAACAGCCATAGGCAGTGTCATTCTACAGACCGCAGTCAATGATATGGGTTCAACATATGTTGCAGCCGTATCAGCAGGATCCAAGATTTGCATGTTCATGTGCTGTCCTTTCGATGCAATGGGCTCCACCATGGCAACATACGGAGGTCAGAATGTTGGTGCCAGGCGTCTTGACCGTGTTGATCAGGGCCTTAAAGCCTGTATCAAGATGGGAATCATATATGCCCTCGTGGCTCTGGCTTTCTCCATCGTGTTCGGAAAACAGCTTGCACTTCTCTTTGTAAAGAAGAAACAGATTGAGCTTATCGGCTACATATATGAATTCGTGGTTATCAATGCCGCATTCTACATATTCCTGGCTCTTGTGAATATCGTAAGATTCATGATACAGGGACTTGGTTACTCGACTTTCGCCATACTTGCAGGCATATGTGAGATGATCGCCCGTTCTGTTGCCGGTTTCGTGCTGGTGCCTCATTTCGGTTTCATCTGCGTATCACTAGGAAGTCCGCTTGCATGGGTATGTGCTGATCTCTTCCTGATACCTGCGTACCTGTGGGTTATGAAACAGCTGAGACGAAAGTTCGGAGAAAATAAAATTAGCCGTGCCAAATCCGCAACGGCAACAATATAATGCTCACTTTATAAAACGACTTCAAAAATCGTTCCTCCAGACGGATTAGACTTAACTGCAATATTGCCATCATGCACTATCACGATCTCGCGGACAAAAGCAAGTCCCAGTCCTACGCCGCCAAGCTCACGGCTTCTGGATTTATCCACGCGAAAGAAAGGTTCAAACACGCGATCCTTCAATTCTTCCGGGATACCATTTCCGGTATCCTCTACTGACAGGTAAACGTGTTTTTCCTTCTGACGCGCTGTCACTGTAACCCGTCCTCCTGCGTGATTGTATTTTATAGCATTCTCAACAAGATTGTATAACATCCTGTAAATAAGGATGTCACTTCCTATCATCGTTACATCCGTACATTCTCCAATAAGTTCTATATCCTTTTCCTGTGCAAGAGGTTCCAGATCCGCCAATACCTCATCAACAAGCGCATCGACCATTATTTTATCATCCCGGCTCACAGTTTGAAGCTCACTCATATCAAGAAGTGTCTTTACCATTTTGCTGAGTCTCTCATTCTGTTCAGTGACCATCTTTATCGTCTGCAGAGTGACTTCATCATCTCCCGGATGCCGGGAAGAATTATATGAATCAAGCTGTATCTGCATTAAAGACAGTGGAGTTCTGAGCTCATGTGCTGCATTTGCAGTAAACTGTCTCTGTATCTCAAATGCATCCGAGAGGCGTTCAAGCATCTTGTTATATGAAACGCTGAGCTGGTTCAGTTCTTTAACATTGTTTTCTTCTATCCGTGAATCTGCCAGATTCTGTGCCTGTACCTCTTCAATTTTATCAGAAAACTCCCCGATCGGCTTTAGTGCATGCCCACTTATAAAATATGTGGCTACTCCGCCAAGAAGAGCCAGCAGGGCAGAAATTATCAGGCTGTTTTTCTTGTAATCTGCCTTATTATTGTACACCTTAACAGAAAAGTCATTTGCAAATTCATCCCACTTATCCTCCGGAATACTGATATATATTTCATCAGTACCGCTCCCATTATCATCTCCCTGGGCATCAACGGTTTCTTGCAGAGAATCAATATAATACACTCCATTTTTATAGACAAGCAAAGTAAGGCATCCACATATAAGCGCAATATATAATGTGATTATACAGGTAAGCCTCCACTGCAGCGACATTCTTTTCATCTGTCGGACTCCTCTCGTATTTTATAGCCTTCTCCCACCTTGTTCAAAATCGGATCATATCCAAGCACTGCCTTAAGCTTTCTTCTCAGCGAAGACATATGTACTCTGATCGCTCCACTGAAACTGTCAACCGAAGCATCCCAGACATGTTCCATCAATTCCTCCTGGCTTACCGGTCTGCCCAGATTAAGAAGCAGATATTCCAGGATTCCATTTTCTTTTCTTGTAAGGGGAACCTTTTCTCCTTTTGCGTATGCCTCACGTTTTATCGTATCAAACTTTATCCCGCCACTTTCCAGACATACATCCTTCTGTACAAATTTTCTTCTTGTAAGACTTCTGATACGCGCCTCAAGCTCCTGCAGATGAAATGGTTTTTCCATATAATCATTTGCACCTGCATCCAGCCCTTCAACCTTATCCGCTATCTGCCCTCTCGCAGATAATATGATAACCTTTGTCTCCTCATTTTTCTGTCTGAGTTCCTTTAAAATCTCCATTCCATCCATACCCGGCAGATTCAGATCCAGAACGATCAGGTCATATTCCTCTGACAGAATGCATTCAAGAGCCTCTTCTCCGTCATAACAGGTATCCACCTCATACCCGGCATCATACAGGCTTTTCGCAACCATATCACATATCTGCTTCTCATCTTCAACTATCAATAATCTCAAAACTGTCACCTGTTTCTTAACAAAAATCCTTCTTAACAAAAATTTTACAACAGCTATTGTATAATATCCAAGTCAGCTGGTCAACAAACACAATCATGAAAGGAGCTGCAATAACTTGAAGTACAGGAAAATATCTCAGATCATTTTACTCATCACGGGTATGGCAATGATCAGCTATGGTGCAGTCAGAGGTGAAGCGGCTGCCGTGCTCAGCAAAGCAATAAAATTATGTCTGGAGTGTGTAGGAATTGGATAAGAACAAATCACTGTCAAAAAAAACAGCCAGAATACGCGGATGGATACAGGCAGCAGCCACGCTGCTTACCAATATTCACATCCCCAATTTATTTAAAGGCAAGATCTATCAGGGCAATGCAAAAACAGTATGCGTACCAGGACTAAACTGTTACTCCTGTCCTGCTGCAACAGGAGCGTGTCCCATTGGTGCATTTCAGGCGGTCGTCGGATCATCCAAATTTAAATTTTCTTACTACATAACCGGTTTTTTCATTTTAATCGGTGTGATCCTCGGAAGATTTATATGTGGGTTTTTGTGTCCATTTGGATGGTTTCAGGATCTGCTTCACAAAATCCCCGGGAAAAAGTTTTCCACAGCCAGGCTGAAACCACTAAGATACCTGAAATATATAATCCTTATTGTTTTCGTTATACTTCTGCCGATGCTTGTAACGAACTCCATAGGAATGGGAGACCCGTTCTTCTGTAAGTATATTTGTCCACAAGGTGTTCTGGAAGGTGCTATACCACTTTCACTCGGAAATGCAGCTATACGCTCTGCTCTTGGAAAGCTGTTTTCATTTAAATGCCTTATTTTAATTACAGTTGTCGTTCTGAGTATTCTGTTCTACAGACCCTTCTGTAAATGGATTTGTCCTCTCGGCGCAATCTACTCATTATTCAACAAGGTCAGCCTTATGAGTATCAAGGTTGAAAGCAGCAAATGTGTCGGATGCGGTAAGTGTTCAAAGGCATGCAAAATGGATGTAGATGTATGCAAAACACCAAATCATCCGGAATGCATACGATGCGGAGCATGTATGAAGGCATGTCCAAAAGATGCGATCCACTATCAGTTTATGGGAAAGCCATGTTCCCAAAAAGGACATAAGCAATCTTCCAAAACCAACATGTAACAATCAACCACACTAATATTATTTAAAGGAGCAATTATTTATGAAGACAAAAAAAACATTAATATCTATTATCACTCTCTGTGCAGCATTATCTCTCACGGCATGTAACGGATCAGGATCTGCCACAACTGAGAGTTCACCAAAAACCCAGGCAGAAGTCACCACTGAAGCTGCGGACGATTCCAACACGAAGCTGGATGATTTATATCAACAGGAGAACCAGATCTTTGCAGATCACCAGGATGTATGGAACAAGGTATTTGGCATGATGAATAAAAGCAGCGCTGATCCAAGCGGAGATTATGCCGATTATCTGGCCAGCGCCGTTGAATCAAACAAGGAATCCTTTACAGATGATGAACTTAAAACACTTAACGATGATATTGAAACCATCAGACAGATTGAAAAGCAGATATCCGAAATCGAAAATAATAATACAGGATCAGATAGCACCGACCAGAACGACAGTTCCGAAGAAATCACACCTTTCAATAGTTTCTCCGGCAAGGATTTGGATGGTAATTCTGTTGACGAAAGCCTGTTTTCCAATAATGCAGTAACTGTCGTTAATTTCTGGTTTACCGGCTGCAAGCCTTGTGTCGCAGAATTATCCAAGCTTAATGAATTGAACGATGCCATCAAATCGATGGGAGGCGAGGTAGTAGGTATCAACACAGAGACATTTGACGGAAACGAAGATGCTATCAAGGAAGCCGCAGCCATTCTTGACAGCCAGGGTGCAAAATACCGCAATATCTCCATTGACTCTGATTCAAGTATAGGCAAGTATGCCTCCGACATCATGGCATTTCCTACAACCATACTAGTCGATAGAAATGGTAATATTGTCGGAGAACCTATGCTTGGAGGAATCGACAATCAGGACAACTATGACTCTCTTATGAAACAGATCAAGTCAGTGATCGACGCTGATAACAAGGATAAATAATTATAGTTGACTTTAAATTGAATATACTAATGAAAGGACAAGAAGCCTTTCTGCTTTTCAAAAAAGGTCATCTGGTTTTCAAGAAACCAGATGACCTTTTCCCGTGCAATAAAATTTCATATGCTTGCTCCCTTCCTTTTTATCCTCGTTTATACTTCGATTCCCATCGCACGTATTGCATTTATATTTTTTTCTGCTCGCTCTGCCTTTAATCGTTCAAGTTCTTTTTTAGTTGTTTCATCTTCAAAAAATCTTCCGTATTGTTCGATATCATCATTATAGCTTTCTTCACACCAAAGCAACTTTTCCCTGCCTGCCTCCTGTGTCATTTTTCCCTCCGAAATACGTTGCATCACACTTCTCTTTGCCTCTTGGAAATCATTTTGCACTTTCACTCTATAGGATTCTTTATTCGGATACTTTGCCGGCAAAATAAATACATCCCCATTACATTCAGTTTTTCTACTAATTTCCAACTCATCAAAGCCATATAGTTCCAAATAATCCACACAAGTCTTTAAATCCACCACCTTGTCAAATGCCGGAATTACATAATGCTCAATTCCTGTCATGGCAAACGCAATCTGTTCTCTGAGAGAAGCTTCATCTCCCTTTTTGATGATATAATCAACTCTCGGCTGTTCATTCTCGTAAACCGGTATTCCATTTCGCTTTGCCGTAAAATACATATCTAGCTGTGTTGTATTTATCCAATCCATGCTGGCATACACAGACCGGTTCAGATTAATCTCCGGGCGGTATATACTGCCGACCGCACAGTATACTTCAAATCGTTTTTCCTCCAACTGCGGCGACAGCGCCTGCTCCAGCCGATAGTTGATGACTTGAACAATCTCGGGAGTTGCCATCCTCACAAAGTGCGGATACCTCCCCTTTACTTTCTTGAACCCATGCGGCTCCAGCGTTTCCTTAAACGCCGCTTTAAGACTCTTGTCCACTTCCAATGTTCCCATATTACTTTACCTTCCACCATGCACCAATATCTTCATATATTGCATTTATCTATTCGCTAATATAATTATTAATCAACGATGGGTAGTCTTTAAAATATTCATTTGACTTATCATGATATATTGTTTTATTTTTATTTCCTGCACCTATACCATTTATCATATTGTATCCTACCATACCGCCATCATCTTCTATCCAATTTCTTGTATGGAATGCAACCATGAGTGTATATACTACATAGGAACTCCGTTTTGTTCCCCAAAGGCTCCTTGCGATATTGAGCATAACCATAGCATTAATTGCATTTGCGCTTTGCAGACAGGCTTGTCCACTCGTTTCAACCGATGTCTCCGACAGTGAGAAACTTCCGTCACTTCCCTGAGAACACATTCTCCCGTCTCCGTGTCCTTAGACCAGACATAGTCTCCTGCCTCTATGTCAGCTATCGGCGTAAGCCCGTATTCCGCCGAAACCAGCGTGTCGCCCGTGAAGTACTGGCTTGTGAGCCCGAACAGCATACACGTAAGCTGCACGAACCGCACCGCTATCTCCACAGGATCGCCGCTCTTTATTGCTTCCTATATCTGGTCAACCTAGCTTCCGAGACCGAATATTGCCATCATCGACTTTAGGATGATGCCGAGTGATGTCTTGCACATGCCGTCGCACATGAAGCCGACTGCCACGTCATTGAGGGCTCTAAATCACGATGTTTACAATCCGCTTAATTTTTGCCGTTTTTTAAATTCTATGTTCTTTACAAAAAACATCAAAATCCTCTTTGAATTTTTGAAAGTCTATCCTTCCCTTTGTTTTTATTGTTTTTACAGAATTTAAAACACATTGAAGCATTAACTTTTTTTTCTTTTCAACATCCGCAGAAACATACTCTTCATAATCTATGTACTCCCTGACGCTTGCAAATCCATATTTTGGTTCACAATGATACCCTCTTTTACATAAGCCTTTATTTATCGTCTCCTTAGGAGCAATTATAGGTATTATTCCAACTATATCAATACTTTCGCTGTAACATTTGTTTTTAAAGTATTCATGAATATCTTGGCACAGATTATATATATCGTCATCTATCCCAAATTCATTTGTGTAATACTGTGGCGAATTAATATTTATTTCCATACTACCAACCTTTCTTATTCAGCGGTGGAAAATCTCCATATTTATAAAAATAATACATGTTCATATCATGCTGCCATAAATGAATATCTAATTTTTGTCCACTGACCAATACTTTCATTTCTGCATTTATGCTATCTAAATAACTTTGTGTATATCTTGTGTCTGGATATAAAGTTTCTCCAAATTTAAGTACCTCACTTGTATTCTTATCAATCAATGCATATCCATAATTTTTATTAAAATTATTGGTCAATGAGTTACCATGAACACCTTTTCCACTCGCTGTCTTACCTGTTATCCCAACTTCCGAATTTGATGCAAATTGCCCATTGGATCTGTGCCATCTACCATTTGCATCTTGACTATAACCTTTAGTTGCTCCGTCTAATTTAGCTATGTCTACTCCATCTATTATTTTGCCCAAACTTTTATATGCAAAAATTGACACGATGGCTCGAAATATTGCTTGAGCAGGATGTCCTTCTTCAGCCGATATAGCTACACCTACCGTTCCGCTCACCAACAATAATTTCTGTGAGGCACATAGCAAGG
The DNA here is from genome assembly GCF_003603115.1 of Coprococcus sp. AF19-8AC. Taxonomy (NCBI): domain Bacteria; kingdom Bacillati; phylum Bacillota; class Clostridia; order Lachnospirales; family Lachnospiraceae; genus Coprococcus; species Coprococcus sp. AF19-8AC. Next base: position 112,657 of record NZ_QTMI01000001.1, on the reverse strand, counting down.
TCATGCAAATTGGACTAATTGTTGCAAAACATGTTAAAGAAGATAGAACACATCCAAACAATGCCCCTTGCCAAAGTCCTTTAAAAGCATCCTGCAATACCGTCGAGAAATTATTTCCTCCTAAAATGGAATCAACAGCTCCAACAGCCGCTCCAGTTAAAGAGCCTATCAAAGTGTTTAGTCCTATAAATTTCCACGATGATGACAACACTTGCGACATTGTCATGCCAGCACTAAGTTCAGGTAGTGAGAAATATCCGCTCGGGTCCGTATACGTAACCGGATTCGCATTCGCATACAGATACTTGTGCAAGCTTATCGGATCGTAAAGGCTTCCCTGATAGCTGTCCATGCTTATGAACGTGCCCGTGCCCGGATTCATGTATCTTGCTCTCAGGTAGTATAGCCCCGTGTTCGCATTATACTGCTCGCCCGTGTAGAGGAAGTCGTTCTCAGTGCCGCCGCTCTTTTTCAGGAGGCTGCCGTATGCGTCGTAGGCATACTTGTCTGTGATACGTCCCGCTTCATTTGTAAGAAGCCTTGTGCTGCCAAGTCCGTCATACAGATAATACCATACTTCCCCGCTTCTTTCCATCGACATCAGCTCGCCGTCGCATCTGGTGTATGAAGCAGTCTCTTTGCCGTCCGCATCCATCTCGGCTGCCACATATGCAAGACTTCCGCTCGTGTCGGTCACGTAATATACCGTGCTGTCTTCATTGACTGTCTTCGATGTGCGGTTGCCTGCATAGTCATAGGTATAGCTCTCTATCGTGACGCTGTTGCCGCTCTGTACCGTCGCCTTAGTCAGACGGTTCTCCGCGTCATAGCTGTAGGAAGCCGTCTTTCTGCCCGCCTGCTCCGTCAGGTTTCCGTTTGCATCGTATGTATACGTGATGGTTCCGTCATCTGACTTCTCGTTTACGAGCTGGTTTAAGGCGTTGTATGTGTAAGTAGTCGTACCTTCAGTTATCTCCACCTCGTCAAGCTGCGTGTCCGCAAGCTCCGTGATGTCACCCTTAACCTTGGTTTCCTTTGACGTGCGGTTTCCCGCACTGTCATAGCCGTACTCGTTTGTAAGTTTGTTGTCTCCGCGTTCTATGACCTCTTTCGTCAGGCGGTTCAGGCTGTCGTACTCATACGCGATGTCAGTCTCTATGCCGTTTGTGATGTCAGTCACACTGAGACGTTCCCCTGCCTTGCCCAGACCGTAGGTATACTTTGCAAGCGTCACACCGTCTGCGTTTACTATGCACTCTTCCTTGAGCCTGCTGCACGCATCGTAGGTGTATGTCATGACATTTCCGTTCGGATAGCACACTGCGCTTCTGTTGCCGAGGGCGTCATACTCGTACACCGTCGCCTGACCGTTCCTGTCTATGACACGCGTCACGCGGTACATGATGTCGTATTCGTACTTTGTTCCGCCGAATCCGTTGTCCATGGACGACAGCCTGCCGCACTTGTCGTAGGTATACGTCAGCTTATTCCCTGCTGCGTCTGTCTTTCCTGTGAGTCTTCCATAGCTGTCATAGCTGAAGCTTACGGTTCCCATGCCGTCCGTGACCTTTGTGAGAAGTCCCGCCTTGCTGTAGGTGTATGAAGTCTTTTCTCCTGACACGTTCTTCTCCGTGAGGCGGTCCATATCGTCATAGACATATGTCGTGACATTTCCCGCACAGTCTGTGTACTTCGCCACGTTTCCTGTTTCATCATATACGTATGAAGCAGTTCCGCCCAGAGCATTCTTAACCGTGGACACCCTGCCGCCTGCATCATAAGTGTAGGTGGTGGTGTTCCCAAGCGCGTCCGTAACCGTTGCCAGATTGCCGTTTCCGTCATAGCCGTAGGTGTAGGTTCCGCCGTCTGCGTCTGTCACGCCTGCAAGACGGTCTGCGCCGTCATAGGCATACTCCGTCTTACTGCCGTTCTGGTCTTTCTGCTCAGTGATTCTGCTTCTCGCATCGTACTTAGCAGTTACGCTGTTGCCGTCCGCATACGTAGTCTTTGTCACGTTGCCGTTGTCATCGTATTCATATGACGTCACGCCGCCAAGCGCGTCCGTCTGAGATACAAGTCTCGAAGCCTCGTCGTATGCGAACACGGTTGTGTTACCAAGTGCGTCCGTTACGGAAGTATTCCTGCCGCGGCAGTCGTATGCATAGGTGGTCTTTCCGCCGCCTGTGCCTGTAACTGACGTCACGTTGCCTGCTGCGTCATAAGTGTATGTCTCGCTTGTCCCGTCAGCGTATGTTTTCTTCGTAAGGCGGTTCAGCTTATCGTACTCCATCTGCACTGTCTGCCCGCTTCGGTCTGTCGCCGACGTGTTGTTGTCGTTTGCGTCATAATCGAAAGTCTCACATGTTCCGTCCGGGTATGCAGTTTTCACCGTGTTGCCGAGGTCATCATATTCATACGTGATTCTGCGTCCCTTTGCGTCGGTTGATGCTATCATGTTTCCATCCGCATCATACTCATATGCCGTCACGTTTCCGGAGTTGTCAACGCTCTGGATAATGTCTCCCGCCTCGTTGTAGTTGTAGGTGCTTGTGAATGTGAGCGTCTCACCATTCTCTATCCGGCTGACCGTCACCGAAGTGCACCTTCCGTCTTTATCGTAAGTGTATGATGCTGTCTCGCCCGCACCGTTTGTGGTGGAAGCAGCATTTCCGTCCGCATCGTATGTCACCGTCTGGACGGTTCCTATCCCGTCAGTTACTCCCGTGAGTTTTCCGTCTGACGAATATGTGTATTCCGTATCATTGCCGTCAGCGTCAGTCAGGCTTGTCAGTCTGCCATAGTCATCGTACTCCATTGCCATGACGGTCTTGTCCATCATCTGTATGCCGGACACAAGGTTATCCTGTGTATATTCACTTGAAACGGCTGTGCCGTCTGCGGCGGTTACCTTTGTCACGTTGCCTGATGAGTCATAGTCATAGCCTGTGGTATTCCCGTTTGCGTCCGTTGTCGAGAGAAGATTTCCCATGTCATCATAGGTATTTGTCGTCTTTCCTCCGCATGCATCCACCGTCTGGAGTATGTTGCCGCTGTCATCGTAGGTGTATACCGTGGTATTCCCTCTGCGGTCCTTCACCGCTTCCGTTCTTCCGTCCACATCATAATCGTACTCTATTCTGTTCTCGTCCGCATCTATGGTCGCAATAAGCCTTCCGTCATCGTCATACTCATTCCTTGCCACTGCTATGCCCATCGGGTCGGTGATTGATATCAGGTTGTGCTCCGCGTCGTATGTGAAGCTCACCGTGCGGTCTGCACTGTCAGTCACGCTTATAAGGTCGCCCGCATCGTCATATGCGTACTTCGTGGTGTTCCCGTTCGGATCCGTCGCCGCCGTAACACGCTCTTTGCTGTCCCTGTCAAATATGATGCTTTTTCCGTTTTCCGCATGGTATCCGTTTTCATCAACCGTTATTACGTTGCCGTCGGTGTCAGCTATTTTGTATACGCCGCCATCCGCCGTCATGTACATCTGCACGCCGTCCTTGTTGGTGAGCTTGTATTTCAGGTCGTCAAACATGCTGTCCTCGTAGAACATCAGCCCGTTGCCTGTAAAGTATGCAGTCGTATCGCCTATAATCTCGAGCTTCACCTTCTGGCTTGTCACGCATTTGTATGATACCGTCACCTCGGATATCGGCACGAGCGCCCTGCGCTCCGGTGAAAGCGATACTTCAAATCTGTCGCTTGTCCCGTCGCCGTATGTCACGGTTACGTCATGGCTTACCGTTTCGCTTATCTGGTATGCTGTTGAGAACAGGGAACCCGACTGTGTCATCTGGTACCCGTTTGCTATATCATTTGTCTCGTACAGCTTCATGCCTGATATGCCGAGCGTCCAGCCGATACCGAAGTCGCCCTGCTGCTTATTCCTGCTGTCGTACATGCGGTTTACAGTCACCGTGGAACCGCCCATCTTTGCCGTTATGTCGGTAAAGCCTATGTTCATGGCACCGACCTTGAGACCGCCTTCTACCACGTAATCATTTTCAAGTCTCGTCCTGTTGCCGCCCTTGTCGCATACCGTCAGCCTTAAGGTGTACTGTCCGTTCATAAGCATGGTTGTGTCAAGTCGTCCCAGAGTACCGTCCTTCACTTTCTCTGTACCTTCTGAGAGAAGTAGGAATCTGTCATGCGGTATTCCAGCTTCCAGTAATCAAGCTCCGTCTCATCATATGCCGAGCCTGTTATGTCCACAGGCTCCGTAAGCGCCTCATCTATCGCAGGCGATGTTATCTCCGCTACGGGAGCCTTCTTGTCCTTGTCGTTGAAGAGGTTACAGTAAGCAGTCACCTGTCTTTTCTCGCCTGCTGTGTCCGTTCCGACTGCGGTTATCCTAACTTTTCCGGACACTGCGGACGTAAATTCCGTCTTCCTCGTTCCGCTTGCTATCTCCTCTTCGCCCTTATATATAACCAGAGTACTCTCATCAATATCCGACGGCAGTGTCACCTGTACCTTGACCGCAGTTCCTATTGCAGCCTGACTGTATGACAGGCTGACAGAGAACGGCTTGTCCTGCGTCTCCGGCTTCTGTTCTTCTCCGCCGCCTTCTTCTTTTCCTTCTTCTTCCTTTCCGCTGTCTTTGCCTATCTCGCCCGTGTTCTCATTTTCAATCGAAGATGTCCCCACGGTATACCCAAACGACGCCGATGCAGTTCCGCTGTTGCCATTTGTATCCGTGGCAGTGAGCGTCAGGTAATAAGTTCCGCCCGATAGCTCTGACGTGTTTATGGAGCCAAGTATGCCGTCTGTTACCTCTTCCGTGCCTTCCGATATGGTCACCTTGTCGCCGTACCCGCCCAAGCTGTATGTGAGCGAGTATCTGTCTAAATTTCCTTCCGCGTTTACACTGCCCTTTATATCTATCTGCGACTTGTCTTCGGACAGTGATATCGAGTCGATGGAACCCGAAAGGGCGTATGACGATGTACCCGTACCCACCTCGATATACAGGGTTATGCCATAGTAAGAGACATTTCCCGCCGCATCCTTTACGGTAAGCCGTATATCGTATGTGCCGGCAGTAAATTCCGACACGTCAAGCGTTCCGAGTACGTCATCTGTCACTGCCTCGCTGCCCTCGGCAAAGACGTGATACTCATCTTCACTCTGCGCGCGGTACGAAAGTGTATAGCTGTCAAATTTGGTTTCATCATCAGCTGTTCCCTTTATCTGTATATTAAATCCAAGCTCCGAACCCGAATTTGGTGATGTAATCTCTGCCACAGGCGGCGTAGTGTCCCTGTCGTCCACCACGGTGATGGTGATTTCCTTCTCGGAAGTATTGCCGCCGATATCCGTGGCTACCGCCTTTACTTTTATCTCACCAGCCTTGTCAGGAGTTAATATCACTCGTCCAAAAGAGCTGAGGCACAAGCTCCCCGTCTATATACATCTCATACGAATCCACGCCGTAATCATCCAGCGCATATCCGTCTATCAGAAGTTCCTCTCCCACTTTTATCTCTGTCTTTGCTGTGTCTATATACACCGTAGGCGGAACCGTATCATCAATCTCCTCGTATACTCCCGGCTCAGTAGTACACACAACCGCCACGGCAGGGAAAGACAGCGTCCCCTCCGCATCCTTTACCTGATACTTAACCAGATATGTGCACCCTGCTGCAAGCCTGTTCGGAAGCTTGCCCTCAGTCCATCCCGCGTCTTTTACATTCTTGTAGCAGAAATATTCCTCTCGTATACCCTGTGTGCTGTCATCAGTGTGGTCTGCATCATAAGCCTCATAAACTGCATTTGCAATACATTCCGAGCTGTCCTCACTGTCTTCCGAAACCGTTACGGAAACCGACGCAGCAGGGCGTGTCTGTACAAGAAGCAGCCTGTCATACTGCTCCGTATCAGACCACAGGCGGTACCCGTCCAGAGCATCGTTGTCACCCGTCGGATTGTCCCTTACTGCAAGCCGTATGGAATATGCTCCCGTATTTTCAAACACCGTAATAGGCTCGTCCACTTTCTTTACTATATTTTCAGCCTCACCTGACGACGACGTGAAAGCCGACGGATCGTATTCATACCCCCACTGTTCTTCATATATCTTATCATTTTCGGCATCCTGATAATAACCCTTGTAGGTGATTATATCATCTGTTGTTATGTATTTGTCTATGCTGTAGTCCTTGCTGAGTACAGACTGCAGTATGTACGTGTTTATCGTGTCCATCTTGGAAGATAGGTCGTCCAGTGATACGTACATGCCGCCCGTATTCGCGGCATTTAAAAGTCCGAGATACTGACTTTCGTTTGTATCACTGCCGATTCCGGCAAATGCCGCCTGATTTCTTATGAGTGCAGCCGCAAGCTCCGCCATGGCGTCATCGGAAACCAGTTCCGGCACCTCAGCGCTGCTTATGTTCAGCACATAATGTGACGCCCCTGCCCTCCAGTCATATCCGTCTACAATATCCGAAAGGCTGCTTCCAGTCATTGTCTCCATGGTTATGTTCTTGAATGTGAAGTATGACCTCTGCCAACAGTCGTGCCATGCCTGACTTGTGATAGGTCCAAACCCATAGCCATAATCGTTTTCAGGCAGAACAAAGTTATCTATCACAAGAGTGTCCCCATCCCACACCGATATGGTGCTGCTGTCAACCACTATCTTGAAATGATGTTCCGCATACAGATTTGGTATGCTGTATGTCCTTAAAAGCTGACCGACATTCTGCACCCACTCTACACCGCCGTCTCTGAATCTCTGAAGGTTGTCGCAGTCTATACGGACGAGTTTAAGCCCCGACCGAGTCACAAGTATACAGAATCCCTTTATATAATTATCATCATCGGAAACCGTTGTGTTGAACAGGAAGCCGCCGCCCTCCATGCTGTGCCAGTCGGTGTTATCACGCTGCAAATCGAATTCAAATGTCTTCTGCCCAGGATTGTCATTTGCTATATAAAGAAAATCCTTCTTTGGAGAACTGTAATATCCTATCATCTTGATGGCATCTTCTTCATATATGATGTGCTCTGCGTAGCCGTCGCAGTTGTAGTGTCCGTATTCCTTCCACGCAAATGTGTCCTGCGCGGTATATGTGGATGTGGACACAGCATCCACCTTGGCGTCTATCCCGTTCTCTGCAAGCAGAGTCTTAAGCTCATCGGCTTTCTCCGTATAGACAGCCATGGTGTCAGCATCGGTCTCGCCGACCGTGAATACTATATCAGCCGACTTTGACTTTTCAATATCAAGCGCTGCCGTCGGCGCCTCATTGCCTACTTCAAACACGCACTCCGAAACAGCCTTGCCCGATGTATCATCATGCAGATACGCATCTTCCGTCAGGAGCTTTGGTATTGTGTCGTCAAAGGTCTCGTACACTGTAATCGATACCTTATATCTGCCGACGTTCTCTGTCGTGTAATCAACAGCCGCCTCATTTTCGTCGCTGATTACCGTGCCCTCAGATTCGTCAAACTCTCCATTGTTGTCCTTATCATAATATATCGTCCACACACGTCTGCCTATAGTATCTCCATCCGGTGACACCGAACTGTCGTCTATGTGCACATATGTCTTCCCCTCTTCATCACGCATAAAGTATTTATCCGACAGTTCAAAATCAGCGCATGGCGCTTTATCCTCCTCAATCACCAGTTCTTTTGTAACCGTGTAATTGACCTTCCCTGTTGTCACGGTGACAGACACCATATAAGTGCCGGCTTCCCTAAAAATCATCTCCCTGTGGAAATAATCTGAATTTTCTTCATCCACAGCATAATACTGTCCGGCATCTTCCCCGTCTCTGGTTATGCTCCAGACCGTATTCTCTTTCTGTATGTATTCCGTGTTCATAATCTCCTGCACGGACAGGCTGACCCTGCGGTTTTCTTTCTTTGTACCATCTGCCGCTACATCAATCTCTGGCTTGAAGATGAAATCAAGCATGTCCAAATCACACGGTCCTGCATTTATATTTACTTTTGTTCCGTTTATACATACCTGTTTTGCTATGATGCGACCATTCAGGTTCAGTTCGTTTGAATTGATACATACACAGCCGTTTGGCGCGTACAGAACGGCATTCATTGATATCCCGGAACCATTGATGGTAATGTCTCCGCTCTCTGAGGCAATAAACAGCCTTGAGCCGTTCGCTGTGCTCATGCTTCCCGCATTGTATGTAACCGCTCCCGTTGCATATATGATTCCCTGTCCCATAAACTCTGTCGTATTGAATGCGGCATCGCCGTTTATATAAAGCGATGTATCAATGATTATGCTGTCGCTTCCAAACTGCGTGGAAGCGTCATAGCATACGCCGTTTGCTGATGTGTATTCGGTCAGCTCTTCTGTGATATCCGGCATCTCTATTCTGTCTGCTTTTTCCAACTTGGAGCCTATCTGTATGGAGTCAGAACCGACTGCCGTCTTTATTGTTATGCCCTTTGAAGCCTCAAGCACTCCGTCTATCTTTATGCTGCTGCCCTGATAATAAAAATCCTGATTTGTATGGACTGAACCGCTTATACTTGTATTTCCCGTATAAAGCGACAGATTTGAATCTCCGGATGTGAACACTGCGTAGTTTAGTCCGCTCCACTTTTCCGGGACCTCCTGTACCCTCCGAATCCCCGCCTTCTGTATCTTCGTCCTTTTTATCCTCCGAAGCCGAAGCATCTGCAAATGTTATGCTCTCCGGCATGGCAGGTTTTGCACTGCTTCCGTGAGCCATAAACCCAAGGGTTACGGACTGCCCCGCAGCTATCGTGCTGTTGTATGTTTTTGCTTCAAGCACATACGTGCCGTCATCGTGGTTTTTTATATCAGCGTTCCATATACTGTCTATCTCGCCGTCATATGAAAACTGAATCTCCCACAGACTCTTTGCACTGTCCGTGTCGTTTGCAAGCGTTATCTCCGCATTCACATAATTGTCCCATGCACTTGCTTCCTTGTAAGTAATGGTGAATCCGTCTGACGAATAAGTCTTCTGAGTGTCTGTGCCTTCAGACGGTGCCGCATAGACGGACTGCGGAATCAGCCCCAGTATCATGGCGCATACAAGGACGCACGAAATGACTCTTTTCAATAAGAAATTTTTCCCCTTTAACATTGTTTCTTCCTCCCTTTGAAATGTGGTTTATGGTTATTGTTTACTTTTTCTCCTCAGCTTAATACAAACTATACCCTGACTTTAACTGCCTTTAAAATTTATTCTGAATACACCAAATTCCTAGTTCAAAAATCAGTACATAACCTGCAACCGTTATTAATCTATTTCCTTTTTTGCATTCATTACTAACCTCAATAATTGATTTACGTTCTTTTTGAACATCGGAAATTGCTACATAACATGCTACAATGTCACCTTACTTATAATATTTACTTGAATATGCTGTCACATGAGTATCTTCATCTGTAATATCTATTTCATACTCATAATACCATTCTGCACTTCTTGAACCTGGGCTAAAATCTCTCGACGATATTACCCCGTCTACTCGTTCACCTATTTTACATTTGCTTGAGTATATAACATTTGTATAACAACCGAATGCAAATAATATAACAGTCACAACTAGTAATAAGCAATTAATAAATACCTTATGTTGAAGTATTACATCTTTTATTCCATGCTTATATATTCCATAGACATATACAATTATCCATAAAATAAATGCAAACCCAAAAAGTTTCATTAGCCCTCCTATGAACCAATTTTTGAATATCCATCCAAAATTCCTAAAAACCCATCCTTAAACATATCAATCCAGTTATAACCCATTAATTTCATTATCGCTTGATTCATTCCACCATAAGCAACTGCCGTTGCTAGCATGCCATCAAACAAAACTGCATAACTGAGTATTTCCGCCATTGAAACTATTCCCTGTACTTGCGATTCTAATGTTACGCTAAAATATAGTTGACTGACAAGAAACATACTATATATGGCTTCCGCCGTGCTTCCCCCACACAGCCCGCCTGATATCATATACGCCCCTGCTCCGGTCTCAGGGTCTATGACCATATACCCTGTTCCCGACCAGCTGCCTATCGTCATGTCCTCTGCCGGAATTGTGACTATCTTACCTGCGTTTACGGCTTTGATTTATATTTTGTAACTATATCTTTCTGCACCTCTATGTGAAATTTATTCCACGCCAAACGGTCTACATAAATTGCCGTTCTCCAATCCCCTGCCCGCACGCTGGCTTCTGCGGTCGAATCGGCAAGCGCTTCCGCTGATGCCTCGCCCATACTTGAAATCTCATCTGTCAAAGATGCAAGAATCGTCTCTCCTGAATTTCCACTTTCTGCGAAAACTATACTGCAGTTTGTCGGTAACACTGTCAATAACATTGATATTGACAGCACTACAGCAATAATTCTTCTTGTCATTTGTTTTAATTTCATATGCTTACTCCCTTCTTTTTGCCCCCCGTCTTTTACACTTCAATTCCCATCGCACGTATTGCATTTATATTTTTTTCTGCGCGCTCTGCCTTTAATTGTGAAACTTCTTTTTTGGTTGCTTCATCTTCAAAAAGTTTCCCATATCTTTCAATATTGTCACGAAACCGCCTTTCATACCAAGTCAATTCCCGCTCTCCTTCTTCTTCCGTAATTTTATTATCTAGAATGTCTTGCTTTAATTCCATTTTTATCTCTTGATAATCACTTTGCACTTTCACTCTATAGGATTCTTTATTCGGATACTTTGCCGGCAAAATAAATACATCCTCATTACATTCAGTTTTTCTGCTGATATACAAATTACTAAAATCATATAACTCTAAATAATCCACGCATGTCTTTAAATCCACCACCTTGTCAAACGCCGGAATTATATAATGCTCTATTCCAGTCATGGCAAACGCAATCTGTTCCCTAAGAGATGCTTCATCTCCCTTTTTGATGATATAGTCAACTCCCGGCTGTTCATTCTCATACACCGTTATTTCATTGCGTTTTGCCTTCATGTACATATGAGGCATCGTAGTATGTATCCAGTCCATGCAGGCATACACAGACCGGTTCAGATTGATCTCCGGGCGGTATATACTGCCGACCGCACAGTATACTTCAAACCGTTTTTCCTCCAACTGCGGCGACAGAGCCTGCTCCAGCCGATAGTTGATGACTTGAATAATCTCGGGAGTTGCCATCCTCACAAAGTGCGGATACCTCCCCTTTACTTTCTTGAACCCATGCGGCTCCAGCGTTTCCTTAAACGCCGCTTTAAGACTCTTGTCCACTTCCAATGTTCCCATTTCTCTTTCTCGCACACAACAGATGTACGATACCCCCTTTACGTTAATTGAACAATATAACTCTGACTATGAAAGTATTTTCAGTGGCTTCAAACTGTATCTCACCATTATTTTGATTCACAACATCCTGTACACTCTGTAAACCCATGCCATGATTATACGAATCATCTTTGGTGGTAAGAAAATGTCTCCCTGATTTACGCAGTTGACCATATACTGATAATCGGCACAATTATCAGAGCCACACTCGGCACTATCTGCTGCTCATTCCGGCTCTGCATTATCCTTCTCAGAAGACACATAAACACAATCTCCATGCTGTAATTATTCAGTCTATGCCGAATATACTGTCCTATATCTACGCCGCTGGTCGTAATCAAATCAATATCCAAGAATAATAAATCAATCGCATTCCCATCAATCCCCTATAGTTAAGCAAAATGTTTACATTTCAGACTATATCACCCATACCATCTTAAATCAAATGCTTTGTAGTAGGCTGCTATTCAGAACCGCCGCCATCATCTCCACTTTCAGATAAGCGCCGAGTATCACCCCCCGGAAGATGTATTCCTCAATGATTGCCGGTACTATTGCAAAACAGATTAGGGATAGCCAGAATGGGTAGACTGTCGTATCTTCCATTCCGCTGCTCTGGCTGCTTGACAGCACGCTTGCAAAGGCATTTAACAGCATGGCAACTCCTCCTTTGAAAATTTATTTGAGTACCGGCGCTCACGCGCAGGCACAGATTTGAAAAAAATAAGGCGTATGGATTTTTAATTTCCATACGCCTTAACGCTGTTAATTATTGTTTGTGCTGACAAAATTGAATTGTTTGATTAAGCTTAAATTTTAATTTTCTCATTAATCAGCAGACACTTTTTAGAACGATTATATGTTGGTCAGTATACTGTGTCAATTTTTTTTGGAAAAAAACTTCGCAAAACAGACATTCCTTTGCACCAAACCGATCATTCGCCAATTGCTTTATCAACCGGCCACGACTTTCTGAGAGCCATATAAGAGATCAGAAAGTTTGCAAGCCATCCCGCCGGCACCGCAAGCCAGACAAATTCGATACCAAAACGGGGCGCACAAATCAGGGCAACTGACAGACGAATCGCGAGGTTGACCATATTTGCAATGAGAAATGGGCGCATGATCCCAAGTCCTCGAAGGACCCCGTCGGTTGCCATCTTGATTCCCATGAAGATGAAAAAGTAGCCAATCCATCTCATATAGCCCCCAGACACCTGATATGCCAAAGCGGTTCCATCTTTGCCAAGGAATAAAGATGAAATCTGAGTATGCAGTGTTTCAATGACTATAAATGCGATGATCGCAAAGCACACATCCAACACCAACGCAGCCCGATATCCTTTTTTGATACGTTTGATTTTCTTTGCGCCAAGATTCTGAGAAACATACGGTGAAACTGCATTTCCAATGGATACAAATATCAGTGAAAAAACATTCTCTACCCTCATCGTTGCTGAGTAACCTGCAAGTGCCTGTGTACCGAATGGATTTACAACTGCCTGAACGATCATCATACCAATCGACACTGTGGACTGCTGAAGAACCGATGGTACGGCAATTCTAAGCATGAAATGTAACTCGTGCCTGTCAAACCAATCAAAACGGCCTTTATATTGGCACATACGCCAAAGAAAAATCAGCAGTGAAAACACTGCGGATATTCCCTGGGCAATAAGAGTTGCAAGAGCTGCACCGAAAACGCCCAGGCCGAGGCCTGCCACCATCCAAAGATCCATAACAATATTCAAGACAGAAGAAAATATCAAAAGACCCAACGGTATCTTTGATTCACCGATTGAATTGAACATTGTTGAAAGAATATTATACATAAACAAAAATGGAAATCCGGCAAAATAAACACGAAGATACAGCACCGCTTCATCCAGTATGTCAGCAGGTGTCTGAAGCAGCGTCATCATCGAACGTGAAAAGATAAGACCACATACACCCAAAAGTATACTCAAAACCATAAAACTTATCAGCGATGTTGATACTATTGTTTTCATTTTACTATAATCCCTGGCTCCAAAATAGCGGCTCACAAGCACGCCCGCACCTATGCCGGCACCGAGTGCCACACAAATGAATACATTTGTAAGAGCGGCACATGCGCCAACAGCCGCAAGTGCAGATGATCCGACATACTGGCCAACTATTATTGAATCAGCCATATTATACACTTGTTGAAAAAAGCTGCCCAAGATCATAGGCATTGCAAAAACAGTCAGCGCTTTAAGCGGTGCATCTGTGATCAAATACTCATCTTTTGACATTATGTTATTCCTCCAAACTGAATATTAATCCACTTGTCCTTATTTACAACAACAAGAGGGACACCCCCTAATAATCTCTTACTGGAAAGTGTCCCTGTTATTTTTCTGTTATTTGATTTCCCTGTGAATCAGGTCAAATTACTTTGCGTTTCTGTAGATGATATCGTTTCTTCCCGGACCATTTGAGATCATTGTGATTGGGAATCCGATATGCTCTTCAACGAACTCGATGTACTTTCTGCAGTTCTCTGGGAGATCCTCGTACTTCTTGATTCCTCTGATATCTGTCTTCCAGCCTGGGAGTGTCTCATATACAGGTTTTGCCTTCTTGAGCTTTGATGTTGTTGGGAAGTCTGTTGTAACCTCACCATCGATATCGTAGCCTACACATACTGGGATCTCATCGAGATATCCAAGTACATCAAGTACTGTAAATGCAACGTCTGTTGTTCCCTGGATACGGCAGCCATACTTTGATGCCACACAGTCGAACCAACCCATTCTTCTAGGTCTTCCTGTTGTTGCACCAAACTCACCGCCATCACCGCCGCGGCGTCTGAGCTCATCTGCCTCGTCGCCAAATATCTCACTTACAAACTCGCCTGCTCCTACTGCGCTTGAGTATGCCTTACATACAGTGATGATCTGCTTGATCTCGTATGGAGGTATACCTGCACCGATGGCACCATAAGCTGCCAGAGTTGATGATGATGTAACCATAGGGTAGATTCCGTGATCCGGATCCTTAAGTGAACCAAGCTGGCCCTCAAGAAGGATGTTCTTGCCCTCCTTGATCGCCTCATAGAGGTATGCTGATACGTCACATACATAAGGAGCAACCATCTCCTTGTACTCCATGAGTGTGTTGAATATATCGTCAACCTTTAAGAGTGGCTTGTGATACAGGTTCTCAAGAAGAACGTTCTTCTGTACTATAACTCTCTCGATCTTCTCCTTCAGTGCTTCCTCATCAAAGAGCTCGCTTACCTGGAAACCGATCTTTGCATATTTATCTGAATAGAATGGAGCGATTCCTGACTTTGTTGATCCGAATGACTTACCTGCAAGTCTCTCCTCCTCGTATTCGTCGAAGAGAATGTGGTATGGCATAACCATCTGTGCTCTGTCAGATACAAGGATCTTAGGCATTGGTACATTTCTGTCTGTGATGGACTTTATCTCCTTGAAAAGAAGAGGGATGTTAAGTGCAACACCATTTCCAATGATACTTGTTGTGTGACTGTAGAACACTCCTGATGGAAGTGTATGTAAAGCAAATTTACCATAGTCATTGACAATTGTGTGACCTGCGTTGGCACCACCCTGGAATCTTACGATTATGTCTGACTCCTGGCCTAACATGTCTGTGATCTTACCTTTTCCTTCGTCGCCCCAATTGGCTCCTACAACCGCTCTTACCATAATACTTTTCCTCGCTTTCGCAGCATTTTGAAATATTTTCTGATATCCGTATTGTGGCTGTTCAAATGTTTCTGCCTATACATAATATTTATAAGCAAATCACTCACAATACCTTTTTATTATAACACTATAATGTCATAAGTAAAATCAATATTATTTATATTTATTATAAGCGTATCTTATATTTGTCTTTACATTTTGTAGAAACCAACATAAACTGTAAATATGATGGATTTTGTCCACACCTGATGTATTTTTGCTTATTTATCGCATGTTAAATTTGCACTCAAACTAGCATGTATCTGCCAATCTCAGTCGAATCTGGAGGAAATTATAAATGAACATAAATTTCGAATATTACAAGATCTTCTACCATGTCGCCAAAGCATCCAGCATATCCGCTGCTGCCAGGGAGCTGTGTATATCCCAGCCAGCCGTAAGTCAGGCAGTCAAAGCTCTGGAGCAGGCGATCGGCATAGAACTGTTCATCCGAACCAAGAAGGGCGTCTCACTGACAAATGCCGGAGAAATCCTCTACTCCCACGTTGCAGCGGGATACGAATCCATATCCCTGGGTGAACAGCAGCTCTCACAGCTCCTCCACATGGAGACTGGTGAGATAAGGATAGGTGCAAGCGATATGACACTGCAGTTCTATCTCCTGCCATATCTGGAGCATTTCCACCAGCTATATCCGGGGATCAAGGTTCATGTCACAAATGCTCCGACTCCCAGCACGATAAATCATCTGCTATCAGGCAACATAGACTTCGGTATCGTCACCAGTCCTCTTCCTGCAGATCCTCACATGGAGATCAGGCAGGCAAGGGAGATCGAGGACATCTTCATCGCCGGACCAAGGTTCTCATATCTTCAGGGCAAAACTCTGGACTACCACGATCTGGACGAGCTTCCGATCATTTGTCTGGAGCACGACACAAGCACACGCGCATATGTCGACACATTCCTGAGCCATGAGGGCGTGACTCTGCAGCCCGAATTCGAGCTTTCTACCAGCGATATGATTGCCCAGTTCGTCATGAGAAATCTCGGCATCGGCTCCATCATGGCAGACTTCGCCCAGAGCTATATAGACCGCGGTGACCTGTTCCGCCTGCAATTTAAAAAGCCCATACCAAAGCGTCACATGTGTATCATCAGTGACAGGCGCCGTGGTATGAGCGTTGCTGCAAATAAACTTATGGAGTTGTTGTAGGAATCATCCCCACACCCATATACCATAGTAAAATAGATCATGTTCGTCCATTTGAACACGCCCTATTCTTATCACATATTTCTATAATCCGGAATCAGCTCATCACACAGCCCTGTCTTCTCAAGCAATTCTCTTGATGAGTCACCGTAGATTCCAACTATATATCCGGCTCCGGCTGCCGCCGCTGCCCGGATTCCCGACGGGCCATCCTCTATGACCATGGTCTCTCCCGGCACTGCTCCGATGCGCTCCATGGCCCGGATGTACATATCAGGAGCCGGCTTAGCATTCATGGTTCCATCGTCGTATGCGCACAGCGTTATATCAAACCACCTTCCGAGATCAAACTCTTTAAAATAGAATGCGAGATTTGTCATATTTGACCCTGTGGCTATGTTCATATTTATCCCCTGTCCCTTAAGTTTATCAAGGTATGCCACTAGGCCGTCCACCAGCTTGAAGTTTGCAGTATCTTCCATGTACATCTCTCTGTACATAGCCTCTTTCTCCTCGGTAAGTTCAAGTATCCTCTCCTCGGTTAGCGTACCCTTTCCCATGAGGTATTCCAGAATATCCTTGTTCGTGTGCCCCAGCACATGATGCTGAAACTCCTCCGTGCTCATCTGTCTGCCAGCAAGCTTCTCCGCATAATCCTTCCATGCTATCTCATGATACTTTCCGTCAAATATCATTGTGCCGTTCATGTCAAATATAATGTTCTTTATCTTATTATTCATCTTATTCATCCTCACTAAGCAAATGCTTGTATGTTCCGTCTATTCCTATCGCTCCAAGCGGCGCAGTCACCACGATCGCCAGCACAGCAACCGACAATACTATATTACCACATGCCAGCCCTGCCGCAAGCGGAACTGATCCGATGGCTGCCTGAACTGTAGCCTTCGGAAGATACGCGATGACACAGAACAGCCTTTCCTTCCATGTAAGTGATGTATGTGCCACGCAGATCAGAACACCAACCATTCTAAATGCCAGTGCGACAAATATCATAAGGAGCGCCGGAAGTCCTGCTGCCAGGGTGTATCTAATATCCAAAGCCGCACCCACAAGCACGAATAATATGACCTCCGCCGCAAGCCACAGCTTTCCAAATTTCTGTGAGAGTCTTCCCGACACCGACTCTGGACATTTGAGTTTCAGGACACATGCCATAGCCACCACCGCAAGGAGTCCCGACACCGACACCTTTCCCTCAAGCCATCCCTCTATCGCTATAAGCAGGAACGAAAATCCCAGCACGATGATGACCTTCATGCTGTTTCTCACGCAGTGTTTCCTTGCATAGGAAGTCTCAAAGAACAGATAAAGTCCATATCCAACGTCCACGCCAAGCAGTACTCCAAGCACGATGGATATTGGTATATTCACGAAATCCATGACATGAGCACTTCCGCCCTGCGCCATGCTGAGAAATGTGGTAAAAAGCACTATGACAAATATATCATCGCAGGACGCCCCCGCAAGTATCATCTGCGGAATCGCCTTGTCAGTTCCGTACTTTTTCTCTATGAGATTCACCATTCTCGGAACAACGACCGCCGGTGATACCGCGCCTAGCACCGCGCCCATGACAGCTGCCTCTGTGCGGTTTATTCCAAGTATAACAGGTGCGCACAGTATATATCCGAGGATCTCAAATGACGCCGGGACAAATGAGAGTAGCACAGCCGAGCGTCCCGACTTCTTCAGATCCTTAAGGTCAAGGGACAGTCCTGCCTTGATAAGTATGATGATAAGCGCTATCTTTCTGAGATCCGCAGATATGGACAATATGGACGGATCAAAGAGATCCAGCACATACGGACCAAGAACGATTCCCGTCGCCAGCATTCCTATGATGCGCGGCAGCTTAAGCCTCTGACAGATGGCGCCCATCGCCAGTCCGACGATGAAAATTAGTGCAAGTGATGTCAACACGATAAACAATACCTCCTTAAATTTAGCAGACGCATCAGTGATTAAAAAGAGTTAGGCATAAAAAAGCTGATGCTTTCTGCGACAAAAATAATCGTAGAAGTCATCAGCTATATCAGCAGTTTAGGTTGCCCTTCCAGGGCTTCCAAGGGAGAACCTCATTCCCTTTTATAATAATTCTACATCTTTATCCAGCCAAGTGCATTTGCAACAGAGCTGAGCAGGATAATGATGGCAAATACAGGACAGAGATATTTGATCATGACTACAAATACCTTCTTTCTCCTGAAGGCACTCTCGCCGTGAATTATCTCCTCCTCTATCTTATCTATTCCAACTACCCTTGACACAAACAAACTTGTGAGGAATGCCGCTATAGGCATCATCACCGAATTGGTGAGGAAGTCGAACAGGTCAAGGAACTGCATGCCTATGATCTTGATTCCTGCCAGCGGACCATATCCCAGGGATGACAGACTTCCAAGTGCAAGCATGATAACTCCCACAAGCACCGTTGCTTTCTTTCTTCCCCATCCAAGCTCATCCTCAAATGTCGACACTGCACTCTCAGTAAGTGCTATGGAGCTTGTGACAGCAGCAAATAGTACGAGCAGGAAGAACACGATTCCTATGACAGTTCCAAATCCCATGTTCTGGAATACCTTTGGAATAGTGATAAACATCAGTGATGGTCCGGCCTGAAGTGTATTCGGATCTCCTCCAGAGAATGCAAATACCGCCGGGATTATCATAAGTCCCGCCATGATCGCTATACCTGTATCGAATATCTCTACATTTCTAGTCGAATCCTCTATCGCCGTATCTTTCTTCATGTAAGAGCCAAATGTTATGAGTATTCCCATGGCAATGGAAAGTGAGTAGAACATCTGCCCCATGGCAGCAACCACTGTCATCCACGAGAAGTTCTTCACATTTGGCACAAGGAAGTATTTTACTCCCGCAAGTGCGCCCGGTCTTGTCACGGAATATACCGCAATGATGACTGACAGAACGATCAGTATAGGCATCATGATCTTTGACACCCTCTCTATCCCATTCTGCACACCGGCAAATATAATGATAAGTGTGAATGCACAAAATGCCACAAAACACAGCTCCGTTGACACACCATTTGATATGAAATCGGTGAAATATCCATCCTCAGCCAGCAGCTTTGCGTTTCCTCTGAAATACTCCACCAGGTATTTGATGACCCAGCCGCCGATAACCGAATAGTACGGCACTATAAGCACAGGTATAACGGCATTTATCCAGCCGCCAAACGACAGCCATTTCTTCTTTCCAAATGATTTGAATGCCCCAACCGGACTCTTTCTCGTCATTCGTCCGATCGCAGTCTCCGCAACTATCATAGTATAACCAAATGTAAGTGCAAGCACGATGTATATTATGAGAAAAATCCCTCCGCCGTACTTTGCCGCAAGATAAGGGAATCTCCATATATTTCCAAGACCCACAGATGCACCTGCCGCCGCCAGCACGTACCCCAGCTTGCCCGAAAATGAACTTCGCTTACCATTCTTCATATCTTCCATATACTTTCACCATAGTTTACCTGGAACTAATCCTCGTAATCTTTCCTTCCACATTTATTTGCATATACATGTGATTCTAACATGACCCGAGAGGAAAAGCCACTATATATTTGAACATCATCCGACCAACACTATTGTCACAAGAAAAGAAATCCATAACCTGATTTAAAAAAGGATTATGGATCTCCAAACTGTATCTTCATGGTCTTTAATTGTTCTAACTGATCTCTTCTATCATATATCACGGCTGTAACATATACTCTACTCTCTACTTTATTTATCCAATAGTACACCAAGAAATTACTAACACTTACTTTTCGTATACCATCTGATCTCCATGGTTCCTCATCAGTCAATTTGTGTTTCTCCGGGAATACAGATAATGACATTATTGTATTTTCTAATTTGTTCAAAAGACTTTTTGCAGCCTCTGGCGCAAACAATTCACGAGAAACATAATCAACTATCTCTTCCATCTGTTCCTGTGCTTGTTGCGTAATCTTAACCTCATAAGTATTTACCAAATGTTATACTCTCTTTCTCAAATCAGCAAAAACATCTTTAGCTGGTCTTGAATCATCTGTCCTCGCTTGTTCAAGTCCTTTTTGCATCAATGTATCAAACCTTGTATCAGTCATAGTATCTCTTGTTTCAATTTCTCTTGAAACCTTCAA
The DNA here is from genome assembly GCF_003603115.1 of Coprococcus sp. AF19-8AC. Lineage (NCBI taxonomy): Bacteria > Bacillati > Bacillota > Clostridia > Lachnospirales > Lachnospiraceae > Coprococcus > Coprococcus sp. AF19-8AC. The sequence goes on along the minus strand of NZ_QTMI01000001.1, from coordinate 92,277 downwards.
TTCAAAAGGGATACCATTGGCAGAAATGACCTGTCTATAGGTCATATCAATAAATACAGATACTGGAATTCCTAATTTTTCTAAAATCGCCTCCGCAGATTCCTTAATATCCGGTTGTATTCTAGCTGTAACGTTAGCTGTTTTAGTTGCCATAATAACACCACCTCTCAGCTTGAGTGTACTACAATGTATTTCTAATTGCAATACATTAGTCTTTTTAACATAGCAAAATTTTTATGTGTTGGTTTTATGTTTCACACCTTTTTATCAAACGTGCATACTTATTCTCCGAATCCTCAACAACCTTTATCCTGCCCTGCCTTATGAAATGTTCTATCCTCGCCGCATACCACCAGTCACCGACTCCGATCGGAACCTGTCCCAGAATGTCACCGATCAACCTGCACTCCTTAACCGGCTTGTCCGTCAGCCTGTTCCAAATGATAAAATCATAGAAATCCTCTGACACACTGAGCACTGTTCCATTTACCACAGCCCTAAGCGAAGCATTTTCAAGTACAAGCTCGCCCCACATCTCCGCATACATTCTTATCTCATTTGATGTGAGTTTACTCTCATTTCCGAGAAATCCGGCAAATTCCTCCGCTGCCACTTCGCTCCAGCTATGATATGTCACTATGACATTTTTCTTCACAACATGCTCTGGCTGAGTGACAACAGACACTTCATTTGGATAGTCCTTCAGTATGCTGCATACATGGTAAAATCCACACCTTGAATACGGAGCGTCGCTGTACCATATTCTTACCGGCTCGCCATTTTCAAGAAATCTTATAAGCCTTGCAAGCTCCCCAGCATACACATCGCCAAGTCCCTTAAGTTCATTATCATATTCATCGTCCTGCTCCCACTGGTTCTGGGCATACATTGAGTAGATAAAGTCCTTGCGGTACTGACTGTCAACTGCCTCACCTATGTAGCCCATATCCAGCATGAAACCAAGACAGATCACCTCGTCAGAAGAACCCTGTATCCACAGTGACTGGCCATTCTTATATTCCACATCCTCGCATTTTGCCGCTTTCATGGAGCCTGCCGAACTTTCTCCAAATAGTATCTCTACCATAATCTGCTCCTTTTGAATCTCGTTTCTATTTTGTGCATTTATCTGCATCACATTCTTTTACCCATTCGCCCAGTTTATCCTGTAGTAGCTTTTTATCTGGTAAATAAAGCTGATACTTCGACGCAAATATATTTGAATCCTTTGGAAGAGTCAATTCCACCATAGAATCGTCCTTGTCTTGGCAAAGTAGAACTCCTATAGTAGGATTTTCATCCTCCTGCTTTTCATAACGATCATAGTAATTCACATACATCTGCATCTGTCCTAAATCTTGGTGTTTCAGCGAACCTATCTTTAAATCAAAAAGAACAAAGCATCGTAACATTCTATTATAAAACACTAAATCTACCCTGAAATGTTCTTCATTAAAAGTAAATCTTTTCTGTCTGGCTACAAAAGTATATCCGGTGCCCAACTCTAGAAGAAATGACTGCAGATTATTGATCAACCTCGTTTCCAGTTCATTCTCTGAATACTCACTTTTATCCTCCAGCCCCAGAAATTCTAAAACATAAGGATCTTTAACCAAATCAGAAGATTTCTCTATTATCTGTCCCTCCACAGATAGTCTCTGAATCTTATCTTTATCAGTACTAAGTAAAATTCTGTGATACAGAGCACTATCGAACTGTCTCTCTAATTCACGCAAGCTCCAGTCATTCTTTACAGCTTCAATTTCATAAAAATGCCTCTCATCAACATCTTCTATTCGCATCAATTTCAAGTAATGTGACCAACTAAGATAAAATTTTCTTCCCGTGTTAATCGATGGAAGATCCTTGAATTGGCTAAACACTGTTTCGCCAATTTGATCCGCAGAATAAACCTTATAAAATTGACGAATATTTTTTAAATTTCCAACAGAAAATCCTTTTCCAAAATTCTGTGTTAAATAATCAGATAATCCCTTCAAGAGTTGCTGTCCATATGCTGCTCTCCGTTCTCCGCGCTGTTCTTCCTCTACGATTATTCTGCCAATTTCATAATAGGCATATACCATAGTGAGATTAACTGCCGTTTTAGCATTCTTCCTTGCTTGTAACAATACATTTCCTCATCTGTATATCCTACAAATGACTTGATATTGTATATTTTTTGTAATAAATCATAATCCATATACATTTCTTTTTATCCTAGCAATTATTTTTTTTTAACCATATTCATTAATAATTCTTCCATTTTAGGAGATAAGCAGCTTTTGGGCTTAAGCATTCTAATTATTTCACTTAAAACAGCACCAAAATCATCTATTATTTCTAACTCACCATGGTCAACCCAAACAAAATCCCTTGTTATTTTTGAAAAACATAATTGTTCACCATCACCTATTAAATCTGCAATTACAATCAAGTCTTCTGGTAAGTCTCCAGAGTCCATAACAAACTTGTCCGGCCCATAAAAATGTGCCAATGAGTTTCTAATTTGTGCTTCATTCGTGAAACTTAACCATTCTTTATATGTTTCAGGAATAAAAACATTGTGTTTATTTTCCCAATTAGAAATCATTTCATCTGATGCAGGTTGTTTGAACCATGAAGCATCGTCACCATAATCAGATGCAATCTGTTCGCATAAGCGCACAAGTTCTTTGAATTTCTCCATTAAACTATTGTGAGGAATATTCATAATAGTATCTCCCTGATTCTCATCCCGGTTTTAGGTTTCGGTTTATCAACTCTCAATCCACAATTTCATACCCTGCTACCGCCAGAACTTCTAGTGCTTTTTGAAAATTCTCCTTCTTCACCATAACATAATCCGTATTATATGTGGATACTGCAAATATCGAAATTCCGTTATCCGCCAGAACAGATGCGATCTTAGCCAGAATCCCGATCAAAGAAAACTCCAGTACTCCCTGAATGCGGAAGGCTCTCCAGCCATCATCACGCTTTATAACATTTGCCGGCACTTCACTCACCGGGCATACCAGAGACCTTTCCTCATCAGTTTTTCCTATAAAACAATACTCAGAATCGAGATTCGCATATGTATAAGCTTCCACCTGACACACTGAAAATTCTTCATCAATCTCTTTTATCTCCATGACCTCTCCTTGAATCTATTTTGTAAGCACCTTTTTGCAATATCTATGTGCACCACAATGAGGACAAACTAATTTACGCTTTGTTAATGTATGTGCTCCCATTACATATGACTTCATATCCGGAACAAACCTTGTGTTACAATCAGGGCATTCAAATGCTCCTGCCTCTCTATCAAGAATACACGCAATCACTATTCCGCCACATACCACTACTAACCCTATTGCGATAAGCAGAACCCTCAGCCAATTCTCCATCTCCAGAATTCCTGACAGTAAAAACAATGGAAATGCCGCAACGATCGTGAGTGCCGCAACCATTGCTGACAAAATAATTTTCTTTTTGCTTTCCTGTGCCTCCCTAACTAAATTCACCATATTAACCTCCGCTTTCTTTCGATAATCCTCTTCAGATACTCTTTCGCCAGACAGTAATTCATTCACTGTTATCTCTAATTCATCACATAACGGCAACAATAATGAAACTTCCGGAAAACCATTTCCTCGTTCCCATTTTGAAATTGTTTTATCGCTGATTCCAAGTTTTTCAGAAAGCTGTTTTTGAGTATATCCCTTTCTCTTTCTCTCATCAGCGATGAATCGGCCAATTTTAATCTGGTCCATATGTTTCCCTCCTTTCTGGCTCAATTATCTCCCCTTTTTATTGCAAATCACACCCACGAGGCGTAGAATATGGTGAATCTATGCGGGTTCTACGCTTCGTAGACTAGGCAAAATAAGCTATTTGCTCTGAATGTTCCATACATATCCCCTTGCATTTATTATCAACGCAATTGAACATACCACTGTCATAAACAACGGCACCACAACAAATCCGGCACTAATATTTTCTTTACTTCTAAATGGCGTTTTTTCCACCTGACAATTATGTCTTGAAATAATTCCATCTATTTTTGTCACATATTTCTCATCAAAGCTACTTATGTCTTCTAAATCACTTACCATCTACGACAGCCTGCAAATCATTATATATTCCTCATCATTCTCGTCCACGATCTGGAATCCAACTTTTTTGTACATTCCGACTGCATAGTTCTGCTTTTGCACAGACAGTGAACCGCTCTTATATCCACAGTTTTTCAGCTCCTCCAGCATCCTTTTCATCAGCTCTGTTCCAATGCCGTAATTCCTGTATTCTTTGAGTAGTGAGATTGCAAAAGACGGTGTATCGTCATCAACATGCCCATAGTCATCCATAATACGAACCCACACAGCTCCAACAACTTTATCATTTGTCTCTGCGACAAATGCCATATCCCCCGCTCTGTTTCCAAAGTCGTCAACGTACACTTGCAATTCCGGCTGATTGATAATGTCCCTTGGAGGTGCCTCCACGCCCTCCGGAATAAATATTGCCTCATATAAAAATGTATCTAATATCCCGGTTTCTTCCTGTTTTAATCTTCTTATTGTGTAATCCATAAAGTCCCTTATTTTTTATTTTCTAAAATAGAATCACGATCTCTTCTTTACCGGATGCCTTATAACAGTTTTACATTTTTCCGGTGCAGTTTTTCTTGGGTCTGATAGATAGATTTCGTGATGATGTCGTTCATCAGTGAAATCATTTACATACCCATTATCTTCCAAATATTTATCCATCACTGCTACTGTCTCAGGTTCATTATCAAATGCTCCTATATACATGACCTGCACACACAAGCCTTCATCAATACTCAGAAATTCTGCACAAGTACAATCAATCTTTTTCTTCTTTGACGCGGTCTCCACCGCCCAATCAAAATTCTTCTTTGTTATAAAATCAGGAAGACGAATAACAGAAATCCAGTTAAATGCAGATTTATCTGTATAATCCACACCTTCCACATTATCCTGCCACCAAAAGCCTTCAAGCGGTGGGACTACATATTCAAAAAATCCCTCTATTTTGTAATCAGTCTTATAACTCATCTTGAGAGTGTACGCAACAGTATATAAAACGCCAATCGCAGCTTTATATTCTCCGCCCTCTTCATTCGGGTCGCCCTTGCCCCTTACCGCTATGTAATTCGCCTTTGGAATCGTTACGATCTGTGGCTTATTTTTCGGCAAATAAAACCCTTTGTATTCTTTCTTAAAATCAAACGCCATAACTTATCTCCTCAATCTTAGCAATATCACCATATTCCTCCTGTTTTTTTCAAGCTTATTATCATAACCCTTGATAGTCCATATACGCACTATGACAATGCTGTTACTTATCGTAACAGGTGTTTGCCGAGCCCATTTTTCATTCTCATGTATATTCAGTATTGTGTATCGAACATATGTTTGTTATAATATATTTGGTGCTACCCTATTCGGTAGGCGGTTAACCTTCACCACAGGAGTTTATAGCCTGTGTTTACATAGAAAATCCATTTATGGAAATCTATCACGGAGGTTTTTGCTTATGCTTACAACGGATCTTTTTATAGCCATCATCAGCTTATGTCTTACTTGCTTTAATCTTGGTTATGCCGTTGGCTCTAGGAGCAAGAATAAGACAAAAAAATAACCGCCCAGCCTGGTAAACTGTGAGCGGTTATTTTATACCATTCATATATCAAGGCTAACCGTCTATCGGTAGCACCTTTTGATATTATACTAGCATTTAGCCGCTTGCATGTCAAACGTATATTTGCTTATCATTTACCCTTATAATTTTCACCTATCTCACTTATCCACTATCTCAAGCTCATCCCGTGTAACCCGGCACGTGAGATTTAACACCTCCACGCCGGCAGCCTTCGCCTCATAGAAAGTCTCCGCAAACTCCCTGTGTATTTCCGCATTTGGCCTGACCTCAGTTATCCCTGTCATCGGAATGACAAATGCAACATAGCATTTATATCCCTCGGAGACCGCCTTCATCAGCTCCCGCAAATGCCTGACTCCCCTGTCGGTGGGTGCATCCGGGAAATATCCTATCCCATCGATCTCCTGAGTGCAGCCCTTGACCTCCATGAGATACTTCGTGCCATCCTTTTCCATATAGAAATCAATCCTTGAATCCCCGTATACATACTCCGGCTTTATAAAGTCATAATCCTTAGTTTTAAGCCATTCCAAAACCACCTTATTCGGCACCTGACTATCCACGTTCACCCAGCCAAGCTTTGGATCCTCCACCGCTATGAGATCGTATTTCGTCTTGCGGTTTGGATTTGCAGACTTCTCAAGGCTGACCGTGTTCCCCGGTATCAGCAAACTGCTAAGCCTCCCTGTGTTCTTTACGTGCACGGTCTCTGTAACTCCGTCTATCTCCACATGGGCTGTGAACCTGTTTGGCCTTTCTACGAACTTGCCTGAGATAACATTTGTATATTTCACCTTGCCTTACATCTCCCATCTATTCCACAACAGAGCGGTTCATCATGTAGAATGAGAACCTTGCCTTGTCCACAAGCTGTCCCTTGTCATCGTAAATATTTGCCTCGTACAGTGACACCTTCTTGCCCTGGCGGATCTCGATTCCCTCACAGATGAGATACTCCGTGTTCATAGCCGGAGCTATATATGTCATGGTTCCATCTATAGTTGAAGAAAACTTTCCGTAGGTACATGCCGCAATCCCGCTCACTATATCCGCAAGTGAGTACAGGCATCCACCATGCACAGAACCATATGGATTAAGGACATCCTCTGTGATCATCATCTTGCCCTTCACATATCCAAGGCTCATATCGACCAGCTCTATCTTCAGGTTCTGAACATAGATGTTGTCCTTGTTAAACCTTATCAGTGCCTGTTTCACATCCTCGGACATAGCTTTTTTGTTGTCGTTTATCTCATTCATGCTTCATTTTACCTTTCAACTCTATTTTCAAGTTCATACATCCTGCGCACATATCAAAAGCACTTGTCCAGAATATCCGGATCAAGTCCTTTTCTTCCCGTTATAAACCCAATTCCAAAGTACAGCACCGCACCTACCATCAGTCCCCACACGACCGCATTTATCCCAGCGATCTTGATAAAATACGTTGCAAATATATATGTCGCGATCGCACCTACGCTGCTGCACACCGCCGCCTGCTTAGTTCCCTTCTTCCAGAACAGACCTCCCACAAGAGGCCAAAAGAATGTGCATTCAAGTCCGCCAAATGCAAACATGTTGAGCATGAAAATTATATCTGGCGGATTGATCGTGAGAACCATCACCACCACGCCGAGCAACATCGTAAGTATCGTGCTCACCAGCTTGACATTCTTGTCGTATTTCTCATTTTTCACCGGATCATCACCCACCACGTAATTCTTCCACAGATCCTTCACTATAGCTGCTGCGGCAAGTATGAGGAGCGAATCCGCTGTCGACATGACTGCTGCCATCGGCGCTGCGAGGAATATCGCTGCTATTCCAGGCGGCATGATCTTCTGTACTATATACGGTATAAAATAATCCGAAGTTGGAAGATTGTCCGTATCGACAAGTGCGCCAGCCCATGTTCCTGCAAGATGCATTCCCACGATTACAAAGCTGCATGTGAGAACTCCGATCCACATCGCTCTGTGCATGCTCTTCGTATCCTTAAATCCCATGGCGCGCACAGCAGTCTGGGGAAGTCCCAGCGTTCCAAATCCCACAAGCACCCAATAGCTGAGCAGTCCTCCTGGCGTGTATTTCGAGAAAATGTCATCGTACACCTCCGGCAGATTTGTCTGAAGACCGGCATCTATCGCGGCAAGACCGCCCCCGCTCCTTAAGACAAAGAATATAAACAGGAATGTTCCGATACACATTACTATTCCCTGAATCGTGTCAGTTATGACAACCGCACTGAATCCGCCAATAGCTGTGTACAATATCACGACTGTGCCAAATATCAAAAGTGAACTCACATGATCCATTCCCGTTATGGATGCTATAAGTGTGGCCCCTCCCGTAAACTGGCTTATCATCTGTGCTATGAAGAAAACTATAAGTCCAAGGCTCGTGATGACCACCAGCGCATCGCTCTTGTATCTCGCCTTGAAGTATCCCACCACTGTCACAGCGCCCGTTCGTCTGGACACTATCGCCAGCTTATTTCCAAGCACACCGAGCACCAGAAATGTGACCGGGATCTGAATAGCAGCTATCCACGCCTGTGCATATCCATATGTAAGACCTGCGGCCCCCGGTCCTGATATAAATGAACTTGCGGAAGTGTATGTCGCCATGATCGTCATGGCTAGGACGATTCCGTTCATATTTCTTCCGCCTATGAAATACTTCTTCTCGGACGTTGTGTGCAGACTTTTCTCCGCCCTTCTGCTGTAGACAAAGCTCACCACAACATTGAATAACAGATATCCGAGAAAAACCGATAAGATCAATATCTGATTACTGTTCATTTTCACCCTCACTCTCATCCTCTTCATATTGGAAATCTACAAACACAAACTTAAGCAGCCAGAATACACCGATTACCGCAAGCACCACTGTTCCAAGCACCGAGACCACAAACCACGCCGGCATATGGAACACCGTCCACCCGGTGCCATTTAGCAGGAACGCGGTTAGCACATGCCATAAAAAACATATAAATACCACAAGCAACGTCGCTTTGATCTCTTTTATACACTGCCTGTGCTGTTCTTCCTTTGTCAGTTTCATCATAATAATATATCCCCTTATATTTCATAAATACATCGAACAATGCTCATTATATCACGCTGATCAGTTTTTTCATAGTTGCCCCGACAGCCACCCAAATCCTGTGCATATACAAACTCTGTATTATTGTCTGCACAAAAAAACTGGCGCACAGACGTTTCGTCCATACACCAGCTATTTATAGTTTACTGTATACCGATTTATGTTACGCTATTTTCTCTTTAACATTTTCCAATTCATATAACGTATCCGGATCAATATCCAGACATTTTGATGTATCCCTCGTTCCTGTCACATCCCATGCCAAAGTTCCATTCAAAATTGTACATGAATTCAAAAAGAAATCTTTGTCTCTAAGCGGTTCAAACACTTTCTTATCCAGTAGTGGTTTTGCATCATAACATACAATTTTGCCATCCTCAAAATACACATATACTGTATAATCTTCAAATGGAACTACCTGTACTATATCATATATCATGCCAATTCCCCCTCTCTGTATAATACATAACTTTTAAATCAATGGATTTATTCTGTTTAATGGCAAACCATCCTTCGATAATTCCCAATTCTGCATTAACTCATCTTGATGAATTACGCACCATGCAAGTATGAGCTTTAACTGCCTTGAAGGCAATGCACCTTTTATAACCCGTGCTTCATTTATATCTATTATAGCTTTATTTCCGTTATATTCTGCATGAAAATGTGGCGGATTATGATCATCATAATACATAGTTATTCTGATTCCATAAAACAGTGATATTTCTGGCATACTATCAACCTCCAATTATTATTGATAATATTATACTATATCATTCCAAGGCTGTTCAATAACTATCATGACTATATCAAAAGATAACCTAAGTAGATTTAGTCTTTTCTAAAACAGCATACACACCCCGGCGACCACAGCGCAGATAGGAATATATATAATAAAGTGCATAACATGCATCTTCATATTGTATCCGAACATATGAGGTCCCACAACTCCCTTGACCTCCGGATAATAACGCGGGAAGAAGTTTGAATGACAGAGCAGCACCCAGTCAAAGAAACCTATATCATAGATCTCCATCACATACATTATCACTATAAATCGCGCGAAGAACTTCCAGTAGCCGAAATCATGCCGTACGCCATCCCACACGCTAAGCACGATAGCTCCTATAAACAGCAGAAGTGCAACTACTTCTATACACCATCCAACCGCATGAGCTCCGCGAAATCTCTCTTTTCTGTCAGGAATCACCGCCAGATTCTCCTTCGGTGCTGTGCTCATAAATCTCTTATCCTGTACAAATGCGACCATTCCGTACAGAAGAAGGAAATAGGCCACCATAACAATTACCGCCGCAACTATTGTCACCAACATCTCTTTAGCCCTCTTAACACTCTTTTGTATTAATTTTTAGGTTAGTTTTCGCTAACCATACTAACACATCTATTTCCAAATGTAAACCTTAGAATGTACCTATTCGTACCTTAGCAAATGCAAATCTAATGAAATTACGACAAGAATTTTTATGCGTAGAATTGAGCTGTCTGTCAGTCCATGTAATCCGCATTCCGCCGCAAAATGACACCCATTCAATATATAAAAAGCGCCGGCACATAAGCTTGTTGATATGTCCATGACAGAACAGACATATCAACACTGCAAATGCGCCAGCGTCTTATTTACTCTATATACATTTTAATTCAGATCTTTATACATTGATCTCCGCAGTAACACCGAGGATATCCTTGTTCTCATCGAGGATAGGCTGAATGACCTCTGCAAGGAACTCTCTTGTCTGCTCAGGAGCACGACCTACGAAGTTCTTTGGCTCAAGGATAGATACGATCTCCTCCTTTGTCATACCAAAGTCAGGGTCTGCTGCGATACGGTCAACGAGGTCATTCTCTCTTCCGTACTTCTTGACCTGCTCGCCTGCAAGCATTGAGTACTCTCTGATCTTCTCATGAAGCTCCTGACGGTTGCCGCCACGCTTAACAGCATCCATCATGATATTCTCTGTTGCCATGAATGGAATCTCCTTCATGAAGCACTGGTAGATAACCTTGTCATATACCACAAGACCATCTACAACATTCAGGTACAGATCAAGGATTCCATCAACTGCAAGGAATGCCTCTGGAACTGAGATACGCTTATTTGCTGAGTCATCAAGTGTTCTCTCAAACCACTGTGTTGCGGCTGTGATAGCAGGATTGAGCGCGTCACACATTACATAATTGGCAAGTGATGCGATTCTCTCACTTCTCATTGGGTTTCTCTTGTATGCCATAGCTGATGAACCGATCTGGTTCTTCTCAAATGGCTCCTCTATCTGCTTTAAGTGCTGGAGAAGTCTGATATCATTTGAGAACTTGTGTGCACTCTGTGCGATGCCTGAGAGCACATTAAGAACTCTTGAGTCGACCTTTCTTGAATATGTCTGGCCTGATACAGGATAGCACTCAGCAAATCCCATCTTCTCAGCGATCTTTCCATCTATCTTTCTCACTGTCTCGTGATCTCCTCCGAAGAGCTCAAGGAAACTTGCCTGTGTTCCAGTTGTTCCCTTTGATCCGAGAAGCTTCTGCTGGCTGATCATGTACTCTATATCAGAGAGGTCAAGGAGCAGCTCCTGCATCCAGAGTGTTGCACGCTTGCCGACTGTCGTTGGCTGTGCAGGCTGGAAATGTGTAAATGCAAGAGTTGGGAGATCCTTGTACTGATCTGCGAACTTTGCCAGCTCATTTATAACATTGATGAGTTTCTTTCTGACAAGCTTTAATGCCTCTGTCATAACGATAACGTCTGTGTTATCGCCTACATAGCAGCTTGTTGCTCCAAGGTGGATTATTCCTGCTGCCTTAGGGCACTGAACACCGTATGCATATACGTGGCTCATTACGTCGTGACGAACCAGCTTTTCTCTCTCTCTGGCAACATCATAGTTGATGTCATCAGCGTGAGCCTTGAGCTCCTCGATCTGCTCATCTGTGATTCTTGGATTGCCGTTCTCGTCCTTGAGACCAAGCTCCTTCTCTGTCTCAGCAAGAGCTATCCACAGCTTTCTCCATGTCTTAAACTTCATATCAGGTGAGAAAATATACTGCATTTCCTTACTAGCGTATCTTTCACACAGTGGGCTTTCGTACTTGTCCTTACTCATGTCTTTACCTCTTTCTTCCTGTAGTCTCCCGCATCTGCCAGCTGACAAATGCTTTTATATCTTATCACACAACTATTATACATGGGTTTCTGATTATTTCCATGCTTTTTTTGCATAAACCAGAAATTCGGAATCCTAATTTATGTGTGACTCCGATCCTCTCTTGAAGTCTTCGTGGTCGCCTCTGATGTCCTCTGTAGGCGGTTTCATAGGATATTGGCCGCTGAAGCATCCATGGCAGTACTGTCTTCCGCCTGAGAGCTCCGGTAGTCTCTCCATCTTCAGGTACGCCAGAGAGTCGGCACCTATGATCTTGCATATATCATCTACAGACCTGTTGTATGCTATGAGCTGCTCTCTGTCCGGAATGTCAGTTCCAAAGTAGCATGGATACAGGAATGGAGGTGAACTGATCCTTACATGAACCTCAGTCGCTCCTGCCTCCCTGAGCATGCCAACTATTCTGTCACTCGTAGTTCCACGAACTATAGAGTCATCTATCATTATGACACGCTTGCCATTTACAGCCTCCTTAAGGACGTTCAGCTTGACACGCACGCTGGACTCTCTCTGGCTCTGCTGTGGCTTTATGAATGTTCTTCCCACATATCCATTCTTGACAAATGCCGTTCCATATGGAATACCCGATTCAAGTGAATAGCCCATGGCCGCTGCATTTCCCGATTCAGGAACGCCAACTACCACATCAGCGTCAACCGGGCTGTCCTTTGCAAGGCATCTTCCGGCTGTGATACGCGAATCGTACACAGACATTCCATCTATGACTGAATCAAGTCTCGCAAAGTATATATACTCAAATATACATCTTGCATGCTGCTCCTGGCACATGTTCTTGTACGACTGGATTCCGTACTCAGGTGATATGGTTACAACCTCTCCAGGCTCCACATCCCTGACAAATTCGGCACCTATTGTATCGAGCGCACAGCTCTCAGATGCCAGTATGTATGCGTTATCACGCTTTCCTATACAAAGCGGTCTGAAACCAAATGGATCTCTGGCTCCGATAAGCTTTCTAGGACTCATGATGACAAGTGAATATGATCCCCTTACTTTCTTGAGAGCTCTAGTGACAGCCTCCTCAACGGAACCACACTTAACTCTCTCCCTGGCTATATGGTAAGCTATTACCTCAGAATCAATTGTAGTCTGGAATATAGCGCCTGTGAGTTCCAGCTCACGTCTAAGCTCAGGAGCATTTACCAGATTGCCGTTGTGTGCAAGTCCCAGAGTTCCCTTTACATAATTGAGAACCAGTGGCTGTGCATTCTCTATAGTGCTGGCACCGGCTGTTGAATATCTCACATGACCCACACCGATATTTCCCTTTAGCTTGCTCAGTGAATCAGGTGTGTACACCTCATTCACAAGGCCCATGCCCTTTAAGGAGCTGACCTTGCCCTTAGGACCGGCAGTGTCTGACACCGCTATACCGCAGCTCTCCTGCCCACGGTGCTGCAATGCAAACAGACCATAATAGATCGTGTTCGCCACATCATTTCCATCGAAATCATAGATACCGAAGACTCCGCACTCCTCGTGCATCTCGTCCTCGTCATAATAATGGGATCTTAAACATTCGTTCATAAATATATGCCTCTCATGTTATATTATTGTAACTGTCACGGCCACATAATTCTCATCGTATGTCTGGTGACAGTCATATCTTTCGCCACATAAAACTTTATCTGTTTTGCCACAACATGTCAACAGATAAATTCTATCATTTTTAGGATTATACCCCACTTTTTTCATGCATTTTCGCCAACAGCAGTATATTTCGCAAGTATTTGTCGGTTTGAACTTGAGAAAATCCACATATCTCTGCCACAACCTCGCCTCACCGGTCGCGCTGTACTTCTCTCCTGACGCGGCAGGTTACCACATAGTCCTTCCGGCTTCCACCTGGAATTGAAAAAAAGCCCAAAAGATACAAATTTTACGTACTTTGTATCTTTTGAGCTTTTATACCACTCTCTACTCCACTGCGTATCCCTTTGCCTTTATGAGATCCACCATCTTGTATACATACTTCTCACACAGCTCATCTGTGGCTGCCTCGACCATAACTCTGATGACAGGCTCTGTACCGCTCTGTCTGAGAAGAAGTCTTCCGTCGTCTCCAAGCTCTGCTGCTATCTCATCGTTCAATTTCAGCACATCAGCATCGTTCATGACTGCATCCTTGCTTGAAACTTTGACATTCACAAGGAGCTGTGGATATATCGTCAGGCTGTGGAACAGCTCTGAGAGCTTGACCTTACGTCCAAGTATAGTCTCCATGATCATCAGTGAGGTGAGGACACCGTCACCGGTTGTTGCATACTTGGAGAAGATGATATGTCCTGACTGCTCGCCGCCGATGGAATGTCCGTGCTCCATCATATTTTCGAACACGTACTTGTCACCGACTGCCGTCTTCTCATAGTTGATGCCCTTCTTGTCAAGTGCTTTGTAAAGTCCAAGGTTGGACATGATAGTTGTGACGATGGTATTGTTGTTCAGCTCGCCCTTATCCTTCAGATAACGACCGCAGACATAGAGTATCTTGTCTCCATCCACGATTTCGCCCTTGTCGTCCACTGCAAGACACCTGTCCGCATCACCGTCAAATGCAAATCCCACATCAAGTCCCTTCTCCTTGACAAATGCCTGAAGCTTTTCAATGTGTGTTGAACCACAGTCCGTGTTGATGTTTGTTCCATTTGGCTCATTGTTGATGACATATGTCTTTGCTCCGAGAGCGTCATACACCGACTTTGCAACCAGATATGACGCACCATTTGCACAGTCAAGACCAATTCTCATTCCCTTGAAAGGTCTGGTAGGGATCGTGAGCAGATAACCTATATATCTGTTTCTTCCCATTGTGTAGTCGGTGGTCTTACCGATGCTGTCCTTCTTTGCAAATGGTATCTCGCCAAGCTCACCATCTATATACTGCTCGATCTCATTCTCGATGGCAGCCTCAAGCTTGTAGCCCTGACCATTGATGACTTTTATACCATTGTCATAGTATGGGTTATGACTGGCTGAGATCATGATACCGCAGTCAAAATCACCTGTGCGGACTATATAAGACACACTAGGAGTAGGTGTTACATGCATCAGATATACATCAGCTCCGCTGGCTGTAAGTCCCGCAACCAGGGAATACTCGAACATGTAGCTTGAAAGTCTCGTATCCTTTCCGATGACGACATGAGCCTTTCCATCCTCATGCTGCTTGCCATAGTAGTAGCCAAGGTATCTTCCAACCTTATAGGCATGCTCCACTGTAAGGTCTACATTTGCCTCGCCTCTGAATCCATCTGTTCCAAAATATTTACCCATTGTAAAATCCTCGATTCTATTATTCTATAACCTCATCCTGCTCGCTTTCTTGAACGACCAGAAGATCTATCGCTCTCCTGTGGATGTGTATCTTGGTCTCCTTATATTCTCCGCCGAACTCACCATCACATGTCCATGCAACCGGATCCTCTGCATCAAACTTGACCCTGTGAGCCCTGAATGAAACCATGCTCCTCTCATTCACATCACCTGTAAGAAGTGCCCTGACCACTCTCTCCAGGTCAGCCGGTGTCTTCATTGTCCTTATCAATACTCCCTCAAAAAGTCCGTCATCGAACTCAACTCCTTTTCGGGTTATACTCTTAAACCCTCCAACGGATACCGAGTTGGACACCATACCGAATATAAACTCGCCTTCCTGCTCGTCCCCGTCTATTGTAACCTTCATCTTGTAAGATGGTACATTTGCCAGGCTTTTTATCCCCTGCAATACATATGCCGCATGTCCAAATATATTCTTCATATTCTGCGGCGTTGCATATGATGTATCTGAGAACATTCCAAAAGCTGCGACATAAACAAAGTTCTTGTCGTTCAGACTTCCTATATCTATGGAGAACGGCTCTGCCTTCACTATCATCTCAGCCGCCTCAACCGTCTCTCTCGGTATGTCCATGCTCCTTGCAAAGTCATTGGTGGAGCCACACGGAATATATCCAAGTGGAACCCTTATCCCGCTCTTCATATATCCTGTAACTGTGTTGCCCAGGGTTCCATCGCCCCCCGCACATACGATCACATCGTAGTTTGCGCCTTCCTCCTGAACAATTCTCTCTGCGTCATCTGCCGATTTCGTAAGATATGTCCTGACCGCGTAATCGTTATTGCAGAACACTTCCAGCACATCCACCAAAGAATTCTTCAGAGTAGTCCTACCCGCTTTGGGATTCATGATGAACAGCATATTCTTCATACTTTCAATAACACAACCTTTCCCTTTGATACTGCTTATTTACTTGTGATCCTCCTTGTACTTCATGTACAGATCATACCCCTTCTTGCGGAGCTTGCATGATGGACAATGTCCGCAGCCCTCGCCCTTGATGCCATTGTAACATGTGAGTGTCATATCTCTGATAACATCCAGTCCGCCCAGCTCATCAGCCATCTTCCATGTCTCCATCTTATCGATCCACATCAATGGTGTTATTATATCAAACTCGTAGTCCATTGCAAGGTTAAGTGTTGTATTTAACGATTTGATAAATATATCCCTGCAGTCCGGGTATCCTGAGAAGTCGCTCTGGGACACTCCTGTTATTATATCAGATATTCCCCTCTGTTTGGCAAATATTGCTACAAATGTAAGAAATACCATGTTTCTTCCATCGACAAATGAATTCGGCGTGCCCTCCTCAGGTGCATTTTCGTCAACCTTCATATCTGTTCTTGTCAGTGAATTTGGCGCAAGCTGGTTAAGCAGGCTCATGTCGAGTATGTGATGCTCCACTCCGAATTTGTCCGCGATCTCCTTAGCACACTCAAGCTCTAACGCATGTCTCTGTCCATAGTCAAATGATACGGCGTACACTTTCTTATACTTCTTGAGTGCCCACAACAGACACGTTGTGCTGTCCTGTCCGCCGCTGAATACTACAACTGCCTCATCCTTATTCTTTAAATTCTGCATGATCTCATCCTCCATATATAATCAAATATGATATTCCGAACCGCATTATAACGCTCACGGATAAACAAATTCACCATTATCAATTCAGTGTACCGATAACTATCTTCCCGCATTGTACATCATCAGCATCTTGTTCTGCAGAGCTGTGTCGCTCTCAAATCTTCCCCTGAGAGTGGTCGTCATGGTCTTGCTTCCCGGTTTCTTGATGCCCCTTGCCGTCATGCAGCTGTGATGTGCCTCTATCATGACCGCCACGTCCTCAGTTCCAGCAGCCTTGGATATGACGTAGGCTATGTCCGAGCCTATCCTCTCCTGGAGCTGAAGTCTCTTCGCCACCATATCCGCAATCCTCGCTATCTTAGAAAGTCCGAGCACTCTTCCATTTGGAATGTATGCGACTGACACCTTCATGTCGTACATAAGCGCCATGTGATGCTCACAGTAGCTGAACACCTCTATATCCTTGACAAACACCATGTCACCGACCTGCCTTGCCACTCCATCCTCAGCAAATGTCTTGCCGAACATCTCGGCCAGCTCGTCATTGGTGTAGTTCATTCCCTCAAATACTTCCTCGTACATACGCGCAACCCTGTCAGGAGTCTCTACAAGTCCCTCCCTGTCAGGATCATCTCCAAGGGCAATCAATATTCCTCTTACGTGTTCCTTTATAGCCTCTTTATCTATCGCCATCTTATACACCTCTTTCTTCCGGATCCCAAATGAACTTGTGAAGCTGTAACTGAAGCTTTACATCGTTCATATCGTTCTCGATCATAAAATCCACTATATCCGCAGGATCTATGCTGCCATACACAGGACTGATGAATACTCTCGTCTTCTCATCCAGCGCATACTCCTGAACTATCTCAAGACACTTCTCCAGATCTTCCTGTGAACCGACCACAAATTTCACCGAATCATTCTTGTCTATATAGTTATAATTTGCAAGGCACATGTCATTCTCCATGCCGCTGGACGGACATTTGTAATCCAGCGTGTATGACACATTCCCTCCAAGGGCCTTGAACTCTGCTATATCCACACTTCCGTTCGTCTCGATCTCAACCCTTATATCGTCCTCCAGCTCAAATGCAAGGAGGAGCTTATCTATATCCTTCTGTATCAGCGGCTCCCCACCTGTCAGGGTGACGTTCTTCACCTCTGTCCTTCTGACATAATCGATGATCTCATCCTCGGTGAGTTCCTCATACGGAACGCCTGCCTCATTTGCCCACTTGGTATCGCAGTAACCGCAATCAAGATTACAGCCCGCAAATCTTATGAATACGGCAAGCTCTCCGGCTCTCGCGGCCTCCCCGTTGATACTTATAAATCTCTCTACAACTCTGTACGTACTCACGTCTGTATTTCCTTTCTCCCGGTATATAGTGCACATCTCTCGTATCTGTCTGCTTTTATCTCAGTCAGCTCCTCACCGGGATATATCATATATGTTTACTCGCAATAAGATGCCACATTGTTCGGGGTCTCATACACACTTGCCTCTACGACCTTGTAGCCCCGGCCTGCCATCTCATCGTATATATACTTTGCGAAATTCTCAGCAGTAGGTCTGAAATCAACCTTCACGATTCTCAGATTTTCCGCCAGCAGCGCATCCTCCGTCGCCTGCTTCAGGCTTCCCGTTTCCATGATAAGGCTGTGGTCAAAGTGATCCGCAATCTCCTTCAGATCCTTCTTCAGATTGGAGAAATCAACCACCATTCCTCTGTTCTGTGTATCGCTCTCAAGAGTCTCTGCACCGACCTCGATCTCCACAGTCCATCTGTGTCCGTGGATATTGCTGCATTTACCGTCATAATCTTTCAAAAAATGGGCGCTGTCAAAACTTGCCTTTGTCTTTAACTTATACATAACTCCTCCTATAAGCATCCAACTGTTCACCACAAAAAAAGACCAGAATAGGACATTCTGATCTTCTTATGTCCTAGTTTTGTTTAGTGACAGGATGGTACTAATGAACTGTCAATCTATTTTATTGTGTTTAATATACATTAGATATTAAGGAATCCCTTAACCTCTGCAAGCATATCCTCCTTGTCACATACTGTGTCGTGGAGAACCTTTGCTGATCTGATATCCTCTATAGCCTGAGGTACCTTTACACCTGAGAGCTTCTCAAGCTCGTCGACAAGCTCAAAGTCTGTCTTGGAATCATACTCAGCGTCTATAGCGTTCATAACGCTTCTTGTGAACTTGTATGGGCTTGCTGTTGACGCGATGACTGTAGGTGTCTTATCTCCTGTCTCTGCCACATACTTTTCATATACTGTAGCCGCAACTGCTGTATGTGTATCGATGATATAATCATCTGACTCATATACCTTTTTGATGGTAGCTGCTGTCTCTGCCTCTGTTGCATATCCACCATAGAACTCAGCAAGCTTTGCCTTCATATCGTCTGTGATGGTGTACACTCCATCTGTTGTGAGTTCTTTCATAAGCTCTGAGTTCTTCTCAGCATCATTGCCAGCAATCTTGTATATCAATCTCTCAAGGTTGCTTGAAATGAGGATATCCATCGATGGTGATGTTGTGAGTATGAACTCTCTGTTTCTATCGTATGTTCCTGTCTGGAAGAAATCAAACAGAACCTTGTTGTCATTTGATGCACAGATGAACTTTGCGATTGGAAGTCCCATCTCCTTTGCGTAGTATGCAGCAAGGATATTACCAAAGTTACCTGTTGGAACATCCACGTTGATCTTATCGCCGGCCTTGATGGTTCCGTCTGCAACAAGTCTTGTGTAGGCGTATACATAGTATACCATCTGAGGGACAAGACGTCCGATGTTGATGGAGTTTGCTGATGAGAACTGATAGCCCTTCTCATCCATGTACTTTGCAAGCTCAGCATCTGAGAACATCTTCTTCACACCTGTCTGGGCATCATCAAAGTTACCTGTGATACCAACAACAAATGTATTGTCACCCTTCTGTGTAACCATCTGCTTCTCCTGGATTGGGCTTACACCGTGCTTTGGATAGAACACGATGATCTTTGTTCCAGGAACATCTGCAAATCCTGCAAGGGCAGCCTTACCTGTATCACCTGATGTTGCTGTGAGGATGACGATCTCATTCTTTACGCCATTCTTCTTTGCTGATGTTGTGAGAAGATATGGAAGGATTGAAAGTGCCATATCCTTGAATGCTATTGTTGATCCATGGAAAAGCTCAAGATAATATGCTCCTGCCTTATTCACAAGTGGTGCTATAACCGGTGTATCAAACTTTGAATCATATGCTGAATCTATACAATGCTTAAGCTCAGCCTCTGTGAAGTCTGTGAACATAAGCTTCATAACCTCGTATGCAACCTGCTGATAGTTCATCTTTGCAAGATCTTCCAGAGACACATCAAGTGCTGGTATAGAATCTGGTACAAAGAGTCCCCCCTCATTAGCAAGTCCCTTAAGTATAGCCTGTGATGCTGTTGCTGTCTCATTTGCATTTCTTGTGCTTCTGTAGATAAGTTCCATTTGCCAATCTCCTTAATAAATATATTTAAACATTTCGTTATGTACTAAACTCAGGAATCACCTGTATTCTTACAAATAATCGTGTGCATTATAACACAGCATTTTATAAAAAACAAGCTATAGCCCGCCTCATTCGTGCGACTTTTCCAACACTTTCCCAACACTTATCTCACTGCATTTAAAAACCCGCCTTACGGCGGGTCTTTAATATATCTGTATACAATTTCTGCTTTTTATTACTTTACATATACATCATAGTAGCCTGTTGCGAAGTTAAGAGCTGCCTGATGGTTTGAGAAGTAGATATCAAGATGATTGCCATTGATAGCTCCACCTCTGTCCTGAACTGTGTATGTATGACCATCAACTATAAGCTCTGTACCAAATGCAAAGTTACTTGGCGCTGCACATGTCACACCCTCGACTGCAGGTGCACCTGAAGCTGTTGTCGGGTTATCCATGTTGCTGTACTCACCGCAGCAGATTGGACATGGGCAATATGCCGTAATCCAGAATGTTCCGAGATATGTACCTGATGCCTCACCATTCACATAAATAACCTTGTCATCAGGAAGTCCATCTGTTGACTTCTCTGTTGATGGATCAACTGATATCTGATCGTCAGGAAGTCCTGCTGCTGACTTATCCTTATCCTTAACCTTCATCTGTGTGGTAGGTTCTGACTTTGTTGTGTCTGCTGCCTGCTGTGCAGCCTCTGTTGCACGAGCCT
The DNA here is from genome assembly GCF_003603115.1 of Coprococcus sp. AF19-8AC. NCBI lineage: Bacteria > Bacillati > Bacillota > Clostridia > Lachnospirales > Lachnospiraceae > Coprococcus > Coprococcus sp. AF19-8AC. Next base: position 71,139 of record NZ_QTMI01000001.1, on the reverse strand, counting down.
CTGTTGTGCTCTCCTGAACTCCACCGCTTATGGCTGAAGTCTTCTTAACTGTCTTCTTGCTTGAGAGGGCTACTGAACCAGTCTTGTTGACATCTGACAGAGTACCATCTGCCAGTGCAACTGATGATGTTGCCTCTCCATAGTCTGCTGTGTTGTCTGCGTATAATGTATTACCTGCTGCTGCGATCGACACTCCCTTGCCCTTGGATGAAACCATGCTGTCATCTGATGCGATAACTGCGTATGATGAAAATCCAACTGCCAAGAGTACTGCTCCTATGCTAATCTTCTTTACGTTCCTTTTCAGTGATGTCTTCATTAGTTTCTGTGATTTCATACGTGATGAATCTGAAAACTTTTGCATAACCTTTTCTCCTTAATTTCTTTACGGTTTCAGAATTGTTACAAAACCGTTAAAATTTAACTCATGACGCTATTATAATCTCTGTCGAAAGAAAGGTCAAGCAAAGTGGCTATTTTTGTAAATCATGCACAACTCGCATAAAATCTTTAATTCAGTTAATGTAAATATGCAACATTTTAAAATGCCATTTTTGTGCATATTTTACATTTTAGTACCGTAACATTTTTGAAACAAATTAGCATCTTGTATATTTTTACTTTAGAATTTTTAATAAATTCTTTATTTCCTGTTACATTTTTTGTTTTTATGTTAACTCACAATGACTTTTTCAGGTGCGCTGTCAGCCCATATACAGAGCAGTTCCTCAAGCTCCTCGTAAGTCTCAACCTGGTTCACATTGCTCCTGAGCTTTGCCGAATCATACATTCCGACTGAGTACCATGCCACGTGCTTTCTCATCTCATGGATACCTGTGTACTCACCCTTGAACTCAACCATGAGTCTCGCATGTCTCAGCATCATATCCTTCACTTCATATATGTCAGGCTTGTCCGGCAGTTCGCCATGCTCGTAGTAGTATTTCATATCGCGGAATATCCACGGGTTGCCCCTCGCACCTCTTCCTATCATAAAGCCGTCACAGTTCGTCTGCGCCCTCATGTCTATGATGTCCTGAGGAGTGTTTATATCGCCATTGCCAATGATCGGGATGATGCACGCCTCCTTCACCCTGGCTATGACGCTCCAGTCCGCATGTCCCTGATAATACTGCTGCCTTGTCCTTCCGTGCACCGCCACAGCGGCAGCCCCGCTCTCCTGGGCTATATGTGCTATCTCAGGCGCATTTATATGCTCTGAATCAAATCCGCTTCTTATCTTGATGGTCAGCGGTATGCTTATAGCTTTTGCCATGGCCTCGACTATCCTTCCAACGAGAACCGGATCCTTCATCAGCGCAGATCCCTCTCCATTGTTGACCACCTTCGGCACAGGGCAGCCCATATTTACATCTATGAACGAATAACCGTTGCTCTCTATCCTCTTTGCCATCTCCGCCATGATCTCAGGATCAGAGCCAAAGAGCTGCAGCCCAAATGGCTTCTCCCGCTCATCCATAGCCAGAAGCGGCTTCGTGTTCTTATTTTTATAATATATTGCCTTGGCACTCACCATCTCGCTGTACAGGATATCACAGCCCTGTTCCTTGCATAAAAGACGAAATGGCTGGTCACATACACCAGCCATCGGCGCCAGGATCAATTTATCTCTGAAATCCATAAATTTCTCCATTGCTTCTATAATAATATATAATTTGCAAAATCCGACTTATTTCTGCTTGTCCATGATAAGTCTGAGTCCGTGAAGTGTGAGATCCGGATCATACACATCTATGCAGTCCGTGTTCTCATATATCATCTTTCCAAGTCCGCCGGTAGCCACGACCTTCATGTTGTCGTATCCTGACTCCTTGCGCATTCTCTTCACTATATACTCTGTCTGGCCAATATAGCCCATGCACACACCGGCCTGCATACTGGATATCGTGTCCTTGCACAGTATCGTCTCAGGCACCTTTATCTCTATCTCAGGAAGCTTGGCTGTTCCCGTCCACAGAGCATTTGCAATAAGCCTTATGCCCGGCGATGTGACCTCAGCCTCAAACACGCCATCGGCATTGATGAGGTCGTACGTTGTGGCAGTTCCAAAGTCCACCGTGAGAACCGGTCCGCCATACATGTGATAAGCCGCAACTGCGTCAACTATTCTGTCAGCTCCAAGCTGCTTCGGGTTTGGCAGCGCTATATTGATCCCCGTCTTTATTCCCGGTTCAACTATGAGTGGTGTTATTCCAAAATATTTCTTTATGCCATTCACCAGGGAATGCATGATCTTCGGAACAACCGAAGCGATTATAACTTCATCTATAACATCAGTTGACAACTGTCTCATTCTGAGCCAGTCGCGCAGAAATACTCCGTACTCATCCGATGTTCTCGATATCCCGGTGGTCATCCTGAAGGTCTTCTCCAGGCGTTCTCCGTCAAACAGTCCTATCGTAATATTTGTATTTCCAGCATCAATAGCAAATAACATGCCCCTTTTTCCTTCCTGATCTTCCAATTATTTTATATCATTCATTTACAAGACTGTTAATGTCAACACCCTGTATAAATATCTTATAGAACAGCTCCAGACTCTGGAACAGCTCCTTCTTTTCATTCTGCAGCTTCTTGACCTTGAGTCCGCATCCTATGTCGTCAAATAACAGGTCATCCTCAAGTGCCCTCGTCTGTATCTTCAGATTGCCGGCGTCGTCAAACACCAACATAAATATTCCTCCGACCTCCTGTGTAAACGCTCCACACATGGCGTGAAGCTCGTCCTTTATCTCATCAGGAAGCTTTGAAAATTCCTTGTTCAGATAAAACTTCTGATTATATATCGAGCTGGCGCACAGAACAAGCTCGCCATCCTCTGTCCTGGTTGAAATCTCCATAACCGCTCCTATCCTATAACGTCCGCCATATCGTACATTCCTGCAGGCTTGCCCTTGAGGAACTTTCCTGCCTCAACAGCACCCTTTGCAAATACTGACTTGGAATATGCCGTGTGCTTGAACTCTATAACCTCATCAATACCTGCAAATATCACCTCATGCTCTCCAACTATAGTGCCGCCTCTGACAGCAGAGATTCCGAGCTCCTTCTTATCCCTCTTCTTTCTCACCTGGCTTCTGTCGTACACATACTCATACTGCTCATTGCATGCCTCATTGATTGAATCAGCAAGAGCAAGAGCTGTTCCGGATGGAGCATCCACCTTCTGGTTGTGATGCTTCTCAACTATCTCTATATCATATCCGGCTGGTGAGAATACCTTCGCAGCATCCTTCAGAAGCTTCATGAGTGTATTGATTCCCAGTGACATGTTCGCTGACTTGAGTATGGCAACCTTTGCACTGCACTCCTTTACCTTTGCAAGCTGCTCATCTGAGAGACCTGTTGTGCAGAGAACTATAGGAGTCTGTGTCCTCACACCGTAATCGAGGAGCTTGTCAACAGCTACAGCCGCTGCAAAATCTATGATGACATCAGCCTCGACATCGCAGGCATCTATGTCTGTAAATACCGGATATCCGTTATCCCTGTTGTCCACAACATCTATTCCCGCTACGATCTCGGCATCAGGATCGCCTGCAACGATACCTGTTATTACCTGTCCCATCTTTCCATTGCAACCATGCATTATGATCTTTACCATGTCTGTCTATCCTCCATATATATAAGCTTTGTCATTTGTTGTCGTCTTTTGTGTGGTCTATGCACGCTGACATGCGCATATATTTCAACATGTACTCCATTTTACACATTTGCTGTCCATTGTGCAACGTTTATATCCACCTCGGCAAATAAAAATGTCTGCAGCCAGTTGAGACCGCAGACATCTGTATTGTTTCTATGATAATTACAGTCCTAGAGAACTCCGTACTCTTCCATTGCCTTCTTGAGCTTCTCCACGTTCTGTGGCTCCATCTCAGTGAGCGGCATTCTCATTGTTCCATCACACATACCAAGAAGCTCTACAGCCTTCTTGACAGGTATTGGATTGACCTCGCAGAACAGTGCGTTGCAGAGGTCGATGGTCTTAAGCTGAAGATCAAGGCTTCCCTGAACATCTCCGTCAAGATATTTCTGAACCATATCGTGTACGTCCTCAGGGATTATATTGGCTGTTACTGAGATAACTCCCTTTCCGCCAAGTGAGAGAAGAGGTACAACCTGATCGTCATTTCCTGAATAGATATCTATGCATCCCTTTGAAAGACTTGCAAGCTTTACGACCTGGCTTATATTGCCTGAAGCTTCCTTGATACCGACAATGTTCTCAACGTTCTGTGCAAGATATACTGCTGTCTCCGGCTGGATATTGCAGCCTGTACGTGATGGCACATTGTAAAGGATTATAGGCACATTTACTGAATTTGCAACGGCTGTGAAGTGTGCGATGAGGCCCTTCTGTGTAGCCTTGTTGTAGTATGGTGTAACCACGAGCAGACCGTCCACTCCGTAGCTCTCTGCCTCTGTTGAGAGATATATTGCTGTTGCAGTACAGTTTGAACCTGTTCCTGCTATTACCTTTATTCTGTGGTCAGCGAACTCTACACACTTCTTCACGCACTCAAGATGCTCCTCGTGTGACAGTGTTGAAGCCTCGCCTGTTGTTCCGCAGATAACTATGGCATCCGTCTTGTGTGCTATATGAAACTCCACGAGCTCCTTGAGCTTATCATAATCCACATCTCCATTTTCAAGAAATGGTGTTACAAGTGCAACTGCTGAACCGGTAAAAATTGACATATTGTCGTCCTCCTTAAAAATAAATAGTCGATACAATATAGCATAAAAATGGGCTGGCAAAAAGCCAACCCATAAAAACATCCCATTCTTACAAGTAGCTCTCCATCCTCAGATGACAGTCATACAGTTCTTAACTGCACAACCAGCAACAGATCCTGTGGAATATCCATCACTTCGGCGGTCTTCCCTTTCGTCAGGCATCTTCTGCATCCACATGCATCAGCCTGCTTAATCATTAATCCCGCGCCTCTACTATATTGTATTCAGTTTAACCTTAGATAGTGCTACTATATCACCGCATCCAGACCATGTCAACCATATATTTTACTGCGTGCTTCACAAGGATTCCTCCCACTGACGTGGGTCCCTCCTTATGAAATATCATTCAAGACATTCCATCTTGCTCACAGACACCTCGTATGCCACCTTGCTGATCACCTGGTCATTGTCGATACGCTTCTGATACTCCCTGCTCTGGATCCTTCCCCAGATGGCCACATGCTCTCCTACCTGGAGCTTTCCGGCAAATCTCGCATTTCTGCCCCAGCAGATACATGGTATGTAATCGCTCTTGCCGTATGCTCTGTTGACCGCCAGCAGCACATCCGCGATCTCCCTTCCAAGGGGCGTCATCCTGTACACAGGTGCCTTACATATGTAACCGTCAAGATAGATCTGATTTGGTCTGTTCTCCTCCTCCGCATCATCCTCGTCGATGGTCTCGATCTCTCTCACAAACACAGACAGTATAAGGCGGTTTCTGGTCTCCTCATGCTTGTTGTATGACCTGAACTGTCCCTTTGCCATGATGCGCTCCCCTATGTGGGATTCGTTCACATCGAACAGTCTGTCAGACACCATGAGCGGAATAGTATCGTAAGCATCGCTGAGTCTGCTGACGATGAGATCCACCATATAGAAGCCCTCGCCAAATATCTCGTGGCTGAACACGAACTCTGATGCTATCTCTCCTGCCACCACTACCTGATTGTTGTTTAATGTTTTTTCAGTCATATTTTCTCCCTCCGTTATAACAAACTTTTGCATACTTTAAAAGTTATGCCACGCAGTACAAAAATATGCTGTCTTGTTTGATCTAGTTTTGTCGGTCTCTCTTTCGCTGTCTCATTACCTCATACGACAAAAGAGTCGCCGATATTGCAGCGTTCAGCGATTCGACCTTGCCCTCCATCGGAATCCTGAGAAGTCTGTCAGCTCTGCACGCCACCTCATCCGTCAGGCCATTTCCCTCATTTCCTATGAGGAATGCCACCCTGTCCGGGAATCCTATGTCGTAGAGATCGTCGCCGTCCAGATGTGCTCCGTACACCACAACGCCTGACTGTCTCAGCTCCTCCACAGTCCCGGGCAGGTCATCGCACATGACAAATGGCACCCTGAATATGGCACCCATCGTCGATCTGACTACCTTCGGATTGTACGGATCGCATGAACCTTTTCCTATAAGCACGGCGGTCACACCTGCTGCCTCGGCGCTTCTGAATATAGTTCCCATATTTCCGGGATCCTGGAGCGTATCCAGCACAAGAAATGTCTCTCTGTCATTCCTGCCGAGCACGGAATCAAGCTGATAATGCATGCATTTCACCACAGCCATGCACCCCTGTGGAGTCTTGGTCTGTGACACCCCTGCGAACACTCCGTCGCTGAGTATCCAGGTATTCCTGCCATCAAGCACACCCATGCTCTTGAATTCATCCCTGTATTCCTTAAGCGCACTCTCCGACAGATACACCTCCTGAACATTCTGAAGCGGAAGCTCCCTGAACATGCGTATCCCCTCGACCACGAACACGTCTCTGTCCTTTCTGAGCTTTGCATCCTTGTTCAGCTTATTAAGTTCTTTTATCCTCGGATTACTGTTTGCTGTAATTACTTCCACTTTTTTCTCCTTTTGCGGTATTTCTGTCACACTTTTCTGAGCAATACCCTGTCTTTGCCGTATTCCATCTGGAGCGCGTACACCACGCCGGAATTCTCATCCACACAGAATCCCCGGCCCATATTCTTCGCCTGTCTGGACTTCTTGAGCTGCACGTACACCGGACATGTGCCCTTGTACTCCTCAAGGATCGACATAAATGCAGACTCGTTCTTCATGTATTCGTCCACATCATCGAACAATACCCAGAGCTGGCTGTTGCTCTGAACAGGCTTCTGTCTGTTGTTCCATGGCTTCCCCGACTGAAAGCTCTTGCCACCTTCTGCCTCCTCAAAGCTTATCATATCCGACAATATGAGCTTGTTTTCCTTCTCGCCGAGATTCGCCCTGCCCCTGACAAACACTCTGGAATCCACCAGAAGTCTGTCCCTGAACTTCTCGAAATCCCTCGGGAATACTATAACCTCGACCTGTCCGACCAGATCCTCTATAGTCACATACGCCATATTCTGATTGTTCTTGGTGAGCTTCACCGTCACCCTTGATATGAGTCCGCCGATGACATACATTGCATTGTCCTGAAGCTTCTGTCCATCTCCGTCACCCTGATCCTGGCTCATCTCATCGTCATCCTCGGTGTCCACCACGAAATCCGTCGCCTGAGCCGTGCATGTTCTCTGCATAAGCTCGATGTATTTGCCAAGCGGATGTCCCGATATATACACTCCGAGCACAGACTTCTCAAGCGCCAGCTTCTCCTGATCTGAATACTCCTCCACATCAGGGTAAGGCACGAGATTGCTCTGCACAAAATCGTCTCCCATCAGGTCAAACAGAGACATCTGCCCTGACTCCCTGCTCTTTCTCTCCCTTGCGGCTTCCTCCGCTATGGCCGGCAGAGCCATCATCATCTGCTTTCTGTTTGCTCCCATATCATCAAATGCACCGCTGAGTATCAGAGCTTCCACAGTTTTCTTATTTGTATCCTTTGAAGGCATCCTTGTGAGGAAATCCCTGAGATCCTTAAACGGTCCATTCTTGGTCCTCTCCGCCTCTATCCTGTCGACAACAGCACCGCCGACACTCTTTATACCGGAGAGTCCGTATCTTATCTTGCCGTTGCTTATGGAGAACTTTGCCACTCCCTCATTTATATCCGGAGGGAGCACCTCAACTCCCATCTGCTTACACACACTTATATACTTTGCAACCTTGCCATTGTTGTCAATTACCGATGACATCAGCGCAGCCATGAACTCCACCGGATAGTAATACTTAAGGTACGCTGTCTGTGCCGCAAGTACCGCATATGCCACGGAGTGGGACTTGTTAAATGCGTACTCCGCGAACTTCATCATCTCGTCAAATATCTTATTTGCCACAGTCTCCGAGATTCCATTTGCCACGCATCCTGGAACATTGAGCTCCTTGTTGCCGTACACAAAGTTATGACGCTCCTTCTCCATCTCCTCAGGCTTCTTCTTCGCCATGGCTCGGCGCACAAGGTCACTTCTTCCCAGCGTATAGCCCGCCAGCTTCATAACGATCTGCATTACCTGCTCCTGGTAAATGATACATCCATAAGTCGGCTCAAGTATCTCCTCGAGCTCAGGAGTATCATAGTGAACCAGCTCACGGTTCTCCTTGCCCCTGATGTAGTCGTCTATGAACTGCATAGGACCCGGTCTGAACAGAGCAACACCGGCAATTACATCGTCCAGACTCTGTGGCTTCAGCTTCATCATGAAGTTTCTCATGCCCTCACTTTCGAGCTGGAACATACCCTCGGTCTTTCCCTGTCCCATGAGTCCAAGTATATTCGGATCATCGTAATCTATATTGTCTATGTCTATATCCTTGCCTGTTGTCTGCTTGACAAGCTTGACTGTATCCTGCACAACGGTCGCCGTTCGGAGTCCCAGGAAGTCCATCTTGAGCATTCCCAGATGCTCCACCGTGTTCTTCTCAAACTGGGTTACCACCGCGCCCTCGGCTCCAACTGACAAAGGCGCATACTCCTCTATCGCCTCACGGCCTATAACCACTCCCGCCGCATGCATTCCTGCATTTCTAGGGAGTCCCTCAAGCTTTCTGGCTATGTCCACAAGCTCCTTGATCTCGTCCGAGCCCTCGTACATATCCCTGAAATCCTTGCTCGTCTTGAGTGCTATATCTATGGTCATATCCTTCTCTGCAGGTATTGCCTTTGCAAGGGAATCACACACCGCATACGGGAGATCCATGGCTCTTCCAACGTCCCTTATGACGTTTCTTGCGCCCATGGTCTGATATGCTATTATCTGTGTCACGCACTCCTCGCCATATTTCCTTACGCAGTAGTCGATGACCTCCTGACGTCTGATATAGCAGAAATCTATATCAATATCCGGCATGGATACTCGCTCCGGGTTCAGGAATCTCTCAAAGAGAAGGTTGTACTGCAAAGGCTCAATGGTCGTGATGTCCAGACAGTAAGCAACCACACTTCCAACCGCCGAACCTCTTCCAGGTCCAACCGCAATTCCCTGCGATTTTGCAAAATGAATGAAATCCCACACTATCAGGAAATAATCCACAAATCCCATGCTCTTTATGACAGACAGCTCATAATCTATTCTCTGTCTGACCTCGTAGCCGTGGGTTCCCTCGGCCATCTTACCGGACTCCTCATATGTAAATCCGTACTTTTTCTCCATACCCTCATATACCAGATGATCCAGATATTCCTCCGCGGTATATCCCTCCGGCACATCGAATCTCGGAACCTTCTGCTCGCCAAATACGATATTCACATTACACCGCTCTGCGATCTTATGTGTATTCTCCAGAGCCTCCAGGGCGTATGGGAACAGCTCAGCCATCTCCTCCTTTGATTTGAGGTAGAACTGACCTCCCTCATAGCGCATTCTGTTCTCGTCCTGAACCTTGTGGTTAGTCTGTATACACAGGAGAACATCATGTGCCTCCCAGTCCTCGGCATAGATGTAGTGCGAATCATTTGTCACGACCATAGGGATACCCAGTTCCTTTGACAGACGCATGATCCCCGCATTCACAGTTGCCTGCTCAGGTATTCCGTGATCCTGCATCTCCAGAAAATAGTTTTCCTCGCCAAATATATTCCTGTATCTTATCGCAGTCTCCTTCGCACCGTCATAGTCGCCCTTTCTGAGCTTTGTCGCAACCTCACCGGCAAGACAGGCGCTGAGCGCTATAATTCCCTCATGGTACTTCTCCAGCACCTCCATATCGACCCTCGGCTTATAGTAAAAGCCCTCGGTAAATCCTCTGGTCACGATCTTGGACAGATTATGATATCCCAGATCATTCTCCGCCAGAAGGACGAGGTGATAATATCTGTCATCGCCCTTTCCAACTTCCCTGTCAAATCGTGATCCCGGACTGACATACACCTCACATCCGAGAATAGGTTTTATCCCCTCTCTGAGACAAGTCTCATAGAACTCTATAACACCGTACATGACGCCGTGATCCGTTATTGCGAGGGAATCATATCCCAGTTCCTTTGCCCTGCGCACAAGTCCGTCTATCTTCGCCGCACCGTCCAGCAGACTGTAGCCTGTATGCACATGCAGATGTGTAAACTCCATATGTCTCCTCCTTATTTGTTATGCAGTATCTCCCGCCTTATATAGTCAAATGTATAATCTTCGCCCTTCTCAGCCAGAGTCGTTAGCATGTCCTCCAGCAGATCCGCCGATTCAGGGTGCAGATGATGTCTGGATCTGCCCCTCAGATAATACTCAAGCGGAAATGAATCCGTATACTTATCACCATTATAATTCTTGCTGGCAGCCACCCTGTCGCAGAACATCTCCACAACGTACTTCTCCGGCATGCGCATTCCCACCAGCTCCACACAGTTCCTGTCAACACTGTAGTCTACCCAGTATTCCAGATGGTGCTTGTTTCTTCCCTTGTGGTGCAGCCATGCGCTTGAATACCCCTTGCTCTCGCGCTCCGCATCATTCGGGCTTCTTGTTCCCTGATAATACTTTGCCCCGACTGAGAACTCAGTCCACGAATACTTTGACAGATCGTGCACAAGCCCCTGCCAGTATAATCCGCACTTAAAGCAGTTATGCATGACCATTCTCTTATGTCTGTTTATGGTTTTCAAATGTCTGTACCATTTTGGAGCATCCATATCATCCCGTCCTTTCCCACTGAGTACAAAAGGCTGCCGCAAAAACTTTTGCAGGCAGCCTTCCTCAATATTGAAGCCGAAAAAGGGACTCGAACCCTCGACCCACGCATTACGAATGCGTTGCTCTACCAACTGAGCTATTTCGGCATCTATAAATTACTACCATACGCTATCGGTTAGAAACACCAGATACCATATAGCGGTATATTTACCAATCCTTTATCGACAAACATGTCATCTGTAGATATCCTCACTGAAGTCTGATTGTCATATCTCTGTTTGAATACTCTGGAGCTCTGGGCCTTGGTGTGCGGACTTGTCTGAACATCCACTGGAATGACCTCTCCATCGCCCTCATACACGAAATCAACCTTCGCTGTGGCCGATGAGATCCAGAAATACAGATCCCCGATACTCCTGTTCACATACAGCTCTGCAAGAGCGTACTGCTCTGCTATAACTCCATCCATCATATCAAGAACATTATCTGTGTCAATATCCTGAACCAGAATACCAGCCATGACCCTGAGCAGACCATGATCAAGATGATACAGCTCAAATGACTTGTCATCCTTCTGGTTTGCCAGAGGAAGCACTCCATTCCTGACTCTGTACACCTGACGCACAACGCCCATCCTGACGATCTGATCAACTGACGCCTCATACTCCCTGGCACGGGCCTTCGGATCAACGTATCCATACATGAACTTCTTGTTCTCCTTGGTAAGCTGAACCGGAATACTGTTCCATATCGCCATGACCTTGGTAAGATATCTCTTCGGAGTGGAGTTTATCAGATATTCAGTAGTTCTGTCAAGTATAGACTTCAAAACCACATCAACTCTTCTGAGATCTCCTGTCTTATAATATTCATCCACCGCCTCCGGCATTCCTCCGGTCACGAAGAAAGTCTCAAGCATTGTCTGGACGCTGTCCCTGACCTCATCCGGCATCGGTGTGATCTTCTGGTTCTCTATAAATGCACAGAGCTTTCTGCCCTTTCCCGCTTTCAGGAATTCCTCAAAGTTCATAGGCATCATCTCATATACGCATATGTCATCCTGGCACTCTTCCTCTCCCGGGATTGGTCCACAGGATGTCGCAATGACACAGATCCTGCAGTCAGTATTGTATCTGCTATACTCAACAAGGTTGCCGAGCAGTCCCACACAGTTCTGCGCATTGTCAAATATAAGAAGCTTATCCTTGAAATCATACTTGTCAAGCGACGTTGTAAGCTTGGCATGAAGCTTCTCCGGCCTCCTCTCCTTTGCTGCATATGCGGCAAAGTCCGGATACTTGTCCATATCTATTATTATATGATCCTCAAAAAATCCCATGGCAAAATCAGCCACAGCCCATGTCTTGCCAACAAACTTGCCACCACGGACAACTGCAATCTTATCCGCTCCGGTCTCATACCATGTTGCAAGGTCATTCATAACATTTCTAAACAAGCATCTCACCTCGATTCGACCACTTTTTCCAAATCTATTATAGGATACCACTAAAAATTTGCAATGTAAATAGTTAAACCCATATCATTGCACTCTCTGATTTTTTATCACTTTATACTATTCATACAGGAATTTTTCCCTGAAATACGTCTTAAGTGCTGGTTCATCGATATCCATGTACTTCATCACAACCTCATACAGGAACTCCTTATAATATTCCCAGTCTTTTCCCGACATATCCAGCTCCTGTACATCCTCATAGAATATCTCTCCAAGCTTATTACGAAGTCTTATAGTCGCTACATATAAGTTGATATTACCATTTGCATTCTCTGACTTCACCACATCCACCGTCATGTCTCCATACTTCAGATGGGTCTCTCCACGCATGATCCTTACTTCCTTCTCAATGCGCGAAAGGCATTTCTCCTCAACCATATCCCGCAGGAAATACCCACGATTTTCAAAGAGATATTTCTTTATGGACATGAGAATGATCTCATTCTGAGAATAACCGGTATAATCAGATAATCTCTCCAAATCCCTCGCCATTCTGGAATCCATTCTCAAAGGCTTGCTCGTGAGCTCTCTCTTGTTAAGTCCCGGCATAATATGCTCCCTTTCTCTATCCCTATGGGGTAAAAAACCCGGAGGAGATATGTCCTCCGGGATCATTCTGATCTAATTGATATCCTGTTGTATTACTCGCCCTTGCCGATCGACAGGAATCCACTCTCATTAGCCTTCAGCAGGAATGCAAGACCGATGTTCTTCTTGCCCTCCTCTGTCGCCTTGTAGATCTCACCTGTCTCAACAAGAGACTTGGCTATTGCAACTACGACATCCTTGAACTGCATCATCTGACGTCTGTCCTTAGAACTCAACTTAAATATGTACTGGTTCTTGGAGCTTATCAGAAGGATGCTGAATGTATGTACGTTATCCTTTGAAGCCCTTATTGCAGATCCGATCATTCTTGAGTTGGCAATGATGACATCCGCATTCTCATCAGGCAGATACTCTGAAACTATCAGCTTGTAGATCTTCAGGTAATCCTGCTCTGCCGTAGCATTGACAGGCATCTCGGCAACTGCAAACTCAACGACGGAATCAGCCATCTTGATAGTACCGCCATCATCATTGATGACTGCGTTACACTCCTTTGGAACACAGAGTCTGAAGAACTTGTTCTCCACAACTTTCTGTCCCTTGGCAGGTTCTCTGAGTATGAGATCTACATAGTTCATCTCCAGCTTGTTCATCGCAACTATCGCTGACTCATCGCCGGTCTCAGCAAGATCGATAAGAGCGTCGTACAGGCTCCATATCTGCTGAGTAGTTGTAGGAACGAGCTCCATGAGCTTCTCAATAGCAGGAACATATCCCATACTTGCATTCTCTATGTACAGCTTGACCGCCTCATCGCTGGCCAGGCCCTTCTCAACCTTGTAATTAATAACCTTAAATAAGTTCTCCTTATCCCAGTCATCGAAGTTCGCATTGAACGCCTTCTCGAAATACTTGATACTCTTGATCTCGCCCTTGTAGTTATCCTGCTTCTCCTGTACCTGATAGATTCTTCCGAGCTCATATCCGGCACGGGCGCTTCCAAGACCAAGTGCCTCAAGATAAGCCTTCTCAATCTCATATGGTGTTGCAATGTAGAAGATCTGTCTCTGCTTCATCATGGCTATCTTGATAGCCGCTGACTCGCTTCCGGCCTCCACTGCACGCTCCCACTTCTCAACAGCCGTCTGAAGGTCCTCTCCCTTGAGATCCTCAAGATCCTTGATATAGCCCTCAGCCTCCTGAATACCGTTCTCTCTGGCCTTCTTGAAGTAAGACAGTGCCTTGACTCCGTCTCTCTTCGTTCTGAGCAGACCGTAATAATATATTCTTCCAAGATAGAATGCAACTCTCTTGTGTCCAAGACGCTCTGCATTCTCATACCAGTTAACTGCCTTCACATAATCCTTGAGCTGCTGGTCATATACGATTCCAAGAAGGAATGCAAGCTCAGGATCCTTAGTTGCCTCAAACAACTGCTTTGCATAACTTATAGTCTTCTCAACATCCCTGTATGGGCTGTCCTCATCGTAGTACAGCTCTATCAGAAGGTAACTTGCCTTTATGCTTCCAAGCTTAAGAGCCTGCTTTGCGGCTCTCATGGCGCCCTCATAATCCTCAAGGTAGTAGCAGTATATAGCCTCGTTATAATACTGCATATCCTTTCTGTTGGCACTGTGGTCACTGGCCAGCGTAGGATCTACAAACGCAAATGAGTTGGCTGTCTCAAATATGATCTCCTCGTACTGCTCTATGATCTCCATTGTAGCACACACGAATCTCATACATGCCAGTCTACGTCCATGATAGAAGGCAAATGACACGATTCCCTTCTCCATGTCCTTGTGATAGTAAGTCGTACATATTCCATCTGCATACTCTGTGACATACGCCTTGAGCTGCAGCTCTTCGTCAAACGCATCGTTACAGTATCTCAGGTAATTCTCAAGAGTCATCTTGGAATCCTTTGGCACACTGTCATAATATACATACATTGCAAAATCCTTATATGTAAGACTTGGTGCGTAATACTCCTCACCTGTTGACTCGTTGATCGTCTTCACCCAGCCCTTTGGAAGCTTGTGGATGAATCCCTCAACCTGATCATGTACATATGTGTACTGATACTGAAGTCTTGAAGCCTCGATAACCTTGTAACGTGGCTCCTTTCCCTTTGCCTTTCTGGCCTCTGCTATATCCGTGTACAGCTTGTCCTTCTCCTCGAACTCAAGGCTGTCACCGTGGGTACTAATGTACTCAACTCTCTCGTATGAAGCCTTCGCCTTGGCATCGCCGGTATCAGCGAGCTTCTTGTACCACATCATGGCCTTGTCCAGATCGATAGGTACGACATAATCACTCTTGTTGCCATACTCATCCACTCTGTTAAGTCCGCTCTCATATATCGAACCAAGGCTCATATACGCTGCCTTTATACCGTAATCTGTGGCTGCAAGCTCATAATACTTGATGGCCTTTGAGAAGTTCTGGACTTCCAGAAGCATCTTGGCAAGCTTGAATATAACATCGCCGTCATGGTTCTGATTCACATACTTCTCGTAATACTTGGTAGCCTTGTTCAGATCCACATCCACAACTGCGTTGCGGTACTTTCCCTTCTCATAAAACTCTGCAAGTGCAAGAAGAGCATCATCCCCATATGACTTATACTGCGCATCCATTATTCCTATGTCTGCAACCTGTTCAAGTATGTTTACTGATTCCTCAGCATCTCCGTTGTCCATAAGGTTCATGGCTTTGTTGAACTGGAGCTCCACATTGTTGACCGGTTCCTTCTTTTTGGAAAATCTGGATACGAATGGTATCTTCTTTAATAATCCGTCAAAAAATCCCATATCCTGTTCCTCCGACAAATGTCCATTGATAAATTTATTTTACCACATACACATCCGAGGTGCAATAAATCATCCAAATTACTTATTGTTTTTTGTCAGATATTCTGAAAGTGCATTGACTGCTGCCTCTTCGTCGGCGCCGTCTGCAACTATAGTGAGCTCACTGCCATTCTCGAAGCTCATGCTCATCATACCCATAATGCTCTTAGCATTGATTCTCTTATCTCCGGTAACAAGGTGAACCTTGCTGTCATACTGACTTGCAACCTGTACAAGAACTGCAACAGGTCTTTCCTCTGCCTCTCCCATCATTGATACAACAACTGTCTTTTCGATCATTACATCCTCCTTGGGCTCATCAACAGCCCCGCATTTCTTCTGCGATCTCACTTATTTTTCTTAATCTATGATTAACCCCCGACTTACCGATCGGCGGCGTCATCATCTCACCAAGCTCCTTAAGGGAAGCATCCTCATTCTCCAGTCTGGCAAGCGCCAGCTCCTGAAGGTTATCGGGCAGATATCCTATGCCCTTTGTCTCTATTATGTAATTAATGTCATTCATCTGCTTTACGGCAGCGCTCACGGTCTTGTTGAGGTTTGCAGCCTCACAGTTGACCCTGCGGTTGATATTGTTACGGATATCCTTCCTGATCCTTATGTTCTCCATATTCATCAGGGATATGTGTGCGCCCATTATCCCAAGCATATCAACTATCATCTCCCCATCCTTCAGATAGACGACGTAGTATTTCTTCCGCTGTATTATGCGGGCTTCCACTCCAAATCCTTTTATTATCTCCTGTATGAACTGTGCCCTTCCCTCGTTCTCGCACACCACCTCCATGTGGTAGCCCTTGTTCGGATCACTGATCGATCCCGAGGTCATGAACACTCCTTTTATATATGCTCTCCTGCAGCAATCCTGCTGAACATCCATCCTGCTGACCTTCATGAGCTGACACTGTATCAGTCCCTCATATTCATGTTCGTTTTCTATCTTCAAGGTCATCAGTATCGTATTGACAATCTCTGGAGAATTGATCTCCATCCTGTATACTCTGCTGTCAGCTCCGGTCCTTCTTACACTTGAGTCCGGAATATATCTGAACAGCCTCTTTATCAGGGAAGCTATCTCCTTTGCGATAACACTTCTCTCTGTAACTATCACCAGCCCGGCCGGTCTGCCAGCCCAATATCTCACATATGCCACCATTGAAATCATCGCAGCCAGCTCAGCTATCTGACAATGCCTCGCTCCCGGAACATTCCCTGCCAGCTCCATCTTAACGTCTGAAGAAAATGACATATTCCACCTGCTATACTATCTGTTATTACATGCTACAACTTCTTGACTATTGAATCCTTCAAAATATCCCTGTGAACTATCCTCACTGTATACTTTGACTTCTGCAAACGGGCATAGACAGCATTGGCTATCGTGACGGATCTGTGTTTTCCGCCTGTGCAGCCGATGGAAATGACCAACTGATTTTTGCCTTCCTTGATATAATTCGGTATCAAAAATGTTATCAGATCTATAAACTTTTCCAGATACTCAGGGCCCTCCTTGCAGTTCATAACATAGTCCTGTATCTCTTTGTCGTTTCCCGTTTTCTCCCTGAGTTCAAGGTCATAGTACGGATTAGGCAGAAATCTCACATCCTGAACTATATCAGAATCCCTCGGTATTCCATACTTAAAGCCAAATGACATGACCGTAATTATGAAATTCGAATACTCTTCATTCTGCACAAATATCTTGTCAAGCTCCGCCTTAAACTCTCTCACAAGGAGGTTGGTAGTATCGATTATATAATCAGCCTCCTCTTTGAGGAAGCCGATAAGCTCACGCTCCTTGTTTATTCCATCTATTATTCGCCCACCCTTGACCGAAAGAGGATGGTTTCTTCTAGTCTCTTTATAACGCTTTACCAGAGTTGCATTGGAACACTCAATGAACAGGATCTCATAATTCATGCCCTCTCTTCTGATATCCGCCAGGCACGAATTGAGTTGTGACAAAGCCCTTCCACTTCTGATATCAACACTGATAGCAACATCATCCACCTGGATCTGCTCATCATAAGCGATCTCGGCAAATCTTTTTATGAGCTGGATAGGCAGATTATCAACACAGAAAAATCCGGCATCCTCAAGCGTCTTAAGCGCCGTTGCCTTTCCTGCTCCACTCATTCCTGTCACAATAACAAATCTCATGCTCTGTTCTCCCTGTCTCACTGAATGCTAGAAATCGCCAAGCATCTTCACCTCAGGCTCCAGCATCACGCCAAACTGATCCATAACCTTCTTCTGTACATCACGGATCAGACCTGCCACATCAGCAGCGGTTGCACCGCCCCTGTTCACAACAAATCCGCAGTGCTTCTCGGACACCTGTGCTCCTCCCACAGAATATCCCCTGAGTCCTGCATCCATTATAAGTTTACCCGCAAAATATCCCTCAGGTCTCTTGAATGTAGAGCCCGCCGACGGATACTCAAGCGGCTGCTTTGTTCTTCTGGAATCCGACAATTCCTTCATTCTGTCATCTATATCCTGCTGCACACCTGCTGCCAGCTTCATGGTAACCTCAAGAACTATGAGCCCCTCAGCCTCCACAGCACTGTGTCTGTACGAAAAATCCAGTTCATCCGATGACATATCATATATATGTCCATCGGCATCCATCACCTTGACACTGGTGACAACGTCCTTCATCTCACCGCCATAAGCTCCCGCATTCATATACACCGCACCGCCTATAGTACCGGGAATCCCGGAAGCAAACTCAAGACCGGTCAGCGAATTATCCCTTGCCAGTCTGCTGACTCTCACCAGCTTTGCCCCGGCCTGGGCTGTTATCACATCACCATCAACTGTTATCCCATTCATATTGTCCATTATATTGATTATCATGCCCCTGTAGCCAGCATCCGACACAAGCAGATTACTGCCATTACCAAGGACAAAATACGGTATCTCACATTTCCGACAAAGTTCTATAATCCCCACAACCTGATCTGCATCAGAAGGACTCGCAAAATAGTCGGCAGGACCGCCCACCCTGAAGGTAGTGTGTGCGCTCATCACCTCATCTGCGCTTGCATTCTTCTCTCCGGTTATCTCTCGAATACTGTTCAATATATCTAAATCTGACATGTCAACCTCATACAATCTGTCTTCTATATTTTATTCACATGTGCATGTATTTTAAAACAAAAGTAAAAGCACCCCCTGTCACAGAAAACTGCTTTTTTCTTAACATACACAATAAAAGTCTTTAATATATTGGATTTTACGGCACTATTCATCACCATTAAATTCATCATACATTAAAGACTTTTATAATTCAATATTAAAATTTAATATAAATTTACCATCTTTCGCAAAACCTTTGGATATTTTCACAAATTCTACTGGTAAATTTTACTGAAATTACATTCAGGTCAATTACCTTCCAAGCATGCTGCATGCACTTCCATAAATACCTGCATCATTGCCAAGCTGTGCAAGTGCGAACTTTGTCTGTCTGCATGCATGGAATGCATAATGCTCGAAATACTTCTTTACTGAATCTGTAAGTATGGAGCCCGCCTTTGACACGCCTCCACCGATTACAAATATCTCAGGATCAACTACACATGCTATCTGTGCAAGCGCACGACCCAGGATACGTGCCTGTGTATCAACTATCTCAAGTGCAAGCTCGTCTCCTGCCTTTGCTGCGTCAAATACATCCTTTGCAGTAACAGCCTCGAGCTCACGGAGAGTTGACTTCTTATCTGAAGCTGCCATAGCTCTGCCCGCAAGTCTTACCACGCCTGTTGCAGATGTGTACTGCTCCAGACATCCCTTGTTTCCGCATCCACATGTCTCAGTCTCTGAATCGTCAACACATATATGTCCGATCTCACCGCCGGCACCATTCACGCCGAACAGCATCTTGCCGTTGAGTATGATTCCGCCGCCAACACCTGTTCCAAGTGTTACCATTACCAGATTGCTGTGGCCCTTGCCACCGCCCTGCCACATCTCTCCGAGCGCAGCGACATTTGCGTCATTTCCAGCCTTTACAGGATATCCGACCAGCTTCTCCAGCTCGTCCTCAACATTCAGTATTCCCCATCCGAGGTTTACACACTTGAGAACCGTTCCATCCTCCTTGACAGGTCCCGGAACTCCGATTCCAACACCCTCAACATCTTCCTTTGCAAGCTTCTTGCTTTCAATAACTTCCTTTATAGAATCAGCAATGTCCGGAAGAACATTCTTTCCACCGTCCTCTGTGCGGGTCTTGATCTCCCACTTGTCGAGCAGTTCGCCCTCAACGGTAAAAAGTCCCATCTTTACTGTAGTTCCTCCAACATCAACTCCAAATACATACTTAGCCATGTTTTTTCTCCTTCCACATTCTCCGCTTTTTATTGTAATATCACGGCCGGCAGTCATTTACTGCTTGTCACCACCGCCGTTGCCCTTCATAATATTCTGTGTAACTCTGTTGTAAAGCTCCTGAGCTGCATTGTATCCCATCTTCTTCTGTCTGTGGTTTACAGCCGCCGACTCAACTATGATCGCGATATTCCTTCCCGGTCTGATAGGTATGTTGTGACTTACCACCTTATTTCCCAGGAACTCCATATAATTGTCCTCAAGTCCGAGTCTGTCGTATTCTGTATCTTTGCTCCACTCCTCCAGGTTGATGACAAGATCGATATTCTGATCTATCTTAACGCACTCAACACCAAACAGTGATTTCACATCTATTATTCCAATTCCTCTGAGCTCAATAAAATGCCTTGTTATGTCAGGAGCTCTTCCTACAAGAGTTGCATCGCTGACCTTCTTGATCTCAACCACGTCGTCCGCAACAAGTCTGTGTCCTCTCTTCAGAAGCTCCAGCGCCGCCTCCGACTTACCGATTCCACTCTCACCCATGATCAGTACGCCCTCGCCGTATACATCGACAAGAACCGCATGCACCGATATTCTTGGAGCCAGCTCCACATGCAGCCATCTGTCCACCTCATGTACAAATGCAGATGTGACCGCATCGGATGTGAGTACTGGAACCCCATGCTTCTTTGCCATCTCTATGATAAATGGATATGGCTCAAGGCCTCGGCAGAATATAAGGCATGGCGGCTTGTATGAGAAGAACTCATCCATGATGCGCTTGTTCTCCTCCTCAGTATGCATAGCTGCCACATAGGCATGCTCAACATTACCACAAATCTGTATTCTTCCTGCATCAAAGTGCTCGAAGAATCCACCAAACTGTACTGCCGGTCTGTTCATACCCGGATCCTGGATAAGTATCTTATCCGTATCGATCTCCGGAGTATGGTTCTTGAGATCCATCTTCTCTATAAGCTGTGTAACCGTAACACTGTAAACCATATAAACCCTCTGCAACACCGAAACCGATGTTTTTCCTTTCCTAATATAGTCAATATGACTTATTTTATCGCAATTAATTATACTTATGTACGCTCTCTGTTGTCAAGCAGACATGCACAATTACACAGCCAAATATGCAACTCATTTGCGGTCTATTTATTCAGGAATCTCTCCTCATCCTGAACCATGCTGACCTCACTTCCATCCCTCGCATCTATCAGTACAAGCTGTATCGGGTAAGTGTCGGAATGATCCGAATCCAACTGTGCAAATGAGTACACAGGTATAGCCTCATACTCGCCGTCCCCTGTCTTTATCCTGAAATATGTGAGTCTCACATCGTTGAACTCCACCGAATTATATCCGGTATAATCCGCAAAGTGGCTCTCCATGACTCCCTTGAGGCTTGTCACCGCAGAATCCCAGGTGATCAGTGTCCCTGCATCCTGAATATCCCCCGCGGACTTCATCGGCCAGGTGCATGTAAATCCCGTAAGTTTCTCTCCTGTAAATGCGATACTGTATGTGGACTGCTCCGTGTAGTAGTATTTCTCTGCAGAAAACGAACCACTGTCCTCCGCCTTCTTCTGGTTTGAGATGGTGTCTATGCCAAATGCATCCGGCTGATATAGCGGCTGTCCATTCACGGACGCCTGAAATGTCACAGAGTATCCATCCTTCTCATATCCTACAACCTCTCCATACTCATCACTATATTGACGGTAAAGCTCCGACTGCGATGTTGGAACCACATCCTTAAAGCCCCATTTGTCCATGTAGTCCAGTGCTTTTACCATTCCGGCATCCTCGTCCATGCCACTCATATTGGTTTCATCATTCTGAACATCCGACGGATTACCTTCATTTGCAGTTATTAAGTCTGCGGGATCCCATGAAGTATACTCTGTGAATGTCGCACCCTTGTCCGCCATATCTTCAGGGACAGGATCCGTCACCGCAAGCTGGATAGAAAATCCCTCATCTGATATCCACGACAGATCATAAAAATACAGTATGTATTCAACTCCATCTATCTTCCCAATAAAATAATCCTTGCTATAATCCACATCGGCACCCTTATGAGCGAACAGTTCATCTCTCTGCTCCTGTGTCACACTGTCCTTCATATCATATGGATACTCGAAAACTCCATCCTCCTCGTCAAATATGCTTTTGAGTATCGTCTCCCTGTCTTCAGCTCCTATGCTGCCCATGGTGAACTTCTTCGTATACATCTTATCGGCATCCGGAGTCTTGATCTCCGACGCTTTGATGCTTGCAGACTCCAAAGTTCCGCAATTTTCAACAGGAATATCAACATTTACACTGGTCGGAATGCTGAGTGTTCTGGCAAGTCCGCCCACACTGTCATCATAATCTGCATCCTTCTCGGTGTCCCCGGACGTGTCCGTTCCGCTGCTGTATTCCTTGATATCATCGCCCTCTATGACCGCCGTGTTTGCTTCCTTTTTCTTATCCGCGCAGCCACCGCACGCCATCGCAAGGCAAACCAAAGCTGCACATATCATCCATCTTCTCTTCCTCATATTTACTCTCCTTCACCAAGATATATTGTCATATACTCATAATAACTTGCCATTGAACTGCTCGGACTTACCTGCATGTAACAATCCTCAAGCTCACTCTCGTCAACAAGGAAATACACCGTCAGCAAATGTTCTTCGCCATCCCTCTTCAGGCAGCAGTAGCCATCCACGCTCTTTTCAGCAATCTCTGTGCCGTCATCTACTACATACGCAGGTACTCCATATGTCATCCGTCTTCCATAACTCGCACGAGGCTCACCATCTCCGCAATAATAATTCGTGTCAACCGGTGGCGCCAGCTTGTCCCCCGAGAGTTTTTCTCCCCTCTCAAGATCTATAACTATATCGTCATACGGATATGCTCTGTAGTCCGCTTTATATGTGATATCCACCGCAACCATCCGCAAGCTGCTGTTATTATAATCTCCCCAGCTTGTAAAGCTGTTATCTGTCGCTTCGTTCATCCTCCGACATCTGACATCCACAAAGTTTCCGTCCGTATCCACCAGACCTTTCTCCTCGAGATCTCCCACAACACAGAGCATATCCGCAGGATCTATTCCCTGGGTGTCATCGTATACGTTCACACTGTTTACCGTCATCTCTACGCCATCCACAACAAACAACTCGTCCAATCCTATAAATGTGTACTTGTCATCCACCTGGATCGTATCAACATTATCCGGATTGTCATCATAAAATGTTGAGTCAACTCCGACCCAGTTAGATGGATCATCACCCTCAGCATCCTTGACATTTATTCCGGTCACGATCTTGTCCAGCTCCTCATCCGTTATATCGCAGCCGATATACACAGTCAGAATAACGGACTCTTCTTTTATCGGAACGTACAACACTCTATCAAATCCCCAATCAACTCCTCCCCTCTCAAACATCAGGTACTCATAACTTCCCGCCTGTCTGACTGTGGCATCCTCGATGCTTCGGTTTATCACAGTATTCGACTGTCCATTCCACTGGGTTGCCGCTATGGATATTCCCATATATCCTTCCCTGTCCGGGCTGTCATACTTACATTCCTCGACCTGAACCACGCCTTCCGGCAGATAATCAAGAGTGATCTCCACGTATCTTTTGCCAGAATTTATCATGTATGAATTACCATCGCTTCCTTTCATTATGCTCTTTGTTCCATTTTCTTCTTCCTCCGCCATTCTCTTTTTCATCGCGTCCAGAGTCTCCGTGCTCTCGGTGTCATCTGCAGCTGTGGCAACACCATCGTCATTGAGCTCTATCGTTCCACTTGCATAACCACCATTCTTCTCGATCGTAAATCTATACACGCTGACCGCAGCATGGATCGATACCGGTATAAGGATCACACCACACAGCAGCAGTGCTGCAACCTTGATAAATCTCTCCATTCCTCCATGTCTTTTCCTGAGGCCTGTCGATCTGCCGGACTCCTCCATATCTCTCATTCCGGCGAGCAGACTTTCCTTTTTAGCTTTGTATTCTGCCGAAAATTCATGTTCAGACAGCTTGTCCATATTATCCGTATTGTCCGTGTTATCAACATTCTCCATATTCCTATTCTCCATCCAGCATCATCTCCTTCATCAGCAGTTTTCGCGCTCTCTTTACCGCCCGCTCATATTTCTTCCGGACCGCAGCCTCTGTCAGCCGCATCAGATCAGCCGTCTCTCTTACACTGAGCTGCCGCACTATCCTTAGCTGGAGCACCAGGGCATCATCATCAGATAATCTACCAAGTATGCCTGTTATCAACTGCCTGTTCTCCACCTCATCAGCCATATTGCTCTTCACCGATGGATCGGCATGACTCCACAGGATGTTGTCTGCAAGTTCCGCGGAATCGTCATCCCCCTGCAGACTGCACACAGCCTCTTTATCTCTTTTATTTTTCCTGTACATATCAACAGCGATATTTCTTGCAGTCTTGGTTATGTACGCCGACCTCTTCTCCTCCGGCATCCTTTTTATCATGTTCCTGTATCTTATGACTTTCAGAAATGTCTCCTGTACAGCCTCCTCCGCCTGCCATATATCTCCCAATACGGCATACGACAGCCTGTATAACTTCTGTTCGTACTTGTCATAATATTCTGCTATCAATTCGCTGTCTTTCTTATCATTATGCATAATTTCCCTATCCTTTTTCATGTGTTCCCCGCCATAAACACCCCTTGATATTCTGTCTTTTTTGAACGTTCACTATATATAACGATTACATTATCATAAATGTGACACTTTTTCATAAAAAAAGAGGTTAAAGATTTCTCTTTAACCTCTTTTATGGGAAATATCACTATCTTCATGCTTCATGCCTGTTCCGAATCCAAGTCTTCTTTATTCCCTGTATCCTCTTTATCCTTTTCTTCAGCTTCAGCCTCGGCTTCTAACAGTTTCGCAGCAGCTTCAGCCTCCTCCTTTGCCTTCTTCGCCTCTTCCTCGGCTTTTCGGGCGGTTTCCTCCAGTTTCTTCTCGTTGAGTCTGAATATCTTCCTCATCGTCGTACTGGTTCCGTATGCAATCGCACCAAATATGAATAAAACCCACAGGTACCATATATTCACAAATATCATAGGGTATCTCACGCATATAAATATAGGTGCAAACCATGCGATAAATACTTTTAACCATGATCCCTTATATGTGATAGCCAAAGCCAGTGAGTTTCTCACCGTGGTTCCCAGCTTATTGTTGTATCTGGCTATCAATGGGAACAAAAACGGAACAATAAGTCCCATAAATATAAGTTCTGTCACAAGAATTCCTGTGTAGAATGTAGATATGAATCCCGTCACTCTCTTGACAAGCAGGAATTCAAAATACATTACAAATATCGCAAGCAGAATAAAGAAATACGCTATGGTCGACTGTTTAAAGTTTCTCTTAAACTCATGGATAAATCCGGCGACAACCGTCTCTTCCTCATCCTCCTGCAGTCTTATACACATAGCATAAAGAGCTGACAGCGATGCTCCCACTGTAAATATAGGTATACAGCCAACTACAAAGCACACATTAAGTGCAAATATAGTTCCAAACGCATCCATTGCCCGTCTCAGAAGTGGTTCTTTCTCTTTTCCCCTGTCATTCTCTCTGCTCTCTTCCCTGTTGTTTGATATCTCGCTCATTCAAAATGTCCTCTTCGCTTATTGTCTCGTTAGAAAAAAAAATAATATAATGCGGGTATCGATTAACCCGAGAGTCATCGATACCTACATTATATTTAATTGATTACAATATATATTACTCCTTTACACCACCAAGTGCAACACCTGCAATAATATACTTAGAAAGGAAGAAGTACATTACGAGAATTGGAAGAACTGTTGTGAAAAGTCCACAATAGATCTGACCCCAATCTCTTGACTTATCATTTGCCTTTAACGCCTGAACGTACATTGGCATTGTCTGCTTCTTTCTCTCTGTAGCAAGTATGATAGAAGGTGTATACAGGTTATTCCATGATGCAACGAATCCGAAGATTGCCTGAGTTGCCATAGCCGGCTTCAGAAGAGGAAGTACGATCGTGTTGAACGTATGAATTTCTCCTGATCCATCAATTCTGGCAGCCTCTACGATCTCTGTCGAGAGACCTGTCTCCATGTACTGCTTCATAAAGTAAACAGTTGTTGGTGCTGCGATCGCTGGAATGATCATTGCAAGATATGAACCATAAATATGTGTGAGGTTACATACCTTGATAAAACCTACGATAGATACCTGCTGAGGAATCATCATGATAGCATATATGAAGCCCCATGCAAACTTCTTTGCCTTGAAATTGTAAACTGTAACTGCGTAAGCTGTCAGAGAACCGAAGTAGATCTGAAGAGCTGTTGCAGGTACTGTGATAATCAATGAATTGAGCATAGCCTGAAGTACGTTTACTCCACTCGTCTTAGCACTACCCTCTAAAAGTCCCTTGAAGTTAGTGATGAACTGTGATCCAGGAACAAGCTTTATTCCTGTAAGAATATCACTGGACTTAAGTGTTGAGTTTATTACCAAAATATAAAACGGTATGATTGACAGGAAACAAAGTATGATACAAATGACATATCTAAAAACTCTCGTTCCTGTTGCTTTTGATTCTGTCTGATCCAACTTTGTTCACCTACTTTCCTTGTTTTGCTGTTTTCTCTGATGTCAGCTTATAGAACAGTAAGCTTATTATCAATGTGAATGCGAAAAGCATTACTGAGTAAGCTGCAGCTTTACCATAATCCTGTGTAGGACCTGCACTTACATACTTCTTGATAAGCATAACTACTGTTGTTGTAGAATTGACATCTGATCCACCTACTCTTACAACTGGGTTACCTTCGTTGAACAGCTGTGGAATATCGTACATCTGCAGACCACCGATAGCTGATGTTACGAGTGTGTACTGTAAGATCGGCTTGAGCAGTGGAAGTGTTATTTTGAAGAACTGCTGCTTTGATGTAGCACCATCAACACTGGCTGCCTCGTAAAGTGATGGATTGATACCGAGAATACCTGCACAAAGGACAATCATTGTATTACCATACCACATCCAGAACTGAATAAAAGCAATGATTATAAGTGATGCCCAGCCGTGATTCAGGATACCACCATCATCACACCATCCCCAACTTCTGAACAGGCTCGTGATAGGTCCCTGAACCTCGAACATACTGTAGAAGAGAACGGCAATTGTAGCTGCTGTAATGATGTTAGGCATGTACATGATTACCTTGAATGCACCCTGACCCTTTAACTTAACCTTGATGTCTGTGAACCAGGCAGCAAGAACAAGTGCGAGAAGGATCTGAGGGATGAAGTTTACTATCCACAGAACAACTGTTATAGCAAGTGCCTGCCAGAACTCACTTCCGGTCTTTGCAAACACATAATTGGTAAAGTTACCGAGTCCTACGCTTGTTGTCACATATCTACCATTCTTAGCTGAGTAGACAAGTGAATTGTAGAACGTATAGATAAGTGGATACAGCTGAAAGATAAGGAAAACAAGGAAGAACGGAATGAGGAACATCAAACCATACTTGCCGTATTCAACTGTCTTGTTCTTTTTCATAGTGTGATACGCCCCCCTTAAAATATTGGTCTATAGTACACACGCACCAGCAACTTTCATTACTGATGCGTGCATTTTGTTACTTTATAGTTTTATCCTTTATTTTAGGGATAGATTACTTTGAGATACCAAGCTCTGAAGCACACTTGTCCTCGATGTACTTAACAGCATCATCAACTGATGTGTATGTACCTGAGTTGTAAGCTGTAGCTGCCTCATCGATGAATCCCTTGATTGAAGCGTCATTGTATGTTACGTTGCTGAGGTTGATTCCCTCTGCTGCTGCTGCCCATACCTCGATTGGGTTCTGTCCGCCAAGGAATTTCTGAGCTGCATTGTCGCTTGAAAGCTCACCATTGATAAGTCTCTCGTTAGCTGCCTTGTTGTTTACACAGTCACCTGTCTTGTTTGTGATCTCAACACCAACATCTGGATCACATGTTAACTCGTAAAGAAGGAATGCACAAAGCTCTGGGTTTGGTGTATCCTTACCAACCATTACGTATGTACCGCCCCAGTGGTATGATGTAGGGCCTGTAACAGCTCCCCAGTTACCATCTACAGCGCCGTTACCCTGCATTGAACCGATGAACCAAGGACATCCGAAGTAGCAGAATACCTTTGAATCATTTGTCATATCAGCAGCCCATGATGAATCCCAAAGGGCTGTGTTGTTTGAATATCCACCATCATAGATCTTCTTACCTGTCTCAAGGTACTCTGTAACTGCACCATCAAGTGTAAGCTTCTCTGATGAACCGTCATCTGTTACCCAAGGCTGTGACTGAGTATCCCAGATAGCGTACTTAACATCTGAAGGACCAGATACGATCTTGTATCCAGCATCCTTTAACTTGTCTGCTGTCTCGAAGAACTTGTCCCAATCAGCAAGAGCTGCCTGAACTGTCTCAGGATCATCTGATCCAAGAACTTCCTTAGCAATGTCTCTTCTGTAGAATACAGAACCTGCTGTAGCCTGCCATGTAACGCACTTAAGCTGTCCATCTTTTGTTCCATACTGCTTAGCGAAGTCGTATGAATTAGCCATAACATCATCTGTAAATCCAAGATCTGTAAGGTTTGCTGTTGCGTCTGTCTCTGACCAGTACTTAGCTACATCGTTATCAGCTGGGATAAGTGAAGGATACTTGTCTCCACTTTTAAGAGCTGTGTCGATAGCTGTCTTGTACTCATCTGATGTTCCACCAACACCAAGTGTTACGAACTCAACATAATCCTTGTACTCTGGGAACTTGTCAAGAACGACGTTCATCTTCTTTGAGAAATCCTCATCCCATGAGTAAGCGTAGATCTTCTTGCTGTCATCCCAGCCATCTGTGCTAGGTGCTGCAATTGCTCCTGTTGCTGAAGCGTCTGCCTCTGTTGCCTCTGTAGCATCATCTGATGCTGCGTCTGTTGCCTCTGTTGCCTCTGTCTTAGCCTCTGTCTTAGCCTCTGTTGTAGCATCATCATTTCCGCCACATGCAACGAGTGATAATCCCATTGCCATAGCTAATGAAAGTGCTAACGCCTTTTTGATTTTTCTCACAAAAAAACCCTCCTTTTAAATATGTGTGCTATTCCAATGTTATGCTCTAAAATCGCCTTATCGAGCATATCCGGAATGCCGTGTCATGCTTTTCCATGACCTCTGTTGTGATTTTATTGACAACGTCCTTGTCAACATAGGCTTATTATAGGGCATATTATCTAATTTGGCAACCCCTTTTTTGAGCTTTTTTATCTTTTTTGCACATTTGCCTTTTTTTAAGCTAAAAAAATAACTAATTAAACTTTATCTATAAGGCGTGTATTTTATCATTTTTGTCAAATAGTCTATTTTTCGTACATTCCATGCGCCTTTCCGGCTAATATGGCAACTGTACTTTATATATATAAAACAGCTTATTTACAGGGTTTTCTTTTAGTCATTATGTATAGTGCATGCAAAACCGATCTGTTTTATTGTGCAATTTTAAATTTTAGACTTTTTTCACTATTGGAGGGGTTCTGTTCTCCTCTTCTATATGTTAGTATACTATTATTAAATATATTTGACGCGGAAGACCGGACGCCCTCCGGCTCTTTTCGTGCAGAGGAGTTTTGAATGAGCAAAAAAGATAATACACAGGAAGAGGTGCTGGAAAGCACACAGAAGGATGCCCCGGATGACATTTTGATCCAGCCAAGGGGTGTCAAGCGTGAGGTGGCCGACGGTTTCTCAGATCCTAGATCTGCAGCGCCCAAAGCGGACCTTGCGACCGAAAACAGTCTTGAGCTTCACGCCATGACGAGATCAGAGCGCCGCAGATACAGACGGGCGCAAAAAAAGGCTGAGACAGCGGACATGACACGCTCACAGCGTTTTCATTATTTTATAGACTGCAACAAATGGAAGATCATAGGAATACTGATGATCGTAGTGTCACTGACCTGGATCTCACTGGCGGTATATTCCAATACCCGGCCGACGGTATTTGCATATGCGGTGGTCAACAGTCCTGATCCATGGAGCGTGGACACATCCGTTATAGACGACTATAAGAGCTACTATAATTATAAAGACTCGGACAAGATTAAATATATGCAGAACCTGCATTACGATCCGACTACATTTGACGCTGACTACGATGCAAATGGAACGGAATACTCTTCCTTCCCGCTGCTGTGCGAGGACAATGTATATGATGTGCTGATATCCGACAAGGCCGGAGTTGAGTGCTGCAGTTGGATAAATCTGATACATCCGCTTGATACATATGATGGCACTCTCAAAACTCTCTTCGAGGGAGAGCTCAAGGATCGTGTAGTAACGGCGCAGGATTCCGCAAATCACACTTCCGCATACGCAATAAACATCAGCGGAACGGATTTTGCCAACCGCATGAACCTGGGATACAACGATGTGTATCTCTCATTCCCGGGCAACAGCGAGGAGAATGTTGACCACATTATCAAGCTGTTGAATTACATTTTTGATCTTGGTATAGAATAAGAAAAAATGGCTGTGACATATTGTTGTGTCACAGCCATTTTTTCTGTCATGATCTGTATTCAGGTGATCATATATCAATATATCAGTCCTCAGAATCCATATTCATAACCTGTCTCTTTCTTGCAAGCTCGTCATTAGCAAGATACTCATCATATGTAGTCTGCTTGTCTATGAGACCGGTGTTTGTTATCTCTATAATTCTATTGGCTGTTGTCTGTACAAACTGGTGATCCTGTGAGGAGAACAATACGACTCCAGGGAACTTGATAAGTCCGTTGTTGAGCGCTGTGATCGACTCCATATCCAGATGGTTTGTAGGCTCATCAAGAATCAGGGTGTTTGACCCCATGATCATCAGCTTGGACAGAAGACATCTTACCTTCTCTCCTCCAGAGAGGACTTTGACCTTCTTAACTCCATCCTCACCTGCAAAGAGCATTCTTCCAAGGAAACCTCTTACATATGTGGCATCCTTCTCATCTGAATACTGAGTGAGCCAGTCTACTATCACAAGGTCGTTGTCGAACTCCTTGGTGTTGTCCTTAGGGAAATATCCCTGTGAAGTTGTAACACCCCACTTGTAACTTCCCTCATCAGGCTCCTCCTCGCCTGCAAGTATCTTAAAGAGCATGGTTGTTGACTTTGTATTTGGTCCTACAAATGCTATCTTGTCGTCATGTCCAACTGTGAATGAGATATCATCTAGAAGCTTCTCACCGTCAACTGTCTTAGAAATATGTGACACGGTAAGCACTTCATTTCCAATCTCTCTCTTAGGTCTGAAATCGATATATGGGTACTTTCTGCTCGATGGCTTAATATCATCCAGTTCGATCTTCTCAAGAGCACGCTTACGTGATGTCGCCTGCTTGGACTTTGAAGCATTTGCCGAGAATCTCTGAATGAACTCCTGGAGCTCTTTGATCTTCTCTTCCTTCTTCTTGTTGGCTTCCTTCATCTGCTTGATCATCAGCTGACTTGACTCGTACCAGAAGTCATAGTTACCTGCGTAGAGCTGGATCTTGCTGTAATCTATATCTGCTATATGGGTACATACCTTGTTCAGGAAATATCTGTCATGCGATACAACGATAACCGTGTTCTCAAAGTTGATGAGAAATTCCTCAAGCCATGCGATGGCATCCATATCAAGGTGGTTTGTAGGCTCATCCAGAAGAAGTACATCCGGATTGCCAAAAAGGGCCTGGGCAAGAAGCACCTTGACCTTGAGTCCACCATCCAGATCCTTCATCAGGCTGTAGTGATACTCTGTGCCTACACCAAGGCCATTCAAAAGTGTTGAGGCATCTGACTCAGCCTCCCAGCCGTTCATCTCAGCAAATTCAGCCTCAAGCTCTGCAGCCTTGACTCCATCCTCGTCTGAGAAGTCCTCCTTCATATATATAGCATCTTTTTCCTTCATTATCTCATACAGACGCTTGTTACCCATGATTACTGTGTCAAGCACCTGGTACTCATCGTATTTGTAGTGATCCTGCTGGAGAACTGAAAGTCTCTCTCCATCATTCATGGTCACATCACCCTTTGACGGCTCTATCTCTCCTGACAGGATCTTCAGGAAAGTTGACTTGCCGGCACCATTTGCACCGATCAGTCCATAACAGTTACCCTCTGTAAATTTGATATTTACATCCTCAAATAAAGCCTTCTTACCAAATCTCAATGTTACGTTATTCGCACTAATCATCGACGTATATACCTTTCACTATTTACTCTGTCTGCACACGCAAACGCCTCCATTTTCAGTGATTAAGTATATCAATACATGTCAGATGTGTCAACTTTACTTTATGTACAGAGCGGCGCTTTTCCTGCCCCGCTCCACTCTTCCATTCTGATATCCTTTACCAGAAATTTCTGGCTGCCAGCTAGAGATTCTTGACTATAGGATCATACAGATCAAGCTCACAGTACTCTGTGTCTGTAAAATGATCGCAGTTAAGACAACTCTTACCCGTCACATCGTTTGAAAGACCCTTACAAGAACACTTCTTCTCATACGCACTGCATCTCTCTGCAACTTCTTTGTAGGTTTCTGTTGAACTTCTCATGATGTTCTCTCCTTTTTGCTATGCATTTTTCTGCTGCCTTATTATTGTGTGTCTTTTTCTGCTTTTTATTCCCCATTTCATTCTTCGCTGATTCTTTGCCACATCAAGGTACGGATTCTTGACAATATGCTATATATTAAGTACAATCAGAATTAAAAATTTTTTAAATGATTGGAGATGAAATCTTGGACGCAGGTTCCATAATAAACATTATCATTCTGGTGGTGCTGATCGCACTGTCCGCATTCTTTTCTTCAGCTGAAACAGCACTCACAACGGTGAGTAAATTCTCGCTCAGGTCTCTTGCAGACAACGGCAACAAGCGGGCCTCACGGGTTCTCAAGGTCACAGAGAATTCAAGCAAGCTGATAAGCACTATTCTTATAGGAAATAACATTGTCAACATATCAGCATCTTCTCTCACGACCACATTCGTAACAAAGGCATTTGGAAGCTCTGCTGTCGGTATTGCAACCGGAGCCCTGACACTGATCGTTCTCCTCTTCGGAGAAATCACACCAAAGACCCTGGCTCAGCGTTTTAACCTGAAGATATCGCTGTTATACATTGACATAATCCAGTTCCTTATGATAGTGCTCACACCTGTGATATTCATAGTGAATAAGATCGCTGATTTTATATTCTGGATCATAAGGCTCGACAAGGACGGCGGGAACCAGAAGATGACCGAGGATGAACTCATAAGCATGGTGAACGTCAGTGAGGAGGAAGGCGTCATCGAGGACAAAGAGAAGGAAATGATAACCAATGTGGTGGACTTCGGAGATTCCATCGCAAGGGATGTCATGATCCCAAGAGCAGATATGACCATCGCCTCTGTTGATATGGCTTATGATGATCTGCTGAAGCTCTACATGGAAGTACCGTATACGAGAATTCCTGTATATGAGGACTCCAGAGATAACGTGATCGGTATCCTTCATGTTAAGGATCTCTTCTTCTACAAGGCAACCCATGATATCAATAATTTCAGCGTTCGTAACATCATGAGAAAGCCACTGTATGTATATGAATATCAGAAGACCAATGATCTTCTGCACTCCATGAAGTCGGATTCCAATACCATGGCCATCGTGCTCGATGAGTACGGAATCTGCATAGGACTTATTACCATTGAGGATCTCATTGAGGAAATCATCGGAGACATCAAGGATGAGTACGACACGGAGGAACACAACAACATCATCAAGATTGACGACACCCACTACAACGTCGATGGCTCCATCAAGCTGGATGATCTGAATGATGCACTGAATCTAAAGATAGAATCAGAGGACTACGACTCCCTCGGCGGTTACATAACCGAGCTGCTGGATCACATTCCAGCCAAGGGCGAGTCCGTCACCGACATCTCATGCATCTACAAGGTACTTGAGATGGACAAAAAGCGAGTCGCCAGAGTGCTTATCACGCTGGCTCCGCAGGAGCCAGGCGACGCCGACGGCGAGTAAGCCAGCGCCGGGTGGCGGGGTTATGCGCAAACAGACATTTTCGTTGAAAAAGATACAATTTTGTGATATTTCTCGAAGGAATTTACGAAAAGCACACAGGCTTGCGAAAGCTTGTGTGCTTTTCTCTTTTTTCGGCTCAAAAAGATACAATCGTCAAGCTTGCAGCCAGCTAGCGTCCTGAGCATTCTCTTTCCTCTTGATTTTTTAACAAATTAATACGTTTTATAGTAAAACAACCTTGTAATGTAGTTTTGAATACTATATAATATGTCGTGTTGATTCAAAATCAACTGTTTATATGCAGTATTACACACTGCATAAACAACACATACTGCACAAAACAGCACATGCTGCGTAAACAATGCATACTGCATACACAGCACGTACAACTGTTGGAATATGTCAATTTGTGAACGGTATTTATGAACAGCATTTTCGCACAGCAGTTCCTGTGCGTGCTCCAACTAATATAAGAGGTGTCTATATGGATAAAAAGACAAATATTAAAGACATAATATCAATGGCCGGTGGCCTTGATTATATAAACCCTAAGGATATTCCTTCCATTGACCTGTACATGGATCAGTTGACCACCTTCATGGAGGATCAGCTTGGAAAGAACAGGCGCAATGACGAGGACAAGGTGATGACCAAGACCATGATCAACAACTACACGAAGAACAATCTTCTGCCATCGCCTAATAAGAAGAGATATTCTAAGCAGCACCTTATACTGCTCATTTATATATACTACCTGAAGAACATGCTCAGCATCAACGATATACAGACTCTGCTTGAGCCTCTTATAGATGGTTATTTTGATTCCAACAAGGACGGAAAGGATATTTCTGATATATACGCCCACTTGTATGAGCATCTATCCCAGCATTACGGTGACATCATCAAGGATATCGTGAGAACAGCCAACAAGGCTGATGCCATGTACGATCCTGAGAAGGACTCCTATCTCCACGATCTCAGCATGATCTCACTTCTCTCAGTTGATATATATGCCAAGAAGAAATATGTGGAGCATCTGGTAGACAAGCTCAGACAGGAATCTGAGGAAGATGCCAAGGCGAAGGCTAAAGCCCAGGCACAGAAAGCCAGAGAGCAGGCAGCAGCCAAAGCCGCAAAGGCTAAGCAGTCACAGGCAAACGCCGCAGCCGAGGGCAAGAAAAAATAGTCAGCTTACGCACAACCAACAAGTATTGCGACCAGATTCCACAGGACTCCAGCCTGTAACACAAATAAAACCCCTGAACGATTACATTTTATCGTTCAGGGGTTTTGTCCGACTACTTGTCGGTTTTCTCGTTGCTCTGCTTGTCATTCTGCTGGAAGCTCTTCATTCTTGAAAATACAAGCTCATATCCGTCCTTGCCATAATTCAGGGATCTGTTGACCCTGCTTATCGTGGCTGTGGATGCTCCGGTCTTCTCCGCAACCTCCAGATATGTGTTGTCTTCCTTCAGCATCTTGGCCACTGCAAAACGCTGTGCTATAGATAACAGTTCATTCACCGTGCATACATCCTCAAAGAAATTAAAGCACTCCTCTTCTGTCTCCAATGTAAGTATTGCCTCAAACAGATCCTGTACTGCCTCTGTATGTACTGTTTTTCCCATGTCTAAGCTCCTTTTTGACTTTCACGACTTTAGCGTGATAAAGTAATATATACTATATACCACTTTCTTATAATTTGCAATCTTTTTTGATCCAGACTGAAAGGCCTCTTCTGTTGACATAGAACTCGCCACAGCCCTCGTCATCTATCTTGATGTCATACTTGGCATTACCCATGACATCTGCAAAATGTGCTCCCGCAAACTGTCTGCCCACATACATTCTCTTGGTGCCGCCCATTCCATCGGACATGACAACCGCAAGTCCTGAATCCTTGTGCTCCTCGTCGCCCTCTCTGGTCCATCCAACAACCTCGCTGTGATCAAAGTAGTCGTGCTGAGTTCCGTATGCATATTTCTTTCTGAGCTTGAGCAGCTTATTCAGTATCGTCTTCTTCGACTTTACCTTAACCTGTGGTATTCCCGCATAGTCGCCGATATACAGGCACGGATAGCCCTGCTCTCTGAGCAGTATGACCGCATACGCCAGAGGCTTGAACCAATCCTCAACGTACGATTCCAGGACTCCTCCGACCTGGGATTCGTGGTTATCTACAAATGTAACAGCCTTCTCCGGATTGCTCATCATAAGTGAACCCTTAAGCAGATCTGCCATGTTATACTCTCCATCTGCCACAGATGCATCGTGGAAATTGAAGTGCAATGGCACATCGAACATGGATGCCTCATTGTCTGTGGCCTTGATATAGCCATTCAGATATTCTGTATTCCAGTGCCAGAAATCACCGACAGCAAATATGTCCTTATGTACATATTCCGGAGCCTCATCTGCGCCCTTCTTCTTAGCGGCTGCAGGGACATCAGATGTCGCTTCAATAAAATCCTTCACAAACCATGCAGGGATAGCCTCTGCCTCCTGGAATCTGAATCCGTCCACATCAGTGGTCTTCTCGTACCACTGAGCCCACGCCATGAGCTCGTCATACACTTCCTGATTGTAGAAATCAATCTCGCTTCCAATTATATAATCATACTTGGAATATTCCTTGTCCGCCTCGTCATAATCCCTGCCCTCAAGAGCGCACACACGCTTCTTGAATTCTTCCTGCTTCCAGTCTATTCCCGCAAAATGCTTCCAGTTCCACTTGAACTTGGAATACTTTGACTTTCTTCCAGGGAATGTAAACTTTGAAAGTGCTCCCACAGTCTTCTTATTGCCGATCATCTGTGGAATATCTTTGGTGTTGAAGTCGGCTGCTGTAACCTTCTCTATCCTGTCAGCGCCGAGCTTCTGTCTGACCGCAATGTCCGCATAGACATTTATACCCTGATCCTTCATAGCCTTTATAGCAGCTATATACTCATCCTTAGTTCCATATCTGGTTCCAACTGAACCCTTCTGGTCAAACTCTCCCAGATCATACAGATCGTACGGAGCATACCCCATATCTTCTTTGCCCTGTGCTCCCTTTGTAGCAGGCGGAAACCATACAGCCGTAGCCCCCATCTTCTTCAGAACCGCAGCGTCCTCTGCTGCCTTTTTCCATAAATCCTGGCTGTCGGTCGTATTCGCTGTAAAATACTGTACCAAAAGTCCGTTATCCTTCATCTCAATACCTCCGTTATTGGCTTTTAATCACCCTTATAAGTCATTATATCAAATCTGAATATATGAGTAAAGACCGACAAATAACAAAAAACATGCCCTCAGACTCCCCTTACCGGAGTGCCTGCAGGCATGCCAAAGACACTATGTACTGTAACGTATATATCTCGGATCACACACTCTGATCCATGCATGTATACACCACAGCTTATAGCTGTATTACATATTCTTGATTCTCTCTATAGCCTCAACTGTATTCTCATAAGTTCCGAATGCAGTAAGTCTGAAATATCCCTCACCGCTTGGTCCGAAGCCTGAGCCTGGTGTTCCGACTACATTTGCATTCTCAAGCAGATAATCGAAGAAATCCCATGATGACATGTTGTTCGGTGTCTTAAGCCAGATGTATGGCGCATTTACACCGCCTGATACAGTGTAACCCGCATCCTTGAGTCCCTGTGAGATAACCTTTGCGTTGTTCATGTAGTATGCGATCTGAGCCTTTGTCTGAGCCTTGCCCTCGTCTGAGTACACTGCGTCTCCTGCTGCCTGAACAATGTATGGAGCGCCATTGAACTTTGTTCCATGTCTTCTTGCCCACAGGCTGTGCATTGACACGCCATCTGCGTCCTTCAGATCCTTTGGAACTACAGCATAGCCAAGACGTGTTCCTGTGAATCCTGCGTTCTTAGAAAAGCTCTTGAGCTCGATAGCACATGTCTTTGCGCCCTTGCACTCATATATTGTATGAGGAACATCCTCCTCGCTGATATATGCCTCGTATGCAGCATCGTAGATGATGACTGCTCCGACCTTATTTGCGTAATCTACCCACTCCTGAAGCTGATCCTTCTTGATCGTTGCTCCTGTAGGGTTGTTTGGGAAACACAGATATATGATGTCAGGTGTCTCCTTTGGAAGCTCTGGCGCAAAGTTATTGTCCGCAAGACATGGCATGTAAATTACATCGCTCCACAACTCTGTGTTCTTGTCGTATGTTCCTGTTCTTCCTGCCATTACATTTGAATCAACATATACAGGGTATACAGGATCACATACTGCGATCTTGCTGTCTGCTGTAAATATCTCCTGGATATTTGCTGAGTCACTCTTTGCCCCGTCGCTGACAAATATCTCATCAGCAGATATGTCCACGCCTCTGTCAGCATAGTCGTTCTTTGCTATGGTGTTTCTGAGGAACTCATAGCCGAGATCAGGAGCATATCCCTTGAATGTCTCCGCAACTGCCATCTCGTCTACAGCCTTGTGAAGGCGCTCTATGATAGCCGGTGCAAGTGGCTGAGTCACATCACCGATACTGAGTCTTATAACCTTCTTGTCCGGGTGTGCTGCGCTGTACTCTCTCTGCTTTCTTCCAACTGTTGAGAAGAGATAACTTCCCGGAAGCTTTAAATAATTTTCATTTGCCTTAAACATATCTTTCCTCCTAATATATATCAGTCCAGCCTTCAAATACTTCCCTTGCCGGTCCTGTCATGTACATAGTTTCATTCTGCCTGTCGTAATCAATATCCAAAGTTCCTCCGAGCAATGAGACCTTTACCGAATCTCTCGTCCTGCCGGCAGCTATCCCCGCCGCCACAGCCGCACACGCGCCTGTACCGCACGCAAATGTCTCGCCGGAGCCGCGCTCCCACACTCGCATCCTCATATGATCTTCGTCAACGATCTGGACAAATTCTACATTTGTCCTGTTCGGGAACATGGGATGCACTTCCATCTCAGGCCCCAAAGTCTCCATCTGGCAGACATATATATCATCCACCCACACAACCGCATGGGGATTGCCCATGGATACCCGGACAAAATCCACGGTTTCATCAGGCAGAACAGCCATCTCGACAGCCGCACCTATATCCGGTCTGCCCATATCCACACACACCGCAGCCACTCTTCCATCCTGCAGAATGCATCTGAGCCGTTTTATACCCGCCTGTGTCTCCACAGTAAATTCCGTCTTCTCCGTCATTCCATGGTCGTATACATACTTGCCAAGGCATCTTATGCCATTTCCACACATCTCTGCCCTGCTGCCATCCGCATTGTATATATCCATATTAAAATCAGCCCTGGCCGAAGGTCCTATAAGTATCAGTCCGTCGCCCCCAACGCCCCTGTGCCTGTCACTGACAAGCCTGGCAAGGATCTCCGGATCATATACCTTTTCTCTGAAGCAGTTCACGTACACGTAGTCATTTCCAAGTCCTTCCATCTTCGTGAATCGCAATAGAAAGCCTCCCTCTTGATCTGTTTTAGAAACAATCTGAATTATCCAGTATCATATATGCCATCTCGACTATATTTATACCGTTATCCATGCTCTTCTTTTGCAGATATCTGTGAGCGCCCTGTTCATCATACTCAAAGTCATGCATAAGCTTGAGTTTTGCCGCCTTGATGACCTTCTTCTCTTCCTCGGTTCTCTCCTTTGGCCTGGACTTTCTCTTTTTTCTCTCCCACAGAAGATTCTCTATTGTGAGACTTACGGTATTCACAAAGTCCATAGACTTTATCGGCATAGACAGACATACCACGCCGCTATCCCGGACTTCCTCATAATTCTTCTTGCTGCTGAGCACGATCATGTCAAAATATTTCGGAATATAATTCTCAAGATCTGAATACATCATATCCAGGAATTTATATCCACATATTATGACTCCATCGTCACACGCATCCGCAGCCTGCGCCGCCTGGGCTCCGGTTGTACACACCTTTGTAACACTTATACCATTGCGAATGAGCAGGTTCTTTATACTCTTTGCTTCCTCTATTTTCGGAAAAACTATTATAACATTTACCAAATCAAAGCCCTCTCAATCGTGTACGTATAGCTATTATCAAATATATAGGTAAGCAGACCTTTCGCTCCGCTTACCTATACTACTCATCATTTTATATTGTTCGTGTATAAGATCAGACTTTGTACAGATAGTTTGAGATCTCCCAGTCTGTAACCTGTCTTGTGTACTCATTCCACTCATCCATCTTGGCACTTGTATATCTCTCGAAGATGTGTGAACCAACTGCCTCCTTCATGAAGTCGCTCTCGCTCATGGCAAGAGTTGCCTCTCTGAGGTTTGCAGGAAGGCTGTGGATATGACGTGCCTTCTTCTCCTCTGCAGTGAGGTTGAATATATTTGTATCTACACTTGATGGAACTGGAAGCTGACGCTTGATTCCGTCAAGTCCTGCTCTAAGGCATACTGCCATGGCAAGGTATGGGTTAGCTGTTGGATCCGGACATCTGAGCTCAACTCTTGTTCCTGCACCACGTGCACTTGGAATTCTGATAAGTGGACTTCTGTTCTTTGCTGACCATGCGATGTAAATAGGAGCCTCATAGCCTGGAACAAGTCTCTTGTATGAATTTACAAGTGGGTTGGTGATGGCTGTCATCTCCTTCATATGCTCCATGATTCCGGCGATGAACCAGTAAGCCTCCTGGCTAAGTCCGAGCTTATCGTTCCCATCTGCAAATATGTTCTTGCCATCCTTCTGGAGCGACATGTTCATATGCATACCTGAACCGCATACGCCATACTTTGGCTTTGGCATGAATGTTGCGCAGAGACCATGTCTCTTGGCAATAGTCTTTACAACCAGTTTGAATGTCTCGATGTTGTCGGCGGTTCTCAAAGCCTCACCGTACTTGAAATCTATCTCATGCTGTGCAGGAGCTACCTCATGGTGTGATGCCTCGATCTCAAATCCCATCTGCTCAAGAGTAAGAACCATATCTCTTCTCGCATTCTCACCGAAATCCAGTGGTCCGAGATCAAAATAGCTTGCTCTCTCGTATGTGTTAGTTGTAGGCATTCCGTTCTCATCTGTCTGGAAGAGGAAGAACTCACACTCAGGACCTACATTCATAGTGTAACCCATCTCTTTTGCCTCAGCCAGAGCTCTCTTAAGTACATATCTTGGATCGCCCTCAAATGGTGTTCCATCAGGCTTATATACATCACATATAAGTCTTGCAACCTTTCCCTGCTGTGGTCTCCAAGGGAATGTCTCATATGTATCATAATCAGGATACAGATACATATCTGACTCCTCAATTCTTGCAAAGCCCTCTATAGAAGAACCGTCGAACATGATCTTGTTGTCAAGTGCCTTCTCTATCTGGCTTGAGGTTATCGCTACGTTCTTAAGGTCACCAAAAATATCTGTGAACTGAAGTCTTATAAACTCAACATCATCTTCTTTGACCTTTTTCAGTATGTCTTCCTTTGTGTATTTTCCCATCGTTATACTCCTTTTCTACACATTGTTTGATCCTCTGCATGTAAATCTCTATGAGATTTTCTCATAGCTAGAGTTATAATAAACTTTGACAGAACTTTTGTCAACACAGATGAACGGTTGAGC
The DNA here is from genome assembly GCF_003603115.1 of Coprococcus sp. AF19-8AC. Lineage (NCBI taxonomy): Bacteria > Bacillati > Bacillota > Clostridia > Lachnospirales > Lachnospiraceae > Coprococcus > Coprococcus sp. AF19-8AC. The sequence continues at coordinate 29,344 of NZ_QTMI01000001.1, read as the reverse complement.
AAATGTATATTCTGTCATAATTCTCTATCGAAGATCTCTCTTTCTGAATGTCAGCCATGTTGCCACGATCATCACCGTGCCGTATGCAGCAGCCACCGCCAGCGATATTCCAGCATGGCTCCAGTCTATATCGACCTGACTCATCTCCCTCACAGAACTGAACGGCATATAGCCCAGTATTTTCTCCAGAACATCCGACTGGAACAGCACAGGCATGATCTGCACGCCGAGATCCACAAGGAAAAACAGCAGCAGATTCACTGATACTGACGCAGCCTTGGACGTCAGTGCAAACGCAAGGAACACGCATGTCATATATAACATCGTAAGCACAAATCCCTCACACGCCACCGATCTCAGCATATATCCCGCCACATCCATGGTAAATTCCTTTCCAAAGCCTCCACAAATGCATCCTCCTACGGTATACACAAGTATATCTTCAAGAGAAAGTATCCAGATCGCCACTATATATACTATGATCTTCGCAAACATTATATGTGCTCTGCTGTGTCCCTGGGCTATCGCACACTGGATATCCCTGGACTTGTAATCGCTGGTGATGAGCGACGCCGCAATAAATCCAAACAGCATGCCCGACACCGAGCTTCCGGAAAACGAGCCCAGCAGATACTGAAACTGAAAATCTCCCGTGAGTTCTATTCCGAGAATATCTCCAACCAATCCCACCGAGATCAGATATATTATATCCTGGACAAAGAAAACTATCAGGCACACCCTGAAGCCCAGGCTCTTATACAGCTTATAAAATTCAGCCGGCAACAGTTCACGCATAATGAGCACCCCCTATCCTGTGAATAAAGTAGTTCTCAAGGCTCTCCTCCTCGAGATGGTACTCACTGACAAACACCCTCTCATTGTAGAGAACCCATGCCAGCTCGTCTGAGTTTACCGGCTGGTCCACGATTATCTCATCACCATTCACATACACATTCACTATATTGTATCTCATAGCAAGAATATCAAGCACCTTCTTCACATCATTGGTGCGCAGTCTCAGTCTTCTGTGACACTTCGCATCAAGCTGCGCTGCGGAGAGGCAGTCTATGATCTGTCCTCTGTCTATCATTATGTAGTCCGTTGCCAGCTCGTGAAGCTCTGTGAGTATATGGCTGGATATAAGTATCGTCACGCCAAACCTCTGATTTATCTGCTTGAGAAGATTTCTTATCTCAACTATTCCAACCGGATCAAGCCCGTTTATAGGCTCATCCAGGAGCAGAAGATCCGGACCTGACAGCATGGCACAGCCAATTGCCAGTCTCTGCTTCATTCCCATCGAATAGTTTCTGAATTTCTTCTTACCAACACCCTGCAGTCCAACGTTTGCTATGGTCTGGTCGATGAGCTTGTCGTTCTTTATCCCCCTCAGTTTCATATTAAGCTTTATGTTGTCTCCAGCATTATAATTGTCGTGCAGTCCGGCATGTTCGCACACCGTTCCTATCCTCTTTCTGGCATTCACCAGCCCCTTGCTGTCACTGACGCCAAACAATTCTATCTCTCCCTCGTCAGGAAACAACAGACCATTGATATGATTGATCATGGTCGTCTTTCCTGCCCCGTTCTGTCCTATAAAGCCATATATCTTTCCCCTTTCAAGAGATATATTGACATTGGACAAAACAGTATTCTTTCCAAATGTCTTCGTGAGTCCGCTTACTCTCACAACATTCTCTGCCATTTATTCCCCACCTTTCTGTCCTCATAAAATACGCCTACAGGAAATAATATTCTATGAATTTACACAAAAACCCGTCATCCAGCACATAGCTGAATAACGGGTCCTTTATATACTTATCAATGATAAGAATTAATCCTGAACGTATGGTAATATTGCGATCTGTCTAGCTCTCTTAACAGCAATTGTGATTGCTCTCTGATGCTTAGCACATGTTCCTGTGATTCTTCTTGGAAGGATCTTACCTCTCTCTGAGATATACTTTCTGAGTGCGTTTGAATCCTTGTAATCGATCACAGCCTCTTTATTAGCACAATACTCGCAGACTTTCTTTCTTCTACGGATATTTCTTCTCTTCATTGGAGCGTCAGCTCTATCAGTCTTATTGTAAGCCATTGTATTTACCTCCTATTTTACTTGAATGGTAAATCGTCCTCAATACCTTCCGGTATACTCATGAAGCCCTCAGCTCCTGCATTGCCAGGTGCCGGTCTTCCTGCTGGCTGATATCCACCGCCTGATGCCTGTCCGCTTGCAGCCTTGCTCTCAGCAAACTCCTGCTCCTCAACAACAACATCAGTTGTGTACACCTTGTTACCATCCTTATTCGTATAGCTTCCAGTCTGGATTCTACCTGTTATAGCAATCTTCGTTCCCTGCTTCAGGTACTTCTCTGCAAACTCAGCGCTCCTGCCAAATGCAACGCAGCCGATGAAGTCTGCACTCTGGTCGCCATTTCTATTGAATCTTCTGTCTACAGCCAATGTGTATCTTGCAATAGCCATCTGGCCATCACCTGTGTTTGACTGTGAATATCTAACTTCCGGGTCTCTTGTGAGACGACCCATCAATATTACCTTGTTCATTATAGAATACCTCCTATTACTCGGCGTCTAATCTAACGCAAAGATATCTAAGAACTGATTCCATAATACGAATGTTAGCCTCAAGCTGAGCTGGAACTCCAGCCTCTGCATCAAACTGAATGAAGTAGTAGTATGCTTCGCCCATCTTCTGAATCTCGTAAGCAAGCTTCTTGAGTCCACACTCGTTAACTTCTGTAATTGTTGCGTTAGCCTTCTCAATATAAGACTTAACCTTATCAACTACAGCTGTTCTGGCTTCCTCATCAATCTTTGCACTAACAACTAAAGTTAATTCATATTTGTTCATTACATTGCACCTCCTTATGGTCTCTGGCCCACAGTCATCTGTGAGCAAGGAAAATATGATTAATACATCACAAGTTCAGATACTATCATATTTTTCCAGCCAATTCAAGCATTTTTTCTATGATCATCCCAAAAATTCTGTGGCATGCTTTCTCGACCACAAAGGGAACATGCTTCTCTGGCATCTGTAGTTCTCTCTCTGCTCCACGCTCACCGCGCTGAAGAATGTTCTCCACATATCTGTGTAATCATCCTCCATATATTCTGCACTGCCCAGCGTCTCCATCTCCTGATCTGTAAGCCGCCTCACATACATATCCGAATCCACCGGATGCACCACGGCGTAACGTCTGCCATCATCCACTATCAGCCAGTATTCTGACGGCATCCTGTCCGCAAAATGACTGGCGACAAGAAGCGCAACATCGTCCTTTGGTTCTATATGACATACATACACCCGCCCCTGGACAGCAGTGAATCTGGCTATCTCCCTGAATAGATGTGCCTCGTTGCTCACACTCCGCCCAAGCTCCATGATACGCATCACCTCCGGACTTATGAGCATATGTTCCACCTTCCGGCCCTCGGCAAATGCCAGTATCAGATATCTGTACACAGTGTCCAGTGCATCCTCCTGATGCGACAATAGTGCATTGAATACGTTGCGGTACACCAGCCAGGATACCTTCTTCACAGACCGGGTAAACTTCTGCACCTTGTCCGCATCCGGCTCGACATGTATATAGTCAGCGAATATATCCAGTTGTTCCACAGGCTCCTTCATAAGCATCACATGGTCGTGTCCGACCTGCAGTGCCATACTCCACGCCTCATATATGCATGTAGCCATATCGTCATATCTGTCTCTGCATGTAAAAACCTTCATATTATCCATAACTTCCACCTTCACGCCTTCATTCCTATATCAAATAAAGTCATCTGTCTATACTGTTCATTGCCGTGTGATGCCTGCCAGTTCTCTCCCCGGCTCAGATCCGTCATCTCCCTGACAATGTAATCCCTCTCTATAGGGATCCTGTACATCATACGTCCGCCACACGTTATAAAATAATGTGCTCTCTTAAGCACCACCCCCATCTTCTTCAGATTATCGAAATCCAGACTTCCGTATCTGCGGGCTCTCACTATCCTGCCCGCCGACTTCGGCCCTATGCCGGGAATCCTGAGAAGCAGATCATACGGTGCCGTCTGCACCTCCACCGGGAACTGGTCAAGATGCCTCACTGCCCAGTTGCACTTCGGATCCATTCTCTGATCGAGGTTCGGCTCGTTCTCAGACAATATCTCCTCAGCGTGGAATCCATAATATCTGAGCAGCCAGTCCGCCTGATACAATCTGTGCTCACGGAGCAATGGAACCGCCGTATCCAACGCAGGGAGTGCCGAGTCCTCGTTGATCGGTATATACGCGGAGTAGAACACACGCTTCAGATCGTATCGCTGATACAGTCTCTGGGCTGTGTGTATGAGCGTGTAATCCGACTCTCCGCTGGCTCCAACTATCATCTGTGTGCTCTGTCCCGCCGGGGCAAATGCCTGTCTCCTGTCTGTATCTCCAAACATGACAGGGAGGGGCGAAGAGGCAGCACCGATGTCTCTTTTATCAGAGATCATTCCATCTGCGAGTGCCTCTGCTGCTGACATCTGCAGAGCACCATGTCTTTCCTGCCCTGCCAGCTCTGCTTTGTATGCGGTCAGATCCTTCTGCAGATTCTTCTCGTTGAATATGCTTCCAGTAAGGTATCTGTTGATACCGCTCCTCTCCATACGCGCAGTCTTGCCCACCGCCAGTCTGTGGGATTCTATAGTGCTGGTCAGCTTGCCCATGGGATCAAGTATGGTGTCAAAGCTCTTGTTCGGGGCAAGCTTCTTCAGACTCTCCTCAGTCGGCAGCTCCATATTAACACTTATCCTGTCCGCTAAATATCCCACCATGCTTATAAGCTCATCCGATGCCCCCGGAATGGTCTTCACATGGATATATCCATTGAACCTGTACTTCGTCCTGAGAAGATACAGAGTCTCACACATCCTCTGCATAGTGTATGTCGGATCCCTGAGCACACCGGAGCTCAGGAACAACCCTTCTATATAATTCCTCTTGTAGAACTCTATGACCAGATCGCACAGCTCCTCCGGTTCAAATGTCGCTCTTGGCACATCATTGCTTCTGCGGTTCAGACAGTACTTGCAGTCATATACACAATGGTTCGTCATAAGGACCTTAAGCAGCGATATACATCTTCCATCCGCTGCAAAGCTGTGACATATACCACATGATACACTGTTGCCCAGGGCTCCCTTCCGTCCCTTCCTGCCCACTCCACTGGATGTACACGCCACATCATACTTCGCCGCATCCGCCAGTATATTCAGTTTTTCATTCGTTGTAAGTCCTGTAATTATCTCGTTCATGCATAATATTATACGAACATTTGTTCGGTATTGCAAGAGGTAATTTCTGGTTGCCGGTTAAAGCATAATATTACTTACTTATGGATGGCGCAGACAAAAAAGACCGGACACACTCTGAACGAATGTATCCGGTCTTCTCTATGCGAAAGGCTCTGGACTATGACAGTTCCTTTCTTCTATATGATCCTAAGCTATATCTTAGAGCTGTGGGCCTGCTGCAACTAATGCCTTACCTGCTGCATTACCCTCGTACTTAGCAAAGTTCTTCTGGAATCTTGCTGCAAGATCCTTAGCCTTTGTCTCCCACTCTGAAGCATCAGCGTATGTGTCACGTGGGTCAAGGATTGCTGGATCTACGCCAGGAAGCTCTGTTGGAACCTCGAAGTCGAACATAGGGATCTTCTTTGTAGGAGCCTCATTGATAGCACCGCTGAGGATTGCATCGATGATTCCTCTTGTATCCTTGATTGAGATTCTCTTGCCTGTTCCATTCCATCCTGTGTTGACAAGGTATGCCTTAGCGCCGCTCTTCTCCATCTTCTTAACAAGCTCCTCTGCATACTTTGTAGGATGCAGCTCGAGGAATGCCTGACCGAAGCAAGCTGAGAATGTAGGTGTTGGCTCTGTGATACCTCTCTCTGTACCAGCAAGCTTTGCTGTGAATCCTGACAGGAAGTAGTACTGTGTCTGCTCTGGTGTAAGGATTGACACTGGAGGAAGTACTCCAAATGCATCTGCTGAAAGGAAGATTACGTTCTTTGCAGCTGGTGCTGATGATATAGGTCTTACAATGTTCTTGATATGATCTATTGGGTAAGATACACGAGTATTCTCTGTTACGCTCTTATCAGTGAAATCAATCTTGCCGTTTGCATCAAGTGTAACGTTCTCAAGAAGTGCATTTCTTCTGATAGCGTTGTAGATGTCTGGCTCTGAATCCTTGTCAAGGTCGATAACCTTAGCGTAGCATCCACCCTCGAAGTTGAATACGCCGTTATCATCCCAGCCGTGCTCATCATCACCGATGAGGAGACGCTTTGGATCTGTTGAAAGTGTTGTCTTACCTGTTCCTGAAAGTCCGAAGAAGATAGCTGTGTTCTCACCGTTCATATCTGTGTTAGCTGAGCAGTGCATTGAAGCCATTCCCTTAAGTGGAAGGTAGTAGTTCATCATTGAGAACATACCCTTCTTCATCTCTCCGCCGTACCATGTGTTAACTATAACCTGCTCATGGCTTGTGATGTTGAATGCTACACATGTCTCTGAGTTAAGTCCTAACTCCTTGTAGTTCTCAACCTTAGCCTTTGAAGCATTGTACACTACGAAATCTGGCTCGAAGTTCTTAAGCTCTTCCTCAGTTGGCTTGATGAACATGTTTGTTACGAAATGAGCCTGCCAAGCAACCTCAACGATGAAACGGATAGCCATACGAGTATCAGCATTTGCTCCGCAGAATGCATCAACTACGAAAAGTCTCTTGTTTGAGAGCTCCTTCTTTGCAAGGTCCTTAACTGATGCCCATGTCTCCTCTGTCATTGGATGGTTATCGTTCTTGTACTCATCTGATGTCCACCATACAGTGTCCTTTGAATTCTCATCTACTACGATATACTTATCTTTAGGTGAACGGCCTGTATAAATACCAGTCATAACGTTAACTGCGCCAAGTTCACTAACCTGTCCCTTCTCGTATCCCTGAAGGTCAGCCTTTGTCTCTTCCTCGAATAACAATTCATATGAAGGATTGTGTACGATCTCTGTTGTGCCTGTAATGCCATACTTAGTTAAATCAACTGTTGCCATTTTTCTTAACTCCTTTTCTTTAAATGTATTTCATTGATAGATGCCTGTCGCTCATGCCCTGCCGGCACTGCGTTTTATACAGCACTCAATAATCTGAAAATAAATATGAACACTTTCTCTCATATTCAGTTGAAAGTATACCCAATTAGTCAAAATAAATCAATATGATTATTGAGTTTTTTTTGTAGTTTACAGAAACTTCTCATTTATAATCTCAATTTTATATTTATTACTTGCATAAACTAAGATAATGAGCTTCCACGTCTCTTCTCAAGGAATTTTGACTTCACTATCAGAATATCACCTGTCTGTATCTCCAGATCACCTGTCGGCAGTATAGACATATTATCCCTGAGTACCATATATATATTCACACCATACTCCTCCGTAGCCTGGAGTATGGTCCTGCCGCAAAACTTGCTCACATCATCTACGAGCAGTTCTCCAATCTCGTCCACATCAACAACTTTGGACTCCTCGTTGGCATTGTTCTGATACTGCTCTACAAATCCGGCGCTTATGATACCTGTAGGTATCGCTACCAGCAGAACTCCCATAAATGCTATGACTATCGCCATGCATTTGCCCAGCAGCGTGATCGGGTAAATGTCTCCATACCCCACGGTAAGGACTGTCGATACCGCCCACCATATGCCGCTGAAGGCGTTGCTGAACACTCCCGGCTGTGCGGCATGCTCAGTGCTGTACATACACAGGCTGCTCGCCATCATCAGTATAAATATGATGAACATGGACGATATGATCTGTCTGCTCTTTCTCAGCAGGACTATCTTAATGACATTGAAGCTGTCGTACTTTGAATTGATCCTGAAAAGATGGAATATACGGATCACCCTGAGCATCCTGAACGCCACGAAGCCAGACAGAAAGAACACTGGTATGATCGTGAGCAGATCCACAACTCCGTCATATGATATGAGGAACTTTCCTATAGCCTTTCCTCTGGTGCATGTGGGATACAGGAAATCCGCCGTCCATATGCGGAGAATGTACTCAACACAGAATATGCCTGTAGTCACCCACTCGATAACACTCAGCAGCCCATAATATGGTTCAAGCTGATCGTAGGTCTGCAGGAACATCACCGATATGTTCGACAATATGACACCCACTATGAATATGTCAAATGCCCTGCTCGCCAGATTGCTTTTGTCCCCTATCTGTATTATGTCAAATATTTGCTTTTTGAGTTTTGTCTTGTTTACCGCCATTGCTCTCCTCTTATATATCTATTTGTCCTTGAGAATGTCCATCATCTCATCTATCATCTCTTCGTCCTGAAGCCTGAACTTGATCTCCACGCGTCTCGACGCTGCCATGTCCACTGCTTATGATGCCGTTGCTCTCCGTCAGACAGTACTTTGCCACTGAGAACGCTCGCTGCTGTGAAAGTTCAAGATTGTATATGTAGGAACCATTCGTATCCGTGTGTCCCTCTATGATTATCTCCGAAACGTATTCCCTGTAATCATCGCGCAGAAGCACACTGCAGTACTTCGGCAGGAACTGGTTGATGGTAAGCATACACGAATATACCACCCGTTATGGCAAACATACACACACTTATAATCGCCCTATCTCCTATCATAATTAAAAAGAGGCTGTTTTACCAGTTGAAATACTTACTCCTTTACCTGTTATTTACATATTTACGCGGGATTTACATGTTTTTACAAGGCTCTGTGCATACCGCACAAATGGCCATTTTCTTTTTGTGCACTTTGAAAAATGTGTCATAAAATCTTTAAATTTTGAAGATTTTATTTTGCAAAACGTTTTTTTTCTGTACATATTCTGTTCATATTTTGTGTATATACTGAACTCAGTTGTTCAAGAGAAAGTAATTTACTCTTAGTTGTTTAAGTTGTTGTTTAAAAAAGAACCGCCTAGCAATTCAGGTGGTTCTTTTTTTGCGCACAAAATTATCTCTTATTTAGCAAAAAAGGCTGAAAAGATACAATTTCTTCAGATTTTGTATCTTTTCAGCCTTTTATTTTGATTTAGAGATAATTTTGTGTGCAGACGAACTCATCCGCCACCAAAAGATCCCAGCTTTATAACTAACTCTACACTGCAAATTACTCCGTAGGAAGCTTAGCCTTCTCGAATATCTCAACAACCTTGTCGTCAGGCTTCTTTGTGAGAAGTGATACGACGATAGCTGTAATGAACGCTGCTGCAAATCCAGGAACGATCTCATAAAGTCCTGTTGGTGTTGCAAGGAACTTGTACCAGAGCATGTCAACAGCAAATCCGACTATGATAGAAGCAAGTGCTCCATTGTAATTCAGTCGCTTCCAGTACAGTGACAGAACGATGACCGGTCCAAATGCCGATCCGAATGCGCCCCATGCATTTGACACGAGTGCCATGATACCCTCGCAGTCTGGATTCATCGCTATGGCAAGTGCCACAACTGAGATGATGATGACCACAATTCTTCCTGCCCAGAGCATCTCCTTGTCGGATGCACTCTTTCTGAATATAGGCTTGTACACATCAGACGAAAATGCTGATGATGAAGCAAGGAGCTGTGAATCAGCTGTACTCATGGACGCTGCAAGGATAGCTGAGAGAAGTATACCAGCTACAAGTGCAGGGAACACGCCTCTTACAAGTCTGATGAATACCTGTGAGTTATCTGTAAGTCCACCGCCAAGATACTTAAGGCCGACCATACCAACTACGGATGCCATAACGAGGATGATTCCCGTCCAGCAAGTACCGACTATTCTGGACTTCTTCATCTCCTTCTCTGACTTGATTGAAATGTATCTTATAAGAATATGTGGCATACCCATATATCCAAGTCCCCATGCAAGTCCTGATATGATATTGATCACACTGGTCTTGTCAAATGAACCACTTATAAGGACATTGTAATAATTGTCTGGAATGACAACATCAGGTGCTATAAAGCCAGCGCCCTGCATGGTGATGACCGCAATGATAGGTGCGATCATGAGAGCTGCAAGCATCAGAAGTCCCTGGAAGAAATCCGTCCAGCACACTGCATTAAAACCACCAAGGAATGTGTACACGATGATGATGACTGCAGCGCCGATCATGGCTGTATTCCTATCGATGCCCATAACAGTGTTGAACAGAGTACCGCAGGCCGATATACTTGACGCAGCGTATATACAATATGCAACCACAAATATAACTGCACATATTATGAGAAGCAGCTTATTGTCTGACTGAAAACGATTTGTCAGATACTGAGGTATAGTGATCGAATCGTTGTACGCTATCGAGAATCTTCTGAGTCTCGGTGCTATGAATATCCAAGCACATGCTGTTCCGATGAACAGACCAACTGATATCCACATGTTGCTGAGTCCTGTCGCATAGAATGCTCCGGGCAGTCCCATGAGAACCCACGCACTCATATCAGATGCTCCGGCGCTGAGTGCAGCCACCAGACCATTCATATCTCTTCCTCCAAGAAAATAATCCTTCTCTCCGGCATTCCCCTTGGATTTGAAGAAGAAATAAATTCCTACACCGATTACCAGGACAAAATACGCTATAAACGCAATCATCTCGTAAACATTCATTAGTTAATCCACCTTCCATAATAATTATAATTTATCTGCTCCGCACCAACTTTACCACTGCAGTGCAGTATCTCACTGTCAGTGCACATAACAAAGCAAATTCTACACGGAAACTTGCCAAAATGCAAGATTTTTCAGCATTTGGCTATTATAAACTGAGGCCAGCGCTCTCCAGAATAAAAAAGCGGCCCATGGTGGCTTGTCCGGTCATGATCCCGGAAAGCCCACCATCGAGCCGGCTGTTTATATTTGACTACCTGATCTTATAGATTAGAATCCGATATGTCTGTTATCTGTGATTCTCTTTGCCTTGCCCTCTGAACGTGGGATGGTCTTAGGCGGAACCAGCTCAACCTTTGCGCTGATAAGCAGTGTCTGCTTGATATCAGTCTTGATGCGGGCTGCAATAGCCGCAAGCTTTGCTGCATCGTTCATATCCACATCTTCCTTGAGCTCTACCTGAACTGTCAGCTTGTCCTGTGAATTCACACGATCAACCACGAGCATATAATGAGTTGAAGCCTCCTCCACACCGAGGAGAACTGACTCTATCTGACTAGGGAATACATTTACACCACGAATTACAAGCATGTCGTCTGTACGGCCTGTGATACGACTCATCTTGACAGTTGTTCTTCCACATGCACATGTGCCGTGTGTAAGTGTACATATATCATGTGTCCTGTATCTGATCATAGGAGTACCAGTCTTAGTAAGAGTTGTAAATACAAGCTCTCCCGGAACTCCGTCCGGAAGCGGTTCTTCTGTGACAGGATCAATAATCTCCGCGAGGACATGATCCTCGTTGATGTGCATTCCATTCTTCTCAAAGCACTCAAATGCAACTCCAGGTCCACCTATCTCAGTTAATCCATATATATCAAATGCATCAAAGTCGAGGAGCTTCTCAAGATGCTGTCTCATCTCCTCAGTCCATGGCTCAGCGCCAAAGCATCCGGACTTAAGCTTAAGTTCGGACGGATCAATACCCATCTCTCTAATCGTCTCTGCAAGATATGTAGCATATGATGGTGTACAACAGAGCATTGTAGCACCAAGCTCTTTCATCATCGTGATCTGTCTCTGTGTATTACCTGATGACATCGGTACCACCATGGCTCCAACCTCGGTAGCCCCCTGATGAGCACCGAGTCCGCCTGTGAACAATCCATAACCGTAAGCTATCTGGATGATATCATCCTCTCCGGCTCCGGCACACCTGAATGCCCTGGCAACCATCTCTGTCCATACATCAATATCATTACGTGTATATCCTGTTACGATAGGCTTTCCTGTGGTTCCTGATGAACCCTGGATTCTGATGATGTCCTTCCTGTCTGCAGCAAACAGTCCAAATGGGAAGTTATCCCTGAGATCTGTCTTCTGCATAAATGGCAGCTTGACGATATCGTCTATGCTGTTTATATCCTCCGGCTTTACTCCCGCCTCGTCCATTCTGGCTCTGTATGCCGGTACATTTGCATATTCAAGTTCTACTGTCTTTCTAAGTCTCTCCCCCTGAAGCTTTCTTCTCTCCTCAGGATCCATACACTCCATCTCTTTATTATAGATGTAATGAATCTTCTTCTGTCTCATAACTTCACTGTCCTCCATAAGATAAATCAAATCAGCATTTGTGCAACCTGCTGATTTTGTATGACACTTTAGCGCGCCAAACAACTAAATTGTACATACATATGTGGGCTGTGTCAAGGAAAAGCCATCAATCGCAGTACATTTTCCGTATATTTTTGAGAGAGCTTCGAATATTTGCGGTCAAATGGCATATTTGCCTGATAGATTACTCTTGCATTCCGGGTTTTCAGGTCGTATATTATTATCTGACAACAAAAAGAGGACGCGGGAGCTTGTAGTACAGGCTGAGAGGAAGGTGTGACCTTCGACCGGAAACCTGATTTGGATAATGCCAACGTAGGGAAGCCTGATAGCAGTCGTTTGTTAAAGTGCAGACTTTATTGGAGTTACCAGATCGGTAACTCTTTTTTTGTGCAGATAAAAGACTTTGGAGGAAAGGGCTATGGTAACAGTGAACGGAAAAGATCTCGACGTTGCCGGGCAGAATCTGGCGGCATTTCTTGAAGAATCCGGCTACAAACCGGTGCGCATAGTTGTTGAGATCAACGAGGAGATCATACCGAGAGAGACATACGCAGACATTACATTTAACGACGGCGACTGTGTGGAGGTAGTGAGTTTCATGGGAGGAGGAGCATTATAATGAAAGAAGACAAGCTGATAATCGGAGGACATGAATTCAATTCAAGATTTATTCTGGGTTCAGGAAAGTATTCCATGAAGCTGATCGAATCAGCTATAAAGGACGCAGGAGCAGAGATCATCACTCTGGCCGTCCGCCGTGCAAATACAAAGGAAGAGGAAAATATTCTCGATTTCATCCCGGAGGGAGTTACTCTCCTGCCAAATACAAGCGGCGCGAGGAACGCCGAGGAGGCCGTGCGCATAGCAAGGCTTGCAAGGGCTCTGGGCTGTGGAGACTTCGTCAAGGTGGAGATCATGCGCGACAGCAAATATCTCCTTCCCGACAACCAGGAAACGATAAAGGCAACCGAGGCACTGGCAAATGAAGGATTTGTGGTACTGCCTTACATGTACCCGGACCTGAATACCGCCCGTGATCTGGTAAATGCGGGAGCCGCAGCGGTCATGCCACTGGCATCACCTATAGGTTCCAACAAAGGACTAGCTACCAAAGACTTCATCCAGATCCTCATCGACGAGATCGAACTTCCGATCATAGTTGACGCCGGTATCGGAAGGCCATCCCAGGCATGTGAAGCCATGGAGATGGGCGCTGCCGCCATCATGGCAAACACTGCTCTCGCCACAGCCGGAAATCTGCCACTCATGGCATCGGCATTCAAGGACGCGATAAATTCAGGCCGAAAGGCTTATCTGGCAGGTCTTGGAAGAGTTCTCACCAGAGGGGCATCCGCTTCAGATCCACTGACCGGATTCCTGCATGACTAAGGGGGTGCACTCAGATGGAAAACCACTTTCTGATAGACTCGGAATATCTTTCGCCGGAAGCGCTGGAGATCAAGCACCGTCTGGAGACAGATCCATCGTCAAGGAAAAACCATATGGAATACCTTCCGGGCATGGAGGTTATTGAATCTGACATCCGCAGCAAGGTCATGGAGCACATGAACAGCTACGACTACAGCAGTTACACAGGCAGAGACGTCATGGCGGCCCTTGAACACGAGACGTGCAGCATAGAGGACTTCAAGGCTCTGCTCTCCCCCGCCGCCGAACCATTTCTTGAGATGATGGCGCAGCGCGCAAGCCGCGAGACAAGCAGGCACTTCGGCAACACGGTCTACATGTTCACGCCGCTCTACATAGCCAACTACTGTGAGAACTACTGCGTATACTGCGGCTTCAACTGCTACAATCACATCAACAGAATGAAGCTCTCAGCAGAGCAGATCGAGAAGGAAATGAAGGTCATCGCCGACAGCGGCATGGAAGAGATCCTTATACTGACCGGCGAGAGCCGCAGCCAGAGTGACGTAACGTATATCGGCGAGGCATGCAAGCTTGCAAGGAAATACTTCCGCATGGTAGGCCTTGAAATATATCCGGTGAACACCGATGAGTACCGCTACCTCCATGAGTGTGGTGCGGACTATGTAACAGTGTTCCAGGAGACATACGACGCAGACAAATACGAGACTCTTCACCTGATGGGTCACAAGAGAGTATGGCCATACCGTTTCGACTCGCAGGAGCGCGCCCTCATGGGCGGAATGCGGGGCGTTGCATTCTCAGCACTGTTAGGGCTCTCCGACTTCCGCAAGGATGCACTGGCAACAGCCCTTCACGCGTATTTTCTCCAGAGAAAATACCCGCACGCAGAGATGTCACTCTCCTGTCCAAGACTGAGACCGATCATCAACAACGATCAGATCAATCCTCTGGACGTACACGAGAAGCAGCTCTGCCAGATACTGTGCGCATACAGGATATTCCTGCCATTTGCCGGAATAACGGTATCTTCAAGGGAGAGTGCAGACTTCAGGAACGGCATAGTGAAGATCGCAGCGACCAAGGTATCGGCGGGCGTGTCAACCGGAATCGGCGATCACGAAAGCAAATACAGCGGCAAGACTTCCTGCAGTGAACAGGGCGACGAGCAGTTCGAGATCAACGACAACAGAAGTCTTGAGCATATGTATTCAGACATAGAGGGCGAGGGACTGCAGCCCGTACTCAATGACTATCTGTATGTGTAACAATTTTAGAAAGGACTTTGAAATGTATACATTTGATCCTACTTTATATTTTATAACAGACAGCACAGGTCTGTCCGAGGAGGAATTTCTGTACAGAGTGGAGCGTGCACTCGACGGCGGTGTGACACTCATGCAGCTTAGAGAAAAGGAAAGAACTACCCGTGAGTACATACATCTTGCGGACAAGGTGCACTCAATTGCGCGCCGCTACAACGTGCCACTCATCATAGATGACCGGGTAGATGTGGCGCTGGCGACCGATGCCGAGGGTGTCCATGTGGGGCAGACAGACATGCCAGTCTCCATAGCCAGAAAACTCATGGGGACTGACCGCATCGTGGGCGCAACCACCAAGACTGTTCCTCAGGCCGTGGAGGCGTATGAACAGGGAGCTGATTATCTGGGAGTTGGAGCCATCTACCCAACCACCACCAAGGTCAAGACAGTGCTCACATCCACGGATACACTGAGAGACATTTGCAAGGCAGTTCCCATCCCGGTAAATGCCATCGGAGGACTCAATCCGACCAACCTGGATGTCCTCTCGGGCATACCTATCGCCGGCATCTGTGTGGTGTCCGCCATAATGAAAGCTGACAATCCAAAGGATGCTGCCAGCCGTCTATTGGCATTATCCAGGCAGTTACAGTCAAAAATCTCTCTCAAATAAGCAAAAATTGCAAAAATACGCAACTTATTTTCATTTTAATGAAAAGAAAGGTTGCAATTAAATGATTTTGCAATTACAATCAATACAAAGTGTAACTATTTTTTTGTATGAGGTGGTTTTAATGGAAAACGTATTAAACAGCATATATTCCAACAGTATTATGGTTCAGGATCAAAGTAATGATACCGCAAAGGAAGCAGCAGTTGAGGCTGTACATGCAAGAGTCGTTGCAAAGCCGAACTTCATCAGAGGTTCCGTGGAGCTGCTCGTACTCTATCTGCTCAGCCAGAAAGATTATTACGGCTACGAGCTGTCACAGCTCATGGACTCACTGTCAGACGGCGTGATAAAGATTCCTATCGGTTCTCTCTATCCTGCACTGTACAAATTGATTGAATACGGTTTCATCTCCGATCACAAAGAGCAGGTTGGAAAGAGAATGACCAGAGTATATTATCATCTGGAGCAGCCTGGATTCCAGCGTATGCATATTCTTATAACTGAGTATACAAAGGTTCACAAGGCTATTTCATCCATACTTGACTATACTCCAGAGCCTGAGAAGAAATAATTTCTTTCAGATTAAAAATACCGTTGTCCATATTTTTTATGAACAACGGTATTTTTTTATTTTACTATTCTGTACTTCTTTGAAACTGTACCCTTATACCTTCCGGAAAACTTTATCTTCACCGTATATGTTCCGGCTTTCTTTCTCGCCTTAGGGTATGTCACCTTGTAGTATTTTGATGATATTATCTTACCATCGCTATCCTTCACAGTCACCTTAGGTGTCTTTGTCTTACCATCATACTTATATCTCGTCTGTGATAATGTAACTCTCTTTATCTTCTTGACAACGATATACTTCTTCTGGCCGCATTTTCTGCATGTATGTAACACCTTGCCATCGTTTCTGGTAGTTGCTGTTTTTACTACCTTGCCGGAATATACATGCGCACATTTTCCTGTTACGGTTACCGTATATGATGCCGAACGCGATCCAACTGTGGCTGTGATCTTCACAGTTCCCTTTCTGAGACCTGTTACCACTCCTGTAGATGACACCTTTGCAATAGCGGAATTCGATGTTTTCCACTTAGCTCCCGCAAGTACCTTATACGATGTACTTCCATACTGTCCAAGAACCGCCTTGAGTGTGAGGGGTATCTTCTGTCCCTCCTGCACGCTCTTATTTCCGGTCATCTTAACCGATGTGATATTGTCCTTCTGCACCTCCACCGTAACATCGCTCTCACCAGTGGACTTAGCCATAGTCTCAGCCTGACTGCCGCTTCCCATGAACTGGGCTGCAGTCGTGTTCGGATAAGATGCATTCTTATTTATAAATGTACCAACACCCACATACCTGTTTGCTGGATTTATCATGGATGTGTAATGTCCGGTCACCGCTCCAGGAGTTCCCTTCACATAGGCATCCTTCTCGCTGTACCACTGCTCAATACCCATGAGCATGCTCTCTGACCAGTTCCACGCAAGCACCTCGGAAGTCGGCCAGCCATTTCCCGGATATTTGAAATCAAATACAGGCTTTCCGTTGAGTCTTGAGTGATACATTGTAACACTCGCCTCCGCAGCTCTGATCCTTGCTATCTTCTCAAGTTCTGCCGACCACTTGATCGGCACATAGTCGTCAAGCGTCAATTTCCGTCCATCAATCTTAACACCCTGCTTACATGCTTCATAACGGATCTGATTGATCCTCTTCACTGCAGCCGAAGCCTCCGACACATACTTGCCCTTCATTGCTATAAACACGCAATTGGCAGATGGTTTTGTCACATCCGCAGGTATTGTCGCCGCTTCAGCACTTGTTCCTCCCGGCACGATCACTGACAATCCAACTGCAACTGCGATCGCCAGAGCCATTATCCGGTGTAACAACTTCTTCTTTTGTACTCCCATAGTTTGAATTTGTCCTCCTCTTATAATATGTATCAGCCTATTGATATTATTATAACTCATTATGGGATTTATTGCATGCCTATTTGCTCAACAATACAGTACATCGCATTAATCTATGTACTCAGGCATTATGTTTTCGCCTATAACACAATCCAACATTTCTTCAATTGTATTTCCATACTTTACAAGACAACCATCAGTATATCCATAAAACACATTATCTCCAGTACATAAAATTAGCATATTTCCATTATCATTTTCGCCTATTGGAATTACTGTATTAATACCTTCTATGTCATATTCATCTTCTAAATATTCTAAACTTTCTTTATACAGATTTTTTCCAATTGCTTTTAAAGGATTAAAATTTTTATCAGTTAATAAAAAACCTCTACTATTAAGAATATCTATTACTTCGTCAACATCTATTTGTCTTTCTGACGACCATCCCGCATCTATCAATCTCCCTTTTGTGTTTGCATTCATTATCAAATTATTCCTTCCTACTTATTAGCAGATTTGAAATATTCCATTCCTTATATTTTTCACCCATTGAAATGTTGTTTCTTTCACAGATTCATGTCTAATTAAAAATCAAATCCAACTATTGTCATCTAATCACTACTCTCTTTTGATTTAAGAAAATCTATTGTCATTTTTACAATCTTATATGAAGGCAAAATTGAAAATTCATAACTTACCTCATTTTAATCTAATAATTTAAAAAAAATATTTTATAGTAAACATTTCGAATTCTTAATTTCCATCATTTCTTCTTGATTCAAATTTTTAAATTCTATCCCAACGAAATCATCGTCTAGAACCAATACATTATTTAAATCATTAATCCTATATGCATTTAGAACACGCTCTTCAATATCATCTCTTAATATTAAAATTGCATTTTCTGACTTCCAAAATTTAAATTTCCCATCTAAGGTAACATTCATATTGTTCTCATTGAAATCCTTATTACACATACTAATTCCCATACCCTCATTTATAATTACGGGAATATCACTAATATTATTAATTATTTCATCTTGAACAAAATAGCTGACATACTCTATCATTCCATCTTCCGGATTAATTGCTATGTCCAACGGAGGCTTGCGCTTATCCTCATAAAACAAATGGTAGTTTTGTCCTATTCTTTTATCAACAACTGATATTTCAAATAAAACAAGCCCCTCTCCCATACATTCTATTTTTCGAATATATTTTTTGTTATTAAATACTTTTTCAAATTTCACCTTTTTCGCCCCTCTAATTGATCATCCCTGCTTTATCAACTTTCAGTGGAATATAACTATATTTATTTAGCTATGAATTAACTTTTGCTACCACGCTCGCTATAATATACTTGCCATTTATCTTCCTTTGCAATGCATAATTTTTCATTTGGCAAGCCTCCCACCATTATTGAATATAATTCTTGTGGAATCCCCATCATTTCTAGTTCTTTTTCTAATTGTTCGACTGTCATGCTTATTGAATTCTCCTTAAAATCCCATCATCCAGTGTATCCGGCAACCAATATTGTATTCCTCCACCTAGTTCATCAAGCCAAGATGCTATATTCAATAACCTCACCTTTGTTTGCCAGATGTGGATCTTTCTCTACTTCAGATCTATTTCGAATTCAAAGACTGTGATTTATTTTTTAGGTTATGTGCCTTAAGTGGAAACATAATTAGATAAAATACTTTTTACTTTGTAAATTTTTTATAATATTCATTATCTTTATAAGATTGTTCAATTTGATAAAACAAATCAACATCCTTCTCATCTGACCACACATCAAATCCAACATATTGAGAAGTACGATATTGGATACAAATATTATATTCTTCGATCCGAAACTCTCTTGACTTTTCTGTTTTGGTTAAATAAATATGCAAATCTTTCTTTAATGGATATTCTTTACCTTCATAATACATTATTGGTCCATTATCTGTAGGATATAATGCAAAAAAAATATTCTCCGCTTTGAAATATTTCCCTGTAAAATACGGCATTTGTTTTTTTCCATTATTATATTCTCTTTCTCCAGTAATTCTATTCAACATACAATGCTCATGTATTTCTATATTTGATAATTCAACAACTGCATCAATCATACTATTGTCTCATTAGTTTACTGAATATGTTCTTAAATTACTCTCCTGTTTGTTCCTGTACTAATTGCAAAACAAAATCCCCAAAATCTTCTGCTAATATTTCAACGACTTCATATTCCTCACCATCGTAAGACGCCATTATAACTCTGGGCTCCTTTTGCTTATTTAGGTGGGAATAATCCAAGTACGCCATACTGCCATCATCAAAATCATATATCGGAATCCACTCCTCAGGCAAACTATATTCATCCCTGTCATTCAGCGCATAAGCAACAGAATTTCCTTCCAATATTCCAGAATCATCATCTGGGTCAATTCCAAAAATTTCGCTGCCATAGAAGGATAAGTATCCATATTTTTCATAAAATTCTCTACATTGATTCGAAAATTTTATATTAAGTATTTGCTCTGACTTTCTGATTTCTTCTTCACTTTTTCCACCTGCTGTAGTATAAAATTTACATTTGGGTGCCAACTCCATTGCCTTAATAAAATTTGTGTAACTCATATATACCTCCGCATCATAATATTTTATAGCTCGACATCATCTTTCTGCGATACCCCCCTCTCCTTTACATTATTGTCTAACAATAGTATTGCATCATCAATTATTTTTTGTCAACAGCCGTTTAGTTTTTCTTAGTTCATTTATAAAAATGTCCATTCTATATATATCATTTGATTGTTATTCCAAGTCCTTTTTCTTGCCGCTGTACTTGTTCCCCAAAAACCATAGCCCTTTCTTTGAACTTCCTGTATTATACTCTCAATTTGCTCTTCTAGAAGTTCTTCGTGCTCATGTGGCGGCTTCCAAAATTTCATTGTATCTCTCCTGAAACTTGTTCTGCATATGCCCCCCCGAGTCTAAATTCCATCATCCAGCATCTCTACCAACAGCATTTTAGTTTTTTTAATTTAATTGCAAAAAATACATTGTTTTCATAACAAATACTGTTATGAAAACAATGTACTTTTACAAATCAAAAATTTTACGCTAATTGTTTTAACCTAAATAGTCTTTTTTATTTCTTCCAAATCCTTTCATCAAAGCATCTTGAACTATACTGACATTATTAACCTACTCTCTTGCTTATAGGTTCTCATCATAAATATTCAATTTTTCTACGTTTATTGTTAAATAGCAATTTTTCAAGGCGTAAAACCGCTCATCAAAATTTGTTTCTATTTCTATAATTGTATCACCAAATTGAAATGTTGCGCATCCGTCTTCTTCATATTCAAGCAATAATAGGGTAATTTGAATGTTTCCATCCACCATTTCTATATGATATTCTTTCGTATCACATAAAACAAAGGACTCATAATCACATAACATATCAATATCCATTTCAACATAATATACCTTATCAATCGGTCTATTATTACCCTTCCATATTCCCTTTGCATTTCCATAATCAGTAGAAAAATACACAACTTCATCCAATACTTTTTCAACATATATTTTCATTTTATCTGTCACCTACTTCTTAATTCTAATAAGCGTATTAAAGTATTCAATCACATCATTCGCCGAATCATTCAGCCTTGGTTGCCTTTGCCGGTATTGATCCAACCACCATCTGACTGCCACCGGTGCAGTGGCAAGAAAGCCTACCACCATAATCTACGCCGTATTTCGGGATGGTAAGCCTTATGAGCCTAAGAAATTCTGTTAATATATGGTAGTGAGACTACGAATTAAGCCTGCCGGCGGGAGGCTTAGTTGTGATGCTCATTTTTAAATTTTCGAACTTTATCACACCACTCATCAATTAATTGACGAAGTTCTTTTGTATCAACTTCACACCAATTCCCCATAGCATCCTCTGCCAGATTATCATATACTTTAGTCGTTTTAGGACTTATTTCCGCACAACATACATTTCCATTTACTTCTTCATATTCACTTTCCCCTGACAGTACTCTATCAAAACCTAATTTAATCCATTTTTCAAAGGGCAATACATCGCATGACATAAAAGTTGTCAACAACTGATATTTCTCATCAAATATGATACTTATATCCTCAATACCATTTTTTAATTTATATTCTTCTATTCTGTATTTCATTTCTATTCCTCCGGAAATGCTGAAATAATTTTACCACTTTGATCCAAAAACATATCTATTTTCATACCATTATTAGCTACTCCCTGATATGTATTTCTTGTGCCATGAAAACAATGCGTTCTGAGTCTGTGAAGGACAATATTCAGTTTTGATTTTTGATGTCCTTAAGTGCACCCAGAAGGCAAATTTCGTCCTAGAAGTGTCTCTAAATTAATCTTCATAGATAAATCGCCTTTGGCGAGAATCGTTCCGATTAATTAAAGATCGTGGTTGATTTTTTAGGTGGTGGGCATCCTCACGTGGAGACATAATACATATTATTCAAAAACAATTTGAACCGTATTTTCATTCATATTTCTCTGAACTTCCTGTATTATACTCTCAATTTGCTCTTCTAGAAGTTCTTCATGCTCATGTGGGGGCTCCCAAAATTTCATTGTATCTCTATATACCACAAACTTTTTGCCTACAAGCATTTCTCCTTCTGCTTTTACAACATATCCGTTCCCCAGATCAATTTTTACGTAATTCATACTACCTGTTATTTTCATGTTTTTCTACCTCTAGATAATAATTTTTCCTTGCTGGATTTTTCTAATTTCTAAATGGTCTTATATGTACTCAGAGGGAAAATCATCCCTAAGGCATGCAATCTTCCTTGCTGCAACCACCTGTCCTTTTCACAACAGTCCTTTAATGCCTATTACAAAAAGAAGCGTGAGCAGGGCAAACACCATCTGACTGCCACAGGTGCAGTGGCAAGAAAGCTTACCACCGTAATTTATGCCGTGTTACGGGATAGTAAACCTTATGAACCTAAGAAGTTCTGTTAAATGTCTGGTAGTGAGACTAGGATTTAAGCCTGCCCGTGGGGAGGCTTAGTTTGCATGTGTAAAGATTAATCAAACTCCTCTATCATAATGCTACATGGACTAAAATTTTCATCTCTTTTCCATTCACACTTACCTTTCTTAGATACTAGAACCCTAAATTCATCACTATATACTTCATCTTCATCATCCAAATAATACAGCAAGCCATAACTACCCGTGGCAATCTTAGTAATGTTCTCATACATACTAATCATCTCTTCTGTTCTTTCTGTCTTATGGTTTTCCATCACACTAAACTGAACAAAACGCGAATAATTTTTTTCTATTACTTTTAATTCATTGTATTTTAACTTCTTGATTAAATTATCAATGTCATCAAATACTTTTTTTTCATCTATTTCTGGATGTAAATCTTCATCCAAATATGTAGCTCTTATCTCTAACCACGCATAAATCGTTACCATAGTAATCCTCTTTCTTTTCTAATTTAAAATTCCCAAAGGTTCAGTATCTATTATTACCTCAACCCCATATCTCTCGCTATACTCGTATAATTTATCAAGTACTTCCTGACTCGGAATTCCCTCAAATTGATAATAAATTTTTCTTTCGTATTTTTTTGCTGCTTCAAAAGTCGCTTTCATCTGTGTTCTAACCGTTTTATTAACACATTTTAATGGTGGTTTAGCTTGTGCAATATATTGATCTGAAATCACATCAAATTCACGCTGAATTGGATCATCCGCAAAAGCAGATCTCGATTGACCTCCAATTCTTTTAGCTAATTCATCAGCTGCTGCATCTTTAGTATTACATTGAATTATTTCCCTTGACTTCCCATAGCTGGTCTCACAAGTAATACTACTTTCAGACTCCACCCGTCCTTTGCTAGTAGACATAACCTTATTCTTTCCATCTGCTTTTGACGATGACTTTCCACCCTCAAAAACTGACCGCAAAACAAATGATGTCATTGCACACTCTGCCCAGGCCTTGGCTACATCTCCGCCTGTTATTGCTTTATCATATTTGTTTCCATGATATATGTATGTAGCAAGAAAGCTTACCACCGTAATCTATGCTGTAGTACGGGATGGTAAGCCCTATGAACCTAAGAAATTCTGTTAATATATGGTAGTGAGACTACGAATTAAGCCTGCCGGCGGGAGGCTTAGTTGTAGTGCATAGAAATAATCTCATCAACATATTCTTTCAAATCATCTTCCAAATCTTCCCTTATAGCAATAATTGATTCCCAATTTAAATCTTTTCCTATATCATAATAATTCACAGCATCACATATCATATTCAATATTGCCTCTCTTGTCTGATACTTCATACCTTGAAAATTAATTGTTACATAGTCTTCAATTAACAACAAAAGTTGTTCTTTGGAATAATCGTGCATTCTAATTCTATCATCCATATTGGAGACCAACTCCTCTAATTTTTTTTCATCCAATATCCTTAACACCTCCATTAATCACCCACTAATTCAATTTTGATATGGATCCAAGATTGGTATATGTGTATCATTAATAATAACCTCATCATAATCCGGACCATTGGGATTAAAATACTTTGCTTCACGAAAATCATTTATTGTAGGGTCAAAATATCTTCTACCACATTGAACTCTAACAACCCAACCATTATAAGCATTAGAGCCAACCGGGGCACTTGGGTCCACATTGTGTACTCTAACTCTATATGTCTGCCCATTCTGAACCCACTTAAACTCAAATCCTTCTGTAGCTCCTCCCTGTACTGGATATAACTCTCTCAAAACTGCTTCATCTGGAATTCTATCCAATATCTCGTCTACATTACTTCCTTCTAATTCTGTAAAATCACCAATTTTTCCACTTGACTTCCCATAGCTGGTCTCCGTCTTTGACGATGACTTTCCACCTACAACAGACTGCATAGCAAACGATGTTGCCGCACTTTTTACCCAAGTCTTAACTATATCTCCGCCAGAAAAGTCTTTATCATACTTATTTGAATGATACGCGTATACCACAGTATCTACAGTTGCATCAGATACCATATTCATAGCTTTTACAGCCATGACTCTTCCTACTGTGAGTTCTGCCCCTGACATAATTGCAGATGTTCCAGCTCCTAATCCTCCACTGATTGCACCCAATATTGCTCCAGATTCAAAGCCACTTGCAAATCCATCAAAAACGACTTTCCTGCTTTCACTGATGCTTCTTCTTAACTTTTACTATAAAGCAATGCGTTCTGCATCTTTGATAAATTTTTTAGTTTTAATTTCGGTTGTCATTATATGGATACATTATCAATTTATTTTCTTGCATATCTTTTCATTTTTCGCAAAAAAAACTCACACGCCTCTGATTCTGTTTCAAACAATTTCAATCCACTTTTGCTACCACGCTCGCTATAATATACTTGCCATTTATCTTCCTTTACAATGCATAATTTTTCATTTGGCAGGCCCCCCACCATTATTGAATATAATTCTTGTGGAATCTCCATCATTTCTAGTTCTTTTTCTAATTGTTCTACTGTCATGCTTATTGAATTCTCCTTAAAATACCAGCATCTAATAATTCATCTACTGTATCTGGCAACAAATATTGTATTCCTCCGCCCGGTTCATCAAACCAAGATGCTATACTACCCGATTTTACATTAATTGGTTCAACAACCTCAAATACACTATATGGTCTTTGGTCTGTTCCTGGTTGTAACACTTCATCCATTGGTATATCAGCAAATTCATTTTTTTCTGTCCAATTTATTGCCCCTGTTTCTTGATTATAATACTTTGGATTGTCAAATACATCCTTATACTTTAAATAAAGTTCATCGTCAGGTGTATAATCCCAATAGATAGAGGTGTGCGTCACCACTCTTGAAGCACTTGTGACTTCGTTCATTGAGACTGCTCCCTCTGCTTTGCAGGATTTTGCGTATTAGCTGGATGTTGGCAGCATATGTGCTGTACTTCGTATATCTAACCAGATTGTTACCCGCATTGAAGTGAGGATTCTATCTACTTATAATTCATAAAAGAAAGGATTTCAATTATGTACATCGTAGGCATTGATATTGGCAAAAATCATCATGAAGCATCCATTGTTTCACCTGAAGGCAAACAAATCGGTCCTTCTCTTCGCTTTGCAACTACACACAAAGGTGCAGATTCTCTTATGAGCTTTATCTTTAAAAACATCGGTAATTCCCCTTGTGTATTTGGCATGGAAGCTACAGGTCATTACTGGTATCCCATTTATTCATTTCTAAAAGCAAAAGGATATACTATCTATGTAATCAATCCTATCCAGTCTGATTCTTTGAGAAAAATGTATATACGACAAACCAAAAACGACTCAATTGACTCTTTTTTGATTGCAGAAGTGATACGTTTCGGTCAGTTTGGGACTACTTCCATGGGCATTCTGGAAAAGTATCTCACCCCTGAGAATATTGAGAATGCACCAATAGATGAGCTCTTTGAAATCACAAAAGATAAGAGCCACAACCGACTTACCAAAGCTAAAGCCATTTCCATCAAAGAAGCTGCAGCTGATACCTTTGGTATTAAGATAGCACAGGATGCTTTCTCTTTCCAGTTAAAACAGCTCATTGACAGAATGAATTTTCTTGATAAGCAGATTGAAGCTCTTGACTGCCAGATTCTTGAGTACTACGAGAAGTTTGATTGTTATCTTCATACCATTCCCGGAATAGGCATGATTGCTGCTGCAACCATTCTTGCTGAAATCGGTGATATAAACAGATTTAAGAGTTCATCTGCCTTAGTTGCCTTTGCAGGTATTGATCCAACTGTACGACAATCCGGTGAATTTAGCAGCACTCATAATCACATGTCCAAACGGGGTTCACCTTACTTACGGCATGCCATTTTTCTCGCTGCAACTACCCGTTCTTTCCATAACAGTCCGTTGAATGCATATTACAAAAAGAAACGTGACCAAGGTAAACATCACTTAACTGCCACAGGAGCTGTAGCAAGACTATGATTTAAGCCTGCCTGTGGGGAGGCTTAGTTGTGATGCTCATTTTTGCTTCCATATTATATTCACGTTTTCCTGCTAAACACTCTAAGAAATACATCCACTCATCTTTGCTAACCTCTTCTTCGCCACTGGCATAATGTTTTAATGTAAAAAAAGCATCTGTTATCAGTTCCTCATCTGAGTCATATATTTTTTCACAATCAAAATCGTCAATTAAATATTCCATTAATACATTTTTATCTATATCACCTTTTACTACTTTTTCTATTATTTTTTCCATTTCATTATGATACATATCAACCTCCTAACTAATGTCCCTTGTTTATCAATTGTCCCGATGAAATTCTTACAGCATCAAAGTCTCTGTGAATAATATATCCCCTGGCATCTGTAACTTCATGAATCAAATATTTTGTTCCTAATTCATCACTATATTTATATACAACAGAAGTTCCTCCTTCAGTAGATGCACGGGAACTCATTATCCTTTTATTCAACAGTGAAAAATCTTCTCCTCTAGCTTCAACCTGTCCAATTTTATCTATTGTGGCTTTATCTGTATAAAATTTTCCATTTCGATTTTCAATATTAGTCAGAAAATCTGCTGTAGTATCATATTTTCCACGACTTCCCATAGCTGGTCTCACAAGTAATACTACTTTCAGACTACCCCCGACCTTTGCTAGTAGACATAACCCTATTCTTTCCATCTGCTTTGGGTGATGACTTTCCACCCTCAAAAACTGACCGCAAAACAAATGATGTTATTGCACACTCTGCCCAGGTCTTGGCTACATCTCCGCCTGTTATTGCTTTATCATATTTGTTTCCATGATATATGTATGTAGCTGTACCTATTATTGCCCCCTCTTCAACGCCACTTGCAAATCCATCAAAAAACGACTTTCCTGCTTTCACTGATGCAGCGCCATTCATTATACCAGATATTGCTGATCCCACGAGGGCAGATGTCGCTATAAACTGTGTTACCGTGGCGGCCGCCGCCCCTAGTACAGCAGGGCAGACTATCACAACCGCTGCTGTAACCACAAGCACGCCTATGCCTATAGCCAGCTTTCCTTCACTGGTCTCATCCTCCAATTATTTTTTTCAACAATTTTAAGCTTACCTTATTCTATTTCTTATCTTTCACCTAACCCCCTCCTGCTATTATTCTTCCATTTGTAGCATATTCCTCAATCCATCCAATCCACGGTGCAGGAAATTCTATGCATCTTCCAGAAGTTGTGTCTTCAAGCCTGCCAATTAATGCCAAGTTACGACTTATCCGCTTTAAACACCTGCTTTGATGCGTCCCTGTTCTTGTATAGTCTCACAACTTCCTTTCCACCAGAAAGTAACTGGACGCAACACTCCATTGTCTCTAATAAATTTAAGCATGAAAGTGCCAGTAGCTTTTTATGTCTACTGGCTTTTCACATAACAAAATAAGCAACGTTCTTATTTCATCAGATATTCTTAATATTCTTTTCTATTTGAAGTAACATAATCTAATTTAGCCTTACTACCACTCTCTACACTCTTGACTATAAAATTTATCAACTGCTACCGCTGCATTATACAAGGAGTCTATGTTTGCGAGATTGTCATCTTCGAGTATTGCTCTTCTAAATCCTAATGTCCCTCCATCTGATTCATCCATTTTATTTGAATCCAACTTATTTTTATATTCTTCTATAATTTTTTCCATTTTACTAAGATACTCTCTTGTATAATCATCAACATCATCTTTAATTTTTCCTATTTCACATTGTAAATCACTTAACTTTTTTTTCATAATTTCTCTTTTCATAATTTCTCTTTTCATAATTAAACACCTATTCCTTTATATTTCTTACTTCCGTAATCCAATTTGAATCAAACTTACTAAATAAAATTTGTTTACCATTTCCAGGTCTAGGATCGCTAATTTTAGTTTGTGCTTTTGCTGTTCCAATAGCATGAGTAACTTCTGTTTTCTTCTTCACTCTAGCAACTTTTACAACATTTCGATTTCCCCATTCTTTTGATAATGCCATTTTATCCATATATTCTTCAATTGTAGAAATTCCATTAGCCTCATCAATTGTTGTCCAATACCTAAGTGATGCGTTTGGCGCATCAGAACTAAATTGAACTAAAATCATATCTTCTTTTACAACATCTCTAACTTCAACATCAGTATTAAAATCATCTACCAAACTATCCGCAAATCTATTTGAGTAATCCTTTATTGATGATTCTCTACCACTCTTACATTTAAAACTACCTTCAGGCTCCCCCCGTCCTTTGCCTGTAGATATAACACCATTCCCACCATCCGTCTTTGACGATGACTTTCCACCTCCAACAGACTGCATAGCAAACGATGTTGCCGCACTTTTTACCCAAGTCTTAACTATATCTCCGCCAGTAAAGTCTTTATCATACTTGTTTGAGTGATACGCATATACCACACTATCTACAGTTGCATCAGATACCATATTCATAGCTTTTACAGCCATGACTCTTCCTACTGTGAGTTCTGCCCCTGACATAATTGCAGATGTTCCAGCTCCTAATCCTCCACTGATTGCACCCAATATTGCTCCAGATTCAAAGCCACTTGCAAATCCATCATAAAATGAGTTGCCGGAATTCATGGAAGCTATTCCATTCATAACACCTGACGTGGCTGCACCAATAATAGCAGATGTCGCTATAGACTGTGTTACCGTGGCGGCCGCCGCCCCTAGTACAGC